>NZ_JANQKD010000108.1 GCF_028281305.1 Pelagibius sp. | reverse complement strand
CCACCGGGTGAAGCTGCGCCACGGCGTCAGCCGGATCCACGCCGGCGAACGCTTCGCCGCCGGCATCATCTTCCACGATGCCCAGTAGCGTCGGAACCTATCGAACGTTCCGGGTATTGAACACTAGGTCATGCCACATCCGTCGGTCTTCGCGCACCAAAGCGACGAAGAGGCCGATGAAGAACAAGGACAAAGTCAGAAACCCTAGGAGAGTGTGGCCAATCGACCTCAGCAAGCTTGGACGCTCGGGCCACCGCTGCTCAATCCCCATCAACAGATCCCCTGCCGACTGCCGACCCGCCGCCGCTGGCCAGCAATAGGCACAGAGCCACGCGACAACGCCGCCTGGAAAGAAGAGCATCGTCATCAAGGCATGAGGCCGGCGGGCCAATGCCTCCGGCATCGGGCCGAGAGAAGGCGCCCCTAAACCTTCCAGCAACAACGCGAGCATTACGAAAGGCATCATAAGCAGCACGAAACAAACAAAGCAGTCGATGTTGAGGGCGAAGTAGCGCCGAATGATCCCGGCGGGCCTTTCCTGGTTTGTCTGCAACGGTCCGATAACTCTAGGGAGAAAGAATGCTGCCGTGCCAAAGAGCCAAGATACAATATGCGCCGGATGATAGCTGACCTCTAAATGATAAGGCGGCAGGCTATGCCTGCTTATTCCCCCTGAGCCGCCAATCGCGAGCGACAAGACCATTCCGATGAGCAATAAAAGCAGGACCAATCGGCGCCCGTTGTTGTCGATGAGTTTGCGGTCCGTACTTACCAAGATTGTAGACCTAGAAGAAGGTTCACGACCGAAGTCTCGACAGATCGCAATAAGCTCTAGCTGCCGGAACTTCATACGCGCAATGGTTGCTCACTCAAACGCAGCGGTAAAGTTGTTCTTTCACTGGAATCAAGGCGCTGGCGATCGTCGAGATGCTGCGCGGGCAGTTGGTATCAGGGGAACCTAAAGACGCTCGCGCTTCTTGACCTGGGTCATGGCCGCGCCAAGGTGTGGCCGCTACCCCTGAGGTCAGAGACCGCCAAGGGGAGCCGCCCTTATGCCTTCACTACGCCCCTTCCCGCTGCGCGCCGCCCTCACCGCGACCGCCATGACCGCGCTGCTGGCCGCCACCCTGCCGGCAGCCCTGGCCCAGGGCGGTGCGGCGGACCCGGAGGACCGGCTGACGATCATCCCCGGCCTGGACCCCTGGAACGTCGAGATCGACCGGCTGCCGGAATGGGACCTGGAAAACAGCCCGCCGAAGCTGGAGGACCGGGCCGCGCGCCACCGCGAATTCATTCAGGCCGGCGTCCCGCTCGAGTACCGCAGCCGCCGCAGTCCCTTTCCCGCCAGTCCGGGTACCATTGCCGCGGGCGGCGCGGTCTACCAGGCGAACTGCGCCGACTGCCACGGGGCGAAAGGCCGCGGCGACGGGGACGCGGGGCTCGACCTGCTGCCCTCCCCGGCGCTGCTGGGTCAGCTCATGGACCGGCAGGGCGCGGTGGACGAATACCTGCTGTGGTCGATCGCCGAAGGGGGCAGCGCCTTCGGCACCGCCATGCCGGCCTATAAGGACACGCTTCAGGAAGACGACATCTGGCGGGTCGTCGCCTATATGCGCGCGGGCTTTCCCTCGGCCGAGTAGGGGCTGCCGCGTAGGGGCTGCCGAAGAGGGATCGCCGAAGAGGGACCGCCGATGAGGACCCGCTGACCGGAGCCCGCCGAAAAAGCCACCCCGGAAACCGGGTCTGCGTAACGGTTCACGAAACCGGACCATCCAATAAAAGCCCTGTGATCATCAACCCCTGACGGATGACAGGGCCTGGGCGCGCCTGTAGGCTGCCCCCATCTAAGCCAAGGGACGAGACGGCCCGATCCTTTCCCCGGGCCCTTGGCCCTGGCGGGGGCAGCCATCCCGGCCCGCGCAGCCCTGGCATCGGCCGAACCCAGGGCGCAAGATGGGACCCGAGCAACGATAGGAGATCAGCATATGCGCCGCCGGATTGCGCTCCTGCCGCTTTTGGCCGCCGCCCTGGCCACATCCCTGGGCCTGGCGGGCAAGGACGCCGCCGCCGCCGAGCAGCGCCCCTGGGCGGAGATCGCCGACGCCGCCAACGGCCAGACGGTCTATTGGAATGCCTGGGGCGGCGACGAGCGGATCAATGCCTATATCGCCTGGGTCGGCGAGCGGGTCTGGGACGACTACGGCGTCATGCTGCGCCACGTGAAACTGGCCGATACCGCCGATGCGGTCTCCCGCGTCCTGGCGGAGCGCGCGGCGGGCAAGACCGCAGACGGCTCCATCGACCTCATCTGGATCAACGGCGAGAACTTCGCCACCATGAAGGACAATGCCCTGCTGTACGGGCCCTTCACCGAGGCGCTGCCGAACTTCCAACTGGTCGACTTCGAGGACAAGCCGTCGACCCTGGTGGACTTCACCGTGCCGACCGAGGGGCTGGAGGCGCCCTGGGGCATGGCGAAGCTGAACTTCATCTACGATTCGGCCCGCGTCGCCGAGACGCCGGGCTCCATCCCGGCCCTGCTCGACTGGGCGCGCGCCAATCCCGGGCGGTTTACCTATCCGACGCCGCCGGACTTTCTGGGCAGCACCTTCCTGAAGCAGGTGCTGATCGAACTGGCGCCCGATCCGGCCTTTCTGCAGCAGGCGGTGGTCGACGACTCCCAGGTCGAACAGGTTGCGCGGCCGCTGTGGGAGTTCCTCGACGCCCTGCACCCCCATCTCTGGCGCGGCGGCGAGACTTTCCCCGCCAGCGGCCCCGCCCAGCGTCAGCTGCTCGACGACGGCGAGGTCGACATCACCCTTTCGTTCTATCCCTCGGAAGCGTCGTCGGCCATCGCCAACGGCCTGCTGCCGGAAACGGCCCGCACCTTCGTGCTGGACCGCGGCACCATCGGCAATACCCACTTCGTCGCGATCCCCTTCAACGCCAGCGCCGCCGAAGGAGCGCTGGTCGTCGCGAACTTTCTGATGAGCGCGGAGGCGCAGGCCGAGAAACAGAACCCGGAGGTCTGGGGCGACGATACGGTTCTGGCCATGGCCAAGCTCGACCCCGCCGAGCGCAAACGTTTCGAGGACCTGCCTGCCGGCGTGGCGACCCTCGCGCCGGAGGATCTAGGGCCGACCCTGTTGGAGCCGCATCCCTCCTGGATGGTGCGCATCGAAGCGGAATGGCAGCGCCGCTACGCCCGCTAGGCAGGCGCACAGCGCCGGTTGCGCGAATAGCCTCGGAAGCCATACCGCCGGGCACGACAGCATGACCCGCCGCGATCTTCTCGCCTATCTGCCGGGCGCGACCCTGCTGCTCTTCCTGACGCCGGTGGCGGCCGGGCTGATCGGCACCTGGCTGCCGGCCTTCGGCTACTTTCCGACCCTGGGCGGCCATAGCTTCACGCTCGAACCCTGGGTGATGCTGTTCGATCATCCGGGCCTCCGCGAGTCGCTGCGCCTGACCCTGGTGTCCGGCCTGCTGGCGACGGTCATCTCCTTCTCGCTGACCGTGTTCTTTCTGGCCGCCTGCCACGGCGGGCGCATCACTCTGGCGATCCGCGGCCTGATGGCCCCGCTGCTGGCCGTGCCCCACGCAGCCATGGCGCTGGGGCTCGCCTTTCTCATCGCACCCAGCGGCTGGCTGGTGCGGCTGGTCTCGCCCTGGGCCACCGGCTGGGACCTGCCGCCCGACGTGGCCACGGTGCAGGACCCCAACGCCCTGGCCCTGACCCTGGGGCTGGTGATGAAGGAACTGCCGTTCCTCTTGCTGATGACCCTGGCGGCACTGGAGCACAGCCGCGCCGAGGAACGTCTGGCGATCGCCCGCTCCCTGGGCTACGGGCCGGTCATGGCCTGGCTGAAGACCGTGCTGCCCGCGGTCTACCGACGGATCCGCCTGCCTGTCTACGCCGTGCTGGCCTATTCGCTTTCGGTGGTGGACATGGCGCTGATCCTGGCGCCGCTGTCACCCCCGCCCCTGGCGGTCCAGGTTCTCCGCTGGTTCAACGATCCGGATCTGACCATGCGCTTCGTCGCTGCTGCGGGGGCGGTGCTGCAGCTGTTGCTGGTGGTCGGCGCGATCGCCCTTTGGCGCCTCGGCGAGATCCTGGTCGCCCGCCTGGGCCGCCTGTGGATCGCCGGCGGGCGGCGTGGCGGCAAGGGCCGGGTTCTGCGGGCCGCAACGACGGCGCTGGTGCAGCTCCTGGTGGCGATGGCGGCAGCGGGCCTGCTGGCCATGGCGCTGTGGTCGGTAACCCGCCGCTGGCGCTATCCCGATGCGCTGCCCTCTGTGTTCAGCACCGATATCTGGGCGCGCCAGGGCCACGACCTGCTGTGGATCACCGGCACCACCCTGATCAGCGGCCTCGCTGCCGCCTTCATCGCTGTCGCGCTGGTCCTCGGCTGCCTCGAGAACGAGAAGCGGCGCGGCCTGACCATCTCCACCCGGGCGCTCTGGCTGCTCTACGTCCCCCTGCTGGTGCCCCAGGTGGCCTTTCTGTTCGGCAGCCAGGTATTGTCGATCCAGATCGGCATCGACGGCACCTGGGTCGCCCTGGTCTGGAGCCACCTGCTCTTCGTACTGCCTTATGTGTTTCTATCGCTCGCCGATCATTACCGCGCCCTCGACGAACGCTACAGCCGCACCGCGCTCTGCCTGGGGGCCAGCCCCAACCGGGTGTTCTGGCGCGTCAAGCTGCCCATGCTGCTGCGCCCGGTGCTCTTCGCCGCGGCGGTAGGCTTTGCCGTCAGCGTGACCCAGTACCTGCCGACGCTCTTTGCCGGGGCGGGCCGCTTCGTTACCCTGACGACGGAAGCCGTCAGCCTCTCTGCCGGGGGAGACCGCCGCGTGATGGGCGTCTTTGCTTTTCTTCAGGCCGCCTTGCCGTTGATCGCCTTTGCCGCTGCTTTGGCCCTGCCGCGGCGCCTGGCCCGCACCCGCATCCTACGGGAGCAGCGGGCATGACCGTCATCTCGGTCACCAAGGACTACGGCCTGGCGTTGCGCCAGGTCGACCTGGCCCATGGCGGCGGACGGTTCCTGGGCCCGCTCAGCCTGACCGTGGCGCCCGGCGAGGTGGTTACGGTGATGGGGCCCAGCGGCTGTGGCAAGTCGAGCCTGCTGGCCTTCGTCTGCGGCACCCTGGACCCGGCGCTTACGGGCAGCGGACGCATTCTACTGAACGGTGAGGAGCTGGCCAGCCGCCCGCCCGAGGAGCGCCGTATCGGGATCCTGTTCCAGGACGATCTTCTCTTTCCCCATCTCTCGGTGGCCGGCAATCTGGCCTTCGGTCTGCCGCCCGAAATCCGCGACCGCAAAGCCCGGCGCGCGCGCATCGAAGAGGCGCTGGCGGAAGCGGACATGAGCGCCTTCTACGACCGCGATCCGGAAACCCTCTCCGGCGGCCAGCGGGCGCGCATCGCCCTTCTAAGGACGCTGCTGTCGGAACCCTGCGCCCTGCTGTTGGACGAACCCTTTGCCAAGCTGGACGTGGCCCTGCGCGCCCGCTTCCGCTCCTTCGTCTTCGAGCACGCCCGCGCCCAGTCCCTGCCCACTCTGCTGGTCACCCACGATCCCGCGGATGCAGCCGATGCCGGCGGTCCGGTCCTGGAGATCGATGCGGGGGGCCAGGTCATGGCACGCCGCACCGCCCATCTCGGTTAAGGCTGCCCTGCAGACGCCGACCCGCTGCCGCCGCGGCGCCTTTCCGGAATAACTTCTCAGACCAGCGGTCTTAAGCAGCAACGGTTCGGGCTCCGGGGGTGGCTGCCCGGCGGGGGCCAACGGGGTGGGCAACGGGGTGGGTCGTCCACAAAGATCACAACTCTCACCTGCCTTTGCCATCACGACCGGGTGGCGGATCCGCATTCGATGAGAGGGAGATGTTCAAGAATGATCTTCATGCGAGTTTTGGCTTTTGGGGTGCTGACCATCGCGGTCAGTGGCTGTGTCGCCGGCTACAACGTCGACAGGATGCGCACGGCGGAAGCGACCGGCACCCCCTTTACAACAGCCCTGACCGCGGAGTACCGCGACCTGACCGAGTTCGAGGCCGACGAGATGGTCGACTGGCACTCCGCCGATCTCTATGCCAGGAAAGGTCTCATGGCCGCGGAAGGCAGCGAGGTGCAGCCGGAAGCCGTCGGCGACTGGCGTATTCCTGAGTCCATGGTTCCGGAGTTCTCCGACGGCCGGGCGCGCCTCGTCAGCCTGCTGGACGCCAGCGCCAGAACCAAGGCGCCCGAGGACGCCGCCATCGCCCAGACGCGCTTCGACTGCTGGCTGGAACAGCAGGAAGAGGGCCATCAGCTTGACCACATCGCCCGCTGCCGCGACGAATTCTATGCCGCCCTGGACAGGCTGGACGGCGCGATGGCAGAGGCGCCGCCCCCGGCAGCCCCGGCCCCGACACCACCGCCTGCGCCGGTCGCGCCGCAGACCTTCGTGCTGTTCTTCGACTTCGACAGCGATGTCATCACCCCGGCCGGCGCCACGGTGATCGACGAAGCCATTGCCGCGGCAGGCAGCGGCGGCTTCAGCGAGTTCTCCGTAACCGGCCACGCCGACCGCGCCGGATCGGAGGACTACAACCTCGATCTCTCGCTGCGCCGGGCCGACGCGGTGCGGGACGCCTTGACCGGCCGCGGCTTCGATCTCGACGGCATCTTCGTGGCCGGCCGTGGCGAGGCAGAGCCGGCCGTTCCCACCGCCGACGGGGTTCGCGAACAGGCCAACCGGCGAGTGGAAATTATCCCGCAATAACAAGACTTTACACCTTATCGGGGTCGGCGGTGCGATAGGGTACTGCCGACCCTTTCTTGTCAACGCTTCAGAGCGTAGACTGCGGAGGTTCAGGTGTTGCCGGGCGGCGCCCGCCTTAGCGATCCGCCAGGGGCTGGCAGGGTCGGTGATGCCGTTTCACGCTTTGGCAGAGGCTCCCCGCGAGAGGGGGCTGCCGGCGAACAAGGGACCCGCAGAGATCATGTACAGCGCGACCACCCACTCGATCAGCGTGACGGTCAAGCCGATATACCTAGACGAACAGTCCTCGCCCACCGAAGGACACTATGTCTGGGCCTATCAGGTGACGATTGAGAACACCGGGCCGGAAACCGTCCAGTTGCTGAACCGCTACTGGCGCATCACCGATTCCATGGGGCGGGTGCAGGAGGTGCACGGCGCTGGCGTGGTGGGCGAACAGCCGACCCTGCAGCCGGGCGAGAGCTTCGAGTACACCAGCGGCACACCGCTTTCCACGCCCTCCGGCATTATGGTTGGCACCTACGAGATGGAAGGCGCCGACGGCAGGCGCTTCGACGTTGATATTCCGGCCTTTTCGCTGGACAGCCCCCACCAGCCCGTGCAACTCAACTGACGCTGCCGGGTCCTGTGCCGGCTGCCGCCGGGGGGTGCGGGCAGGCGTGGGAGAGAACAAAGAGGGGAAGACAGGCGCGTGGAGGAAAGCCACACAATAACGCCCTTTGCCGCCGGCCAGCAGCCGTGCCGGCAGGAAACCTTGAAGGCCGGCGAGACGCTGATCCGCTGGAGCAGGGGCGACCCGGAACGCGGGGACCGGCGCGAGTTTCTCGCCCTGGTCGGCAACCCCGCGCCGAGCGGCCGTGCCCGCTAGCCCGCCCCAACGCCGAACCCCTTGATCGATTCCCTTGTCTGATATGATGCAGGTCTTCAACAGAGTCTTGCGGGCGCCCGGGGCAAGCGGCAGCCAACCGCCGCCGTGCGCAGCAGGAAGACTGCGGCCATGATCGAGCTGCGGCCGGTTCTTTTCATCAACGGCATTCTGATCACCGTTCTGGCCATCGCCATGGTGATCCCGGCGGTGGTCGACGCGGCGGTGGGACACCCGGACTGGCTGGTGTTTTCCAAGGCCGCCGCCGTCACGCTGTTCATCGGCGTGTCGATGATGCTGACGACGCGCTCGCGCCTCGGCAACTTCTCGCTGCGCCAGGCCTTCGTCATGACCAACCTGGCCTGGATTGTCATCGCGGTCTTCGGCGCCCTGCCCTTCACCTTTTCCGAGCTGGAGCTGAGCTTCACCGATTCCTTTTTCGAGTCGATGTCCGGGGTCACCACCACAGGCGCCACGGTGATCGTCGGGCTCGATTTCGCACCGCCGGGAATCCTTCTCTGGCGCGCCATCCTGCAGTGGCTGGGCGGCATCGGCATCATCGTCATGGCCGTCGCCATTCTGCCCGTGCTGCAGGTCGGCGGTATGCAGATGTTCCGCGTCGAGGCCTTCGATACCGACAAGGTGCTGCCGCGCGCGGCCCAGATCGCCGGCGGCATCTCGATCATCTATGTCTTTCTGACCGCCGTCGCGGCGATCATGTTCTGGTCTGTCGGCATGTCCACCTTCGATGCCGTCGCCCATGCCATGACTTCCATCGCCACCGGCGGCTTCTCCACCTACGACGCCTCCGTCGGCCACTTCGCCAACCCCGCGGTGGACTGGACCATGAGCATCGTCATGGTGCTGGGGTCGATTCCCTTCGTGCTCTATCTGCGGGTCATCCGCGGCGACCTCAGGCCGGTCTTCGCCGACACCCAGGTGCGCTGGTTTCTCATCATCCTCGCAGCGGCCATCGGGCTGACGGCGATCTGGCTGGTCCTTCAGTCGCTGATGGAGCCGCTCCCGGCCCTGCGTTACGCGACCTTCAACATCATTTCAGTGATGACCGGCAGCGGCTTTTCCACCGCCGACTACAATGCCTGGGGCAGCTTTGCGCTTTCGCTGATGTTCGTGCTGATGTTCGTCGGCGGCTGCGCGGGCTCGACCACCTGCGGGGTCAAGATCTTCCGGCTCCAGGTCCTCTACTCAACAGCCAAGGCACAGCTGCAACGGCTGATGCAGCCCAACGGCGTGTTCTTCGCCTACTACAACAAGAAGCCGATCCCCGAGGCCGTGGCGGCCTCGGTCATGTCCTTCTTCTTTCTCTTCGTCACCTGCTTCGCGCTCCTGGCCATCGGGCTGGGCATGACCGGGCTGGATTTCATCACCGCGGTCTCCGGCGCCGCCTCGGCCATTGCCAACGTCGGGCCCGGCCTGGGCGACGTGATCGGCCCGGCGGGCACCTATGCGACACTGCCGGACAGCGCCAAGCTGCTGCTGTCCATCGGCATGCTGCTGGGGCGCCTGGAGCTCTTCACGGTGCTGATCCTGCTGGCCCCTGCTTTCTGGCGCGGCTAGGAGCGCAGCCATGATCCGATCCTCCTCCCGTGAAATGATCGAGCGCCTCGTCGGTTTCGATACCGTCTCCGCCAAGTCCAACCTGGCGCTGATCGACTTCGTGCAGGACTACCTGGAAAGCCAGGGTGCACGCTGCCGGCGCATCGTGAACGCCGAGGGCACCAAGGCAAACCTGCTGGCGAGCCTGGGGCCCGACCAGCCCGGCGGCGTCGTGCTTTCCGGCCACAGCGACGTGGTGCCGGTCGACGGGCAGCCCTGGGACACCGACCCTTTTACAGTCGTCGAAAAGGACGGGCGGCTCTACGGGCGCGGCACTGCTGACATGAAGAGCTTCCTGGCCATCGCGCTGGGGCTGGTCCCGGAGATCGCCGCGCAGCCGCTCGCCAAGCCGATCCATCTCGCCTTCTCCTATGACGAGGAGGTCGGCTGCACCGGTGTGGCTTCGCTGATCGACACAGTCTCGCGCCAGCTGCCGGACCCGGCGCTGGTGATCGTCGGCGAACCCACCTCCATGCAGATCGTCAACGGCCACAAGGGCTGCTTTCTTTTCGAGACCGAGATCACGGGGCAGGCAGCCCACTCCAGCCTGCCGCAGCTCGGCGCCAACGCCATCATGGCGGCCGGAAAGATCATAGCCCACATCGCCGGCCTGGCCGCGGAGAAGCGCGCCGCCGCGGACCCCGAGAACCCCTTCGATCCGCCTTATACCACCTTCAACATGGGCGAGATCAACGGCGGCAAGGCGATCAACATCGTCGCGCAGGACTGCCGCTTCACCTGGGAGTTCCGGCCCGTTCCCGGCGAGGACACGGATGCGATCATCGCCGAGGTCGAACGCTTCGCCATGGCGGAGGTCCTGCCGGAGCTGCAGGAGTTCGCACCCCATGCCAGCATCGAGATACGGCGTCCGGCCACCGTGCTGCCGCTGGCGCCGGAAAAGGACGGGGCAGCAGAAAGCCTGGTGCGCCGCCTGACCGGCGCCAACGACAGCGCCGTCGTTTCCTTCGGTACCGAGGGCGGGCTGTTCCAGGCCGCCGGCCTGTCGACCGTCGTCTTCGGCCCCGGCTCCATCGATCAGGCCCATCAGGCCAACGAGTTCATCGCCCTGGAACAGGTGGCCGCCTGCGAGGCCTTCCTTCTGAAGCTCTGCGACTGGGCGCGGAGTTGATCCGCTAAAGCTGATGGCTTGAAGCGAACAGCGGGAGCAGGCGCCGCTTAAATCCTGTCGAGTTCCTTGGCCGAGTGGAAGGCGACCTCCGCCCCGAAAAAGCGGCTGGCGAAGGCCGACACTGTCTGAGGATCGCCTGATGTCAGGAAGCGCGCGCCGCTCAGGCTCCCGGGCGTGGCAGCGAAGCGGGGATGCCGCTCCAGATAGTCGGCCAGGCTGGCGGCCACGATGCCCGGCTGGTCCATCAGCCGCGTCGTCTCCGGCAACGCCTCGGCGAAATGCTCGGCCACCAGAGGGTAGTGGGTGCAGCCCAGCACGGCGGCCCCCGGGACGGCGCCGCCGGTCTTCGCCAGCATCTCGGCAACGTAGCCCGTAACCATGGACTTCAGGCGCGTCTGCGGTTCCTGGCCCTCAATCGCCGCGACGAGCTGAGGGCAGGCCTGGGCGACGACGCGCAGCTGCGGTGCGCGCAGGGAGATCTCCAGGGGATAGGCCCCCGACAGCACGGTGCGCTGGGTGGCAAAGACGGCAACGAGGCCATCCTCGGCGACCCGGCCCGGCAGCGGCAGCCCGTCCCGCCAGGAGGTCGCGGTCAGCGCCTCCACCATGGGAACGAAGACACCCAGCACACGGTGATTGGGGGCGTTCTGCGACAGCCAGTCCTGCTGCATGCGGCGCAAGGCGACGGCCGAGGCAGTGTTGCAGGCCAGGAGAACCAGGCGGCAGCCGTGCTGAAACAGCCGCTCCACAGCCTCCAGGGTCAGGCGGTAGATCTCCTCCGGCTCGCGCCGTCCATAGGGTGCATGCGCGTGGTCGCCGAAGTAGACGAAGTACTCCTGCGGCAGCCGCGCGATGAGCTGGCGGAGAACCGTCAGCCCGCCGTGACCGGAATCGAAGACCCCGATCATCGCTACCGTGAACGGCTAGAGTATGATGTAAGGGAAGAAGGCACTGCGGACGGTCTCTTCAAGCTGGGTGTTGAGATCCTGCATGGTGTCTTCCGTCAGCTTGTACCAGACCTGCTCGCGTTCCTTAAGGCTGATGTCTTCCGGGACGGTGATGGAGCGCCGCGCCTCGGCGTTCGCCGTCGCCTGAACCTGGCGGCCATCCAGAATCTGCATGTCGATAACAATGCGGGCTTCGTAGCGCTCCGACTGGTCGGTGGTCAGCAGGCCTCTGACCCCGCTCTGCGTGGCGAGCGCCGTCTCCGTCACCGAGGCCTCGCGGACGATGTAGCGGAAAACAAGGCGGTCGCCGTCGGCTTCCAGCCGGTCCTGCGCCCAGCGCGTCGCGGCATCGTGTGGCCGGACCGGGAAGCGATGCTCCACGTTGGGGTCCTTGCCCGGCATGATGTAGGCCTGCTCGATGCGCACATCGCCGACATCCAGGCGGATCTCCCCAAGGTGACTGTAGGTGAGGTCGGCAAACTCGTTGCGCGGGTCGTCAACGGCGCAGGCGGTAAGAAAACCGCCGAGCGCGAGGAAAACACAAAAAGGCCTCAGAAAGGCAAACATGCCGGCAATCCCTGGATGGTCAAGACTTGGGACGTTCAGGCATAAGCGCAGAATTGGGCAGGATCAAGGCGCGTAAATGCGCTCCAAATCGTCTTCGTCGAAGCGATAGACCCGGGTGCAGAACTCGCAGGTGACTTCAACCGCACCATTGACCTTGAGATCTTCAATCTCCGATCTCGGCATGGCCGCCAGCACGGTCTCCAGCCGCTCGCCGGAGCAGCGGCAACCCTCGAAAAGGGGGCGCGGTTCGAAAACCCGCACGCCTTCCTCGTGGAACAGGCGGTAGAGCAGGTCGTTCAGCGGCAGGCGGTCGTCCAGCAGCTCTTCGGGCTTGACGCTGGCCTGCAGCACCATGGCACGGCGCCAGTCGTCCGCGTCCTCAATGCTGTGGATGTGCTCCTCCGGCAGGCGCTGCAGCACCAGGGCGGCGGAGACCCAGGCGCCGCCGCGCCGGTCGGCGGCCAGAACGATGCCGCTCTGAAGCTGTTCGGACTGCATGAAGTAGTGCTGCAGACAGTCGGCAAGGGTATCGCCGTCGAGCACGACGATGCCCTGGTAGCGCTCGCTGTGCACGCCCTGGTCGACGGTAAAGGCGAGCGAGCCCTTACCGAAAAGATCCGGGACCGTCGGCAGCGGCCCCACCTCGGCGATGACCCTCTCAAGCCGCTCCCGGTCGAAGCTGGCATAGCCGCGCATGGCCCCTTCGGCGGTGACGTCGACCACCATGAGCCGGATCGGCCCGTCGCCGCTGGCCTGCAGCGTGAAGACACCCTCGTACTTCAGCATTGCGGACAGCCCGCCGCAGAGCGCCAGCATCTCCGCCAGCAGGCGGGCCACCGGCTCCGGATAGTCGTGGCGCCGCAGGATCTCGCTGCTGACCTGCTCCAGCCGCAACAGGCGCCCCCGGATGTCGGAGGATTCGAGCAGGAAGGGCTGAACCTTGTCGGCGTCGATGCGGGTTTCCGGACTGTCGCCGTCGGGCATCAGGTCAGGCACCACGCGAGAATACCTTTCTGCGCATGGAGGCGGTTTTCCGCTTCATCCCAGACCACCGACTGCGGGCCGTCGATCACTTCGGCGGTCACCTCGTTGCCGCGGTGGGCGGGCAGGCAATGCATGAAGATGGCATTCGGCTTGGCCAGCGCCATGACCCGCTCATCCACCTGGTAGGACCGCAGCAGGTTGTGGCGGCTTTCGCCGTCGTCATCGCCCATGGAAACCCAGGTGTCGGTCACCACCGCATCGGCATCGCCCACCATCGCGTCGACATCGGAGGAGACGACGATCCTGCCGCCCTCCGAAGCCGCCCAGTCCAGCACCTCCTGCGGCGGCCGAAGCGGCTCCGGACAGGCTAGGCGCAGCTCGAACCCGAAGCGCACGGCAGCGTGGATCCAGGAGGCCGCCATGTTGTTGCCGTCGCCGCACCAGGCCACCACCTTGCCGTCGATACGGCCGAGATGTTCCTCGAAGGTCATGACATCCGCCATGAGCTGGCAGGGATGGGTGACGTCGGTCAGGCCGTTGATCACCGGCACCGTGGCATGCTCCGCCACTTCCAGCAGGATCTCCTCCTTGGTGGTGCGGATCATGATGGCATCGACGTAGCGCGACAGGACGCGCGCGGTGTCAGCGGCGGTCTCGCCGCGGCCGAGCTGGGTCCCGCTGGGTTCCAGCACCACGGCCTGGCCGCCAAGCTGGTGCGCCGCCACCTCGAAGGAGACACGCGTGCGGGTCGAAGGCTTCTCAAAGATCATGGCCAGGGTCTTGCCGGCCAGCGGCTTGGCTGCCCCGTTGGCCGCTTCGCCGCGCTTCATGCGCGCAGCGTCGTCGAGCATGGCGCGGAGTTCCGCCGTGTCCAGGCGATCGAGATCGAGGAAGTGCTTCGGCGGGCTGTTCGCCGGAACTTTGGTCTGTACGGTCATGTCACGCCGCCTTGGCCCAGGTGGTACAGGCCCGCTCGATCGCCTGGACCGCTTCGTCGACGTGGCGGTCCTCGATGATCAGCGGCGGCAGCAGGCGGATGACATTCTCAGCCGCTCCCACCGTCAACAGGCCCTCGTCGCGCAGCTTGGCGACCAATTCGGTATTGGGGACCACGCATTCCAAACCGAGCATCAGGCCGGCGCCGCGCACCCCCTTCAGCACCTTCGGATGGCGCGCCGCAAGCTCGGTGAGCCGCTCCCACAACTGCTGACCGGTCGCCTCGACCCGCTCCAGAAAGCCTTCGTCCAGCATCACGTCCAGCACCGCGTTGGCCACCGCCATGGCGAGCGGGTTGCCGCCGAAGGTGCTGCCGTGGGTGCCGGGCTGCATGGCCGCAGCCGCCTTGTCAGTCGCCAGGATGGCGCCCACGGGGAAGCCGCTGCCCAGGCCCTTGGCCAGCGCCATGACATCCGGCTCGATCCCCGCCCACTGGTGGGCGAAGAGCTTGCCGGTGCGGCCCATGCCGCACTGGATCTCGTCCAGGATCAGCAGCAGACCGTACTCGTCGCAGACCGCCCGGAGCGCCCGGAGGTATTCCAGATCGGCGGCGCGGATGCCGCCCTCGCCCTGGATCGGCTCCACCAGGATGGCGGCCGTTTCCTCGGTGATGGCGTTGCGCAGTTCGTTCATGTTGCCGAAGGGCACGTTGTCGAAGCCCTCGGAGGCCGGGCCGAAGCCGTCCAGGTACTTCGGATTGGCGGCCGCCGAGAGCGCGGTCAGCGTGCGCCCGTGAAAGGCGCCGGAGCAGGAGATGACCCGCGTCTTTTCCGGATGGCCGGCGGCATAGTGGTAGCGGCGGGCCACCTTCAGCGCCCCCTCGATGGCCTCGGCACCGGAGTTGGAGAAGAACACGCGGTCGGCAAAGCTGTTGGCCGCAAGGCGCCCGGCCAGGCGCTGCCCCTCCGGAATGGTGTAGAGGTTGGAGACATGCCACAGCCTGGCCGCCTGCTCCTGCAGGGCGGCGACCAGATGCGGGTGGCTGTGTCCCAGGGCGTTGACCGCGATACCGGCGGCAAAGTCCAGGAATCGTCGCCCGTCCGCCGTATAGAGATAGGGGCCTTCGCCGCGCTCAAAAGCGAGGTCGGCGCGCGCATAGGTCGGCATCAAGGCGTCGCTCACGGACCAAACTCCTAAATTCAGGACCAAAAGTACCGGGTCGCCAGGGACGGCCCGGACGGGACAACTCCTCAAATTCACTTAGCTTCGGGCTGAAATACAAGCCTTTTCAAAGCCGCTCGGGCTTTGAACGGAGCCGCAAAGGGCCGACACTATTGGCGCAACGCCACGCCCTGTCAACCGGACCGCCGCCCCTCGGACCGCTGAACTCCAAGACTGCTGCCCCCAAGACCGCTGCCCCGAAGACCGCTGCCTCCAAGACCGGCACCCACTGCCCTCAGGCCCGCATGCGCGCACCGCCGGGGTCGTAGAGGGGCTGGCCCTGGATCGCAGCGGGATAGAGCGTGCCGTTGATCTCCACCTCCAAGGCCTGCCCGTCGCCCGCCAGCTCGGTCGGCACGTAACCCAGCGCCATCGAGCGGCCGGCATGGTGGGCATAGCCGCCGGAGGAGACATAGCCCACGGCCTCGCCGCCATGCAGGATCGCCTCGTCGTTACAGACGTCGATATCGGCCGTTTCGATGGTCAGCGTCACCAGCCTGCGGGCCGGGCCGTTGCCCCGCTCCGTCTCCGCCGCGGCCTTGCCGATGAAGTCCTTGTCCCAGGCAATGAAGGCATCAAGACCGCTTTCCGCTGCGGTGAAGTCGGGCCGGTAGTCCAGGGTCCAGACACCCCAGCCCTTTTCCAGGCGCAGACTCATGAGCGCCCGGGCGCCGTACCAGCGCAGCCCCAGGTCCCTGCCGGCCTCCTCCACCGCCTCGGACAGGCGCAGCAGATAGGGCGGGGCCACGTAGATCTCATAGCCCAGTTCGCCGGAGAAAGAGATCCGCGCGAGCACAGCCGGCACCCCGGCGACAAAGGTTTGGCGGATGTCGCGGAAGCGCAGCGCCTGCGCCGAAACGTCGTCGCGGCAGATCCTTGCGAGAAGATCGCGCGAGCGCGGGCCCGACAGGGCGATGCCGTGCAGGCTGTCGGAGAGGTTCTCATAGCGGACGCCCGTTTCCGGCAGCTGCGCTTCGAACCAGCGGCGGTGTGCCTCCTGCATGGCGCCGGAGCCGAAAAGTAAAAAATGGTCGTCGTCCAGGCAGGCGACTGTGAGGTCGCCGTAAAGCTTGCCCTTGGGGGTCAGCATGGGGGTCAGGGACAGCCGCCCCGGCTTCGGCAGGCGCCCGGCGAGGAGGCGGTCGAGGAAAGGCCTGGCGGCAGGCCCGCGAAAACGATGCTTGGCGAAGTTGGCGATCTCGATGCAGCCCACGGCCTCCCGCACCGCCTGGACCTCGCGGGCCACGTAGCTATGAGCGCGCGAGCGGCGGAAGGTCGGCTCCTCGTGGGCATCCTCCGGCCCGTCGGCGAACCAGAGGGCATGTTCCAGGCCGAAGCTCTGGTCCATCACCGCCCCCTTGGCGATCAGGCGGTCGTGCAGCGCGGTGGTCTTCTGTCCGCGGCCCTTGGGCAGGGTTTCGTTGGGAAAGGTCATGACGAAGCGGCGCTCGTAGTTCTCCGTCGACTTCACCGTGCCCCAGTCCGGGCTGGCGAAGTCGCCGAAGCGGGCCACGTCCATGGCCCAGACGTCGATGGAGGGTTCGCCGTCGATCATCCACTCGGCCATGCAGAGGCCGACCCCGCCGCCCTGGCAGAAGCCCGCCATGACGCCGACGGCGACCCAGTAGTTGCGGAGGCCCGGCACCGGACCGATCAGCGGGTTGCCGTCGGGCCCGAAGGTGAAGGGCCCGTTGATGATGTTCTTGATGCCCGCTTCCTGCAGGGCCGGAATGCGCTCGAAGCCCAGTTCCAGCCGCTCGGCGATGTTGTCGAGCTTGGGCTCCAGCAGTTCGTGGCCGAAGTCCAGCGGTGTGCCACCTACCGACCAGGCCGTCGCCCGCGGCTCGTAAGTTCCCAGCAGCATGCCCTTGCCCTCCTGGCGGAAGTACATGTTGCCTTCGTAGTCGATGCCGGCGGGCAGGCGTTCGCCGCCCCGCTCGGCGATGGCCGGAATCTCCTCGGTGATGAGGTAGTGGTGCTCCATCGGCTGGACGGGCAGGTCGAGGCCGGCAAGGTGCCCAACCTCCCGCGCCCAAAGACCGCCAGCGTTGACGATCCGCTCGGCGTTGATGGTGCCCTTGGGCGTCACGACGTCCCAGGTTCCGTCGGGGCGCTGGTTGGTCTCGATAACCGGCGTATGGGTGTAGACCTTCGCGCCATGGACCTTGGCCGCCTTGGCATAGGCGTGGGTAACGCCCGAGGGATCGATGTCGCCGTCCAGAGGATCCCAGAGCGCGGCGATGTAGCGCGAGGGGTCGATCAGCGGATGGCGCCGCGCCGCCTCCTCCACCGAGATGAATTCCTGGTCCAGGCCCATGGTGCGCGCCTTGGAGCGCTCGCGCTTCAGGTAGTCGTGCCAGGTCTCGTTGGAGGCGAGGTAGAAGCCGCCGGTGGCATGCAGGCCGACGGACTGGCCGGAGAGCTCCTCGATCTCCTTGTAGAGGTTGATGGTGTAGCCCTGCAGGCGCGAGATGTTGGGATCGGAAGAGATGGTGTGGATCTGCCCGGCGGCGTGCCAGGAAGAGCCGGAGGTGAGTTCCTGGCGCTCCAGCAGGATCACATCCTTCCAGCCGAACTTGGCGAGGTGAAACAGGATCGAACAGCCGACCACGCCGCCGCCGATGATCACCACCTTTGCATGACTCTCCAAGATCCGCTCTCCTTCGCTTCTTTCCGGTCGTGCCGGGGTCTTCAATACCAGGCATCCGGCAGGTCGCGCTTGCGCCGGGCGACGTAGTCCCGCAGGGCCTCGTCGACCGCCGGGTCGATGGCCGGCGCTTCGTAGTCCTTCAGCAGCGCATTCCAGCGCGCAAAGGCGCGCCGCTCCATATCCTGACCGCCCTGCTCCTCCCAGCTCTCCACGTTCTCGCTGTCCGACAGCGCCGGCTCGTAGAAAGCGGTCTGGTAGTTGCGCAGGGTGTGGGCGCAGCCCAGGAAGTGCCCGGCCGGTTCGACCTCCTCGTAAGCGTCACGGGCCAGGGCCTCGTCGTCCACCGCCATGCCGGAGAGCAGCAGGCGATAGGCCCCCAGGCGGTCGGCATCCATCACAAGCTTTTCGAAGCCGGTACAGAGCCCGCCTTCCAGCCAGCCGGCGGACTGCAGCACGAAGTTGGCGCCGGCCAGCGCCGTCGAGTGCATGGAGTCCGCGCTCTCGTAGGCGGCCTGGGCATCGGCGACCTTGGAGGCCGTCAGCGAACCGCCGCTGCGCAGCGGCAGACCGAGGCGCCGGGCAAGCTGGCCGATGACGTAGTGGGAGATTACCGGCTCCGGCATGCCGAAGGTGGGCGCCCCGGACTTGAGGCTCATGGAGGAGAGGAAGCTGCCGAAGATGAAGGGCGCGCCGGGCCGCACGATCTGACTGTAGGCGCAGCACATCATCGCCTCGGCCAGGGCCTGGGCAACGGAGGCGGCGGTGGAGACCGGCCCCATGGCCCCGGCGAGAATAAAGGGGGAGACGATGATCCCCTGACCGGCGCCGCAGTACACACGGATCGATTCCGTCACCACCTTGTCCACCAGCAGCGGCGAGTTGGTGTTGACGTTGCCCAGGATCACGCAGTTGGACCGAAAGGTCTCCTCGCCGTGCAGCAGGCGCGCCATGGCAACACAGTCCTCCGCCCGGCTTTTCTCGGTGATGGCGCCCAGGTGCGGCTTGTCGCTCCAGCGCATATGGGCGTAGAGCATGTCGAGATGCCGTTTCGATACCGGCACGTCGCAGGGCTCGCAGACGACGAAGCCGCCGTGGTGCAACTCGGGCAGCAGGTAGGTCAGCTTCACCAGCTTCTCGAAGTCGGCCATGGAGCCGTAGCGGCGCCCGCCCTCCAGATCGCGCACGAAGGGCGGCCCGTAAACCGCCGTGAAAACCTGGTGGCGCCCGCCGATCCGGACCGAGCGCGCCGGATTGCGGGCCACCTGGATAAACTCTGAAGGCGCCGTCCGGCAGAGCGCGCGCACCAGGTCGGCGGGCGCCCGGACCCGCGTTCCGGTCACTTCGGCGCCCGCGCGGCGCCAGTCCTCCAGCGCCTCGGGGTCATCGCGGAACTCCAGGCCAACGTCCTGAATCAGCCAGTCGGCCTGGGCCTCGAGCCGCTGCAGGCCCTCCTCCCCGAGGTATTCGAGATAGGGAATCCGGCGAGTCACATAAGCCGGAACCACCTCTTTGCGAGATCTCTCGCTCCGGGTCCCTCCGCGGGACCGGCGTGCACGTGCGGGCATAGCCATTGATTTCAGCCCCACTGAAGACGGACAATCTGAAATAAGCGATGTTTCCGGCGCTGTGACCTTCAAAAAAGCTG
This sequence comes from Pelagibius sp., assembly GCF_028281305.1. Classification (GTDB taxonomy): domain Bacteria; phylum Pseudomonadota; class Alphaproteobacteria; order Kiloniellales; family Kiloniellaceae; genus Pelagibius. Next base: position 122,104 of record NZ_JANQKD010000108.1, on the reverse strand, counting down.
AGCCATTGCATAAACTACACTTATGGATGAAGTTCAGGACCTGGTGCATTCGCTGCATCACCTCAGAGTCTTCGAGGTGGCCGCGCGGCACCGCTCCTTCACGCGGGCTGCCGAAGAGCTGAACGTGTCCCAGCCGGCAGTCAGCCTGGCAGTGCGCCAGCTCGAGCAGGCCCTCGGCGTGCGGCTCTTCGCCCGCGGTCACCGGTCTGTCAGCCTGACCCAGGCCGGCGAGATGCTGTTTGCCGACGTCTCCGCCGGTCTCGGCCTGATCCTGGAAACGGCCCGCCTGCTGCGGCGCCAGGGCCGGCAGAGCCATGTGACCCTCTCCGTGTCCACCGCCTTCGCCAACCACTGGATGGTGCCGCGCCTGGCGGACTTCCACCGTCAGCATCCGGGCATCGACCTGCGCCTGCAGACCACGGACAAGGACCTGGACCTGGCCCAGGAGGGCGTGACCCTGGGGGTGCGCCGAGGCGACGGCAACTGGCGCGGCTATGCCGCCGCGAAGATCGCCGAGGAGGAACTGATCGCCGTTGCCAGCCCGCGCTTGCCGGCCGCCCAGGCGGAGATTGCAACCCTGGGCGATCTGGCGGCCCAGCAACTGATCCATCTGGAAGAGCCCTTCCGCCCGCGGCCGGGCTGGCGCGAGTGGTTTACGGCCTTAAGCGGCGACTACAGCGACCGCGGTGGCGGCCTGCGTCTCAACGACTATGCGCTGGTGCTGCAGGCGGCCATGGCCGGAGAGGGGATCGCACTCGGCTGGCGCCATGTCGTCGCGGGTCTGCTGCACCAGGACCTGCTGGTCCAGGTTGGCCCCTGGTGCTGGCAGACCGCCGCCGCCTTTCACCTCATCTGGTCGCGCGAGGCGGAGCTTCCCGCCCAGGCCGAGGCGGTGCGCGACTGGATCATCGAAACCGCCCAGGCCGACCGGCGCTGAGGGGGCGGACGAGACGGGCAAAACTGTGCTAGCCCTGCCGTTCGAACAGAACGCGGCTCAGGGGAATTGAATGCAGATCGGGTTCGTCGAAAGCGAGGCGGAGATCGCCCTCTGCCTGGACCTCAGACGCAAGGTCTTTATGGACGAGCAGGGCGTCAGCGAAGAGGAGGAGATCGACGGCCTCGATCCGGTCTGCCGCCACGTCCTCGCCGTGGACGACGGCCGTGCCGTGGCGGCGGCACGGGTGAAGACCTCCGGCGATCTCGCGAAGATCCAACGGGTCTGCGTCGCAACCGCCTATCGCGGCCAGGGGCTGGGGGCGCAACTCATCCGCTACATCGTCGATGCGCTCACCGGCGAGGCCTCGCTCGCGGTGGTGAGACTCGGCGCGCAAACGCAGGCACTGGGGTTTTACGAGCGGCTCGGTTTCACGCCTGTGGGCGGGCGCTATCTGGATGCCGGCATTCCGCACCAGGACATGGAACTGAGGCTGGCTGACCGCCGCTGAAGGCCGCAGCCCCGGTACCGGTCTCAGTGAAGGCGGGTAATGGTGTAGCCCTGCTTTTCCAGCAGGCGCAGAATGCCTTCTTCCCCCGGCATGTGCGCCGCACCGACGGCCACGAAGGTCGACCCGCGGCGCATCAGCGGCAGCATGCGCTCGACCATGATCCGGTTGCGGTCGGTGATCAGGCGGTCGTCGATGATCGCTGCGGTCTCAGGGTCCAGCCGGCTCAGGTAGTCGTCCCAGAGCGCAACGAACATCGCCAGATCGCCGTCGAGATAGAACTGGAACTTCGGCGCCTGCGCCTTGCGCTTGGAGTAGTGATCGAGCGTCAGTTTCAGGAGGTTCGCCTGATGCTCAAGCGGCATCTTGTCATAGATGTCGAACTGCTCCTGCGGAGATTCCAGGCCGACAACCTCCTTGCCCGCATCGTGGGCGCGCGATTCCAGCCAGTCGTCGAGGATCATGTTGTGACCGCTGGGCTGAAGGCGCTCGTAGTCCACATACCCCAGGTTCTCGCCACCGACATAGAGCCACATGACCCAGGGTTTGATGTCGGCGTTCGGTGCCAGCTCACGCTGATTCAGGTGCCAGCGCAGGATCCCGAAGCTGACAGGGCCGATCAGGTCTTCCAGGTCCTGGTCGCCGCTGAGGCGGAGCCGCTCTGTTTCGTAGAGCTCGTCGATGACCGCGTCCTCGTCCTCCCTCAAGAGCTCGAAGGCGGCAATCTCCGCTTTCGCAAAGGCCGCCTCGACCGCATCTGGCAGATCCATTACGCGGCGGTCGTCGACATGCATTGTCCCGAAGGCGTAGCTGGGCTCCAGCCCTTCGCGGTCGATCTGCCAGATGCGGCCCTGGCCGAAGGGAACGTCAGGCCGCTCGGGCAGCGGTATGGGCTCGGGTGGTGTACAGGCCGCAACCGCAAAGGCCAGCATCAGCAGCACAAGCAGTCGCGTCCCCTGCGCCGGCCAGAGCCTTGCAATCCTGCGCGTCATGTCCGGACCTCCCCTTCGGTGCCTAGTGAACACGCGTCACGCGGTAGCCCCGCCGCTCCAGCATGCGCAGGATCCCATCCTCCCCCGAGAGGTGGCCGGCGCCGACCGCGACGAAGGTGGAGGCTTCCCGCATCAGGGGCTCCATGCCATCAGCCATGATCCGGTTGCGGTTGGTGATGATCCGGAACGTCAAGGTCTCAGCCGCCTCAGCAGAGTAGCGGCTCATCCTCTCCTCCCAAAGCCCATGGAGCATCGCGAGATCGCCATCCAGATAGAACTGCACCGTGGGCGCCCCTTCGCGGCGGTTATAGTAGTTTTCGACCGCGCCTCTGAGAAGCTCCACCTGAATGTCCATCGGTATCGTGTTGAACTTCGCGAAGCCCTCCTCCCAGGTCTCAAAACCTTCGACCCGCTTGCCGGCGTCCCAGGCCCGCTCCCGCAGCCAGTCATCCAACACCGGCCTCGTCGGATCGGACTCATCGTCGGTGGTGTAGAAGGTTCCGCGGTAGCCGCCGAGATAGCGCCAGAACACCCAGGGCTTCACATCGTTGCGCGGGCGGTACCCACGGCTTTCCATGATGGACTTCAGCCTGCCGTAGGTGCCGGCGCCGACGAGCCCTTTCAGCGTCATGTCCGAAGGCAGCTTCGTCAGGTCTCTATCGATGGGGTCCGGGTCCTTGCCCCGCTCCTTCTTGTATTCGAACACGGCGATCTCCGCGTTCCTGAAGGCGCGCTCGGCCGCATCGGGAATATCGAGCACCCGCGGGTCGGAGATGTGATAGGTGCCAAAGACGTAGCTGGGCGCAGTGTCGTCGCCTTCCACCTTCCAGATGCGCCCCTCGCCGAAGGGTATGCTCGGGCGTTCGGGCAGCGGTATGGGCTCGCGCGGCGCACAGGCGGCAACGGCCAGAACAACAACCAGCGCAACCCAAAGGGTGCTCAGGCGCGACGAAAAGAACTCTGCGAATCGCATGGACCAACCCCTCGACAGTGCACTGCGAAGACGACTGTCCGGCGTGGAGACAACCGCTCGGCCGAGAGCTTTGCACCTTCGAGGCGAAAAAGGAAGCTTGACAACTCAACCGCACATCATCGTCGGCCGAGGACCGACAGAAGGGGCTAATAGACCCGCGTCACCCGGAATCCCTGCTGTTCCAGGAGGTGGAGAATGCCCTCGTCACCAGGCATGTGGAGGGCGCCGACCGCGATGAAGGCGCGCCCCTGCTTCAGCAGCGGGATCATGCGGTTCACCATGGTGCGGTTGCGGGCATCCAGGAACTGCTCCTTGAAGGCCCGGGCGCCCGGCTCCGCGTTCTCCCGCGCCATGCGCTCGACCAGCTGGTAAACCGGCGACATGTTGCCGGCCAGGTAGCTGTCGATGAGCTCGCTGCGCGCGCCGGGCCGCTCCTCCAGCTTCACGAGGACCTGGCGCAGCATCTCCGCCTCCTCCTCCAGGGAGGTGTCGGTCAGAAGAGAGAGCTGCTCTTCGATGTGCTCCAGGGCGACCACCTGCATCCCCAGATCGTAGGCGTACTGGATCAGCCAGGCATCCAGCACCAGGTCGCCGTCCATCTGGCGGCGGAACTCCTCCGGCGAGATCTGGAACAGGAACGCCAGGGAGGAGGGCCTGAGACCCTCGATGGCGTCCTCGGGCAGCCCATAGCGCTGCGCATGTTTCACGGCCTTCTCATAGGTCTCCCGGCCCAGCACAGCAGCCAGCGAACGCCCCTGCGGCAGCCGCCTGCTGGTGGTGATCTCCTGGCGCTCCGCGGGGCCCACCAGCAGCTCGAAGGCGGCGCGCCGGGAGGACTTGAAGGCCCGCAGGATCGGGCGCGGCAGATCGCGCACCCGCGGATCGGCGATATGGATGGTGCCCATGATGTGGCTGGCCGGCGCGCCGCTGCGCTCGACCCGCCACAGCCGGCCTTCGCCGTGGCGGACGGCATGCGGGTCCACCGCGGCGGCAAAGCCGGGCCACAGCAACAAAAAGACGGCAAGGAGGGCAAAGCCCAGGCTTGGGCGCAGGAGCGGGTTGAAGCGGAGGCGCTTGCGCAGCGCAGTCATGACGGCATCCCGGGGTTGGCGTTGCGTCCAGGGCCGGCCCGCCCAGCGAGGGGGTCAATCGCCGGTTGTGCGTCAGTCTGGCCGGGATGTCTTAAGATTTCGGCAAACCGGAGGAGGACACGCCGTCCTAATAGACCCGCGTGATGCGGTAGCCCTGCCGTTCCAGGAGATCGAGCACCCCGGCCTCGCCGGGCAGATGGCCGGCGCCGATGGCGACGAAAGCGCCGCCGCGCTGCAGGAAGCGCTCCATCCGCGCGGCCATGGTGATGTTGCGGTCGAAGAACAGGCGCTGCTGAAAGCGCCGCGCCGCCTCCGGGTCGCTGACCCCTTCGAGATCGTTGAGCTGCGCCATGATGGCGCCGACCTGCCCCTTCAAATAGTCGTTCAGCATGGCGTTGAAGGTGGCTTCCAGTTGACCGCTGTCGGCCACGAGTTCGCTCACCATGGCGACCTGCTCCGCTTCGGTCATGTCGTCGAAGATCGCGATCTGCTCTGCATAGCTTTCCAGGCCGTGCACCGCCTTGTTCAGGCGCAGCGCCTCGCTGCGCAGCCAGTCGTCCAGCACCTTCTCGCCCTGTGCGAGGCGCGCCATCTCGGCTTGCGGAAAGATGAGGAAGGTGCTCAGGGCCCAGGGCTTCAAGGGCCGCAGCATCTGGGGCTGAAACCCGTAGCGGGCGGCAACCTCAGCCACCGCGCCGAAGAGATCGGGTCCCAGGATGTCGTCCAGGCGCCGCCCCTGGGGCAGGGCCATGGCCTGCTGCAGGCGGGCCTGGCCCTGCGGGTCCTGCGGCAGTTCGAAGACCACGTCGCGGGCCGCCATGAAGGGCTGGCGGATCTGCTCCGGCAGGTCGCGCAGCCGCGGATCGGTCGAATGCAGGGTGCCCAGGACGTGGCTTGCTGGCCCGCCGTCGCGCTGCACCTTCCAGAAGATGCCCTCGGCGTACTTCGTGGAATCGGCCGCCGCCGGTACCGCCGCCGATACTGCCATCGCGGCCGCCAGCAGGACAAAGGCCACGAACTGCAGGGCCACCCGGCCCGCGAAGAGGAACGGGAGTCGTTTCATGAAAGGGCCTCCGGAGTCGCCCGCGGCCCGGTCAGGGCCGGATCTTGTAGCCGATTGCGAACAGCCGCCAACCAAGCAGGGCCAGCAGGGCCGAGAGGCCGAGCAGCAGCCCGATCCCCAGTGCCTGCGAAGACTCCGCATAGCCGATGAGCCCGGCGCGGAAGCCGTCGATGGCATAGAAGACCGGGTTGTAATAGATCCACTCTCTAAAGGCCTCCGGCAGGCGTTCGACCGAGAAGAAGGTCCCCGACAGCAGGCCGAGAGGCGCTATGAGGAAGCCTTCCACCGCGGAATAGTGGTCCCAGCGCTCGGCCCAGATCCCGACCACGGTCCCCAGCAGACCGAAGAACAGGGCGGTGGCGCAGGCGAAACCGATCACCAAGCTTGCATCGAAGTATGAAAAATCCACAAAGATCGCCGCCGCGATGCCAAGCAGTACACCCACTGAGAGCCCGCAGGTCGCCGACGAGAGGGCATAGCCGGCAACCAGCTCCAGCGGGCTCAGCGGTGCCATCTGCACGTCGCTGATCATGCCCTCCATCTTCTCGAAGACCAGCATCGCCGCGGCATTCTGGAAAGCGGTGTGGGCGATGGCGTAGAGGATGATCCCCGGCGCGATGAAGGCGATGAGGCCGACACCGGGTACGATGGTGCTGTGCTCGTTCTGGGCGACGCCGAAGACGAGAATGAACAGCAGGCTGGAAACCAGCGGACCCACCAGCAGTTCCAGGCCGAAGCGGTAAAAGCGCAGCACGCCGCGGTGATAGTAGTGGGTCCAGAAACCCCGCGCATTGAAACGCCGGAAGTGCAGCGGCCGCCAGCTGCGAAACGCCAGCATGCCGCGCGGAGGAACCGTTTGGCGCAGACTCATGTCTCGTTCGCGTTCATCGGCCCCTCACGGCTTCAGGCGATATCCGGTGGCGAACATCCGGTGGGTCACCGTCCAGAGGAAGACGTTGAACAGTGCCATGACCACAAGGCCAATGGCGAGCGATCCGTCCGCATGCCCGATGAAGCCGTAGCGGAAGCCGTCGATCATGTAGAAGAAGGGATTGAAGTGGGCCACCGTCTGCCAGACCGGCGGCAGGCGCTCGATCGAATAGAAGGTGCCGGAGAGGAATGAGAACGGCGTGATGACGAAGTTGGTCACCGCCGCGATGTGATCGAACTTCTCGGACCAGATGCCGCCGATCATGCCGAGCAGCGCCAGCATCAGCGAGGCCATGACTGCGTGATAGACGATGAAGTGCGGCGCATGGATCGGGATGGGAACGAAAAGCCACATGCCCAGGCCCACCGCCAGCCCCACCATCAGCCCGCGGGTGACCCCGCCGGCGGCGATGCCCAGCGTCAGCTCGCCCGGCGACAGCGGCGGCATGAGGATGTCGACGATGTTGCCCTGCACCTTGGCGATCACCAGCGAGGAGGAGGTGTTGGCAAAGGCGTTCTGCACCATCGCCATCATGATCAGGCCGGGCGCCAGAAACACCGCGAAGTCGACACCGCCCACCTGGCGGCCGCCACCGCCCAGCGCCAGGGTGAAAATCGCCAGAAACAGCAGCGTCGTCACCATCGGCGCCAGCAGCGTCTGGGTAAAAACGTTGAGGAAGCGGCGCACTTCCTTCATGTAGAGGGTCCACAGGCCGCGCCAGTTGACCGGCCCCATGCGGCGCACGGAGGCGGCGGCGAGCGAGACGGGGTGATGTTCCATGGTGGATGACATAATCCCAGGCGTCGGCGGGCGCAAGCAAGGCGCGGAAAGCCACGCTGAGCGCGCGCTCCGCCAGTCGGGGAGCACGCCGAGGTGAGCGAAACGGGAAGCAGCCAGGGCCGTGAACGTCCTGAAGACGAGGCGAAGGGGGCGCGGCGCAAGCGTCGGCGCCAGCCGCTGAAAGCCAGCCCCGAAGCGCTGGAACGGGCGGCACTGCGCTATCTCGACCGCTACGACGCGGCCTCCGGACACTTGCGGCGTCTGCTGCTGGCCAAGGTCACACTGTCGTCGCGGGTGCACGGCACCGATGCAGCCGAAGGCGCGGCCGCGGTGGAGCGGCTGATACAACGCCTCACCGCTGCCGGGGTGTTGGACGATGCCCGCTTCGCCCGCGAGCGCCTGCGCAGCCTGCGCGCCAGAGGGTGCTCCCTGGCCATGGTGCGGGCCCGCCTCGCCGCCAAGGGCCTCTCCCAGGACCTGATCGAGACCACCCTGACCGAGGCGGATGAAGACGAGGTCGGCACGGACCTGACGGCGGCCGTGACCTACGCCCGGCGGCGGCGCCTCGGGCCCTTCCGCAGCGAAGCACGAGCCGAACGGCGCGAGCGGGACCTCGCCGCCCTCGGGCGCCAGGGCTTCGACTACGACACCGCCCGGCGCGTCATCGACTGCGAGGACCCGGCAACCCTGCTGACCGAGGCCGGCCCCCGTTAGGAAAGGGTCGTCACGCGAGCAGGGACCGCAGAGCGAGATAGAGGCCCAGCACCAGCAGAACAATCAGGAACAAAGTGCGGAAGGTCGCCGGGTTGAGCCGCCGGCGGACGATCTGGCCGAGCCACAGGCCCAGAGTCACGGCCGCCAGCGCCCCGGCAACCGCTGGTCCCAGGGACCAGGAGAGGGCCTGGACCGAGGCCAGATTGATGGCCAGTGCCACGCTGGACACCGTGAACGAAAGGCCCATGGCCTGGATCAATTCGTCCTTCTCCAGGCCGATGGCCTGCATGTAGGGCACCATGGGCATGGACGAGACCCCGGTGGCGGCGGTGACAAGGCCCGTCAGCCCGCCGGCCAGGGCGCCGAACCACCCCTGTTGAGCTTTGCCGATGGTCACCTGAAGCGACACCAGGCTGCTTGCCGCGTAGGCCGCCAGAACAACCCCAAGGATGATGGTGCCAATCCGCGCGTTTTCCTCGGTCAGCCAGTCGGCCCCAAGCAAGGTGCACAGAAAGGCACCGACCAGAAGCGGCCAGACGCGGCGCAGCAGAGCGCGCAGGTGCGGGCCCATGAGCATCTGCCAGGCGTTGGTGAAAAAAGCCGGGATGACGAGCAAGGCCGCAGCTTCCACCGGCGGCATGACGAGGACCATGAAACCCATAGCGATGGGCGGCAGCCCCAGGCCGACCGCGCCCTTGACGGTGCCCGCCAGCACCAGCGCGGCGGCCACGAACATGGCGGTCAGCTCCATCCTGGGCTCTCCCTGGGAAAACACGGCGGCGGCGAGCTTAGCAAGGCCGGCGCCCTTTGAAAGGCGTCAAAACATCCGGCTTGTCCGGGCATTCGCAAGGGCTACATAAGGAGTGTTCATACAGCGCCACCGACTTGCCCAGGAGGCTTCCGGTCCATGGCTATGCGCAGAGTCGCGATGGGTGTTCTGGCTGCAGCCGGCCTGCTGTTCACAGGCCCTGCCATCGCCGAACCCGGCAGCACGCAAGACTTCACCTTCACCTCCATCGAGGGAGAGCCTCTGGCCCTCTCCGACTATGCGGGCAAGGCGGTGCTGGTGGTCAACACAGCCTCGCAATGCGGCTTCACGCCACAGTATGCCGACCTGCAGGACCTCTGGGACCGTTACCGCGACCGCGGCCTTGTGGTGCTGGGCGTACCCTCCAACGACTTCGGCGGTCAGGAGCCCGGCAGCGAAGCGCAGATCAAGGAGTTCTGCGAGGTTCACTTCGGCATCGACTTCCCGATGACCGAGAAGCAACAGGTCGTCGGCCCGGAGGCGCACCCGCTCTACCGCTGGTTCGCGGCGGAACTGGGCCGGCAGGGCACGCCGCGCTGGAACTTCCACAAGGTTCTGATTGATCCCGACGGCGCACTGGTCGCGGGCTGGCCGTCGCGCATCCGCCCGGTTTCGCAGGAGATTCTGTCAGCGGTGGAGCGCGTCCTGCCGGCGGAACAGACCGGCTTTCATGAGCAGACGAACATTCACAGGCAAAGCGCCGCCCGGTAGCGCTGCCGCTGGCACGATCAACCGCTTTTGACTTGGTGGTCGGCGTGGTGCCGATCATAGTAGGCCCGCGCCGTGGACATGAGGTATCCGGGCCGGTCGCTGCCTAAGGTGACCGCCGGGATGCAGCGAGAAGGATTGGAGATACGATGCAGATGCTGACCCGACTTTTCTTTCCCGCGGCTCTTGCCTTTATCGTCGCAACGGGGCCGGCCCTGGCTGACAGCAGCGCCTCGTCGGCCGCGAACAAGGCCAAGGCCGATCCGGCCTACGCCCAGGCCGAACAGCTTGTCGAGGACGGCAAGTACGAGGCCGCCATCCCCGTGCTCGAGGGCATCGTCGCCAAGGACCAGGAAAACGCCGACGCCTTCAATCTTCTCGGCTACAGCCATCGCCAGCTCGGCAGTATCGACGTTGCGCTCGGCCACTACGAGACCGCCTTGCGGCTGCAGCCGCGCCATCGCGGTGCCAACGAGTACCTGGGCGAGCTCTACCTGAAGCTGGGCGATCTGGAGAAGGCGCAGGAACGGCTCGACGTCCTCGACGACGCCTGCTTCTTCGGCTGCAAGGAGTACACGGAGCTGAAGAACGCCATCGCCGCCTACAAGGCCAAGGTGGGCAGCTAGAGCGGATCTGTTTCAGGCGTCCCCGGCCGGCGCCGGCAGCATCTGGGCATCTGCCAGAACGTGGATGTCCAGCGGCGCCGAACGGCCGCGCACGTCGATCTGGTGCCTGGGAAAGGGGCTGAGATCGAGCCCGGCATGGGCCGCCAGCGGCGCCGAGACGATAAGCTGGGCAGCATAGTCCTTGGTGAGCGCCTCCAGGCGGCTTGCCGTGTTGACGGCATCACCGATCGCCGTCACAGAGGTGGCGCGCCCATAGCCCATCTCGCCGACGATGGCCGCGCCGGAGTGAAGGCCGATCCCGATGCGCAACGGCTGCTCCAGGTCCGAGGCGAGACTGCGGTTCAGTTCGTCGAGGGACTTGGCCATCAGGCGCGCGGCCTCCATGGCGTTGCGGCTGCCTGCGGCGATCCCCTTTTCAATGCCGAAGAGGGCCATCACACCGTCGCCGATGAACTTGTCGATGCGCCCGCCGGCGTCCTCGACAGCGGTCCCCATGGCCGTGAAATAGCGGTTGAGAATGAAGACCACGTCGTAGGGCAGCCGGTCCTCGGACAGGGTCGTGAAGCCGCGCAGGTCGGCAAAGAGGATTGCAATCTCCCGTTCGTCGCCCTGCAGATAGCCGGGCCGGGGCCGCGCCGCACGGGGACCGCTGGCCGGCGGCAGCAGGGGTGTCACCTCGCAGTCGGCAAGGACAGCGGTCTGGCAGGCCAGGCGGACGTTCGGCGCCGCACCGACGCGCGCCAGAACGCGCCGCTCCTCGCCGCTGGGCGGCGGCAGCGCGGCGCCACCGCGGCCGACCCGCACCCGGCAGGTCGAGCAGCGCCCGCGGCCCCCACAGACCGAGGCATGGGCGATACCGCCCAGGCGGCTGGCATCCAGGACCGTGGTGCCCTTCGCGACGGTCACGCGGCGCGCGCCCGGATAGGTCAGCCGGACCATGCCGCGGCGGCGCTTCCAGATCCGCCACAGCAGGCGCGCCACGAGGGTCAGCGCCAGCAGCCCAAAGAACCCGATCACGAGACTGTCGCGCAGCAGCCCGATCTCAGCGATTGCCTCGGAAGAGGGAACGTTGGCCTGGCGCAGGACCTGCCCCACCCAGTCGGGGTCTTCCGCCAGACGCAACACCTCGCGCGCCGCGAAGAGGTACCCGCCCAGGGACAGGGTAGGGATCAGAATGGCCAGGGCCAGCGCATAGGACACGATGCGTCCGTACCAGGGTTTCAGCCGGAGCCAGAGGTGCAGCCCGATACAGCCATGCAGCCACACCACCACCACAAGGGCTGCTTGCTGAATGGCGATGGCGACATCGAAAACCACCTGGACGGTGACGATGTAGAGATAGCTGTCGTCGAGGCCGTAGACCGCGTGGGTGAAGCGCGTCCCCAGCACGTGCAGGGCGGCCAGGGGAACGATCAGCACGCCCATCAGGTAGCGCAGAGCCTCGGCAGGCTCCATCATCAGGCGTTCCCTGGTAAAGATGGCGACCAGGGCCAGCGCCAGATGAACGAGCAGGGCGCCGTACAGCAGGATCGTCAGCGGCCAGGATCGCCAGAAAGCGGTGAAGGCTCTGCCGCCCGCCTCCAGCGCGTCAAAGGATACCAGCCCCAGGGCATGGTTCAGCAGGTGCGTCAGCACATAGCCGAACAGCACCAAGCCACTGATCAACCGCAAGCGCCGGACCATACCGATCCCGTCACCCCTTCGAACACCTGCCTGCGGCTCCGCCCCCGCAGCCTTCCTGGAGACTCCGCACGCCGCCGCCCGTCCCAGAGGCGCCGCGCCGCGTAATCATAGGCACGGCTCTACGGCTTGCAAAACACCTTTGCTCTCTGCTAATGGCCGAACAGCAGGGTCCGGCGGCCGCGCCGGAACCCGGGTTGAAAGCAGAGGAAACGGCCTTGAGCCCTGGACGCCAGCCCGACGACGACCGCACGGAGAGACCGGCGCTCACCGCGGAGACACCTCCCGCCGAAACGTCCCCTGCCGAAACGTCCCCTGCCGAAACGTCCCCTGCCGGGACCAACGATGCAGAGGACCCGGCGGCGCTTCGTGCGGCCCGGCGCGCCCGGCGACGCGCCCAGAGGCGTGAAAGGGCGCGCCGCGGGCTCGACACCTCTGTCCCCTCGCCCTGCATCCAGGTCTGTCAGGTCGATCCCAAGAACGACTGCTGCATCGGCTGCGGCCGCCACATCGACGAAATCCGGGACTGGCCGATCCTGTCGGCGGAAGAGAAGACAGCGATCCTGGAAAAGCTGCCGGAACGGTTTCGAAAGAAATAGAAGAGGGCCGCGCCGGCGCGAAGAGGCAAGGCCGCGGCCGTCGTCAGGCCTGCAGGCGTGCTTCGTCTTGGGTGGGGGCCGCCTCAGCGTTCTGTGCCCTGGGCAGCGGCGCACAGGCGCTGTTCTCGCTGGCCCCACTGGCCCGCGCAAAGATCGCCGTCATGATCCGCTCCTGGATCTGCATATCCATATGCGTGAAGACCCCGGCGATCTCCCGCCGGTCGCGGTCGACCCAGACCACCACGGCGCGGCAGGCGAAGATCAGCGGGTCTTCGGCGAGGTCGACCCGCACCGACATGTCCACCTTGTCGCCGGGATAGTGTCCGGCACGGTATCCGGTCGCGGAAAATCCGCGCCGCGACCAGTCCTTCAGGGGATAGTCACAGCCGTCTATGGAGATGAAACCCTTCAGATGAGAACCGCGCGGTTCGCCGCGGCGCTCTTGGCGGGGGTTGGAAAGACGCGACAGAAAACCGAAAATCATGTCCCAATAATGTCGCAACAGCCTGAAGCATTCGTTAATAACCGCCGCAAACTGGGGCAAATCCCGGTTAATGCGACGCAATTCCAAAACGCTCGGGCAGAGTTGCGGGGACTGGTCCCTGGGAGGACCGGTCAGGTGAAGTGGATCACCCGGAACCGAGCGGCCGGAAGCGGCTGCGGTCCATGAGCACGGAACAGGACAGCGTCACCCGGCGCGAGGGGTCGAGCGTGTCCCGCAACGACACGTGGTTGATTGCGCGGGCGTCGGTAAAGAAGGACTCGACTTCCCACTGTCGGGCCGTTGCCCGCATCTCCTGAAATCGCTCGCCGACACGCACCGCGGCGCCGGCCAATGGTCGAGGCATATCCCTATCCCCTTGCTGCGCCGGGCCCTCTCAATGCACCGGCCTAGGGCTTCACGCGGTCGACTTCACGCGACGTGGCCCTCTGTCGCCTCTGCGGACGATTGACGGGATGTATTATCCTGCGCACCGGCTGCCGTTCAACTCCTCCGAGCCTCGAAAAGCGTGTGAAAAAAGGGGCCGCAGCGACGCTCAACCGCAAGCTCAGCCTCAGTTTCAGAAATTGGCCGGCGCAGCGGGTCCGGGGTCGAGGAAAGACACCACACGGGAACATTGCTGTGCGATTTCGGAACAGCGATATCCCATCGAATGCCGGCAGGATCGGGTCAGTGTCCGATCAGAGTCTTGCACAACATCACATGATCCGGTGCATGTCCCTCCGCCAGCAGGGGCGCATGGAGCGCCCGCTCCGGACGACGTGGCCCTGCCATGCCAAGACGCGTTCTGAGCGCCATGCAATGCTTCTCCCGCGCCAGCCTCTCCGTCTCCTGAACCAACACGGCGACCGCCATGCTGCAGGTGCGGCGCAAGGGAGCGGCGGCAATGACTTCGCGCGCAACCAACGCACGACCATGGTCGAGGTCCGGGTCGATGGTATAGGCGAGCAAGGCATAGATTGTGCCGCGCTCGTCCTGGGCTGTCAGGATGCCGCGCTCAAGCGGCAGCGCCGGGGTGACATGGGAGGCAGCGAACTGCGTCCAGGCCTCCAGAGAGAGCTGTGGATGACGCAGCTGGGCCAGCGGATAGGCTTGACTGACCTTGCCTTCGGTGAGTGGCAGAACCCTCATGGATCGAGTGCCTGTGAAGAAAAACAACAGCGCAGAGCTTCGGGGACTGCGCCGGCAACGTCGTTGACGTACATCAAGTTGGTGTACAAAGGGCCGGGAGGCGACAGATGCGGCAGCCTCAATCGCTGTCATCGCGTGCCGTCAGCCCAACCCCCTCGACAACCCGGTCGCTGGGGTAGAGCACAACGCGGACACCGTCCTCCAGGCCGTCCAGCACCTGGGCCTCCAGATCCGTCCGCCGGCCGACGGTGACCGCCTGGCGCCGCGCGCGTCCGCCATCCTCGACGAAGACGGCCCAGTCGCCGCCGTTGCGGAACAGCGCCGTCAGCGGAACCTTAAGCACCGACTCGCTCTCCCAGAGGACGATCCGCACCTCGACGCGGTAGCCGTGGCCCAGGCGGGCCCAGGCCTCTGGCGGATCGGTGATGTCGATGATCACGTTCACCCGTTGCTCTTCGATGCCCAGGGCCGAAACCTTTGTGAAGCCTGTCGGCTCAATGCGTCTGACACGGCCCTGCAGGTCCTCGGGACCGCCCCAGTCTTCGATGATCACGCGCTGACCGGCTTCGACCTTTACTGCGTCCTCCGACAGGAGATCGACGACGATCTCGAGATCGCGCGGATTGCCGATATCGATCAGCGCCTGGCCCGAGGTCACCACACCCTCGCTTTCCTGATGAATGCGCAGGATCTGTCCACTGACCGGCGACGTCATCACCACGCAATCGCAGGCATCGTAGCTGCGCTGAGCCGTGGCGGGAGAAACCAGTTCCGCACGGGCGCGCTCCAGTTCCCAGTCGCGCATGCGCAGGCCAGCCTCGGCGGTCGACAGCGCGGCGCGTTTGGTCCTGAAGACCCGCTCCGCATCGTCGAGCGCGCGCTCCGAAATGGTGGCGGAGGCGATCAGCCGGCGCGCGCGTTCCAGCTCTGCTTCCGCGAAGTCCAACTCGGCTGCCGCCATTTCCACCTCTGCGACCGCGAGGCTGCGGGCTGCCTGCGCCGCTTCGACCGCTGCCTCGGCCTGCGTCGCGCTGCGCACGTCGAGAAAGGTGGGGTCGATCGGTTCGATCTGCGCGACCTCCGTCAGTCTGGCTTCGAGTAAGTCGCCGACGTCGTGTTCGATGCGCCGCATGTAGCCCGTCACCGGCGCCGACAGCACAAAGACATCGCGCACCCGGGTCTCCCCCTCCTCGCCGACGGTGACCACCAGCGGGCCCTCACCGGCAAGAACGAAGTCCACGGAGACCGGGCGCGGCCAGAAGGCATAGGCAAGCCCGATGCCCAGAAGCACAACCAGCGCCCCCCAAAGCACCGCGCGGCGCCTTTGTACCGTCATAACAATCTGCTCCTCTTGCTCAAGTGCATCACTCCCGGGTCTTCAACACGGCGATCAGGTCGAGCGCGTCGAGCCGCTCACGCACCAGAAGGCCGGAGACCACCGCGGCCAGAAGCACAACCACCACAGCCAGCCCGAAGGTCGAGGGATCGATGACCAGCGGGACCCGGTAAAGCTCGGTTTCGAAGGCGCTGGTGATCAGCCATGTCAGCCCGAAGCCGGCCAGGCAGCCGAGCGGCAGACCGAAGAAGACCGTGAGGCCGACCTCGCCCAAAAGAATGTAGGAGATCTCCCAGCGGGTGAATCCAAGGACGCGCAGCGTCGCCAACTCTCGGCCGCGCTCGGACAGGGCGATGCGCGCCGTGTTGTAGACCACACCGAATGCCAGGGTGCAGGAGAACACGCTGAAGAAGGACACGAAGATCGTCAAGGTGCGCGCCAGGGTCTCGTGAAAGGTGTCTACCGCGGCGCGCCGCATCATCACCGCCGAGACCTCGGGCAGATCCTTCAGTTCGGCAAAGAGCGCCGACTGCTCGGCCTCGTCGATCAACAACCCCAGGAACTGGGCACGGCGCGGCTCAAGCAGGCGGCGGTTCAACGCCTCCTTGTCGATGTAGGCCGGCATGCCGAGATAGGTCTCGAAAACGGCCGCCACCGGGAACTGAAGGGTCGGACGGCGCCCCTCCAGAACCTCTACCCAGATCTGGTCGCCCGGCGACACGGCGAGCTTCTCCGCCAGCATGCTGGAGAGCACCAGGCCGCTGGGCGGCAGGTCGACCACCTGGCCGGAGGTGTCGTAGATGGGCTGCAGACGGGCGTCCGGCACAATACCGGTCAGCGAGCCGCGATGCATGCGCGTGCCGGCACGGAACACGGCGGTTACGATACGCTGTGGTTCAACCGCAAGCACGCCCGGCAGGCCGGCCAGTTCCCGCACGATCGACTCGTGCTCAGCCTCGACCAGGCCGATCGTGGCATCCTGGTGCTGCGATTCGAAAAAGTTGACGTGCGCCATGTGGTCGATGGAATCGAACCACTGCAGCGTCGAGATCATGACTGCCACGGCCATGGCAATACCCGAGGCGGTCAGAAAGGCACGCAGCGGCCAGCGCAGAATCTGCCGGAAGATCATGCGCGTCGGCTGATCGAGGGCCGCAGCGGCACGGCTCTTGCCCATGGCGCCCCTTTGGAAACTGGGCGGCGCGGGCGGGCGCATGGCTTCCGCCGGCGCCAGGGAAACGGCGCCGCGTACACCGCCCACCGCCCCCAGCAACGCCGCCGCCATGCTGACGGCCGCAGCCGTCGCGAAGGACCCCGGCCCGGGACGAAAAAGCAGAAACGGGAAACGGAACTGCTCGGCATAGATCTGCGTGTTCATGTAGCCGAGGCCGTAGCCCAGAGCCCAGCCCAGCAGGACGCCGAGACCGGCCATCACCATGACCAGCTTCGCGTAGTGCCAGCCGACGGCGAGATTGCTGTAGCCGAAAGCCTTCAGCAGACCGATCTCGGTACGCTCGATGGCGATCAGGCGGGCCAGCACCATGTTGGTCAGAAAGGCCGCCACGCCCAGAAAGATGGTGGGCAGTATGGCCGACATGCTGCGCAGCTGCTCCAGTTCGCTCATGATGAACCAGTTGGAGATCTGATCCTTGCGGGCATAGGCCCCGATGCCGCCATAGTCTTCCAGCAGGCTGTCGAGCCGCTCGATCACCGCTGTCGGCTCGGTGCCGCGCAGCAGCGAAAGCGCAACGTCGTTGAAGGAGTCCTCCAGGTCGTAGGCCGCCGCCAGGGCCTCGCGCCCCATCCAGAAGACGCCGAAGCGCTCTGAATCGGGCATCAGGGCGCCGGGACCGATGGCATAGACGAACTCGGGCGACAGCGCGGTGCCGACCACGGTCAGGGTGCGCTTGTTGCCGCGCAGCACTGCCTGGAAGCTGTCCCCGGGGATCAGACCGTGGGCTTCCGCGAAGGGCTCGTTGACGATCACCTCGTCGACCCGATCCGGTGCGATCCAGCGGCCGCTGCGCAGGGCCAGGCGGTTGAGCAGGGGCTGACCGCGTTCGGGGACGGAAACGAACTGACCGATGATCGGCTCCTCGA
Organism: Pelagibius sp.; assembly: GCF_028281305.1. Taxonomy (GTDB): domain Bacteria; phylum Pseudomonadota; class Alphaproteobacteria; order Kiloniellales; family Kiloniellaceae; genus Pelagibius. The sequence goes on along the minus strand of NZ_JANQKD010000108.1, from coordinate 104,628 downwards.
AACCTTCGACATCGACCACGGCAAACTCGGCGATACGGGTCTCCACGGCCTGAACGCCGGGCAGTTCCGCGATCTTCGATTCCATGGAACGGGGCGCGCGCTTCACCTCGGCGAAGACCTGCGCGAAACGATAGCGTTCGTAGTAGGCCTCCGCGGTTTCGCGCAGCGCCTCGTGAGAGCTCAGGGACATGATGAGCACGCCGACACCGGAGGCGACGATCAGGGCGATGGCGAGCATCTGGCCGCGCAGGCGCCAGAGGTCGCGCCGCAGTTTGCGATTGAGCGCCGACATCGCCCGGCCTACCAGGTCATCTCGGAGGCTCGGCGCTTGCTTGGATTGTCGCGGGTCTCCGAGATGTGGCCGTCAGCGAAAGAGATCACGCGATCGGCCATCTCGGCGATGATGGCATTGTGCGTAATCAGCGCGGTGGTCGTCCCCAGCTCTTCGTTCACCCGCTGAATGGCCTCGAGAACGATGGTGCCGCTCTTGCTGTCGAGCGCGCCGGTCGGCTCGTCGCACAATAGGATTCGCGGCTGTTTGGCAATGGCGCGGGCAATGGCGACGCGCTGCTGCTCACCGCCGGAGAGCTGTGCCGGAAAGTGGTCGAGGCGCTCGCCGAGGCCAACCAGGCCCAGTGCCTCCTCCGGGGTGATCGGCTTGGGCGCGATCTCGGTCACCAGGGCCACGTTTTCCCGCGCCGTCAGACTGGGAATGAGGTTGTAGAACTGGAACACGAAACCGACGTAGTCGCGGCGGTAGCGGGTCAGCGTCGACTCGTCGAAGGCAGTCAGTTCCTCGCCATCGAAGAAGACCTGGCCCGCCGTCGGCCGGTCGAGCCCGCCAAGGATGTTCAGCAGTGTCGACTTGCCGCTGCCCGAAGGACCCAGCAGCACCACCAGCTCCGACTGAAAAAGCGTAAGGTCGACCCCCCGCAGGGCGTGCACCTCCACCTCTCCAGTGCGGTAAACCTTCGTCAGTCCTCTGGCGGTGATCGACGGGCGCCGCAAACCACCGTCCGCCGCCAGGCTGGGCTCGGCCTGCATGCCACTCCTCCGGTCCCCTTTGAATGTCCGACTCCGCGGGTTTTGAAAGCAGCCTAAGGGCAGGGCACGGCGTCAGCCTTGACCCAGATCATCACCCCGTCGGAAGCTGCTGCCGTATCAGGAACCCTCTTCACGGTCTGAACCGCAACCACCGGGAGCCATGACTGCAGTGCGCAACGCGCGGACGCGAATCCTAAACACCACCTTCGGACTGCGGACTGCCGCAATCGCCGGCGGCCTGGGGCTTCTCGCTGTGATCCTGGGCGGCTGCGTTTCACAGCAAAGCTGGGAGGCGACGCGCCTGCTGCGCGACATCGATGCCGGCAGCCGCCAATCGGCGCTGAAGGAGCAGACGCCGCGGCCCAGCCGGACAACCCTGCGGTACCCGGTCGGGGATAGCGAGACCCGCGCCGATCTCTATGAACCGCACCAGCCCATCGGCGGCGCCCTGGTTCTGGTGCCCGGCTTCACCCGCGAGGGCAAGGACGATCCGCGGGTCGTCAACCTGGCCACCAGCCTGGCGCGGGCACGCTTTCTCGTCCTCGTTCCGGACGTTCCCGGTTCCCGCCAGCTGCGCGTGCGCCTGGAAGACACGCAGGACATCGGTGCGGCGATGGTGCAGCTTGCCGCCCTGCGGCCCGAGGCCGCGGAGCAGGGCGTGGCCGTGGTCGCCATCTCTTATGCCGTCGGCCTGGCGGCCATCGCCAGCCGGGACGTGCGCGCGGAAGCGCCCCTGCACTTTCTCGTCGGCGTCGGCGGCTACTACGACACGGCGGCTGTGGTGACCTATGCCACCACCGGACGCTACCGGCTGCGGGGCAGCGGTCCGTGGCGGGCCGGCGATCCGTTGGAAGAGGCCAAGTGGGTGTTCCTGGCCAGCAACGCTGTAGTGCTCGACAACCCCGGCGACCGCGCGATCCTGGAACGCATCAGCGAGCGTTGCTTCCAAGGCTGCCAGGAAGGGACAGAAGTCCTTTTGCGGCGCGCAGGCGAGGACGGCCTGGGGCCGGAGGGGCTGGCGCTGCTGCGCCTGATCACCAACCGCGATCCCGACAGGGTCCCGGAGCTCCTGGCCGCCCTGCCGGCCTCCGTGACGGCCCAGCTCGAAGGCCTCTCGTTGCGCGGCGACGACCTGGACGTCCTGGCCGGCCGTCTGGTTCTGGTCCATGGGCGGCTGGATCCGATGATCCCCTACAGCGAGAGCCTGGCCCTGGCTGATGCGGTCCCGGACAGCGAGGTTTTCGTCATCGACGGCTTCTCTCATATAACCCCACGCGATGTGGGGTGGAGCGGCAAGCTGCAACTGATCGACGCCATTCAGGCGGTGCTGAGCCGGCGGGCAACGCCCTCCGAAACGGCAGACCTGGGCAGGGACAGCCTGGCGGACCGCTGAGGCCGACCGCACGGATCGACGGCAAGACAACAAGGAACAATTGTCTTTGGGCGAACCCTTGCGCCAGATCAAGGCAGACCCAACGTAAACGCGCGATAGGTTGATCAAATCGTCACTCGAACAACGCCATGCGCAACGATCACCTAAAGAACAAAAGCAGAGGTTCATCGCGGCTTGGCTGGCGACTTCGTTCAGGCGGCAGCGCGTCAACTCATTGTGTCGGCGCTGCACCGGCGAAGACGTCCAGAACAGGGAAAGCACCCCCCCATGGAACGTCTGGTCATCGTCTCAAATCGTGTCCCTACACTGCGTTCACAGGATCCCGCTGGCGGGCTGTCTGTGGCCCTGAAATCCGCGCTCGAGGAAAGCGGCGGGCTCTGGTTCGGCTGGAGCGGGAAGGTTACGGAAGCCCCCGGATCCGACTGGCGGGTCAACCAGCATGACGGCTTCTCGCTCGCCACGCTTGATCTCTGCCGCGCGGAACTGCGCGGCTACTACGAGGAGTTCTCGAACCGGACCCTCTGGCCCGTCTTCCACGGCCGCCTCGACATCTGCCGGCCGGAACGCAAGGCCTTCGACACCTACCGCAGCGTCAACCGCCGCTTCGCGGAGGTTCTGACCCCGCTGCTCAAGGACGACGACACCATCTGGGTCCAGGACTACCACCTGATCCCGCTGGGCAAGCACCTGCGGCACAGAGGCGTCGAGGGCCCGCTCGGATTCTTCCTGCACATCCCCTTTCCGCCGCCGCAGACCTTCGCGGCCCTGCCGTGCTATCGCGAGCTGCTGGCCGATCTCTGCTTTTACGATCTGGTCGGCTTCCAGACCGAAGCCTGCGCGGAGAACTTCCGCCACGCCGTGGCCGAGTTCCTGGATGCGGAGCCGGGCGCCGACGGCAGCCTGAGAATGGGGGACCATGTGACCCAGGTCGACGCCTTTCCGGTCAGCCTCGACACCGCCGCCTTTGCGGAGATGGCCCAGTCCGAGGAAGTCGAGGAAACCGCCGACCAGCTGCGCGACTTCATGGGCGACCGCCAGTGGATCTGCGGCGTCGAGCGCCTGGACTACACCAAGGGCCTCGCGGAGCGTCTGCGGGCCTTTGCCACCGCTCTCGACCGCACGCCGGCGCTGCGCGGACATATTTCCCTGATCCAGGTTGCCGCGCCGTCGCGCGAGTCGGTTCCCGAGTACCGTGAGATGCGCAGCCAGTTGGAGGGCCTTTCCGGCAGCATCAACGGCCGCTTCGGCAGCTTCGACTGGACGCCCATTCACTATCTCAACCGGACTTTCAGCCAGAAGCAGCTCGCTGCCCTCTACCGGGTCAGCCGGGTCGGGCTGGTCACCCCGTTGCGCGACGGCATGAACCTGGTCGCCAAGGAGTACATTGCTGCACAGGACCCGGAAGACCCGGGCGTGCTCATCCTTTCGCGTTTCGCCGGTTCGGCTCAGGAGCTGACCGAAGCGCTTCTGGTCAATCCCTTCGACATCTCCTCGACCGCCGAGGCCATTCAGGACGCCCTTGAGATGCCCTTGGCCGAACGGCGCCGGCGCTGGCGCCAGATGAAGCTCCATCTCGACACGCACGACGTTCACGCCTGGCGCAACGCCTTTCTTGACGCGCTGGCCGAGGCGTCCGCCGACAGCAGCGCAGTGGGAGAAACCCGAGCCGCCTGATCCGACCGAACCCCCAAGATCGTCTGTTGATTGCCTCTTGCCTGTTTGCGCCTGAACCAGAAGCGAGTGCAGTAATGACCATGAGCGGTATGGAAAACCGGACTGCGGAAGAGGATGACCAGCAGGCGGACCAAGAGCCCAAAGGCCCGGCGGCGAGCCTTGATGACCTTGATGCCATTCTCCTGGACCTGGACGGCGTCATCACCGAGACAGCGGAGGTTCACGCGAACTCCTGGAAGGAGATGTTCGACGCGTTCCTGCGCGAACGGGCATCACGGCTGAGTGCGGGCTTTGTCCCTTTCGATCTCGACCATGACTACAAGCAGTTCGTGGACGGCAAACCGCGCTACGAAGGGGTTGCCAGCTTTTTGGAGTCGCGGGGCATCTCGCTGCCACATGGCCATGACCGTGACCCGCCCGACAAGGAAACGGTCTGCGGTCTCGGCAACCGGAAGAACCAGCTCTTCCTGAAGGCAATCCGCCAGAACGGTGTGACCACCTATCCGAGTTCGGTCGACTTCATTCACAAGATCCGCCGCCTCGGCCTGAAAGTGGCCGTCGTCACCTCCAGCCGCAACGGTCGCGAGGTGCTGGAGGCCGCCGGTGTCGCACAGCTCTTCGACGCCAAAGTCGATGGCATCGTGGCGCGCGAATGCTGGCTGGACGGCAAGCCCTCGCCGGACACCTACCTGGAGGCGGCGCGGCGCGTCGGCTCAAGGCCGGAGAGAGCCGCGGTGGTGGAGGATGCGGTCTCCGGCATCGAGGCGGGGCGCGCCGGCCGTTTCGGCCTGGTCGTCGGTGTCAGTCGCGACGGAAATCCCAGACTTCTGCAGCGGGCGGGCGCCGACGTCGTCGTTTCCGACCTCAGCGAACTCCATCTCGGTGACGCGGACGCCCCAGATCCGGATGCTCTCGATGGGGCGCCGGACAGAAGCGACGGCCATACGCTGGAGAACAGGATGCAGCCCGCTCCCCCCGCTCTCGAAAAGCTGGATGACATCAAGTCCCGAATCGGCACACGCAGGCTTGCCGTCTTCCTGGATTACGACGGCACGCTGACGCCGATCGTCGCCCGTCCCGATCTTGCCGTCCTGTCGGACAGCATGCGCAGCACCCTGCGGACCCTGGCGCGGGCCTGCACCGTGGTCATCGTCTCCGGCCGCGAGCGCGGCAATGTCGCCGACCTGGTCGACCTGGAGGAGATCGTCTACGCGGGCTCGCACGGCTTCGACATCGTCGGCCCGGAGGGCACCGAGATCCAGCACGAGGAAGGGGAAGCCTTTGTTCCCGAGGTGAAGCGCGCGGCTACCGAGATCGGTCACCGCGTCGCCGGGATCGAAGGCGTTCTGGTGGAGGACAAGAAGCTTGCCTTGGCCGTCCACTTCCGTCTCGTGAAGCCGCAGGACGTGCCGCGCGTGGAAGAAGCCGTGGACGCGGTGATGGCGCAGCACCCGCTGCTGCGCAAGACCGGCGGCAAGAAGGTCTTCGAACTGCGGCCGAACATCGATTGGGACAAAGGCAAGGCGGTGCTCTGGCTGCTCGAGGCCCTCGAGCTTGAAGGAGACGAGGTCCTGCCGATCTACATCGGCGACGACGAAACGGATTTCGACGCCTTTCGGGCGCTGCGCGGCAAGGGGCTTTCCTTTCTGGTTGCCGAGCAGCCGCTCGACGGCGCTGCCGATTACCTTCTGCGCAACCCGCAGGAGGCGGAAACACTTCTGGCCGCGTTGTCGGCCTTCCTCCGGGGGGAGCTTGCGCAATGAACGACTGGTTCCTGGTTTACGACGGCTTCGTTCCACAGCAGCAGGGGCTGCGGGAGACGCTCTGCACACTGGGCAACGGCTACTTCGCAACCCGCGGCGCGGCGCCCGACGCGCTCGCCGATGGGACGCACTACCCAGGCAGCTACCTCGCCGGCGGCTACAACAGGCTGACCACGGAGATCGCCGGCCACGAGATCGAAAACGAGGATCTGGTCAACGTCCCCAACTGGCTGCCGCTGGTGTTCCGTATCGGCGACGGCCCCTGGCTGCGCCCGGGCGAGGTTGAATACCTGGACTACCGCCAGGAGCTCTCGCTGAAAGAAGGCATCCTGCGCCGCAGCCTGCGGGTCAAAGACTCAGAGGACCGCATCACGCGCGTGGATGAACGGCGCTTCGTCTCCATGAGCAACTCCCACCTGGCCGGCATCGAACTGCGGCTGACGCCAGAGAACTGGGCAGGCAAGCTCACCGTCCGCTCCGCCCTCGACGGCGGCGTCACCAATGCAGGCGTCCCCCGCTACAGCGCGCTGAACAGCCGTCATCTGGAGACGGTGGAAACGACGGAGACCGGCGACGACACCATCCTTTTGCGCAGCCGCATGGTGCAAAGCCGGCGGGAGATCGTCGAAGTCGCCCGCACGCGAATTTTTAACGGACTGGGGCTTTTGCCGGCCAGGAAAACGCTGGAACGCCTGCCCGACTTCATCGGCCAGGACATTACGCTGGATGCCGAGGAGGGGCGGGAGCTGCGGGTCGAGAAGATCGTCTCCCTCTACACCGGCCACGACGCGGCGATCTCGGAGCCCGGCATCGCAGCCCTGCAGGAGTGCCGACACGCCGGATCCTTCGAGGACCTCCTGCAGGCCCATCGCAGCGCCTGGAAGCATCTCTGGGAGGAGTGCGGCATCGAGATCGAGACCACGGCCAACTCCCAGGTGGAGATGAAGCTGCGCCTGCACATCTTCCACCTGCTGCAGACTGTCTCCACCCACTCGGTCGATCTTGATGTCGGCGTGCCGCCCCGGGGCTGGCACGGCGAAGCCTACCGCGGCAAGATCATGTGGGACGAGCTCTTCATCTTTCCCTTTCTCAATCTGCGCAAACCGGTCCTCACGCGGGCTCTGCTGCGGTACCGCTTTCGCCGCCTGAACGAAGCGCGGCGCGCCGCCCATGAGGCGGGTTTCCGCGGCGCGATGTTTCCCTGGCAGAGCGGCAGCGACGGGCGGGAAGAGTGCCAGCGCTTTCACCTCAACCCCATGTCCGGCCAATGGATTCCCGACAACTCCCACCGCCAGCGCCACATCAACGCCGCTATCACCTTCAACGTCTGGCAGTACTACCAGGTGACCGAGGACCGGGAGTTCCTCTACGACTTCGGCGCCGAGCTGATGCTGGAGATCGCCCGCTTCTGGGCCAGCATCGCCAGCTATGACGCCGCCAGCGGACGCTACGCCATCCGCGGCGTCATGGGCCCGGACGAGTTTCATACCGCCTACCCCGGCAAGGACCCGAGCGAGGCCGGCGGCCTCGACAACAACGCCTATACCAACGTCATGGTCGCCTGGTCCCTGACCCGCACGCTGGACGCCCTGGACTTGCTGCCCGACACGCGCCGCCGCGAGCTCTGCGACAAGCTTGGCCTGACCGCCGAGGAGCTGGGCCACTGGGACGACCTCAGCCGCAACCTCATGGTTCCCTTCGACGGGGACGGCGTCATCTGTCAGTTCGAAGGCTATGACCGCCTGAAGGAATTCGACTGGGAGGTCTACCGCGAGAAATACGGCCACATCGAGCGGCTCGACCGCATCCTCGACCAGGAGGGGGCCGACCCGAACGACTACAAGGTCTCCAAGCAGGCCGATGTGCTGATGCTGTTCTTCCTCTTCTCCGCCGAAGAGCTGACGGAGATCTTCGCGCGCCTGGGCTACGACTTCACGCCCGACATGATCATCAACACGATCCGTTACCACATGCAGCGCACCTCCCACGGATCGACCCTCAGTTGGGTTACGCATGCCTGGGTGCTGGCGCGCGCCGACCGCAGCCGCTCCTGGGAGCTGTTCAATCAGGCCCTTAACAGCGATATCGCCGACCTGCAGGGCGGCACCACCGCCGAAGGCATCCATCTCGGCGCCATGGCGGGCACCATCGATCTTATGCAGCGCTGCTATCTGGGCATCGAGCCGCGCACCAACGTCCTGACGTTCAATCCGCGCCTGCCGGAGGAACTGACAGGGCTGAAGACCACGGTGCGCTACCGCGGACAGACGCTGGACCTGGAAGCGACGCAGGAGAAACTCTCGATCACCAGCCGCACGGTGACGGCACATCCGATCACCATCGCTTACCGCGGCCAGACCCGCGACATCAGCCCGGGCCAGCGCTTCGAATTCCGCCTCTTCCCGGAGCTCCCGCGGGACCACCAGGTCAAGCAGCGGGATCGCACGGAACTGCAGCGCCACTGCCGCCCGCGCCGGCCTGCAGATCCGCCTCAGGAGGCCTCGACAGCACAAGCCTGAGAGCCACTGCCGCGCCGGTCAACTTCGGCGTCACCCCTCTGCTGGTCGCCGTTCAGGGCGCCGGCCCTGCCTAGCGGCGGGCGTTGAGAATCGCCGCCAGCTCCGCGCGGCGGGCAACCCCGAGCTTGGCGTAGATGCGCTTGCGGTGGGTCTTCACCGTGTTGAGGCTGACGGCCAGGGCATCGGCAATCTCCCGCTCGCTGCGCCCGCCCGCCAGCAAGCCGGCAACGCGCGTCTCGCCGCGGGTCAGGCTCAGCGCGGCGGCCACACCCTCCGAGACAATCGGCCGCTGGGAGTCCGGATCCTCTATGGTCACCAAAGCCGTGGCCGCAACCGGCGTGCTCCACAGGACGTCGAAGGCAAAGGGCGTGACCTCCGCCACAAAAGGCATCGCGGCGGAGGCGCGGTGGATCACAACGAAGGTCGGCCCCTTGGGCGCCGTCGTCGGGCCCTCGCCGAGCTGAAAGGACAGGGCAGCGCGCAGTTGCCTTTGTGCATCGGCTTCCTGCGGCACCAGCCGGCCGTGGCGGGCGGTCAGTCCGTCGCCCTGGGTGCAGATCGCCTCCGCCTTTGCGTTCATCTGCGAGATCCTGGCACTGCGGTCGACAAGAAAGGCGGCGCGCCCGTTACGGCCCAGAGCCTCCAGCGCGGCGACCAGCGTCGCGCCCATCTGGGTCACCTGGCGCTGTATGCGGAGCGCCCGGGCGACATGGCCGCCCAGGGCCTGGAAGAGCGCCAGTTCCCGCTCGTCGAAGGGCTCGGACTTGCGGCTCCGGTTGACGACGATCCTGAGCTGGCTGTCGGCGTCGAACCGCGCGGTAAAGCGGCCGAGGTGGAAGCAGTCGATGCGCCGGCAGAGGTCCTGGTAGTATTCGCTGCGCGCAAACGCGGCCACATCACAGACGTCATGCATGCGCAGCACGGAGGGGGTCAGCGCAACCCCGACCTGTGCTCTGAAGGGGTCAAGCCGGTGATATCGGGCGTAGTAAAGTTCCCCGATATCCCGGGTCTGCAGGCTGCTGTGAAGAGTCTCTGGCGTCGGGGCAATGCTCAGGGGGTCGTGGCGGATCTGCGCTATGTCGCTGCGCTCGACCGCCACCGCAGCACAGGCGGCACCGAAGGTGGATGCAATGCGCAGAAGCGCGTCATGCCAGTCCACCTCCCCCGTCGTTGCACGGTAGACCTGGTCCAGCGCTCTATCGAAACTTTCCGGATCCACCACCAAGCCGCGGACGCCCTCCCACTGTGCGTGAGGAGCAGCCCGTTGCCCGCCCTTCCGTACCGAAGGTCAGAGCTTCCGCATTCCGGTCGTAGACCTTGTTGGATCTTTCGGCGTTCTGTTCAGCGCTCTGCATGCACACCCCGCGCTCTACAGGGGCCTTGACGCTGCTCCGCCGGTACACTCACCCATGCCACAACAACCGTTCCATTGACGCTACCGGACCACTCGTTCTGCGCGAGTTCTCTGGCCGCGGTTTGTAGGCAAATCAACACAAATGTCCAGTGTCATGGCGTGCTGCCCCAAAAATGACCGCTACTGTCTGCGGCAGGGCGCTGCTCGGACGTCTGCGGTCGGAGAGAGAAGCGCCGGGCAGTTGAGGAGCTTGAGGGGGCTCGCTGCCCGGCGCCAGGAAAGGCGATAGGGTCCCTAGTGGGGTCGAACGGTCCACCCTCGTCGCCTTGGGTGCGATTATGAGGCTATGTTCTGAATGCTTGCCCCAGGAGTCTTCTAGCAGGCCCGGCCGCCCGGCCAATCACCCCGGGGGGTGATTGGCTTACGGATGGCACGCGCCTCCACGCCGCCCCTTCACCCGCACCCACCCTAGGGCACCGACAAGACCAAGTCGTCGACCGTCAGGTCGCCGGTGACGTTCACCACAGTCGCAAGGGTAACCTCGAACCCTGCCGTGGAGGGATCGCTGTCGATCAGGATCGTCGCATCCGCCCCTGTCCCGTCCTGCAGAACCTGGACACGCGCGCCGCGGTCAGCCGTATCAACCCCGAGCGCGTCGAAGAGTGCGTCCAGATCGATGCTGTCGGCCCCTTCGGCATCGAAGCCGTCGATCAGGTCGCCGGCATCAAGCAGGGTTTCGTAGGCGAAGGTGTCGTTGTCGGCACCGCCAAACAGCGTGTCGCTGCCGGCATCACCGTAGAGGGTATCGTTGCCCTCGCCGCCATAGAGGATATCAGCCCCGTCATCGCCCGCCAGGTCGTCGTCGCCGAGACCGCCGATCACCGTATCGTCGCCGCCACCGCCGTCGATGGTGTCGCCCGCATCCTCTCCGTCGAGCAGGTTGGCGCCATCGTTGCCTTCGATGTCGTTCGCCGCATCGTTGCCGATTACGGAGAGCGGCGCGGTCCCGCTCAGAACGATGCCGGTCGCATAGCCGTCCATCAACTCAAGGGCGGCGTCTGTGTTCGGATCATTGCTGGTAACTTCGATATCGTCGTAAACGCCGATGGAACGGTCTCCGTCGAGCGTGCCATTGCCCGAGAAGCTGTTGCCGTCCAGCGTCACCGTCGGATTGGCTTCCCCAGGCCCGAGACCCAGTCCCTCGTAAGGGTTGTTGGTGAAGCTGTTGTTCGTGACGACAGCGCCATCGGGCCCATCGATCGACATCCCGACGAAGTTGCCATCAAAGGTGTTGTTGGAGACAAGCGCGTCTGTCGCACCCGGATTGATGAACACGCCCGACGACCAGCCGGTGAAGCTGTTCTGACTGATAGTCAGACCGGTGTTGCCGCCGTTGGAGGTCCCCAGAATGCCCCGGAACCCATCGGTCAGCGCATCGTTGTTGGTGTGTGTCAGGATGTTGTTCTGAATCGTGATGTCCGCCGCACCGCTGGCCAGATAGATCCCCGCCTTCTGGCCTTGCAGATTGCCGTTGCCCTCCTGAAGAGTGAAGCCGTCGATCGTCGTGCCGTCGGCGCCGTCGCGCAGGAGGATGCCGCCGGTGATTGTCGTCTCGGCGCCACTGCGGCTGTCCCCGTTGGGATCGACGCCGGACTGCACGCCGAGCAGCGTGACCTGCTTGTCGATGTCCAGGGTCTCAGCGTAGGTGCCGGGACGCACAATAATGGTATCGCCGTCGGAGGCCGCATCGATGGCGGCCTGGATCGACTGGCCGTCCGTCACCACGAAGATGGACTGGTCGTCGAACCGCACCTCCTCGATGCCTGTCAGGCTGTCGGTGCCGTCCGGGCCGGTAACCGTGATCGTCGTGTCAGCGATGCTGACTTCGTACTGATCCCGGTTGCCTGAGAAGACTGCCGTATCGAAGTCCGCCCCGCCATCGATCGTGTCATCGCCGGCGCCGCCAACCATTGTGTCGTCGCCCGCACCACCGCTCAGATCGTCGTGATCGGTGGCAGAACTTGTGGCGGTGATCTCCAGGTTGTCGAAGTAGAAGCCCTGATTGTCACCGCCATCGCCGTCGGCGGCGGCGCCGCTGCCGCTCGGCCGGAAGAACAGGCCGACAGCCTGATTAGTCTCGGCATTGGCGTCGTGATCGTCGTCAAGCCAATTCCAGTAGTTCTCGAAGGTCGTGCTGGTACCGATCAACTGACCGTCGAGGTAAATCTCGATCACATCGTTGTCCGCACCGTCGTTGAAACGCAGCACCATCTCCAACTGATGCCACTGCGCACCGTCGACATCCAATCCCTCGACCACCGTCCGATTGCCGGAAAAGGCGGTATAGTCGTTGGTATACCACTGATCGTTGGTCGTCGTGGGCTCATTGGCTGCAATCCGCAAGCCGACGCTGGCATCCCATTCAAGGACCATGAAGTTGATCCGGTCGGCGCTGCCGACGCGGCCGAAGTCCACCTCGACACGGGACGAGTCCGGCATGTCGCTGACGGGTCTGAAGTCGTAGGTGACGCGAATGGTATCGAAGTCGGCTGACGTCAGCGGCTCCCCAACGGTTTCCGCCTCACCCGAGCTGTTCTTCACAACAGGCGAATAGGGCCCGGCGAAGTCTGTTATGGAAGGGTCGCTGGAGATCCGAAACACATTCCCTCTGTCCCCGCCCAGATCGACGATCTCCTGGTCGCGGTCGGCGTTGCCCCGCAGGATCCAGTCGTTTTCGCCATCGGTTATCGGCCCTGTGTCGAACTCGCTGAAGTCCGTCGAGAAAGTGGCAGAGGTGTCGTCGCCATTGCCATAGAGGACATCGTTGCCTTCGCCGCCAACCAGAGAGTCGTCGCCGAAGCCGCCCGCCAGAGTGTCCGCCCCGCCGGCTCCATCGAGGGCATTGGCGCCGTTGTTGCCGGTGATTTCGTTGTCACCGCTGTTACCGGTCACAGAGAGCCCGCCCTCGCCAAGAAGCTCGACGTCGGTGGCGCCGTCTTGCAGCACCAGGACCCCTCCCGTTCCGGCGTCGTTGCTCGTCACCGTGATCCCGTCACCGTCGCTGTAGACACCGACCGGCTGGCCGCCATTCCCGGCAAAGGTGTTGCCGTCCAGGACCACCTCACGGCTGCCGTCCTTGGCGCCAAGCCCGATGCCTTCCTGCTGATTGTTGGTGAAGCTGTTGCCGGTGACCACCTGACCGTCCGGCTCCTCGAAGGCCAGACCGACCAGGTTTCCGTCGAAGTCGTTGCCGGAGATGACCGCCCCGGGCGCGCCTTCTTCCACATAGAGGCCGGTGCGCCAGCCGCTGAAACTGTTCTGACTGACCGTCAGGCCCGTGTTGCCGCCGTTGTCGGCGTTGATGATGCCGCGCGTACCAGCACTGAAGTCGTCGACGGCACCGCCGTTGAGGATATTGTTCTGGATCGTAATGTCGGTGGCACCGGCCTCCAGGCTGATGCCGACGTTGCCCGCACCTTTGTTGAGCGTAAAGCCGTCGATGGTCGCGTTGTCGGCGCCCACCGTGACCGCGATGTTCCCGTTGATCACGGTCTCCGCGCCGCCGCGGCCGCCGCCCCCGGTGGGATCGATCCCGCTTTGCGCACCGATCAGGGTGATCTGCTTGTCGATCGTCAGGTTTTCATCGTAGGTGCCGGGACCTACCAGAATGGTATCGCCGTCTGAGGCTGCATCAATTGCGGCCTGGATCGACTCCCCTTCGATAACTTCGAAGTTTGCCGACACTTCGACGCGCATCTCGCTCTGGCCAACAACCTCACCCGACTCTGCGTCACGGACCGTCAGCACGAAGTCGTAGCTGCCGGGCGCCGAGGGATCGTAGTCGTTAAAGTACCAGCCGATGTTCTGCGAGTTCTGCAGCCCGTCCGTCGCGCCGCTGGCATCCTGATAGTAGTCCTCGCCGGTCTCCGTCCGATGGACGATGGGGTCGAAGACCATAACCCCTTGGGTCGTGTTGCCGTGGACGTCCGTAAAGTCGGCCACGATGGAGATGCTGTAGGTGTCTCCGGAAATATCGGCGGCGCCGTAGTCCACGATGCTGTAGTCGAAGTTCCAGAGCCCCGTCGAGGACCCCGGCGTGACGCCGGTCTCGACGAAGTAGGTCAGGCCCTCCGAGTCCGGGTCACCCTGGAAGCGGACCTTGGCCTTGATGGCGACCTCGATCTGCGCCTCGGTATTGTCGTGGACGACGAAGTTCTCGTTGGAATTGCCGGTCCCGGGGTGGAAGTTGTCGCTGTTCTCGTCGCCACCGCCCGCGGTGGTTTCCGGGACGCCCCGCTGCAGGGCCGCCTCGAACCTCATCGTCCCGTCGGCAAACTGCAGTGTCTCGATGTCGGAGAGGCTGTCGCTGCCCTCGTCACCGTCGTTCGCGTTTCCGTCGGTTACGGTGACGCCACCTTCGCTGTCTCCGGAGATGTCGAAATCGAGGCGCTCGCCGAAGTAGGAAGCCGTGTCCTCGCCGTCGTCTCCAGTGATCGTATCGTTGCCGCCACCGCCAAAGAAGTAATCCTGGCTCGCGCCGGTCAGGACGTTGTCGCCATCGAGCACGTCATAGGGCGCAGGCAGGCCGTCGGGATAGTCGATACCGTGGGCGAGGTCCCAGCCAACGGTCCCGGAGGCCGCCAAGAAGTCGGAATAGACGAGCTCGCCGTTAACCTCCGTGACGTTGCCCGCGTGATAGGGGCGGTCGCCGAACTCCTTGGCGGCTTCGGTCCGGGGGTCCGGCTGATTTTCGGGTGCCAGGTTGGTAAAGCGGTCCGCAATCGGCCCATCGCCCAGATTGCCCAGCAGGTTGTCGTGCAGAGTCTGCTGCCGGTCATCGGACACTTTCACCAGATCCAGCAGCGCTTCGCCACCCGCGTTCAGATAGCGAACGTAGTCGTTGCCCAGATAGGCGAAGTCGGTGTTGACAGGCAGGTTCAGGAAGCTGCCGCCACTCACGTAGCTCTGATCCAGGAAGATCCAGAAAGCCGCGAAAGCATTGGCGTGGCTGCCGTCGACCGTCAGGCTCTCCGGGATCCGGGATTGCTCGGCATCCAGTCCGTCGAATTCCAGCGCCAGGAGATTGCTCACGCTCGGCGCCGTCCCGTCGTTCGGCAGCGTCAGGCCGGCGTTGACAATCGCGACCGCAGCATCTCCGGCGATGGTGAGGCTCTGATCGGTCGCCAGAGGACTGGCGTCCGGGAAAGCCGCGGCGATCTGCCCGCCGTCCAACTGGACGCTCTGACCGTTCGATGTGGTGATCTCGATCAGGTTGCCCAGACTGGTGAAGGTTGCGGCTACGCCACTAAGGCTCGAGATATCCAGTGCCGTTACTTCATCGCCCAATTGGTCGGCGTCAATCGTGATCGCCGCATCCGGGCTAAGCACCGGGACCGCCACACCCTCGAAACTGTTGCCGACGATCAGACCGTCGTCATCGTAGTTGTCGAAGCTGTCGCGGATCGCCGGCACGAAGCCGCCGCCATTGAAGTCGTTGCCGGTGATGACGGCGTTCTCGCCGAAGATCTCCAGCAGGCCGAAATCCGCGGTTTCCCCATTGAAGGTGTTGCCGGTAATGACAGCGTCGCCGGCCTCGATGCCCAACAGCAGGCCGGCGTTATCACCACCGCTGATCGTGTTGTCGATAAAGCGCACGTCGCTGGAGGCATTGGCGGCGCCCAGGCTGGCCTCGCCGTTGTTGTAGGCGACGGCAGCGGGTCCCTCGCCGGAAAGGTCGTTGCCACGCACTGTCAGGCCGTCGATCTGCCCGCCGGTCAACAACGCATGGCCCGCAATGCCGAGCATGCTGTTGCCTTCAATAACGACGTCCTCATTGTCGCCGACCACATAGACCGCGGCCAGGTCGCCGTTCCCGGTCTCGATATCGAACCCATTGCCCGGGCCGCCGAGAACGACATCGTCGACTCCGGATTCGATGCGAACGGCAGAACCCTGATTGACGCCGGCGCCGGTGATCGTAACGCCATCGCCAATTGCCAGAAGCGTCAGGGACTTGTCGATGGTGATGGGACCGTAGCTCCCGTCCGCCACCAGGATGACGTCGCCCTCGTCGGCGGCATCGATCGCGTCCTGGATGGAGGCGAAGGGATGCCCCGTGCCGACCAACAGCACCGCGGTGTCACCGAAGGTCAGACTCTCGACATTGGTGATGGTGTCGGTGTCGCCGGTGGCGGTCTCGGTGACCAGGATCTCACCACCGTCGCCGCCGGCAAAGGTAAAGCCCCTGACGTC
This sequence comes from Pelagibius sp., assembly GCF_028281305.1. Lineage (GTDB taxonomy): Bacteria > Pseudomonadota > Alphaproteobacteria > Kiloniellales > Kiloniellaceae > Pelagibius. The sequence goes on along the minus strand of NZ_JANQKD010000108.1, from coordinate 88,629 downwards.
GGCGTCGTAGCGCGCCACATCGATGTCGGCGCCGCCGTCGATGGTGTCGCTGCCGGCGTTGCCGATGATGTCGTCGTTGCCCGCGCCGCCGAGGATGCTGTCGTCTCCCGCGCCGCCTTGCAGAACGTCTGCCCCGTCACCGCCGTCGAGTGTATCGTTGCCCGCGCCGCCGGATATCGCATCCGTGCCGCCGCCGCCGCTTATACTGTCATTGCCACCGAGGCCGTCGAAGCTGTCACCGCCGTCACCACCGACGGTGACATTGTCGCCGTCGTCCAGCACATCCGCGCCGTCGACGTCGCCGACTTCGGCGTTTTCGGCCGCGACTTCGATCTCCGACGTGTCGTCGAAGTTCTCGACGGCTGAACCGTCATCATTCTCGACCGCCTGCTCGATGGCCTCCGAGGCGTCATCCTGAGCCACCTGAGCGACTTCAGCCAGATCGGTCAGCACCTCGACGGCATCGCTGTTCTCATCGATGTCGATATCCTCCACGACCTCGTTCGTCGTGGTGATGACGCTCGTCGCGTTAGCGATGTCATCCGGGCTCAGATCGTCGGCCGTGGTTTCGCCGGTGTTGTCCTGATGGGTCTGCGCAGCGTCGCCCAGGACATCACCAACCTGTCCGTCGTCACTGAGATCGGTACCGGTCCCCTCTTGCGCGATCTTGTCCGCGATCGCCTGGAAGGCGGCGTCCGATGCTGCTTCCGCATCGGTCGCGCCGGCGCCCTCCAGTGCGGCGGTGACCTGCACCGCCGTGTTGGCGACCTGGATGCCGGCCTTGACGACTTCGAGCGCCTCGGTATCGCCGCCGGCAGCGGCGGCAACCGGATCGGTGTTGTTCAGATCGAAGCCCTCGTCGATTCCCAAGGCTTGCTTGACCTGGGTTTCGGCCGCCCCGGCATCGGTACCGCCTTCGACAAGCTGCTGCACCAGGGTCGTCAGCGGGGTGATGACCGTCGCCCCTTCCGGCGCCTTCAGCACGCCCTCGAAAGCCAGGCCTGTGGAAACGTCCGTACCGCCGATCGCGATCAGTGGCCCGCTACCCCCGGTCAGCGAGAAGTTGCCGTTGATGTCGGTAGTCCCGAAGACCTCCCCCTCATCCAGCTCGCCGTTTCCATTGGCGTCCCGGAACACCGTTGCATTGGCGATATAGCCGTCGACCACCTGGCCGGCGACGGTCTCGACAGTGGGACCGCTGTCGCCGGATACCGGCGACGACGCCACGAAGATCTCCGGCGCGTCGCTGACGAGCAGGGGCAGGCCCGTGAATACGCTTCCGGAAGAAACTCCTGTCGCAGCGGTGGGCGCGCCCACGCCGGCGAGCGCGTCAATGGCTTCGGAGACGACCGTTTCGCCGAGGTTGTCCTGATACTGGGTCGCACCGCCGCCTTTGGCGGCCGGGCTGCCCTCACCACCCGCGGTTTCCGCAGGCGGGCCTGCCGGAGTCTGCGGCAGTGACCCCGGCTCCGCGCCCTCCGGAAGGGCAAACGCCACCTCGAGCAGGGCGGAGACGTCATAGTCCACACCCGCGACCTGGAGCAGCGGTGCATCCGCCTCCTCGGCCATGCCGGCGAGCTTCAGAAAGACAATCCGGGAGTCCGCGGTGCCGTCACCGTCGGCATCGAAGATCAGGACGATGTCCTCACCGTCGACCTGGAAGCGCGCGTCCTCTGCGAGGACGTCGAGAGCGTAGACCGCACCCGGCTCGCTGACGATGGTGATGGTCTCACCGGCTTTCGGTGCGGCGACTTCGACCGCGGCCTGGGCCTGACCGTGTAGCTGCTGCTGCGCGCTGGCCAGGTGCTCCTGTTCATTGGGCGTCGCGGACTGCAGGTCCGCAGCGTCCTGTTCCATGACGCCGTCCAGGCGCCCATGGCCATCAACTCGCTCCATTTTCGGTGTGCCCCTTCTGTCCACACTTGGGTCTATCCCCGACTGGTGACCATAGGACCGGGGGTTGCGCCAAGGCGTCACCCTAGAGGGTGATTTTCACCCGTCGCCTAAGCCAAAGCATCCGGCAATACCTAAACAAATCATTTGATTAACGTCACCTCACAGGGTGACGGCAGGGTCTCTGCAAAGGCGTAGGTCTAGAGGCACGACAGAACGTTGGGTCTCTCTCTGAACGCATAGATTGCGCCCGGCAGTCACTGGAAGCGGTCGGGACCGACCGCACAGGCAGGGCGGGCAGCTCACCAGGCGGGCAGCTCAGAAGAGGCAGCAGACATAGCCGGCCGGGAACGGCAGCGGCGGACGCGGGACAGCAAGTCGCGCCACAGGCGTCTGCGCGCAGCCGGCCGGTCGAGCGAAGGAGCCACGGATGCCGTCACGACGACCTCTTCCGGCAAGACGCCGATTTCTCGCCATCTCTGCAAGCGCGCTGGCGCTTACGCTCCTGCCGCAGCGCGCACGGGCAAACCTCGCGATCCTGCCAGAGCCTCTGCCGCCGTCGACGCCGATCGGCAATGGCGACTTCACCAACGCGCCCGGCGCGTGGCTCAGAATGCTGAAGCACCATCCCTCTTTGCATCCAGGCAAGAAGGCACTGGCCAGCGTGGCGTCCACCCGCATCCGCGAGGCGGAACTGGACCATGTCAACCGCCTGGTCAACACCGAGGTCCGCTTCCGCCTGGACAGCCGTGAAATCTGGGAGCCGGCGGCCGCATCCGGCGACTGCGAAGACTTTGCGATCCGAAAGCTGGAACTGCTGGTCAAGCGTTTCGGATGGCCGCGCAACAGCCTGACCCTTGCAATCTGCTACGCCGAGACGGGGCAGGGCCATGCGGTGCTCCTGGCCCATACCAGTCGCGGCACCTACGCACTCGACAACCGCAGGCCCGGCGTCTCGCCGTGGCGCGCCCTGCCCTACCGCTGGGTCGCCCGCGAGGAACCGGGAAGTCCCTTCGCGCTGTGGCGTTCAATCGTGACCTAGACGGCCCCCTCATCCGAACGGGTGCCGTACACGGTCAACTGGCGCGCCGATCCCTCCTCCAGCAAAAGGACCGACCCATGCAGGCCTCCCCCCAAGCAGCCGCTGTCAAAGCAAATGCCCTGACGCATGAACTGCAGCACGAACGCCTGCTGCGCGGCCCGGAACGACCGAGCAAGCGTTACGCCCTCGGCCTGCCGTGGGAGAGCTTCGCGCGCGCCTGGAGCCTGGCCGAGGACAGGCTGGCGCGTCTGGAACAACAGCTCCTCTCCAGCGATCTGCGCCACTCCTGGATCTGCCGCGCAGACTTCAAGGAGGTTTCGGCCCTGGTCGCCCGCGAAGGCGAGGCGGTCGCCATGGAAGATCTGGTCCTGGTCGACGCCCAGAGCCTGCCAAGCCGCCCCAGTGCCGCCTGGATCAAGGCCAAGGCCCTGCTGTCGTTGAGGCGTCAGATCGGCCGGGCCGGGCCGGCGAAAACGCTCACCGTGGAAGGTCTTCTCGCCCTGGAGCAACGCCTGATGGAGATCCTCGATGAGGGCGAGGAAAGCGATGAGGCGATGGAAGGGGAACTCGCGGAAGATGGGCGGCGGACGGCAAGCATGGACCGCCTGCAGCGCTGGCTCGACGTGGTCGGCGAATTGGAATCGACGCCGGCGGTCCCAGCCGCGGCCATGGCCTTGCGTGTCTGGCAGCGGATCAAGCCGCTCGATCATTACGGCACGGAGATCGGCCTGCTGCTGGCCCCCCTGCTGCTCTGGCATTGGGGCAAGACGAAGGGCATGACCGTCTGCCTGGCTGCGGGCCTTCAGGAGACCCGTCGGCACCTGGACAGCGCCACGCCGCTGGATGCCTGGATCCGTCAATTCTGCGAAGCCGTTCAGGTAGCCGCGAATGCCGGCCTGGACGAGCACCACAGCATTGCGCGCGGGCGCGCGCGCCTGGTTGAACTGCTGACCCGCCATGGCGCGGGGTCGCGCCTGCCTCATCTGGCCTGGCTGTTCCTGAACTACCCGGCCCTCTCGACGCGCTTCATAAAGCGCCGGCTGGAGCTGACGGCCCAAGGTTCGAACTGGCTTTTACAAGAACTCATTGCCGAAGAGGTTGTCCGTGAAATTACCGGAAAGCCCAAAAACAGAGTTTATAGTTTGGCCTCCTAGCACTCATTACTTTGCAGTCCGACACAATGCCCTATTAGGGCATTGTGTCGGATATTTTGCCCGCTTTTAGCGTATTTGAATCATAAAATATCTGATATACACGCATAAGAATCAGAATCTTATTAGAAATATACATAAAACGCACTTAATACGGGAGACCTTAACACATACAATAGAGGGAACTGGATGATCGAGTAAGTGAGCATCCGGCGATCAGGCGAAGGGACGTAGAGCACTGATCGCAACTCCGCTCATCGGATCGGGCCGCGCCAAAAAAAGTGGCTTGGTGCCCAGCATTCACCCGGTCCGACAACGCCAAACAACAAGGTCGCGTAAGCAATTAACCGTAGTCGCATAGACTATGGGGAGTTGCATCAGCGCCGAGCTAATCACCCCTGAGGGTGACGCACCGCCCCTTCTCCGACCGCTAGCTTTCAGGCGGGGAGTAGAGGGTTGGAATTTAACGTTTTCACACTTGCCGTAGAGGCCGGCCGGCCGGCGCGTCCCTGGATGGGCGCCCGCGGGGGAGTCTGTGCGGCGGGTGGCGTTTTCCAACCGAAGCCCGCTCAGAGTGAGACGATTCTGTACCCGGCATTCTTCGGTTTGCAGGCGCGGCCCGGTACGGAAGGAGCGCACGTCCAACTTGCTGCGTGCGGCACGCCTGCATCCGACCCGGCCGCCGGCGCATGGTAATCGATCGCCAAGCCTTCGATGGCCTTGTCGAGCAGGTCTACCGCGCCTCAACCGGTGAGATCACCTGGCGCGCGGCCTTGCGGTCCATCGCCGCTGCCTTCGATGCTTCCTTTGCGGCCCTGGCATTGGAGCGCTGCGAGCTCTGGCAGCTGCGTCTTGACCCTTCGGAAATCACGCCGATGCCGGTCGCCGCACACCTCTCGACCGATCTCGATAACTTCATCGAGCGCTACTTCGCCTACTACCACCGCCTCGATCCCTTCCGGATCAGCGTGCCGATCGCCTTTTCGCCGACCATCCAACGCCTGCAGGACGTCTGCGATCCGCGGGACTTCGCGAAGAGCGAGTACTACCGGGACTTCGCCAGAGAAGCCGATTCCTTTCACCTTACGCGCTTCACGTCGCGCCTGGATTCCAAGCTGCAGTTGAAGCTCGCGCTGAACCGGGACGAAACCGGGGTTCCCCTCGACGATCTCGAGATTGCGCGCTTCGACTCCCTCACAACCCACGTCATTCGCGGGCTCAAGGTAGAGCGCCACGTCACCCAGATGGGTGCGACGATGGACGCTGCCTTCGAGGCGCTGGACCAGATCGGACGCGCCGCCTTCTTGGTGGACCGCAATGCCAAGGTCGTGCGCATGAACGCGCTGGCCGAGACCCTCAGCTCCACCGCCGACGGCCTGACGGTGCGCGCCGGCAAGCTGGTGCTCGACTCCGGTCAGGGGCAGCGCGGGCTGCTGCAGGCCCTGGCCCAGCGCCTCGGCGAGAACGAAGAGAGCCAGCCCAGCCAGCCGACGGTGATCGCCGTCGAGCGCCCCTCCGGCGCGCGCCCCTACCTGGCAGAGGTCACGCCCTTTGAGTTCGAGGTCTACTGGAGCACAGGTATCGCGGCAACGGCGCTGATCACCATCAACGATCCCGACCCGCGGCCAATCCAAAGCCTGAGCGAGTGGGGCAAGGCCCTGGGGCTGACGCGCGGCGAGTGGCGCGTCGCACGCACCCTGGCCAGCAGCCGCGACGAGGGCGAAGTGGCGCAAGCCCTCGGCATCAGCCTGAACACGGTAAAGACCCACCGCAAACGCATCTATGCCAAGCTCGGCATCAACCGCCGCGCCGAACTGACGGCAATGATCCCCGGCTTGCGCTGACGGCCTGCCTCTATTGCGGCGGCCTGGCACGCGCCGGGGGGCGCGGCCACCGCCGTCGCCGCTGCCTTGCCTCAGCAGTCGGCGTGCCGCGCCCGAGGGCGGCACCCGCAGAACGCTTGGGAAAACGCTTCGGATCATGCGGCTTGCGGTGCCAGGAAAATCCTGCCAAACACGGAGCCGCGTCCGAAAGAGGCATTTCCTGTGCAGCTACGAAAACTCCTGCGCTACGGCTATCGATCCCTGACCGGAGAGCCGCACGAAAAGCGCGACTTCTCGTTCTATGTCATGAACCAGCTTGCCAAGTGGCTGGACATGAGGATCTACAACAAACACACGAACTGGCAGGACGACCGCGACTTCCTGGCGGTCATGCGCCGCTTCGACCCGCGCTATCCGCGTGTCAAGGAACGCCAGTTCTTTCTGTACAACCTGGCCCGCAGCCTGCGCCACCTGACCGGAGAAACCGCCGAATGCGGGGCCCTGGGCGGCGCATCGAGCCACGTGATCATGTCGGCCTTCGAGGACGACAGGGCGCATCACATCTTCGATTCCTTCAGCGGCCTGTCCGAGCCCACCGAACACGACAAGCCGAAGACGACAGAGGTGCGGGCCCTGCAGGCCGGCGAGTTCGCCAGCCCGCTGGAGGCCACCCGCCGGAATCTGGCAGAGCACCCCCATGCCATGTTCTACAAAGGCTGGATCCCGGAACGCTTCGATGAGGTGGCCGACAAGCAGTTCTGCCTGGTCAGCGTCGATGTCGACTTCTACGAGCCGACGCGGGACTCGGTCCTCTTCTTCTTTCCGCGGCTGGTGCCGGGCGGTGCACTGATCTGCGACGACTACGGGTTCAGCACCTGTCCGGGCGCCAAAAAGGCCATGGACGAGGCCGCGGAAAGCCTGGGGCGCAGGGTGATTCACGTCCCCACCGGTCAGGGCTTGATCCTGAAGTAAGGGCAATTGGCCGCCCGGACGGGCCTGGACGGCCCTGGCCCGCCGGCCACATTGACCTTGACCCCTCCGGCATAACCGCAAATACATGGGCGATGATCGGTATTCTGCGCATCTTCTACGGCGCCGAGGGAACCAAGCCCTGGCTGGTTCTGGCCTGTCTGCTGCTTGCCGGGATCTTCGAAGGCATCGGCCTTGCCTCCCTCCTGCCGCTGCTGTCCCTGGCCATCAACGACGGCGCTGCGGACGGCTCGGTCCTTGTCGGCTATGTCGAGAGCGCCCTGGCGGTCGTCGGCCTGAAGCCCGAGCTCGGCCTGCTTCTGGCGCTCGTGGTCGGGGCCATCGTCCTGAAGTGCCTGTTGACGGTCGTGGCGATGTCCTACGTCGGCTATGCGGTTGCCGAAGTCGCAACCGGCCTGCGCGCCGACCTGATCGGGCGGCTGTTGAAGGTGCGCTGGGGATACTTCACACATCAGCCGGTCGGGCGGATTGCCAACGCGGTCAGTGTCGATGCGACGCGCTCGGGACATGCCTACCTGATGGCGGCGAACTTTCAGGTGAACGCCATCCAGACCGTCGTCTACAGCGTCGTCGCCGCCCTGGTGTCCTGGCAGCTGGCGCTGGCGGCGCTGGCTGTGGGCGGCGTTATCGCATTGTCGCTGCACTTCCTGGTACGGATCACAAAGAAAGCCGGGCGGCGGCAGACGGAGCGCACCTCGGAACTGGTGATCTATCTGAGCGACGCCCTCAGCAACATCAAACCGCTCAAGGCGATGGCCAGGGCGGGCAAGTTCGCCAACCTCTTCGAGCGCAAGATCAGGCAGCTGAAGCGCGCGCTGCGGCGCCAGGTGATCAGTCAGTACGCTCTGAAAAACCTCGAGGAGATGCTCGTCGTCATAGTGATCGGCATCGGGTTCTACTTCGCCGTCACCCGTTGGCAGGTTCCCGTTGCGCAGCTTATGGTGATGGGCATCCTGCTCTATCAGGCGGTCTCCAGCGTCGGCAAGATGCAGCGCCAGTTTCAGAAGGCGGTCCTGTTGGAAAGCCCCTACTGGTCGATGCGCGAGCTCATTGAGGAAGCCGCAGCCGCCGAGGAGCCGAACCCGGGCCACACCGTTCCAAGTCTTGTCCGCGGATGCGGCCTCGAGTCTGTGACCTTCGCTCACGACAGCGAAAAGATCCTCGACGCCGTGTCGCTGGAGGTCCCGGCCGGCGGCCTGACCGTGATTACCGGCGCCTCGGGGTCCGGCAAGACGACCTTGATCGACCTTCTGCTGGGGCTGCACCAGCCGCAGAGCGGGCGCATTCTGATCGACGGCGTGCCTCTCGGCGAGATCGACCTGCAGGCCTGGCGCAGCTTGGTGGGCTATGTGCCGCAGGAACTGATCCTGTTCCACGATACCGTGCTCGCCAACATTACGCTCGGCGATCCGAACCTCGGCGAGGCCGAGGTGCGCGAAGCCCTGGAGGCCGCAGGGGCCTGGGATTTCGTCAGCGCCATGCCCCAGGGCCCCTACACCGTCGTCGGCGAGAAGGGGGCGAAGCTCTCCGGCGGACAGCGCCAGCGCATCGCGCTTGCACGCGCCCTCGCCACAAAGCCGAAGCTCTTGATTCTGGACGAGGTCACCAGCGCGCTCGATCCGCGCACGGAACGCGACATCTGCCGCAACATCGATGCGCTGAGCCGCGACATGACGGTCCTGGCCATCACCCACCGGGAAGCCTGGACGGAGATTGCCGAGCGGACCTTCCGGCTGGAGCAGGGTGCCGTGACGCTGGTGAAGAACGACGGGAACCTGAAGCGGCCCGCCTGACCAAGCAGGTGGGTGGCGCGGCCGGCGGCGGTCAGTTGGCCTCTATATTGATGGTCAGGGTTCGCCGCAGGACTTTGGAGTCATTCCCGGTCATCGGCCAGACCGCATGCCAGGAATTGTAGGTCTTGACGAACACCAGGCACTGGTTCGGCTCGAAGGGGTAGGTTCGCACGCAGTCGACCTCGTCGAAATCCATATAGCCGTTGACGAAGTTGTAGCTGCGGGCGCGGTCCTTGGGCCAGACCACACTGGTGCCACCGCCGTACTCCTCTTTCCACTCGTCCTCCCGCAGGATCGGGATCACCATGGTCACGACCTTCGAGGGATGGTCGGTGTGGGGGCGGATGTTGCCGCCGGTCACCGGCATGGAAGAGAATTCGAAGCGTGAACGCAAACGCGGGATATGCGGCTGCGGGCTTCTCTTCTTCAAGGCCTTGAAACGCTTAAGGGCCCGCTGCTGCCACGACACGTTGGCCAGGCCGAGATCGATGTTGTGCGCCTTCAACATCGTCATAGTGTCGACAATGAAGCTCTCACTCGCGATGTAGTCGTAAAAGCGTCCCCAGGCCTCATTCTTGCGGAGATGGTCGAAGTAGCCGGCTTTGTTGTTGTGGCGCGACAGCGAGTACTTGACCCCGTTGAACTCTTTCAGAACGAAGGTCTGATCGTCCGGAAAGGTGTCGATCAGTTCCCGATAGAGATCCGCGTCCAGGGCGCCGCGCGCGAGGCCGATCGGATAGGGGTCGTAGTCGAACTTGATGGACTCGAAATTCAACATGCCGCCACCGCTTCCTCGGCCGGGCGGAAGACCGCGTTGTAGGCGACCTGCTCCGGGTCGGTGCCGGCGCCGATCTGGCGCAGTCCGCCCATGGTATCGTTGCGCGAGGCGAAGGCGTAACCCTGTGCTTCCATAAAGCCGAACAGCGCGTCCTTCTCGCGCGCATTGACTTCGACGCTGACCGCGCGGGGGCGCTGGCTTCCGTTCAGGAGCTGACGCATACCGCGCAGAATGCGGGCCTCGTTACCGTCGACGTCGATCTTAATGACATTGGGAACCCGCATCGTGCCGGCGGCAATCAAGTCGTCCAGGCTGGTGCCGTACTTCATCTCGGTCACCAGGGGCACGTAGTCCTGCTCGTCGACATCGACGGCCGCATGAAGCTGGCTGCCGGAGGAGCCGGCCTCCAGGCTCATGTAGTGGAACGGAAACACACCGGGCGCGTCCGTCAGGGCCAGCGAGAAGGGTGTGATGCGCCGGCAGAAGCCATTGCGCCGGATGCTCTCCACGAGACTGGCGAAGTTGGCGGCCAAGGGCTCGAAGGCGTAGACCTGACCGGTCTCGCCGACGCGGGACGCGGCCATCAGGCTGTAGAGACCGACATTGGCGCCGATGTCGCAGAACACATCGCCTTCGCGCAGTTCCTGGCGAATCAGCTCGATGGTGCCGACTTCTTTCAGATAGATGCTGCTGATTCGCCACAGCTCGCGGAAGGAAGCAGGGTCGAAGCGGTAGGCGTTATCCCCGTCGCGCAGCTCGCAGCGGCCCATCAGTCGCCGGGCCAGCCCGAAGCGCAGCTTGGCCACACGCCGGCGCGCGCCCTTCAGCTTGGAGTATCCGAGTTCTGCCATTCTGGTCCGATCCGGCGATGCCCTGGCTTAGCCGCGAAAGACCCGGTCGCTCTTACCGAACTTGCCCTTGAGCTGGGCGCAGAGCGTCCACTGTTTGCCCGGATTGCGGCGGGCTGCGGCATCCAGCTGTTCGCGCCACCACTCCGGCGGCTGGATGGTGCAGTGGGCATTCTGTCCGTCCGGCAGGAACTTCTTCGCCGGATAGCAGGCCGCCACCGCGTAGACGAAGTGCCGCGCGTGCCGGAACAGCTTGTCCAGCACCCAGGAGATGTCCTCTTCGGTGATGTGCTCCAGCACATCGGTGCAGATGACCCCGTCGTAGCTTTGCTCAATGGGCCCGGCGTAGGGTTCGTATCCCGGGTCGTAGCAGGTGACCTTGGTGTCGCCCCATTCCTTCTGGGATTTGAAGCGCGAATCATCCGCTTCGCCCGGATAGGGTTCATAGTACAGAGCCTTGCCCGAGCCGTAGTCCAGAAGCGTGGTCGCCCCGGTCGACTTGATCAGGTTCGCGATCGGGCCGACATGCTCGATCAGCGACTTGCCCGAGAAGGTCTTCTCCGGCGGGCGCCCGACGTCCGGCGAGCCCTGTTCGTGCATGGTCTTGTACATCGCGACCATGTTGCGATAGCGCTGGCTGGGCCGATCCTCGGTGAACAGCGTGAAGCCGGCGGCATCGGCCGCTTGCTCCATCTCGAACCAGATCTGCCCGTTCGGATTCTCCTTGTAGCGCAGCACCTTCGGGAACGGCCGCCAGGGCTGCATCTGCAGCGTTGTGTAGTGCAGCAGCTTGGAGACGCCCGGCTCGTACTCGTGGTCGCGGGAATTCCACAGACCGGAAAGCTGGCGCCACATGCCGTCGATCGCCTGCACGCGGTGGCGGAAGAACTTGTGCCGCTCGCCCCTCTCGGCATCTTCGCGGTGCCAGAGCTTGGCCATCTTTTCGCAGTCCAGAAGCATCACCGCGGTTTCCTTTTCGGTGATGCACATCTGGCCGGCGCCCTGCATGTCCAGATCGAAGAGTTCGGCCGGGTCGGTCAGATAGATCTGATCGACGTCGTTGTAGATCGCCCGGCCGGTCTTCCCGGCCAGATCGGGGATGGCGTAGCGGTAGGCGGTAAACCCGGTCTTCCACTTCGTCCTGTCGAAGCCTTCGAGATCCTTCATCAGATAGATCTCGTAGCGGCGCGCCGGATCGCGCGCCTGCAGGATCGACCAGACGAAGATCCGCTCCGCACGATGCTGGGCCGGTTCGGTGCCCAGGTAGATGCGCACCGGGGGTTTCGGGCTCGGCTCGACGCCGGGCTCGACGTCCAGGGCCACCAGTTCGGGCTCCTTGCGGGTGCCGAGAGGGCGGTTCCGCTCAAGGCGCAACAGATGCCCGATTCGCTTGTGGTAGTACTTGGTCTTGAAACTGGGCTGGACAGCAGTCAAGGACTTACTCTCTCAACAATCGGTGGGCGCAAATGAACAAAGGCCTTGATGGCCGGACGGCTCGCGCCCTGGGCGGGCCGTCGACAAGGCAAAGGCATACAACCGAAGAACGGCCGAGCCCCGGGGAACTCTGAACCGGTTTCCCTTTAAATCAGACGCGCCCGCCGGGGACAAGGGAGAGTTGGCCTGCGCGCTCAGCGCGGTTCCGCCCCCAAGGCCGCCGGGGGCGGCTTGCCGTCGGCCAAAGCCTCCTCGGCATCAAGCCGGGCGGCGCAGTGCTCCTCCCAGCGCGCCTTCAGCGCAGGACTGAGGATCACCAGCTCGCCCTCATAGAGATCCAAGGCCTCCAGCAGCAGCGCCAGCTCCGAGTCGGCATCGTGTCCCGGTGAGTAGGCATTCGGCGTTTTGCTGTCGCCCGGGTAGGTGCCGTCCGGATGGCTGAAGAGGTCGATGCCCGAAATGACCAGCCGGGCGGGCTTCAACGCCACTGCGGTTGCCAGCATGGCGGCGCCGTTGGTTGGCCGGATCCCCTGCCAGCGGGGCTCCGAAAGGTAGAGGTCGAAGCGTTCGATCGTCGCATAGCTGGTCCGGCCGCGCCCTGGCCGCAGAAAGCGGGTGACCAGGAGCCGCCCCTCGGACTTGATGCTCTGGAGGCCGAAGATCGGCGCACGGATCGCTGCCAGCGTTGCCTTGGCGCCGGTGAAGACCATATCGGGCGCCGTGAGGAAGCCGCGCGTGTGCCAGACATGGTTCACCCGGAAGAGGCTGTCGAACCGCACCTGGCCAACCTCCGGCGCTTCGGAAGACGGCCCGTTGCCCAGACAGAGGATCGTCTCTGGATTGCCGAGACGCTCGCGCAGCCGGTCGAGGGTGTCGAGGCGCTCCACCTTCGCCGCGAGCCACGCCCTGAAGCGCGGGTTCTCCATGCCGCGCAGCGCTGCCTGTTCCAGCCGGCGCCGCAGCGGGCGCTGGGCGCTGCGCATCAGCTTGAGGTCCTGTCCGAGGAGCGGCGTGACAACACCGAGAAACGCCTCCCGGCGCGCCTCCGGCTCAGCGCCGGGCAACGTCACACGCTCGGCCGACAGGCCGCTTTCCAGAAGCGATGCCTCGGCCGCCTGGCTGGCCACAAGGCAATGCTGAACGCCGTCGAGGTCGTCGGCTTTGAGCGTCCGGGATGAAGCCCTCTCCGCCCCACCACCAGCCCCCAAATCGGCCAGAACGACCGGCGCGGCGCGGCGAAGGGCCGCCCGCAGAACAAAGCGGTCCAGGCGGTCTGCCGAGCCCAGCAGGACCACCGCGCGGACGTTCAGATTGATCAGGTAGCGGCTGGCGCAGAGGGCCAGCGGCAACGGCGGCGGCAAGACGATCGCCCAGGGAAAACGCGCCGCCAACCAGCCGCGAACACCCGGATCGGCGGCGGTGAACAGGAAGTCCAGCCGCGGAAAGCGATCGGCCAGCGTCCGCACCGCCGCCTCAACCGCCTCGAAAGCGTTGCGGTCGGCCCCATGGAACCAGATCGTCCGCTCGCCGGAGAACCGAACCTTGCCGCAGCGAACAAGGAACCCTTCGGCAGTGGACCCGTTGTTCCGCCGCGCTGGATGTCCCGACGCCATCACCTGCGCTCCAGCAACAGCCTGACGCGGTCCAGCAGCCTGCTCTGGCCTGGGTGCGGTTCCGGCCTTTGCGGCACCCCGGCTTCGGAGAACGGCTTGGCGAGCCCCGCCTCCGCGAGGCCGCGGTGCAGGATCTCCAGGTCGCGCGGCGGAACGACCCATCCTCTGCCGATCAGGCCGCTGCAAAGGCTTGCGCGCCACCCCCTGGCCGCTTGCGCCTGGGCCAGCACCCAGCCGGAAAGGCGGGCACGCAGGGAGCGGGGGCGTGCAGCAACGGGATAGATGAAGAGCGGTTTGGCGGTCGCGGCGGCTTCGGCCAGCATCGATTCGCTTTCCCCCGTCACCACGAGAATGTCCGCCTGCGCCAGGTACCCGAGATAGGGGTTTTCGCTCTGATCCGCGCGCCAGCAATGCAGCCCTGCCCCGGGTGCGCCGCGGCGCAAGGCCGATTCGACCGGCTGGCCGCTGCGCCGGCTTGTCACGCAGGTGAGCGACCCTTCGAGCCCTGCGGCGAAGCTCTCGACCTCGCTCGCCATCCTCTCGGCGGCCTCGGCCGTCAGCCGGTGGTGCGCCGTGGTGCCGCCGACCAGCAGCACGACCCGCGGCGCGGAGGCCCCGTCCAGGAGCTCCGGCCAGCGCGCAGCCGCCTCCCGCAGACGGTCCGCGTTGACCTGTGTCGGCGGCAGCAGCACCTGGACGCGCTTGGGATGATCGGGAAGCTGAAAGTGCCGGCAGCTCACGGCGAGATCGAACGGTCCGGCGACATTGGCGCCCTTGCGGCCGAGCTGAACGAGGCGCGTGCGGTTACCGCTCTGGCGCTTGATCCAGCGCGCCACCGGGACGGAACGGCGGCCCATGGCAATCACCAGATCGGGCCAGGGTGGCCGCAGGCCGGCCGCGGCATCGCGGCGCAGCGTCACCAGGCTGGCGCCCAGCAGACGGTTGCTGATCCGGTTGACCGGCGTGAAGCGGAGGCTCTTGGTTTCGTAGGGCCAGCCAAGGGCCTCTGCGAGGCCGACAACCTGGGTCACATGACCGGGACGATCGTCCAGCAGCAGCCATACCAGGGGTGTCCGCGCGTTGGCCCTGCTCGGCTCCGGCGGCTGGTCCTCCAACGCGGCTTGGGGCTGCACTGCGGTCATACTGCGGTCATGGCGGTCGGCAGGTTGCGTTTCTCTGTCGCCTTAAGAACAGGCCGCCCCTGACCCCGGCGCAGGGGAGCATTTGCGGGCGGCGCCTCTAGGGTTTATATCCCCTGGTCCCAACGGTAAAGGCCCTCGCCGGCCATGGCATGGTCCGGCAAAGCAGGGGAGAAAATGCCTACACTTGTCCTGGTGCGACACGGCAAGACCGAGTGGTCGAAGCAGAACCGCTTTGCTGGCTGGGCCGATGCCCCTTTGAGCGCCGAAGGCCGGCGGGAGGCCCATGCCGCTGGCCGGCTGGTGGCCGACCTGGGCCTGACCTTCGGGCTCTGCGCCACCTCCTGCCTCAGCCGGGCTGCCGAGTCCCTCTCGGTGATGCTTGAGGCCATGGAGCGCCCCGATCTGGCGGTGACCCGGAGCTGGCGGCTGAACGAACGCCACTACGGCATTCTGCAGGGCGAGAACCGGGCCAGGATGGCCCTGCGCCACGGCAACCAGCAACTGGCCCAATGGCGGCGCCATTTCACGGCCGCGCCACCGCCGCTGCCCGACGGCGATCCGCGGCTGCCCTGCCGGGATCCGCTCTACACCGGAATCGACCCGGCCCTGCTGCCGCGCAGCGAAAGCCTGGAGCAGGCAAGCGCGCGGGTCGCGCCCTGGTGGCAGGAAGCGCTCGCCCCGCGTCTCAGCCAGGACGAGGATGCGCTGGTGGTGGCCCACACCAGCAGCATCCGAGGACTGGCCCGCCAGATCGAGCACCTCGACGATGCCAGCGCCGCGGCGTTTCGGATCGCCACCGCGACCCCCGTGGTCTACCGGCTGGACCGGGATCTCAAGGTCCTGGACAAGCGCGAGATCACGGCCGGCTGGGGCGGGCGCCTGCGCCAGCTCGTGAACCGCCACAAGCCGGGCACCCGCATCTCCTGGATCTGAGGCTTTCGTTACCCAACTGATGGGCGTCGGCGACCCGGAAAGGCTTGTCAAAGCGTTGATTCTCAGCCTCCTACGCCCTAGCTTGGGTCTCATCCCAGTGAAGTCAGCCTGAGAAACCCAAAGGTTCGCGATCGTGCTGATCAGCAGAACGCCCTGGTCGGGGCGCAAGTACTTTCTCGACAAGATGACCCTGCGCGAGTTGGTCTGGGCCTATGTGACCTATCCGGCCATTCAGGCCTATGCGCTGCTCACCTTGGTGAGCGCGGGCCTTGCCGCCTATTGGGGCGGGCAGCCGCTGGCCATGGCCGCCGCGGTCGCCGCAACGCTGCTGGTCTATCCGGTCGTCTGGTATGTACTGCACCGCTTTGTGCTGCACGGCCGCCTGCTCTACCGGTTTCCGCAGACCGCGGCCCTGTGGAAGCGCATCCATTTCGACCACCACCGCGATCCCAACGATCTGGGCGTCCTGTTCGGCTCGCTCTACACCACGCTGCCGACGATCCTGGCCGTCACCATTCCGATCGGCTGGCTGATCGGCGGCCCGGGCGCCGCGGCGGCGGCGGCCGCCACGGGCATCGTGACGACCTGCTTCTACGAGTTCTGCCACTGCATCCAGCATCTTCCCTTCACGCCGAAGCTGGCTTTCCTCAGACGGATCAAGCGCCATCATCTGGCTCATCACTTCCACAGCGAACAGGGCAACTTCGGCATCACCAACTTCTTCTGGGACCGGGTGTTCAACACCTTCTATGCCGATGCGAAGCAGATGCCGCGCAGCGCCACCGTCTTCAACCTCGGCTACACCGGCCCGGAGACCCAGCGCTTTCCCTGGGTGGCGGAACTTTCGGGCTTGGCCGCCGACGGCAGCCAGGTGCAGCGGCACAGACGGGATGACTGAACAGCCCCGGGATCTGGCACGGGATCTGGCACGGGATCTGGCGCGGGATCTGGCGCGGGATCCGGCCGGCGGCCACCCGGCGAACCGCCGCCGCCCCACCCGCTGATCGGGCCCGGGAGCGCCGGAAGGGCATGACCAGCGGCAGCCAGGCGCTGAGCATCAAGGCCGTGGAGACCGCCGCCGAGCGGGAGGCCTTCATCCGCCTGCCCTGGACGCTCTACCGCGACGACGCAGCCTGGGTCCCGCCGCTGCTGCAGGAGCGCCGCGACCACCTCAATCCCGGCAAGAACCCGTTTTTCCAGGACGCCAAGGCGCGATTCTGGCTGGCCCTGCGCGGCGGCCGGCCGGTGGGCCGGATCTCCGCCCAGGTCAACCACAGCCACCTGGCCCGCCACCGCGACGCGACCGGCCACTTCGGCATGCTGGAGGCCGAAGATGATGCGGAGACGTTCCAGGCCCTCACCGAGACGGCCGAAACCTGGCTGCGCGAACAGGGGATGCGGCGCATTGCCGGTCCCTTCAACCTGTCGATCAACGAGGAACTCGGACTTCTGGTCGACGGATTCGCGACCCCGCCGTACCTGCTGATGGGCCATGCCCGGCCCTACTATGCCGGTCTTCTGGAGGCGCTGGGCTACCGCAAGCTGAAGGATCTCCTGTGCTATCACTATGATGCCCGCACGCAGCCCCCGCCGCCGGTGGCAGCACTCCTGCGCAAGGCCGCCGCGCTGGACACGCTGACAGTGCGGCCGATGGATATGGGCCGCTACGAGCAGGAACTCTCCACGATCATGGACATCTTCAACGATGCCTGGTCGGAAAACTGGGGCTTCGTTCCCATGTCCGAGGCCGAGTTGAAGCGGACGGCAAAGGACCTGAAACCGATCGTCCGCCCGCAGTCAATCGCCATCGCCGAACTGGACGGCGTACCCGTGGCCATGGCCATCAGCCTGCCCAACGTGAACGAAGCCATCGCCGACCTGGACGGACGCCTGCTGCCGTTCGGCTGGGCCAGGCTGATCTGGCGGCTGAAGGTGAACACCACCAAGACCGCCCGTGTGCCCCTGATGGGCGTGCGGCGGACCCACCAGGGCGGCCTCATGGGGGCCATGCTGGCGTTCTCGGTAATCGAACGGATCCGCCAGAGCCAGTGTGCGCTGGGCGTCGAGCACGGCGAACTGTCCTGGGTGCTGGAAGACAACCAGCCGATGATCCGCATGATCGAGGCGCTGGGGGCGGTTCCTTACAAGACCTACCGCCTCTACGGGCGCGACCTCGCCGCATGAGCCCCGCGCCGGCCCTGCCTGAAGACAGGCGCTTCACCGCCCTGGTGCTGGCCGCCGACCGTGGCGTCGGCGACCCGGTTTCCCGCGCCGCCGGGGTCGACCACAAGTGCCTCGCCATGGTCGCCGGAACGCCGATGCTGGAGAGGGTCATCGGGGCCCTGGCCGAGAGCCCGCAGATCGGGGCGATTGCCGTCTGCCTGGCCGACCCGCTGCTGCTCGACCGCTTCGACGGGCTGGCGGCGCTGCGCCGGAGCGGCCGTCTCTCGGCCCTGCCTGCGGCCGCCACGCCGAGCCAGAGCGTTCTCCAGGCACTGGACGCCCTGGACAGGCCCTTTCCCGTTCTCATCACGACCGGCGATCATGCCCTCTTGAGCCGCGCGATGGTCGACCACTTCTGTGCCGAGAGCCTGAGCGGCGGTGCCGCGGTCACCGCCGGCCTCACGGCCTCCGGCACCCTGCTGGCGCGCTATCCGGCCTCCCGGCGCACCTATCTGCGCTTTCGTGACGAGCGCTATTCCGGCAGCAATCTCTTCGCCCTGCTGGGCACGGAAGGCCTGGAGGCCGTGCGTCTCTGGCGCAGGGTCGAACAGCACCGCAAGCAGCCCTGGCGGATCGCCGCCCTCTTCGGGCCGATCCTGCTGCTCGGCTACCTGCTGCGGCGCTTCAGTCTGGACGAGGCCATGGCGCGGGTGTCCAGGCGGCTCGGGATTGCGGTGTCAGCGGTGAAGATGCCTTTTGCGGAGGCCGCGATCGACGTCGACAAGCCGGAGGATCTTGACCTCGTGGAACAGATCCTAGGAGGACCTGGCTGACTTGAGGACGGGATCGGCGTCCGGCTGCCACGACGCCACCATCTGGCGGGCGGCCTTGAGATCGACGGGATAGTCGATCTCGCACCAGTCGTGGCCGCTGATCGTGACCGCCTGTATCTCGAGCTCCGACGCCAGCGATGCGACCACCGAGAGATACCATTGGCGGAGCGCCTGGGCGTCCTGCATGGCAGCCTCCAGCGCGGCGACAAAGCGCGCCGGCCCCTCGCCGCGGAAATACAGCATGCCGATGGACTCGCCATGCACCCGCTCCGCCGGCAGGGTCTTGCCGATGTCCAGCAGGCGCTTGCCGTCCAGTTCCACCTTCATGTCGTCGTCGTCGTAGCGGTCCTTGTGGTCAACCGCGAGGCTGACGGCCGCCGCCGGGCTTGCGAGCAGCGTCTCCAGAACCGGCTGGCTGAACAGGGTGTCGCTGTTCAGCAGCAGAAAGTCCCCCTCCATCTCCTGGCGGGCCATCCAACAGGTCGCCAGGTTGTCCGCGACCGCATAAAAGGGGTTGTAGACCGGGCGAAAAGCGGCCTGAGGCCAGCGTTCGGCGCATCGGGTGAGGCTGCGCTCGACCGCCGCCAGGTTGAAGCCGGCCAGGAACACGATTTCGTCGACGCCGCAGTTCACCAGGGCATCGACCTGCCACTCAAGCAGGCTCTGCCTGCCAACGGGGAGGAGCGCCTTGGGTTCGACTTCTGTGAGCGGAAGCAGGCGCCGGCCCTGGCCGGCCCCAATAACCAATGCTTTCAATGCAGAAAGAACCCCTTAGGCGATTTTACCTTTGACCCTGAGGGGCATTTTGATCACATGTTCCCGCAGAAACGTCAACCTTCGAGCTGCCGATAGGGCCTGCGAAGAAACAGGTGTTTACCCTCGCCCATCTCTCCGACCCGCATCTCGGCCCGCTGCCCGCGGTGCGGCCGGCGGACATCCTGAACAAGCGCTTCTTCGGCTATCTCTCGTGGCTGCGCAAGCGCCGGGCGATGCACCGCCCGGAGGTGCTGGCCGCCCTGGCCGCGGATCTGGCGACCACCGGGGCCGACCACCTGGTCATCACCGGCGACCTGACCAACATCGCCCTGGAGCAGGAGTTTTCCCAGGTCGGGGAATGGCTGCACAGCCTGGGCAGCGCCGAGCAGGTCACCGTCATCCCCGGCAACCACGATGCCTACGTGGCGGTTCCCTGGGAGGCCTCTCTCGGCAAGTGGCAGGCCTTCATGACGGGAGATCCGACCGGCAGCGAACCCATAAACGGCGCCGCCCGGCCCGGTCCATCGCCCAACCCTCAGAAAACCGGGCCCGACGCCTTTCCCTTCGTGCGGTACCGCGGCCCGGCGGCCATCCTGGGCCTCAGCTCAGCCCAGCCGACGCCGCTGTTCTGCGCGCACGGCACCCTCGGCGAAGCCCAGCTGGCGCGCCTCAGCGACGCCCTGGAGCGCCTGGGACGGGAAGGCTGGTTCCGGGTCGTGCTGCTTCATCATCCGCCGAGCCTGGAGGGCATCGCCCGGCGCAAGCGCCTGATCGATGCCGAGCCCTTCCGCAAGGTGATCGCCGAACGCGGTGCCGAGTTGGTGCTGCATGGCCACGATCACACCTTCGGCAAGCAGACCATCGACGGTGCGGAGGGCCCCGTGCCGGTTCTGGGCGTGCCTTCAGCCTCGGCGGCCAGCAGCGGCAAGAAGCCGCAGGCGCACTATCAGCTCTACACCATTGCGCAAGACGCAAAGCGCTGGCGCATCGATGTGACCGCCCGCGGCTTCGACCCGGCCGGCGGGCGGTTCTCCGAGACCCGGCGCTACAGTCTGTAAAGGCCTAAGGTCCGGAGGACCCTACAGATAGAGTACGGAGATGCTCACCTTGGTGGTGCTTCCGTTGACCGAAAACAGGGTTTCCTCCTGCTCCGGCTTGCCGAAGCGGAACCCCGGATTGTTCGAGAAGCCGTAGCCTTCCGAAGGAATGCCGAGGAAATTCCGATCGAACTCTTTGTTGCCGTTCTCATCGTGATAGAGTGCGATCGAGTAACGGCCCTCGGCCGGGGCCTTAAGGCACAGCAGCGTCTCGCCCTCATTGGCCTCGACCCTTATGCGGTCAAGCCGCTGCCCCCGCTTCAGGAAGCCTTCCGGGTCATCGCCGTACAAGACCGCTGTTATCAACCCTTTGGAATTGCGCACATTTTCGACTTTGACCTCAATCTGCGCGCCCTCTTCCGCCGTGCAGGCCGCCTGCTCGGCAGCGATCGCGTCGCCTTGCGCGATCCCCATGGCAAGCACGCCCAGGCCGAGAATTGCGGCCAGCCCCAAGCTGGCCTGTTTCAAGCTGGCCCGTTTCAAGGTTGAGATCCGGGAAATGATCATCACATCTCCTTATCGTCCGGCAGCAAAACGCCGCCAGGCTCCCGGCGGCTTTCACTAGTACGGCTGCGATGGCGGGAACATCCCCATGCAAAGCAGCCGCCGTCGGGCGCTTCAGCCCCAGCGAGGTATGACCCTGTCGTGACTTTGTCAAGCGGACCCCAAACCCTCCGGCCCAATGCGACCATGCAAAAGTTCGGCTATCCCGGTTCCCTGATCCGGGAGTACGGGCACTGGGTGGTGCTGCTGCGTCCCCATCAGGCAACCCTGGGCGCCCTGGTGCTGGCCTGCAAGGACGAGGCCGGGGCGTTCAGCGAGATCAGCGCAGAGGCCTATGGCGAGCTTCAGCAGGCCGTCAGGGACATCGAAACCGGGCTGCGCGCGTTCCGCCCCTATCAGAAGATCAACTATCTCATGCTCATGATGGTCGATCCGGACGTCCACTTTCACGTGCTTCCGCGCTATGACAGCGGCCAGGAGTTCGCCGGAACGATCTATCCGGATGCCGGCTGGCCCGCAGCCCCAGACCTGTCGTCCGGGGTTACGCCGGATGCGGCCGCCCTGGCGCAGCTCGGTGAAGCTGTGAAGGCCGCCTGGCCGGGTTCGGCAGCCTGACGGCCGAAGGCGGGCCGAAAGAGGCAGACGGAAAGCGGAGCCCAGAGTGCCGACGATCAGCAGCTATCTTCTGAGGCAGACCATGATGCCGCTGGTGGTGACCGTCGGCATCGCTCTGCTCGTGCTGCTGACCGAGCGGATGCTGCGCCTCTTGGACATGGTGCTCGATTCCGACGGCGGCCTGACCGTGCTGCTGCAGATGCTGGCCTTTCTCGTCCCGCATTACATGGCGCTGGCGCTCCCGGCGGCCTTTTTTCTCGGCGTTTTTCTCGCATTCAGCCGCCTGCACCACGCCCGGGAGCTCGATGCACTGGGGTCGGCAGGCATCGGTCTGCCGCAGCTTCTGCGGCCCGTGATGATCCTGGCGCTGGTCCTCACCGCCGTCTCGGCGGTGAACTTCACGCTCGGCCAGCCCTATGCCCGCTACACCTACCGCGCGCTGATCCATGAGGTCGCGGAGCAGGCGGTGAACACCTACCTGCAGCCCCGCACCTTCATGGAGGCGAACGGCACCACCTTCATGGCCAACGGCGTACGCCGCGGCAGCCGCGAGTTCAGCGGCGTCTTCCTTTACGAAGAAGACGAAGACGGAAACAGCATCACCATGACCGCGGAGCGCGGCCGGCTGGTGATCTCCGAGACGACCGGCGGCTCAACCCTTGTTCTGTCGAACGGCGTGCGCCTGGAGGCCGGGCCGGCGGCTGACCCCGACGCCGGGGCCGACCGCGATACGGCAGAACGCGATACGGCAGAACGCGATTCAGCGGACAGCACAGCGGAAGAGGGCCGGAAGGTCGGGGTCCTGAACTTCGGCCGTCTGCAGCTGCCAACCAATCTGGTCGGTCAAGAGGCCTTTCGCCCGCGCGGCGAGGACGAACGCGAGCTGACCTTGCTGGAGCTCTGGCAGTACCGCGCGACACCCCCGCCTGATGTAACCAGCGATCAGATGCTGGCCGAGTTTCACGACCGGCTGGTGCGCACCTTCTCGCTGACCTTTCTGCCCTTCCTCGCGGTTGCCCTTGCCATCGGGCCGCGAAGAAGCCACCAGGGTTACGGGATCGCGGCGGGTCTGTTTCTTCTGATCGTCTACAACCAGGCACTCAGCATCGGCAAGTCGATTTCCTCGGTCGGCCATGTGAGCGCGCTTGTCGGACAGTGGCTGCCTTTTCTCCTGATCGTCGCCGTCAGCGTTTTCCTGTTTTATCGGCGCGCCTACGTGGTGACCCGGGGGGCCGCCTGGCCCTCGCCGGCCGAGCTGGTCAAGGCGATCCTGCAGTCCATGCGGCCCGGCGGCGACGCCAAGCGCCAGGCGTCTACGGGCCAGGCGTCTACGGGCCAGGCGTCTACGGAATGAGGGTTCTCACCCGATATGTGACGCGGCTGTTCGTCGCGCGATTTGCCCTCCTGCTGTTCGGCATGGGTGCGTTTCTGATGGGCCTCGATCTGATGGCCAATGCCAGGGGCGTCATGGCTCATGACGACGGCGGAACGGCGGCGCTGGCGCGTTACGTCATGCTGCGTTCGCCGACCATCGTTTCGGACCTGATAAAGATCGCAACGCTGCTGGCCGGCCTCCTTACCCTGACGCTTCTCATCCGGCACGGCGAACTGACGGCGATCTGGAACTCCGGCGTCTCGCAGTTCGGTCTGGTGGGGCGCCTGATTCCCCTGGCCATCGTGCTCGGCGGCCTGCAGTTCGTCGTCGACAACGAACTCGTGCCACCCAGTGTCCAGGCGCTTCAGGAATGGGGCGTCGCCGAGGACAACAGCCGGCCGACGCTGCAGGACAGCAGCGGCATGACCTGGATCCATGTCGGCGACGACATTGTCCGGATTCCCGCCGAGAACATCGATGCCGAGGGGCTCCGCGACTTTACGCTCTTCGAGCGCAGCGCAGAGGGAAGGCTGCTGGCACGCGTCGACGTGCGCCACGCCGAGTACCGCGACGGCCTGTGGCAACTCTTCGGCGTCACGACGGTTCCGGCGGCAGGAGGCCGGCCAACCTTTGAAGCCCAGCGGACCTGGCCGATCGACCTTCAGGCCGCCAACCTGCAGCATCTGCTGGCGCACCCGAGGGACCTTTCTTTCTACGAGACGCAGCGCTTCGTCGACGGCAGAGGCGGCAGCACATGGGCCCCCTACCTCTACGAGACCTGGCATTATGCCAAGCTGGCAGATTGCCTGATTCCCTTCCTGATGCTCTGCCTCAGCGTGTTCCTTGCCCAACAGTCGCAACGCTCCGGGCGGCTGGGCCTCCTCCTCATCGGCGGTATTGCTGTCGGTTTCTCTTTTTTCATATTCAACGGAATCACCCTTGCAATGGGTGAGGTCGGGCTGCTGCCGCCGCTGCTTGCCAGCATCGCACCCCTGGCGATCTTCGGCGCGGTCGCCGCCAGTGTCGCCTACTGGCACGAGTTGAAGCACCGCCCCACCTAGGCCGGCCCCCTCAGCCCTTTCTACCGGCTGCGCTGCGCAGCCGGCCTTGACAAGCCGGGGTCCGTTCGCCAAATGGGGCGCTTCAGCCGTTCCCCGCAGGTTTGACGGGCCCCGTCCCGGAGGTCGCCGCGGACTTCGCCCCACACTTTGCCAGGGCGGACTTCAAAAAAGAGAGCCCAGGTGCGCGCCGAAACCGAAACAGGGACATCCCAGGATCAATCAGCCCAGGATCACTCCGCCCAGGAGATCTCGGCCCAGGAGATCTCCGCCCAGGAGACCTCCGCCAGCCGGACGGAGGGGCCCGAAGCCCCGCGAACGGCCTGCCTGATCGGCAAAGGCACGCTTGAGATCTGGTTCGCGACCCCGGAAGACCGGCTGCGGCGCAGCTTTGCCGCAGCGGGAATCGATTGCTTTGTTCCGGACTCCGCGCTCGCAGGAGAGGACCAGGCGGTCATCCTCGTCCGTGCCGATGCGGTGATCGACACGCCGCTGGTCAAAGCCTTGCTGAACGCCCCCGGCGCCGTGCTGCTGTCCAACGGGGACCCTGCCGGGGTGCCGCTGGCAGTGCATGCCCCGGCCGGACTGGCAGAGGCCGGCGCGGCCGTTCTGCAGTCCGCGCAGGGGACGCCGCTTCCCGAGGGCCTGAGGCCGGTCCGCAGTGCCGAACTGGGCGCGTCGTACTGGGAGGCCCTGCGCAAGCGGGAAGAACCCTACGCCCTGCTGCCCGACCGCGAAACGCGCGCAGCAGCCGAGTGGCGCATGTTCATGGGCACCTACAAGGGCGCCACGGATCTCGTCACCAAATGGCTCTGGCCGCGTCCCGCCTTCTACGTCACCAAGCTCTGCGCACGCCTCGGCATCTCCCCCAACCAGGTCACCGCGGTCAGCCTTGTCGCCGTAATCGCGGCCTTCTACTGGTTCTGGGAGGGCAACTGGCTGCCGGGATTGCTGGCCGCCTGGCTGATGACCTTCCTCGACACCGTCGACGGCAAGCTTGCCCGCATCACGCTGCGCTCGTCGAAGTTCGGCAATGTCTTCGACCATTCCATCGATCTCATCCATCCGCCCTTCTGGTACGTCGCCTGGGGGCTGGGCCTGCAGCAGGGTGCCCATGGACTGGACAGCGGGACCCTGACCCTCGCGCTCACCGTGATTGTCGCGGGCTACATCCTGCAACGGGTGATCGAGGGCATCGCCATCTGGCGCCTGGGCCTGGAAATCCACATCTGGCGGCGCATCGATACCTGGTTTCGGCTGGTCACCGCCCGGCGCAACCCCAACCTCGTGCTGCTCACCCTGGCTGCGGTGCTGGGACGTCCCGATCTCGGCCTCATTGCCGTTGCCGTCTGGACCGCGGTCTGCCTGCTGCTCCACGTCCTGCAGCTCTTTCAAGCGATGGCGGCGGCGCGCGGCAGAGGGCGCCTGAGATCCTGGATGACCGAGCCGCGCTGACCATGGGCAGCCTCGGCGTCATCACCAATCCGCGCAGCCAGAAGAACAAGCGGGGCATCGAGAAGCTGGACGCCGCCATCGCCGGAGTACCCGGCGCCCGCCACGCGGTGCTGGAGACCGTCGCCGACATCCCCGAGATCCTGGCCGACTTCGCCCGCAGAGAGATCGATACCGTGGCCGTTGCGGGGGGAGACGGCACCATCCAGGCCGTGCTGACCGCTCTCTTCGGCGACCGCCCTTACGCGCAGCCGCCGCGCCTGGCGGTGCTGCCCTGCGGCATGACCAACATGATCGCCGGCGACGTCGGCCTGCGCGGAAGCATGAGCGCGGGTGTGGCGAAGCTCGGCAGACTGCTGCAGAGCGCGGACGAAGAGGAGATCGCCCGGACCACAGCGGAACGGCAGATCCTGCGGCTTGAAAACGCGCGCGGCAGACCCCCGCAGTACGGCATGTTCTTTGGCGGCGCGGCCATCTATCGCGCCATCATCGCTTGCCGGTCCAAAGTCCATCCCTACAAAGTCAAGGCCGATACCGCCGCCGCCGTTACCCTGGCGGGTCTCCTCGCCGACTGGCTGCTGCGCGGCCGCGGCGCCCGGCAAGGCGATGCCGAGGCCAGCGCCGGTCCAGGCAGGGGCGGTCCAGGCAGGAAGGTCTTTTCCGGCGACAGGATCGACGTCACCTTCGACAACCAGCCAGCCGAA
The DNA here is from genome assembly GCF_028281305.1 of Pelagibius sp. GTDB lineage: Bacteria > Pseudomonadota > Alphaproteobacteria > Kiloniellales > Kiloniellaceae > Pelagibius. Next base: position 62,632 of record NZ_JANQKD010000108.1, on the reverse strand, counting down.
CATCTCACCAGCCTGGTGATCCTGGCGACCACGCTGGACCGTCTTGTGTTGGGCAGCCGGCCGTTCTGGGACGGCGGCGACGGACAGTTCCGCTTCACGAGTATCGCCTACCCGCCCGAGCGTCTCCTGCGCTATGCCGGCCGCGTGCTTTATGGCGGCGAAGACCGCAAGCTGCCCGAAACAAGCTATCTCAGCCGGCGGGCCAACCGGGTCTCGCTCGCCATGGACTGCCCCTTCACCCTGGATGGCGAGCTCTTTGAGCCTGAGCCCGGGTGCCCCGTCCTGCTTGCCGCCGACCAGCAAATCCGCTTCGTGAGGGTTTGAGCGGTGAGCAGCGGAGAGCTTGAGGCACTGCTGCAGGCAGAGGTTCAACGCCCCGTCGCCCCCTCTGTCGCCCAGCCCATCGCCGCGATCGCCGAAGCCGCAAAGCAGCGGCACGGGGCTGTGGCCGCAACGCTGTTCTACGGCTCCTGTCTTGGCCGCGAAACCCTCGAAGGCCGGATCGCGGACCTCTATCTTCTGGTCGACAGCTATGCCGACGCTCACCGCAGCGGTCTGAGCGCGCTGGCCAACCGGGCCTTGCCGCCAAACGTCTACTACCTGGAAACGCGGGATGCCGAGGGCGCCGTCGTGCGCGCCAAGTACGCCGTCTGTTCGCTTGCCGACTTTGCCGCCGGGGCCGGGGGACGCTGGTTCCATCCTTATCTCTGGGCCCGCTTCGCGCAGCCTTGCCGGCTCGTCTACAGCCGCGATGCCGACGTCAGGGCACAGGTGACGTCAGTCCTCGCCCGCTCCGTTCTCCATACGGTGACGGAGGGCGCCGCCCTGATGCAAAGCAACTTCACGGTCGAGGATCTGTGGACGGCGACGTTCCGCGAAACCTACCGCACGGAGCTGCGGGCCGAAGGTCCGGATCGAGTCAAAGATCTCTACGATGCAAACCGCCAATACTTCGAGGCCTTGGGCAAAGCCGCCCTCTTCGCGCTGAAGGTGCCTGCGGTCGCCGGGCAAGACGGCGCGCCGGCAGGCCCGACGCGTTACGCTTGCCCGGCACCCGGTGGCTCACCCCAAAGCAAGTGGCGGCTGCGCCGTGTCCAGGGCAAGCTGCTCTCGGTGCTGCGGCTGATGAAGGCGGCCTTCACCTTCGCCGATGGCCCGGACTACCTGGCATGGAAGATCGAGCGGCACTCAGGCGTGGCCGTGACCCTGACCCCCTGGCAGCGCCGGCACCCTCTGCTGGCGGCCCCGCTTCTGTTCTGGCAGCTCTACCGCCGCGGCGCCTTCCGCTGAGAGCGGCGGCTACTCGGCGGCTGATTGGGTCGCCTGCCAGGCTTTCAACGCTTCGAGACAGCTGCCGAAGATCTCGCAGATGCGCTGGACCTGCGCGGGCGTGTGTGCCGCTGAAAGGCTACAGCGCAACAGCGAGCTGCCGTCCGGTGTGCCCGGCGGCAGCGCGAGGTTCACGTAGACCCCGGCTTCCATCAGGGCGTTCCACATGTAGACCGCCGCTGCCTCGCTCGGCATCTTGAGGGCGATGATCGCACTCGTCTCGGCACAGATGGTGAAACCGAGATCCTTCAGCCCGTCGTAGAGAGTACGGGCGTTCTGCCAGAGCTGCTGGCGCAGTTCCGGGCGCGCTTGGATCTTTTCGAGGGCCGCCATTGCCGTGGCAATGGTCGACGGCGAGGAAGAGGCGGTGAACATGTAAGGCCGGCTCGTATAGCGCAGGCGCTCGAAGCCCGGGTGATCGGAAGCGCCAAAGCCGCCGACCGCGCCCAGGCTCTTGCTGAAGGTGCCGACAACGTAATCGACGTCCTCTTCGACCCCGGCGGACTCGACGACGCCGCGGCCGCGGTCGCCGAAGACACCCAGCGAATGCGCCTCGTCGACCAATAGTTCGACACCATGACGGCGCTTCACATCGGCAAACTCGCCCAGCGGCGCCTGATCGCCGAGCATGCTGTAGATGCCCTCCACGACCACCAGGGTGCCGCCCGTTCCTCCGCTCAGCCGGGACAGACGTTTGTCCAGGTCCTCGGGCGAGTTATGCCGGAAACGGACGAGCTTGGCGCCGCTGAGGCGGCAGCCGTCATAGATGCTGGCATGCGAATCTGCATCCAGCAGAATCGTGTCTTCGGGACCGGCCAGGCCTGCGAGGATTCCGAGGTTGGCCTGATAGCCGGTCGGAAACACCATCGCCGCATGGCGGCCCAGAAAACCGGCAATCGCCTGTTCGAGGCCGCGATGACTGGCATAGGTGCCGTTGGCAATGCGCGAACCGGTCGTCCCGGTGCCTTCGCGCGTCACGGCATCGGCCGTCGCGGCGACGCAGTCGGGATCGAACGTCAGGCCCAGATAGTTGTTCGTGCCAACCAGAATGACATCCCGGCCGTTGATCACGGCTTCGGTGGCCGAGACGATCCGATCCATGCAGATGTTGAAGGGGTCCCGGCCAAACGACAGAAGACGCTGGTGGCGCAGGGAGACCTTGTCGTATTTGTCGAGCAAACTCATTGGGCCGGCTTCTTGCTCAGTTCGGCGAGGACTGCATCGACCAGGTCCTGCAGCGTCTTCACGTCCGGCAGCAAGCTGATGGGAATGTCGATTTCAAAGCGGTCCTCAACCTCCATGACCATGTTCATGGCAGCGACGGAGTCCATGCCGAGATCGGTGGCAAGGTCTGTCTCCGGCTGCAGATCGACGGACTGCGGGTTAAACGGCTCGAGCAGCCGAACCACCTCCGCATGGACCTCATCGGCAGTCCATTGCATGTGTTTACCTCGTTGCTTGGTTTGGCCCTGAACAAGAGCCTGAGATTCACCGCTCACCGGTCCGACCGCACTCCCAATGCCTTCCCCAGCCCTGAAACAGCCCCTAAATCCAGCCCGCAGCCTTATACCATGCCAGGGTCTTTGACAAACCCTCGTCGAAGCCAACCGACGGTTGCCAGAAGGGAAACTCGTTGAGCCGGTTGGTCCGGCAAACCCAGTCCGGATGGGCAATCTCGTTGACCTTGCCCTGGGACAGCATCGGGGCCCTGCCCGTCACCAGGGCGGAGCCGACGCTGACCGCCGCCGCGAGACGCTGCACGGCCAGGGGCACTGCAAAACTGCGAACCCTGCGCCCCAGATGGCCCTCGGCCGCCGCAAGAACCTCCGCCCAGCTGTAGCCACTAGCCTTGCCGTCATCGATCTCCAGGACCGAGGCGCGCGGAACCGTGGTGTGCGATACAGGTGCGTTCTGTGCCGGGGGCCCCAGCAGCGCCACGACAGCGGCGGCAAGGTCCTCGACATAGATCATCGAAAACCGCCCGCGCGTCCGCGGAATCACCGCAAAACCCTTGGAAATCTGCCGAAAAAGGTCCAGCGTGGCGTGATCCCCGGGCCCGTAGACGACCGGCGGCCGCAGAACCTGCCAGAACAAGCCGACCCCCTCCTTCCGCAGGGTCTCCTCGCCCCTGTACTTGCTGGCGGCGTAGGGGGAAACCTGTGGTTCGCGCGCCGCCAGGGACGAGACGAGCAGGAAGCGGGGCGGCACCGGCTGGGCGGCGGCAGTCTCGACCAGGCGGGCTGTGCCGTCACGGTTTACCTGATCGAAGGCACTGGAACGGCGGGCCGCCACAAGGCCGGCGCAATGCACCACCACGTCGGCACCCTCGACCAGCGCCGCCAAGGCGTCCCGCGATTCGAGCGACCCTGTTACCGGCGTCACGCCGGGCGCCGGTCCGCCCAACCCGCCCTGCCGCCGGGTCAGCGCCCTGACGCGCCAGCCGGCGGCTGTCAATTGGCGGAGGATATGACCACCGACGAAGCCGGTGGCACCGGTCAGGGCGACACAGCCGGGCGCCGGCGTGGTCTCAGTCATGCTCCGTCAGCTTTCCTGCAGCAGTCGGGGCGCGGCTCCCCTCACGGGACCGGGCGCTTGCCAGGGCCGTTCCCCGTTATGACCTTAACCGGTCAATCGCCCGACTGCGAAGATGCGGATACGGCGGACGAGACCTGTTTGATCGAGTGGCTTACATCAGCGATCTCGCCGGTCAGGTAGTCCTGGCGGACCGCGGAGCGGCTGAGCTTGCCGGAGGACGTGAACTTCAGGGTCTTTGGCGGTACAAGCACCACACGGCAATCGGCGCCACAGGTCGTCCGGACCGTCGCTGCGGCCTGTTTACGGAGCTGCTCGCGCGCCACGGGGTCATGCAGACGGCATTGCAGGATCACCACCATCTGCTCGCCGACGTCACCCTCGATGACCGAGAAGCAGGCCACGTCACCCGCGCGCACGTCCGCCAAGGCTTCAACCGCCCACTCGACGTCCTGCGGCCAGATATTGCGGCCGTTCAGAATCACAAGGTCCTTGCGCCGGCCGGTCACGATCAGGTTGCCCCCGGAGACGTAGCCCAGGTCACCCGTGTCCAGCCAGCCGTCCTGGGTTTTCACGGCTTCGGTCGCCGCCGGGTCATCAAAGTAGCCATCCATGACACTGGGACCGCGGACCACAATCCGACCGACGTGATGGTCGGGCAGCTTGTCGTTCTTCTCGCTGCGGATTTCCACCGCATGGTCCGGCAGCGCGGTCCCGCAACTGACGAAGGACCGCGCGCTGCGGCTCGACCCGTTCGGGCCGCGCTTGACCGGCGTAACGATCCCGTTCCCCGCATAGCGGCCCTGGTCGACCCGGTCGATCTCGATACCGGTGTCCAGCGGCGCGAAGGCCACCGCCAGCGTTGATTCAGCGAGGCCGTAGCTCGGCAGGAAAGCCTTGGGCGAGAACCCGGCAACCCCGAAAGTTTCCGCGAAACTGTGAAGAATATCGGCCCGGACCATGTCGCCGCCGATGCCGGCAACCCGCCAGCGCTCGAGGTCGATTTCCTTGGCCGAACCGTTGAGGCCCCGGCGCACACAGAGTTCGTACCCGAAGGTCGGGCTGAACGAAATGGTGCCGCCGTAGCGCGACATCAGCTTCAACCAGGTCAGTGGGCGCAGAGCGAAACTTTTCGTTGCCAGGTAGTCGACGGTCACCTGGCTCAACATCGGCGTCAGGCAGAAACCGACCAGGCCCATGTCGTGATACAGCGGCAGCCAGGATGCGCTGCGGTCTCCACTGCGCAGCTTGAGCCCGTGCTGGCCGATTGCACGGGCATTGCTGGTGATCGCACGTTGGGAAATGAAGACCCCGCGCGGCAGGCTGGTGCTGCCGGAGGAATACTGAATGTAACAGGGCTCATCGGCTGCAAAGGGCCGCAGATCGCCGCCGCTTTCCGGCAGCGCGGCATAATCGGCAGGCGTCCCGATCATCTTCAGCCCGCCACCGGCTTCCGTGAGGAAGGACATCAGTTCTGGAGGGCCGACGGCGATCTGCGCCCCGGCGCGGGCAATCATGGACCGCAGACGTTCGACGTAGGCTTCATGGCTGCCCAGATGGATCGGCAGCGGGAGCGGCACTGGGATCAGGCCGGAGTACTGACAGGCGAAAAAGAAGACCGGAAACTCAGGGACCGTCTCTGCGATGATTGCGACCCGCGTACCGCGCTCAAGGCCCAATCCGTCCAAACGCCGTGCCAGGACGATGGCGCGTTCGCGCAACTCCCTGTAGCTCAGGACGTGCGCGACCTCCCCTCTGCCCGAGAAGAAGTTGTATCCGGTGTTCCCCCTGGCTGCGTAGTCTAGTCCTTGAACCAGCGTGTCAAATTCTGCCACCACAAAAGGCAAATCGTCATTGATAGACGCCGTAACATTCATCATCAACAGATCCCTGAATCGGGTTCCTTCCGATTTCGTTGCATGGATTTGGGTGGATTACCGAAAACAAAGGTATCAGGAGCCGGGCCACCCTCTTCAGGAGCATTTGCAGGCAATCAGCGCATTACTTAGGGCGACAAGGGCGGCGCATATTAGACAAGCATAATAAATGGGCCGCTACCATAGATTGGCAGCAGGCTACCATTTGGGGCGTTTACCGAATTCATCAATCGATAACGCACATCTACAGACAGGAAACCCCCCACTCCTCGATATTTCCCGCTCAAAAGATCCCTCTTGTTGGCCTTTCCATACTTTGGGCTGCTTGGTGCGACAACATACCCAAAGATATGGGGCAAGTTAATCTCTTGTTGCTTTTAGACGCATCGCAGCCAATTGACTAGCCTTCGCCGTAAAAACGATACCCGAATGTAGCTATTTCCGCCACTTGGCGCTCTTCGGGGCGTTCTCAGGACGGTTGCCTATCCCTTCCGAGATGACCTGACCGCCGCGGCGTTACAGGCTCCAGCGGCTCCGGAGCCGCTGCCAGACCGGTGACATCAGCCCCGGCCGAAGCTTCGAGTTCCACCTCTTTCTGGAATCCCCCGGCGGGACCGCCTCAAGCAGCGCGACCGGCCGGAGGTACAGCGCCACGGCCAGGCCCAAGGGGCGGCAGATCGAGCCCGAGAAGCGCCAACGGGGCAAGCCTGAGAACCCTGGCTGCGGCTGTCAGGCCGGCGTCGCTTCTGCAGCCCGGTCGACCTCTGCGGTCAGCCGGCGCAGCGCCGGCGAGACCGCAACCGGATAGGGCGCCTCAGGTTCCAGGCTTCGCAAGCGCTTCGGCAGGCGGTCGCGCTCGGCAGCCGCATGGGCACGAACCTCGTCGAGCCGGGGGAAGGGCCCAAGGCGCTGGCCGCCGCGCATCACAGGCCGCAGCAGCGCCTCGCCGGGCGCCCGGTCGTCCGCCAAGGTCAGCAGATCGCCCGCCATGATGCCGCCGGCATCGTGGCGGCGGTAGACCTGCTTGCGGCCCGGCCAGGTCGCCTTGCCCTCGGAGCGCTTGCGCTTGGCCTGCCCGGCATAGGCCTGCAGCTTGTAGGCACAGTCGAGCGCCGGGGCATCCTCTGAGGTCGAGAGGCTGGTGCCCACCCCGCAGGCATCGATCGGCGCTCCCGCCCTCACCAGACGGCGCAGCGCCCATTCGTCGAGACCGCCGCTGGCGAAGATCTGCACCCTCTGAAGACCGCCGGCATCGAGGATCGCGCGCACCCGCCGGGCATGGTCGGCCAGGTCGCCGCTGTCGATGCGCACGCCTTTCAGGTCGTGCCCCTCCGCTGCCAGCCTGGGGGCCAGTTCGACCACTTTGCGGGCTGCCTGTTCCGTGTCGTAGGTGTCGATGAGCAAGACCACCCCCTCGTGGCGGGAACGGGCGAAGTGCTCGAAGGCCAGCGCCTCGTCGTCATGAGCCTGAATGAAGGAGTGGGCCATGGTCCCGGAAGCCGGAACACCGAAGCGCTGTGCCGCCAGGACGGTGGCAGAGCCGGCGAAGCCGGCCAGATAGCTGGCGCGGGCGGCGAGCAACCCCGCCTCTGCCCCGTGCGCGCGCCGCAGGCCGAAGTCCGCCAGCTTCATCGGGCCGGCGGCGAGGACCATGCGGCTCGCCTTGGAGGCCACCACCGTCTGAAAGTGCAGGAGGTTTATGATGCGCGTTTCGAAGAGCTGCGCTTCGGGCAAAGGCGCGGCCACTCTGAGGATCGGTTCGTCCGGAAAGAAGATGGTTCCCTCCGGCATGGCGTCGACGTCACCGGTGAAGCGCAGGGCGAAGAGACTATCGAGGAACGGCAGGGAAAAACCCGGTTGGGTGGCCAGCCAGCCAATTTCCTCATCCGTGAAGGCGGCGCTTTCCAGGAATGCGACGACCTGCTCCAGACCGGCTGCGACCAGGAAGTTTCGTCCCGGCGGCAACTTGCGCACGAAGAACTCGAAGACCGCCGTTTCCGCCATGCCCGCCTCCTGGTAGGCCTGGAGCATGTTCAGTTCATAGAGATCGGTCAGAAGAAGGCTGGTACGGGACATTGTCTGGGCTTTCGCAGGGTGTTCTCCCAGTCCTTCGGGCACAGCCCAGACTGACAAGCGCCCAGACTCCGGGCCATGCGGCAGATCAAGCCCGCCTGTCGGCTCGCCGGTTACAGAAGCCGCAGGCTGACACACGTCAACGCCAAACGGCCTACGCGGGGCTATTGATCGTTTCAGGTGGGGCCACAGTCAGACGCAACGGCAGCTTGGGAGGCCCCCTATGTTCAAGCGCATTCTCGTCCCCATCGATGGCTCGGAACACGCAACGCGCGCCGTCGATATCGCCGGCAGCCTTGCCGGGCAGGATGGCGCGCCGCTCACGCTGCTGCATGTCTTGACCCATTCGGGCGGCTACAGCGTGCCCAAGGAACTCCAGGCCTACGCCAAGGTGGAACACATCAGGATCACGGAAAAGGACCTGATCGAATCGGTCGGACAGGAGATCCTCGGCAACGCCGCCCGGCGCCTGCGCGACAATGGCGTCGACGCGGTTGAGGAACGCCTCGAAAGCGGCGATCCCGCCAGCGTGATTGCCGCCGTCGCCGAAGGATCGGGTGCCGACCTCATCGTGATGGGCCGCCGCGGCCTCGGGGACCTCGGCGGCCTGCTGCTGGGCAGCGTCTCCCACAAGGTCGCCCAGGCGGTGGATTGCAGTTGCCTGACGGTGAAGTAGCAGGGAAAGACGCCGGAAACACCGGCCGTAGCGCGGGCCGTAGCGCGGGCCGGAGCGCGGGCCGGAGCGCGGACACCGCCGCAGGCGCTGCTTTGACGTGTGTCAATTCAACACGACAATATCAAATGTAATGTAAGAACGACAATAGAGATGGGAGGCCTGCCCCATGCGTGTCGTTCTTGTCCATCCGAACTATCACTCCGGCGGCGCCGAGATTGCCGGCAGCTGGCCGCCGGCCTGGGCTGCCTATCTCGCCGGCTCCCTGCGCGCGGCGGGCTACGACGACATCCACTTCATCGACGCCATGACCAACGATCTGGACGACGCGGAGGTGGGACGCCGGATCGCCGCACTGTCGCCCGACGTTGTCGGCTGCACTGCGATCACGCCCTCCATCTACAAGGCCGAGCGCGTGCTGGAGATCGCCCGGGACGTCTGCCCCGGGGCGGTGCGGGTCCTCGGCGGCATCCATGCCACCTTCATGTACAAGCAAGTCCTGTCGGAGGCGCCCTGGATCGATGTCATCGTCCGCGGCGAGGGTGAAGAGATTCTGGTGGCGCTGATCACGGCGATCGACAAGGGGCGTTGGCCGGAGGACCGCGACAGCATCGCCGGTCTCGCGTTCCGGGACGAGGAGCGGATCGTCGCAACCCAGGCCGCGCCGACGGTGAAGAACCTGGATGCCATCGACCCGGACTGGTCGCTGCTGGAGTGGAGCAAGTACACCTACGTGCCCCTGGGCGTGCGAGTCGCCATCCCCAACATGGCCCGCGGCTGTCCCTTCACCTGTTCGTTCTGCTCGCAGTGGAAGTTCTGGCGCGACTACCGGGTGCGCGACCCGAAAAAGGTGGTCGACGAGATCGAAACGCTGGTGCGCGATCACGGCGTCGGCTTCTTCATCCTGGCCGACGAGGAGCCGACGATAAACCGCAAGAAGTTCATCGCTTTCTGCGAGGAGTTGATCACCCGCGGCCTGCCGGACAAGGTGAAGTGGGGCATCAATACCCGGGTGACGGACATCCTGCGCGATGCAGAGCTGCTGCCGCTTTACCGCCGCGCCGGCCTGGTTCATGTCAGCCTCGGCACCGAGGCCGCCGCCCAGCTCCGCCTCGACCGCTTCAACAAGGAAACCAAGATCGAGGACAACCGCCGCGCCATCGAACTGCTGCGCGAGGCGGACATCTTCATCGAGGCGCAGTTCATCGTCGGCCTGGAGAACGAAACCGCCGAGACGCTGGAGGAAACCTACCAGATGGCCCGGGATTGGGACCCCGATCTTGCGAACTGGGCGATGTACACGCCCTGGCCCTTCTCCTCCCTGTTCCAGGAGCTGGGCGACAAGGTCGAGGTCTTCGACTTCTCCAAGTACAACTTCGTCACGCCGATCATGAAGCCGGAGGCCATGGACCGCGCCGAGCTGCTCGACCGGGTCATGAACAACTACCGCCGCTTCTATATGCGCAAGGCGCTGTTCCACTATCCCTGGCGCGGCACGGGATTCCGCCGACGCTACCTGCTGGGCTGCCTGAAGGCCTTTCTGAAGGCCGGATTCCAGCGGACCTTCTACGACCTCGGCAAGGTCAACTACTGGGGGCCGCAGTCGAAGAAATCCGTCGACTTCCACTTCGACGAAACGCGCCGCATCGCGCCGGCGCAGACTGCCGACTGGGAATCGGCGGCGGAGCGGGCCGCGAAGAAGCGGGAAAGCCGGATGGCGGTCAAAGCCTGCGGCGGCGGCACCGAGCAGATGGCGGAGCTGATGGACCGCGAAACAGCCCCGCCCGCCTGACGGGCCCGGGCCATGGCGGAAGCGATCCTGCAGGCAGACCAGCTCGCATCGCGGGTCGGCCCCAATGCCGTGATCCAGCTCGCTGGGGCGCTGCGAGACCGTTCGGGGCAGCACGCCGCTGAGGATCTCTTCAGGCACGCCGGACTGCAGCACTTCCTCATCGACCCTCCCGGCGAGATGGTGGACGAAGCGCTGGCTGCAAAGCTGTTTGGATGCCTCTTTGCCGACCTGCCGGCGGCGACCGCCGCGGCAATTGCGGCCGAGGCGGGAACGCGCACCGCCGACTACATCCTGGCCAACCGCATCCCCGCCCTGGCGCAGAGGATCTTGCGGGCGCTGCCGCCGGCTCTGGCAGGGCCGCTGCTGCTGACGGCGATCGCAAAGAACGCCTGGACCTTCGCCGGCTCCGGCAGGCTGCGCACCGAAAGCGCCCGCGGCAAAGGCGGAAACGACAGCCACGGCCCGTTCTGGATCATCGAAATCGCCGACAACCCCCTGGCCATGCCGGGCTGCGTCTGGCACAGCGCCGTCTTTCGGCGGCTGTTCGAAACCCTGGTGAGGCCGGCGATAGCCGTCCGCCATCCGGACTGCTGTCACGCCGGAGCACCCTGCTGCCGCTTCGAGATCGGCGTGGATGCCCGCACAGACGAGCAGCCTCAACGCAGGCTTCGCTAGGGCACCCGAGAAGAGGGAGCCGACGGTCTCCGGACCCGGGCCGTCACGGCCGCTGCGGCCAACGTTGCCGCAGGTCGATCAGATGCGCGACCAGCGCCAGGATCAGCCAGAGCGCCACAAGCATCCAGGAGGCATCGGTCAGAGCCGCACGCACCGCCAGCAAAAGGCAGGCTCCGGGAACAAGCATGCTCGCGAGCACAGGAGGCGCAAGCCCCCGGCCCGTCCGCCGGTGGATGCCGTAGAGGAGGACGGCTTCCAGCAGCACGAAGCCCAGAACCACGTCGATCACACGACCGCTGGCGATGAATTCAGCCATCCCGGTCAACCGTCACGAAGCACGAGCTAAGGGGAGACGAGCCGGAAGAGGTGCGCCAGATCCTTGAAGAAGATCCGCAGATGCGCCAGCGGGTCGCGACGCACCAGCTCCTTGTTCATATAGGACTCCCAGGTCAGGCGCTGCACGTCGCGGTCGCCGCAGATGCTGACGAAGCGTTCCCGGCGCTGGTCGTTGACGTACCAGAAGCGCTGCATGATGCCGAGGATCCAGAAGACGCGGCCGTGCACCTTCATGAAGCGGCGGCGCGCCTGGGCCAGTGCCTTTGCATCGCCGCTTGCCAGGAATTCGCCGACCGCCTCGGCAGCCAGGCGGCCGCCCAGCATGGCATAGTAGATTCCCTCGCCGGAGGCCGGCGCCACCACCCCGGCGGCATCGCCGGCCAGCAGGACGTCGCGGCCGTTATCCCAGCGCTTGCGCGGCCGCAGCGGGATGGGCGCGCCTTCGCAGCGCAGCGTTTCGACGCCGTCGAGGCCGGCGTCGCGGCGCAAGCGGTCCACGGCACCACGCAGCGACAGGCCCTTGACCGCGGTGCCGGTGCCGATGCTGGCGGTGTCGCCATGAGGAAACACCCAGCTGTAGAAGTCCGGCGAGAGACGGCCCTGATAGTAGACGTCGCAGCGCGTGCCATCGAAGACAGCGTCTTGCGAGGCGGTAGGTTGCGGCGATCGCACGACCTCGTGGTAGGCGAAGACGAAGGGGATCTTCTCGGCCTCGGGAAAGGCCTCGCGCACGACGGCGGAGTTGGCGCCGTCGGCGCCGATGACCGTGCGGGCGCGTACGGAAACGCTGCCTCCCTCCCTGGTCCGATAAGTCACCACGGGCCTGTCCTGCACATCGCGGGTCAGGTGCTGAAAGGTACCCTGCCGCCAGTCGGCCCCCTGCATCGCGGCGCGGCGGCGCAGCCACTCGTCGAAGTCGCAGCGGTCCACCATGCCGACATAGCCCTCGCCGTCGATCGGCATGTCGACCGTGCGGTCGGAGGGCGCGATGATCCGCGCCGAGCGGGCCCTTGCAACGATCAGGGTGTCCGGAATGGCGAAGTCGCGGATCAGCCGCGGCGGCACCGCGCCGCCGCAGGGCTTGATGCGCCCGGCCTTGTCGAGCAGCAGGACGCTGCGACCCTGTTGCGCGAGGTCCGAGGCTGCCGTCGCCCCGGCCGGGCCACCACCCACCACCACGGCGTCGTAGCTTTCCATAGGCTGCATCAGCTCAGTCTCCTCCAACCGGGGCATATCCGGACCCTTGCGCATGCGCGCGGCCGCCAGCAGCGCCGCCCCTGACTCCCCTGACTCTCAGGGCCAGTCCGGCGGCCAGGAAGAACAGCATGGCTTCGCCTGCGAAGACCATCGCGTAGGCGGATGTCGGCGCGGCGAGTGCCCAGCGCAGAAGGTCGACAGCCAAGGTGCCGAGCAAACCTCCCAGGCCGAAGGCAATCGCCTGCGCCGCCCCCCAAAGGCCCATACGCACGCCCTCCCGCTTCGCCCGGCCGTCGTTGACAAGGCTCATCATCGAGCCGATGGCGGCCACCGCGAAGGCGCCGTTGGCCACACCCAGCGTGAAGACCGTGGCGCGCAGGGGCCAGCTTCCGACGACAAAGCCGGAGAAGGCCAGGGTCAGAAGAACAGCGCCCGAAGCGATGCAGCCGCCGACGGTCCAGCCCAGGAGCGAGCCCAAGCGCCCGCGCGCCAGGCGGCCGCAGGCCAGAGCAACCAGAAGCATACCGAGGAAGACACCGGCGTGCTGCACGCCGGAAAGCCGTGTCGATTCGCCCGGCGTCAGACCGAAGACCGTGCCGGCGAAGGGTTCGAGGATCAGATCCTGGCCGCTGTAGGCCAGCATCGACACGAAGACGAAGACCGCAAAGCGCCGCGCGCGGGACTCGCCCCAGACCTGGCGAATAGCCTCGCGGAAGGGCGGCATGGCCTGGGGGCTTTGTGGGGTTTGAGGGCTCTGCTGCGGCTCCGGCGCGGCCCTGCCTTCGATCCCGAAGACGGCGATCAGCGCCAAGACGAAGGCCGCGGCGGCAACGCCCAGGCTGACGGCGACCAGGCGCGTCAGCGAAAAGGGATCGAGGAGATGGCCGGCGACCGTCGCCGTCACCACGAAGCCGGCAATCATCATCATCCAGACGATGGTGGCCGCCGGGCCGCGGCGCTCGGGATCGACCTGCTTGGCCAGGAGCACCAGGAGCGAGGTGCCGGCAGCGCCGACACCGCCGCCGATGACCGTGAAGGCAAGCACCGCAAGGGCGATGCCCAGGAGCGGCTGGACCGACATCAGGGCCACCGCCAGCGAGGCCGTTGCAGCGCCCAGCGACAGCGCCAGCATGCCGCCGACGATCCAGGGGGTGCGCCGTCCCCCGACGTCGGAGCCGTAGCCGAGACGGGGGCGCAACACCTGAACTGCGTAGTGGAGGCCGACCAGCACGCCGGGCAGGGTTGCCGGCAGCGCCAGCTCGACGACCATCACCCGGTTCAGGGTCGAGGTTGTGAGAACGACGATGGCGCCGAGCGCCGTCTGCACGAGGCCGAGGCGGATAATGCCGAACCAGCCGAGGCGCTTCCCGCTCATGCCGACGCTCCGACCAGCGGCACCAGCGCAAAGGCGGTGACCATCATGCCGATGACGTAGAGCGTGGTCCCGGTGGCGTTGTACCAGGGCGCATAGGCCTTGGGGTCCCTCAACAGCCGCAGCATCAGGACAAGCTGCGCCAGGAACAGCAGCGTGACCGCCAGGGCAAAGCCGTGTTGTCCCCAAACCCAAAGCAGACCGATGACCACGACCTGCGGCAGCGCCATGACAAGGCAGGCCACCCGGGCGGCGAGACTCACGCCGAGACGGACCGGCAAGGAGCGGATGCCCATGCGGCGGTCGCCCTCCACAGCCTTGAAGTCGTTGAGCGTCATGATGCCGTGTGCGCCGGCGCTGTAGAGCGCGGCGACGACCAGGATGCGCCAGTCGGGCAGAGCCGCGGCCATGACCGCGGCGCCGGTGAACCATGCGAGGCCCTCGTAGCAGAGCGCCACGGCCGCACAGCCGCGCCAGCCCTCCTCCTTCAGCCGCAGCGGCGGCGCGCTGTAGGCCCAGGCGAGCGCAAGACCAACGACAGCGGCGCCGAGAACCCAGGGCCCGAGCAACGCCGCAACCATCAGCGAGAGGGCCGTCCAACACAGCGCGAAATAGAGCGGCACACGCCCCGGCACGCGGCCGGAGGGAATCGGCCGCGCCGGCTCGTTGATCGCATCGACGTGACGGTCGAACCAGTCATTGGCGATCTGGCTGGTCCCACAGACCAGGGGCCCGGCCAGAACGACCCCGGCAAGGATCACAGGCCACTGTCCCTCCAGCGGCACGCCGGAGGAAACCACACCACAGGCGAAGGCCCACATCGGCGCGAACCAGGTGATCGGCTTCAGCAGCTCGACCATCGCAGCCGGCTGTATGCGGCCCGTTGCCGCCTCGGAAACAGCCAATCGAGACATATCGTACGGTATGCTTGACATTCTAGATTGTCAATTTTGATTTACAGTTCGGAAGGTCGATTTTCCGCTGCCGGGGAGGCCACCGGGGAGGCCACCGGTGAGACCGTCACGCCTCTTCTTCCGGCGCCACGTCGGCGAGCCCGAAGCGGCGCAGTTTGACGTAGAGCGACTGCCGGCTGACCCCCAGCATTTCGGCCGCAGAGGCTCGGTTATCGCCGGTCAGCTCCAGGGCGGCTTCGATGCAGAGCTGTTCGATGACATCCGTCGTTTCCCGCACAATTTCCTTCAACGAGACACGCCCGACAAGACCGGTGAGCTGCTCGACCGAACGCGGCACGGTCTTGCCCGCCGGATTGTTAGACTTGAGGCGCTGGCCGACATTGCGGATCATGAAGCCGTAGCAGGGCAGCTCACCCTCGGTGACGGCAACGGCGGAAATCTCCACCTGCGCCACCAGGCCCTGCTCGCCTTGCACCGAAGACGCAAAGAGGCGGATCGCCTGGTTCTCGCGCAGATTTGCGCGCAGCACGCTCCAGTCTACACCGGGCCGCCCCAGCCAGCGCTCCAGAGGCTGGCCGCGCGCCTGTTCCTCCGACCCGAGTTGCGCGAGGTCGAGGAAGGCGCGGTTGGTGCTGAGGATCCGACCGTCGAGAGACGTCATGACAAATCCGTCGGGGGCGGCCTCCACCAGCTCCAGCATCCGCGAACGCGGTCCCGACTCGAAGACGCTGCCGTCCCTGTTGAGCGGCGCGAAACGCACCAGAAAGTAGGACGCGTTTTCGTGACGAAACAGCGATGCACCGACGCTGAAGCGCTCGTCCCCATCGGTGGCGACTCGGACATCCTCGCCACGCCCGGCGGAGCGAACCGTCGCCAGCAGGTGGTCGATGGCCTTGCGGCCCCCGGACTTCAAACCCCTGAGGACATCCGGAAAGGTGGAGCCGACGGTCTTGCGCGGGCGCTTGGTCTTGTTGGCATAGGCCTTGAGGAAGGCTTCGGCCGCAGTATTGGCCTCGATGATCTGCTGGCTTGCCGCATCGACGATGAGCACCGGCTCGGAGGAGACCTGGAAGAGCAGGCGGTAGCGCGTCTCGGCACTGCGCTGACGGGCGTATTCGCGCTCCACGGCCTGCTGGGCTTCGACCAGACGCTGCTGCAGCACCGCGAACTCCCGCAGATTGCGGCCCAGCGCAATGACCTTCCCCTTGTCTCCGACCCGCAGGGCGGAATAGAGCACGGGCAGGTCGCTGCCGCTTGTCGAGGGATGGTTGACCTGGCGCCAGCGTGGCGCCTTCTGCTTCGCGGCATCGCGCAGAAGATCCTCGATCTTCTCGCGGCTTTCGACCGTGACCGTCTTTTCCCAGGGCTGGCCGAGCCAGTCGCCGCAGTCGTCGAGAGAAATCTCGTCGCTGCCCAGTGCGAGGTCCCGCACAACGCCCTTTTCGTCCAGGATCAAGGCGACATCGGAAGACGCTGCAAGCAGGCCGAATGCCGCTTTGGGGTCGAGATCACCCAGGGTCTTTAAGGGCGCGTTGAAGTGCTTCACTGCCTACACCGTCATACGTGACAACATCGCCGGATGATACCCGTGCAGGCAAGATCAGCAATGCGCCATCACCAAAGTGTGTAAATTGTCAGCCTGAAGGGCAGCGTGGTGACCGTCAATGGCCATGGCGTCCGCACCGACCTGCGACACGCACTTGGGATGCTCGACGAACACGCGACCGCCAACGATTACGGATAGCTTGTCATTGCGCGACACCCTGCGCACCTCGTCAATCTCCGCGGCCAGGGCTTCCAGTCCTTCATCACAGCTCAACGACAGACCGAGGACCGCAAACCACTCGTCGCGCACCATGCTCGCGACATGCCGCTTGTCGGTGGCCGGCTCGACGGCCACGTCCCAGCCGCCGCGGCGCAGAAATTCGGCCACCATCAAGGCGCCGAAGTTGTGCTGCTCGCCCGGCGCCGGCGCGATGAGGGCGCGGCGCCCCTGTTCCCAGGGAATCGTCTCGCCCTGCGTCGAAAAGCTGAGGTCGCGCAGAATCTGCTGAAGTCGGCCCAGAGCAATGGTGACATCGGAGAAAGTGCAGAGATCCTGCTTCCAGAGCTCGCCCAGGTTCTTTGCAGTCGGCGCCAGCAGGTCCAGGAAGATGCTCTCAAGCGCAACGCCGCGCTCGTGCAGCAGCGTTACGTAGCCCATGGCAACGGGGAAGTCGCTCTTGAGAACCAGACTGGTCAGTTCGGTCACATCATCCGGCGAAGGCTTGCCCCAGTTTTCTTGCCCGCCCTGATGTTCGGGCGGAGTCACCTTGTGAGCTAGGACAAGTCTCGGGATGATCTCTCCTTCTATCGTGCGAACCAGGCGGTCGAAGCGGACATCCGAGCCGTCCACCGCGGCGATGTGACTGAAATCAGCCGGAGGCGCATCGTAGTCGCGGACCTGTTCTTCGGTCCTGAGAAATTCCTTCGTCTGGCCTTCGTCGCTAAAGCTAGCCATTGCCTTCCTCCCTCAAAGCGAGAACGCAGGCTGCATTTTTGGCGAAGGTAACTACCGTCGATCTCCGAGCGCCAATCTGGAGCTAGATCTGCCTACCTGTCTGAACTTATCCCCTGAGTGAAACGCCCCCTCTGGTTTTGATAGTCCCCTTCGCGTCCGCCTTCTTGACCGCTATGGCTTTGGGCATCTGCGCGAACCATTGAACGTTCCCACACGCAGGTCTGTCAAGCAGTCTTCACGTGAGAAAAAGTTGACAGAACGTCCGTGCTGCTCTGCCGCTTTACAAGACCTGCATCGCTTCATCTGCACCACAGCCTATACCCAGGTTCGAATCGGCGCAGCAGGTTGCGATGCCAAGTTCTTCCACAGCCTGTGGAAAAAGACCGGCTTGAGCGACACAGACGACGGCCGCGCGTCGCCGCCGCGCATGCCCGCCTCTCACCCTGCGACTCCGACGATGGGCAGCATGAGCCGAAGCGCAGAGGCGCTGGGATGACGCGAAATCCGATTTGTCCATTTTAATTTACGTCCATAAAACTTGACACTTCCGCGACAGCCGTTCTAGAGTCCCGGAAACAAAGCAAAAGGCGCGTGGGGAGGAGTTCGGTGCAGACTTTCCGACCCTGGCACGAAAGCGGCTCAACAGGATCACCCTTGCATCGTTGCGCAGGGGCTTTCCGGAAGACGGCCATTCGGACGGGTTCCCGGACCACAGTTTTCGGGACCACAGGTCTCAGGACCACAAGGTTCGGGACGATCGGCACCGCAACGCCGACAGCAGCACACACGGCAGATCGCGAACGCGCCAGTCGAACAGGCTTAGGTGGGCCCGGCTCAAGTATGCCCGGCTCAGGTAGGAGAGCATCATGATCTTCGCGTCCGGAATACTTGATCGTTGCATCGCCGCCGTCGACTTCTGCCCCTGGCCGGCCCACGCCGCCGCCAGCCCGCTGCAGCGGCGCCGGGCGCAGACGCAGCGCAGAGCGCTTTACACCGCCGAGCAGCGGCGCCGGCGTGATGCATCCCGCTGGACGCTGGTGCAGGGCATCCTGGCGCCACTGCAGTTCGCGGTTTTCCTGATCAGCCTCTACCTGGTCATGGACTACCTGGCGACAGGTCAGGGCTATGCGCTTGCCACCGGCTCCATCATCCTCAAGACGCTGGTGCTCTATACCATCATGATCACCGGGTCGTTGTGGGAGCGTGACGTCTTCGGGCGCTACCTCTTCGCGCCGGCGTTCTTCTGGGAAGACGTGGTCAGCATGCTGGTGCTGGCGCTCCACAGCGCCTACCTGATCGCCCTTCTGGGCGGTCTGCTGGCGCCTCGCGAACTCATGCTCCTCGCGCTGGCCGCCTATGTCTCTTACGTGGTCAACGCTGCGCAGTTCGTTCTGAAACTGCGCGCCGCACGCCGCGAGCAGCAGCGCTCAACCGAACACCTCGGCCTGGCGAGCCTCGCAAAATGAGCAACTCCGCCGCAGCCGTCTCGCCGCTCACCGCAGCCGGCTGCGGCTCGGAGGGGCTGACACCTGAACCCGAGGTTCTGCGACAGCGCGGCCAAAGAGAGGTCTTCTGCGGTCTCACCGGTATCATCTGGCTTCACCGCAAGATCCAGGATGCCTTCTTTCTGGTGGTCGGCTCGCGCACCTGCGCACACCTGATCCAGTCGGCCGCGGGCGTCATGATTTTCGCCGAGCCGCGCTTTGCCACGGCGATCATCGACGAGCGCGATCTCGCCGGCCTTGCCGACGCCAACGAGGAACTGGATCGCGTCGTCGACCAACTGCTTGCGCGGCGATCGGACATTCGTCTGCTCTTTCTGGTCGGGTCCTGCCCTTCGGAGGTCATCAAGCTCGATCTCGCCAAAGCGGCTCAGCGGCTCTCGCAGCGCCACGCTCCCGGTGTCCGCGTGCTCAACTACTCAGGCAGCGGCATCGAGACGACCTTCACGCAGGGCGAAGACGCCTGTCTGGCCTCGCTCGTCCCCACCCTGCCCGCCGCCGATACCGCCGAGGCATCGCTTCTGGTCGTAGGCGCTCTGGCCGACGTGGTCGAAGACCAGTTTTCGCGGCTGTTCGACGACCTCGGGGTCGGGCCGGTCGGTTTCCTCCCCCCAGGGAAGGCGAAGATGCTCCCGCCGGTCGGCCCGACAACCCGCTTTCTGCTGGCCCAGCCGTTTCTGGCCGATACCGCCAGAGCGCTGGAGGAGCGCGGGGCCACGCACCTGCCGGCGCCTTTTCCCTTGGGCGCAGAGGGCACCTCAGCCTGGCTGCGCGCTGCCGCCGATGCCTGGGGTGTCGAGGCCGAGCGCTTCGATGCGGTCACGGCACCGCCGCGCCAGCGCGCCGGCCGTGCCATCGCCCGCTACCGCGACACCCTGGCCGGCCGCAACGTCTTCTTCTTTCCAGACTCGCAGCTTGAGATTCCCATCGCCCGCTTTCTGGCGCGGGAGCTGGAGATGACGCCTCTGGAAGTCGGCACGCCCTACCTGCACCGGCAGCATCTGGCCGCCGAGCTCGCGTTGCTGCCGGAGACCGCCCGCTTGAGCGAGGGACAGGACGTCGAGCGCCAGCTCGCCCGCTGCCGCGCCGCGCGGCCCGACATCACTGTCTGCGGACTGGGGCTTGCCAACCCGCTGGAGGCCGAAGGCCTGACCACGAAGTGGTCCATCGAACTGCTGTTCACGCCGGTACAGGGCTACGAGCAGGCCGGCGACCTTGCGGAACTCTTCGCAAGGCCCCTGCGGCGTCAGGCGGCCTTGGCGGTTTGAGGCCATGCAATTGACACTCTGGACATACGAGGGACCACCCCACATCGGCGCGATGCGGATCGCAACCGCCATGGACGGGCTGCACTACGTCCTGCATGCGCCGCAGGGCGACACCTACGCCGACCTTCTGTTCACCATGATCGAGCGGCGCGACAGGCGCCCGCCGGTCACCTACACCACCTTCCAGGCACGCGATCTGGGCGGTGATACGGCAGCGCTGTTCAAGTCCGCGGTGCGCGACGCCTATGAACGCTTCAAGCCGCAGGCCCTCCTGGTGGGGGCCTCCTGCACCGCGGAGCTGATTCAGGACGATCCGGGCGGACTCGCCAAAGCCCTGGACCTGCCGGTGCCGGTCATCCCGGTCGAACTGCCGGCCTATCAGCGCAAGGAGAACTGGGGCGCGGCGGAGACCTTCTACCGCCTGGTACGGGCCATGGCCGGACCCAGCATGCCCGCCCCGGGCACCACCCGCTCCGCGCAGGCGGACGGCGCACGACCGAACGGGGCGCGGCCGTCCTGTAACATTCTGGGGCCGACGGCGCTCGGCTTCCGTCATCGCGACGACGTCCGGGAGATCACCCAGCTTCTCGGTCGGCTGGGCATCGCGGTCAACGTCGTCGCGCCGCTCGGTGCAACGCCTGCCGACCTGGCGCGCCTCGGCGAGGCGGACTTCAACGTCGTGCTCTACCCGGAGATCGCGGATACGGCGGCGCGCTGGCTGGAACGCAGCTTCAAGCAGCCGCGCGTGACCACCGTGCCCATCGGCGTCGGAGCGACCAAGGACTTCATCGCCGAGGTCCAGGCGCTCGGCTTCGCCGTCGCGCCGGAAGCCGGCTTCGACAGCGACCTGCGCCTGCCCTGGTACTCCCGTTCCATCGACTCGACCTATCTGACCGGAAAGCGGGTCTTCATCTTCGGTGACGCAACCCATGCCGTCGCCGCGGCCCGGGTCGCGTCCGAGGAGCTGGGCTTTCAGGTCGTCGGCCTCGGCACCTACAGCCGCGAATTCGCCCGCGACCTGCGGGCCGCCGCCGCGTGTTACGGCGTCGAGCCGCTGATCACCGACGACTACCTGGATGTCGAGGCCCGCATCGCCGAGCTGCAGCCCGAACTGGTCCTCGGCACCCAGATGGAGCGCCACATCGCCAAACGGCTCGGTATCGGCTGCGCGGTGATCTCGGCGCCGGTCCACGTTCAGGATTTCCCGGCGCGCTACGCGCCGCAGATGGGTATCGAAGGCGCAAACGTGCTCTTCGACACCTGGGTGCACCCCCTGATGATGGGCCTGGAAGAGCACCTGATCGGCATGTTCCGCGAAGACCCTGAGTTCGGTGCCGACGCCCGGCCCTCTCATCTGGGTCATGGATCGAGTCCGGCAGAGACGCGATCTGCCGGCGTGCCCATCGAGATCTCCCCGACCGTCACCGACTCCGGAGTCCGTTCCGGCGACGAGATCCGTTGGGCCGAGGAGGCAGAGAAGGAACTCGGCAAGGTTCCCTTTTTCGTTCGCGGAAAGGTCCGCCGCAACACAGAACGCTTTGCCCGTGACGGCGGACTGGCCCTGATCACTCTTGAGACGCTGTATGATGCCAAAGCCCACTTCGGACGCTGACGCGACCCCCCTTCGGGTCGTAATCGTTACGCTCGACAATCATCTGGCCAGCGCCACTGAGAGAGCCTGCCGGCGCCTGAAGCGCGGCCTGCCGAGCCTGACCCTCAGCCTGCATGCCGCAACCGAGTGGAGCGACCCGGAAGCCCTGGCCCGTTGTCGCGCGGATATCGAGCAGGGCGACATCATCATCTGCACGATGCTGTTCATGGAAGACCACGTCGAGGCCGTGCTGCCCTGGCTGAAGGCACGGCGTGAGCACTGTGACGCGATGATCGGCTGCATGTCGGCCGGTGAGATCATCCGCCTCACCCGCCTCGGCAAGCTTTCCATGGACGGCAGCAGCGGCGGCGCCCTGTCCTTGCTGAAACGTCTGCGCGGGCGCAACAAGAAGGGCAGCACAGCCGGCGCGCAGCAGCTTGCGATGCTGCGCCGGCTGCCGCAGATCCTGCGGTTCATTCCGGGCACCGCCCAGGACCTGCGCGCCTACTTCCTGACCATGCAGTACTGGCTGGCGGGCTCCGAGGCCAACGTCGCCAACATGGTACGCTTCCTCGCCAGCCGCTATGCCGCAGGACCGCGCGCCGGACTGCGCGGGCGCTTCAAAGCCACCCTCCCGGTCGTCTATCCGGAGGTCGGCCTCTACCATCCGGGCCTGCCGCGGCGGGTGACCGAAGATCTGGCGGACCTGCCGGGCGGCGGCAGCGGCGACGCCAGGCGGGTCGGCCTGCTGCTGATGCGGTCCTACGTTCTGGCCGGCGACACGCGCCACTACGACGGTGTGATCGAAGCCCTGGAAGCCCGCGGCATCGAGGTGGTTCCCGCCTTTGCCAGCGGCCTCGACTCGCGTCCGGCGATCGAACGCTTCTTCGTCGCCGAGGACCGCCCGCGGATCGATGCCATCGTTTCCCTGACCGGCTTCTCACTGGTCGGCGGCCCGGCCTACAACGATTCGAAGGCGGCGGAGGAGGCGCTGGCCGCCTTGGACGTGCCCTTGATCTCCGCCCAGGCGCTGGAATTCCAGACGCTCGACCAATGGGAAGCTTCGCCGCGCGGCCTGACGCCCATCGAAGCCACCATGATGGTCTCGCTGCCGGAACTCGACGGCTCGACAGCCCCCATCGTCTTCGGCGGACGCGGGCACAAGGCGGACGACCCAGCCCCGGGCCAGCGCGACATGCAGCCGCATGAAGAGCGGGCCGGCCTGCTGGCCGCAAGAGTGGCCCGAATGATCGACCTGCGGCGGCTGCCGCGCGCCGACCGTAAGGTCGGAATCGTGCTTTTCAATTTCCCGCCCAATGGCGGGAGCACCGGTACCGCAGCGCACCTCTCAGTCTTTGGATCATTGCACCGTGTTCTGCAGGGGCTGAAACTTGAGGGCTACAGCGTCGACGTGCCCGACACTGTAGACGCGCTGCGGTCGCGGATCCTGGAGGGTAACGCCAAGCGCTTCGGGACCGACGCCAACGTCCACGCGCGCATCGCAACGGACGACCATGTGCGCCGCGAGACCTGGCTCGGCGAGATCGAGGCCCAGTGGGGCCCGGCCCCCGGCCGCCAGCAGAGCGACGGCTCGTCGCTCTTCGTTATGGGTGAGCGCTTCGGCAACGTCTTCGTCGGCATCCAGCCGGCCTTCGGCTACGAAGGCGACCCCATGCGGCTGCTCTTCGAACAGGGCTTTGCCCCGACCCATGCTTTCTCCGCCTTTTACCGCTTCCTGCGCGAAGACTTCGCCGCCGATGCGGTGCTGCACTTCGGAACCCACGGCGCGCTTGAATTCATGCCCGGCAAGCAGGCCGGCCTCTCGTCCGCGTGTTGGCCCGAACGGCTGATCAGCGATCTGCCGAGCTTCTATCTCTATGCCGCCAACAACCCCTCCGAGGGCACGATCGCCAAACGGCGCGCATCGGCGACGCTGATCAGCTACCGCACGCCGCCGCTGTGCCATGCGGGGCTCTACAAGGGTCTCCTCGATCTGCAGGACTCCCTGAAGCGCTGGCGCGCCCTAACCCCGCAAGCGGCTGAAGAAAGGGACTCTCTTGCCGCCCTCATTCAGACGCAGGCGGCAGCGCTGGATCTTGCCCCTGAGACGCCTGCCTGGAGCGGGGGAAGCGACCGTGAGATCGCCGCCCTGCAGGACTCTCTGCGGGAACTGGAGGACTCGCTCATTCCGACCGGGCTGCATGTCATCGGCGAGGCCATGACCCGGGGCGAGCGGATCGAACTGCTGGATGCCATGATGGAAACCGCGACCGGCACCGCTGCCGACCGCCTGGCCGTCGAGGCGCTGGTGGACGGCGCGGCGCCGGAGACGGTCCTGGCCGCCAGCGGTCTGCCGTCCAACGAAGAGACCCAAGCGCTCGTCAAGGAACTGGCGGAGGTCAACCGCCTGCTGACCGAGGACTATGAGATCCCGGCCGTGCTGCATGCCCTCGACGGCGGCTTCATTCGCCCGGTGCCGGGCGGCGACCTGCTGCGCACCCCTGCCATACTGCCCACAGGGCGCAATGTGCACGGCTTCGATCCCATGCGTATTCCCAGCGCCTATGCGATTGCCGACGGCGCCCAGCAGGCCGAACGCCTGCTCGCACGGCATCGGGCCGGCGGAGAGGACTATCCCGAATCGATCGCCTTCGTGTTGTGGGGGACCGACAATCTGAAGAGCGAAGGCGGCCCGATTTCGCAGGCCATGGCCCTGATGGGTGCCCGCCCGCGCTTCGACGGATTCGGACGCCTCTGCGGTGCCGAACTGATTCCGCTGGAGGACCTGGGCCGCCCGCGTATCGATGTCATCGCCACGCTTTCCGGGATCTTCCGGGACCTTCTGCCCCTGCAGACCCGGATGCTGGCCGAGGCGGCCTATCTGGCGGCCACAGCGGAAGAGCCGCCGGAGCGGAACTTCCTGCGCAAGCACGCGCTCAGCTACCAGAAGGCGCAGGGCTGCGATCTAGAGGAAGCGGCGTTGCGCATCTTCTCCAACGCCGACGGCGTCTATGGGTCGAACGTCAACCACCTGATCGACAGCGGCTGCTGGGAGGACGAGGACGAACTGGCGAACACCTTCACCCGCCGCAAGGGCTTTGCCTATGGCCGCGACGGCAAGCCCGAACAGCGGGTGGAGCTGATGAACAGCCTGCTGGCCGATGTCGAGCTGACCTACCAGAGCCTCGAGTCCGTAGAGCTGGGCGTGACAACCATCGACCACTACTTCGACACCCTCGGCGGCATCAGCCGGTCGGTACAGCGCGCCCGGGGCGATACGGTTCCGGTTTACATCGGCGACCAGACCAGCGGCACCGCGAAGGTGCGTACGCTGGAAGAGCAGGTCGCGCTTGAGACGCGCACGCGCATGCTGAACCCCAAGTGGTACGAGGGTCTGCTGTCCCACGGCCACGAAGGTGTGCGCCAGATTGAGGCCCAGGTGACCAATACCATGGGCTGGTCGGCAACCACCGGCCAGGTGAACCCCTGGGTCTACCAGCAGATCACCGAAACCTTCGTGCTGGACGAGGAAATGCGCGAGCGCCTCGCCGCACTCAATCCGACCGCATCGGCCAAGGTCGCCAACCGCCTGCTCGAAGCCCAGGAGCGGCAGTACTGGTCGCCGGACGCCGCCGTTCTGGAAGCCCTGCGCAAGGCGGGACAGGACCTGGAAGACAAGCTCGAGGGCGTGGGCCAGGAGGCAGCAGCATGAACATCGCAACCAAACCTTCGGGCATCCTCACTGGGAACCGCTCCCGCCCCGACGGCGAAGGCAGCGTCCAGGTGAAGCTGGATCCCGATCTCGCCATCGACAGCGCCAAGGTCTTCACGGTCTACGGCAAGGGCGGCATCGGCAAGTCGACCACCTCTTCGAACCTCGCCGTTGCCTTCTCCAAGATCGGCAAGCGGGTGCTGCAGATCGGCTGCGACCCCAAGCACGATTCGACCTTCACGCTCACCAAGCAGCTGATGCCCACGGTCATCGACGTGCTCGAGTCCGTCGACTTCCACCCCGAAGAACTGCGTATCGAGGACTTCGTCTACGAAGGCTACAACGGCGTCATGTGCGTCGAGGCCGGCGGGCCGCCGGCCGGCACCGGCTGCGGCGGCTACGTGGTTGGCCAGACCGTCAAGCTGCTGAAGGAGCATCACCTGCTGGAAGACACAGACGTGGTGATCTTCGACGTTCTGGGCGATGTCGTCTGCGGCGGCTTCGCCTCGCCGCTGCAGCATGCCGACCGCGCCCTGATCGTCGCCGCCAACGATTTCGACTCGATCTTCGCGATGAACCGGATCGTCGCCGCGATCACGGCGAAGGCACGGAACTATGACGTCCGCCTGGGCGGCGTGATCGCCAACCGCAGCGCGGCCACCGATGAAATCGACCGCTTCAACGAGAAGGTCGGTCTCAAGACCCTGGCGCACTTCCCGGACCTCGACGTCATCCGGCGCAGCCGGCTGAAGAAGTCCACGCTTTTCGAAATGGAGGACTCACCGGAACTCGAGGCCGTCCAACGAGAGTATCTGCAGCTCGCCGAGACACTCTGGGCCGGTACGGAGCCGCTGGAGGCGGAGCCCATGAAAGATCGCGAAATCTTCGACTTTCTCGGGTTCGACTGAGGGGACGGACGATGGCAACAGCCTCTTACTTCGAACGGCGCAGCGAGCTCGAGACCTACTTCGACCGCACGGCGGCAGAGGCCTGGTCGCGCTTGACCTCCGACGCGCCGGTCGGACGCATCCGCGCGACGGTACGTGCCGGGCGAGAGCGCATGCGGGCCACCCTGCTGAGCTGGCTGCCGGAGGATCTCCGCGGCCGGCGCATTCTGGATGCCGGCTGCGGCACCGGAGCGCTGTCGATCGAGGCGGCGCGGCGCGGCGCGGACGTGACCGCCGTCGATCTTTCGCTCACGCTTGTACAACTGGCCCAGGACCGATGCCCCCAGGACCTCGGCCCCGGATCAGTTAGCTTTCAGGTCGGTGACATGACCGACCCCGCACTCGGCGCCTTCGATCACGTCGTCGCCATGGATTCGCTGATCCACTACGAGGCGGGCGATACGGTCGACATGCTGGCGCGCCTCTCGCAAAGGGCGCAGCGCAGCCTGCTCTTTACCTTCGCGCCGCGCACACGACCGCTGGCGGCGATGCATACGCTCGGGCGCCTCTTTCCGCGCGGCAACAGGGCGCCGGCTATCGAGCCCCTGCGGGAGATCGACCTGCGGCGCCGCCTGGCGCGGGCCAAGCGGTTGGACGGCTGGGAAACCGGCCGCAGCGAGCGCATCGCCAGCGGTTTCTACACCTCGCAGGCCCTGGAGTTGCGACGCCCATGAGAAGCCTGCAGCGAGTTCTGGCACGCGGCTGGCTCCAGGTCGGGCCACGCTTCCTGCCGTTTGCCGATGCGGCAACGGCGGAGCTGCCGCTCGGCAGACTGCTGCGCCTCTCGCTGTTCCAGGTCTCAGTCGGCATGGCGGTCGTCCTCATAACCGGCGTGCTGAACCGGGTGATGATCCTGGAACTGAGCGTGCCGGCCTGGTTCGTCGCGCTGGCTGTCGCCCTGCCGCTGATGCTGGCGCCCCTGCGCGTGCTTATCGGCTTCCGCTCCGATTATCACATCTCGGTCCTCGGCTGGCGGCGGGTGCCCTACATCTGGACCGGCACCCTGATCCAGTTCGGCGGGCTCTCCATCATGCCCTTCGCCCTGCTGGTGCTCTCCGGCGACAACTACTACGACGTCCCGGCCATCGTCGGCCAGGGCGCCGCCGCCGCGGCCTTCTTCATGGTCGGTATCGGTCTTCACATGTCGCAGACCGCAGGCCTCGCCCTGGCAACCGATCTCGCACCGGCGGAGGCGCGCCCGCGCGTGGTTGCGCTGCTGTACGTCATGCTGCTCCTGGGCATGGTGGTCAGCGCCCTCGCCTTCGGGGCGCTGCTGGCCGACTTCAACGCGGTAAAGCTGATCAAGGTGATCCAGGGCGCAGCCGTGGTGACGGTGGTCTTTAACGTCGTGGCGCTCTGGCAGCAGGAGGCGCGCGATCCGGCGCGCACCGACCCGGCCCTGCCGCGCCCGGCGTTTACCCAGACCTGGCGCGGCTTCATCGGCCAGGGCCGCGTGCGGCGCCTGCTGGTGGCGATCGGGCTGGGGACCGCGGCTTTCAGCATGCAGGATATTCTGCTGGAGCCCTATGGCGGCCAGATCCTCGGCCTCAGCGTCGGCGCGACCACGGTGCTGACCGCCCTGCTGGCCGGCGGCACACTGGTCGGTCTCGCCCTCGCGGCCCGCCGTCTCGGCCGCGGCGCCGACCCCTTGCGGCTGGCCGGTTGGGGCGCCGTCGCCGGCCTGGCGGCCTTTGCCCTGGTCATCCTGGCCGCACCCCTGAACTCCCCCACTCTGTTCCGCGCCGGCACGGCGCTGATCGGCTTCGGCGGCGGGCTCTTCGCCGTCGGCACGCTGACCGCCATCATGGCCCTGGCCGAGGGCGCGCACAGAGGCATCGCGCTCGGCGCCTGGGGAGCGGTCCAGGCCTGCTGCGCGGGCGGGGCCATTGCCCTGGGCGGCGCCCTGCGGGACGTCGTTTCGCAGCTCGCGGACACAGGCGCGCTGGGCCCGGTTCTGACCGGTCCCGCCATCGGCTATGGCGCGGTCTATCACATGGAAATCCTACTGCTCTTTGCCACCTTGATCGCCCTGGGGCCGCTGGCACGGGCGCAGGACCGGCGCAGGGCGGAATCGAAAAACCGTTTCGGGCTGGCGGAGTTCCCCGGCTAGACCCGATTGTTTGTGGAGGTTTGTCATGTCAACCGGCGCATTTACCAGCTACATCGACGTCGCTCAGATTGCCCTCTATATCTTCTGGGTCTTCTTCGCCCTGCTGATCTTCTACCTGCGGCGCGAGGACAAGCGCGAGGGCTATCCCCTGGAATCCGATCGCTCCGACCGGGTGACCGTCCAGGGCTTTCCCTCTCTGCCGGACCCCAAGACATTTCATCTGCACCACGGCGGCACGGTGACGGCGCCGCGGACCGAATCGGACACTCGGACGATTCACGCCGAGCCGGCATCCTACTTCCCGGGTGCGCCTTTGATGCCGACCGGCAATCCGATGACCGACGCCGTCGGGCCGGCCTCCTATGCACAGCGTTCGAACACGCCCGACCTGACCGCCGAAGGCGAGGTGAAGATCGTGCCTCTGCGGACGGCCGGCAACTTCTATCTGGAGCCGCGCGATCCCGACCCGCGCGGCTGCCCGGTCGTGGCGGCCGACGGTCAGACGGCGGGCACCGTGGTGGATGCCTGGGTCGATCGTGCCGAGGTGCTGATCCGCTACCTTGAGGTTGAGGTTTCAGGCCCCGAAGGCCAGCGGCGCGCCATGTTGCCCATGACCTGCGTGCGCATGGGCGGCAAGTCCGGGGCCCGGACGGTCCGCGTCAACGCGATCACCGCGGCGCAGTTCGCCGACGTGCCGCCGCTGGCGAACCCGGAGCAGATCACCCTGCTGGAGGAAGACCGCATCTGTGCCTACTACGCCGGCGGCAACCTCTATGCCACGCCCCAACGCCAGGAGCCGGTGCTATGACGGCCCATTCTCACGGTCACGACGATTTCGCGTTCGAACCCGTCCCTGGCCTGCCCGAGACCCTGCCGGAGGGAGAGGAGATCCTCTGGCAAGGGGCGCCCGCGTGGCGTTCGCTGGCCCGGCGTGTTTTCCACGTCCGGAAGATCGCCTTTTATGTGACGTTGCTGCTGCTCTGGCAGGGTGCGACAACGCTGCATGACGGCGGCGGCTTTGCCATGGCTGCCGTCGCCGTTCTTCTGCCGTTACCGCTGGCACTGGGCGCGGTTGCCATACCGGCCCTGCTGGCGTGGGGTTCCGCGCGTTCGACGGTCTACACCATCACCAACAAGCGGGTGGTCATCCGATCCGGCATCGCCCTGGACGTTACCGTCAACCTGCCGCTGGCGAAGATCGAATCCCTCGCCAAGCGGCTGCACCGCGACGGCAGCGGCGACGTTCCCATGACGCTCTCTGGTGATGGACGGATCGCCTACCTCGCCCTCTGGCCCAACGCCCGCCCCTGGCACCTCGCCCGGCCGCAGCCGATGCTGCGCTGCCTGGAGGAGCCTGAGGCCGTCGCCGACCTCCTGGTCCGGACCCTGATCGCAACCCAGGCCGCTGCGGGCCTGGAGACCGTGGATGGCCAGCCCGAGGCCAAACCGACGGCGGAGCAGCCCCGCCCGCCGCTGATTGCCGCGGCCTCCTGAGATAGGGAATCCACACCATGACCACAAACCACAAGCAGACCGAGACCATTCCGCGGCCTGTCCTGCTTGCCGCCGGGGCCATGGTCATCCTCGCCATCGCGCTGGCTGGTTTCGGCCAGACGAGCGGCATCGGGCGGGTCAGCCTGCCAGAGGCGGAAGCCGTTGCGAGCCGGGATCTGCGTTTCGAGCAGCGCAGTGATGGCCAGGTCGTGGTCCTGGACAGTAACGGTATCGCCGCGATCAATCCGAAAGGCGCCGGCTTCCTGCTGGGCATTGCCCGCGGCCTGGGGCGCGAGCGCCTGCTGCGCGGTGGCGACCCGAACGCGCCCTTTACCCTGACGCGCTGGAGCGACGGGCGGCTGTCTCTGCTGGACCGGGAAACCGGCAGCGAAATCGAACTGTCAGCCTTCGGCCCGGACAATCGGCGCCTGCTTGCGACCCTGCTCTATGCAGAGACCGTTGCGCAATGACGCTTGCCTGACGCAAGCGCAAAGGAGAACACCATGGACGACCTCAACATCAACGACGCCGTCAATGTCACCACCCGCCAAGCCGTCACCGAGGACCTCATCTCGCCGCGCTTCTACACCACCGACTTCGCGGCCATGGACCGCTTGGACGTCAGCTCGGTGCGCAGCGAGTGGGATGCCCTGATGGCGGAATTCCGGGCCGACAACAATCGCCACCACTTCGACCGCGACCCCCGGTTCAACGTCGACATCGAGGCGCTGCCCGAAGACCTGCGGGAAGAGTTCCTCGACTTTCTGGTGAGCTCCCTGACCGCCGAATTCTCCGGCTGCGTGCTCTACTCGGACATCAAGACCCGGGTGAAGAACCCGGACGTAAAAGCGCTGATGGGCGCCATGAGCCGTGATGAGTCCCGCCATGCCGGGTTCATCAACAAAGCGCTCAAGGACTTCAATCTCGGGATCGAACTGGGCTTCCTGAAGAAGACCAAGAAGTACACCTTCTTCAAGCCGAAGTTCATCTTCTACGCCACCTATCTCTCCGAGAAGATCGGCTACGCGCGCTACATCACAATCTACCGGCAGCTCGAACGCAATCCGCAGTACCGCTTCCATCCGATCTTCAAGTGGTTCGAGGCCTGGTGCAACGACGAGTTCCGCCACGGCGAAGCCTTTGCGCTGATCATGCGTGCCGACCCACGCCTGCTGCGCGGCCGCAACAAGCTGTGGATCCGCTTCTTCCTGCTGGCCGTCTTTGCAACCATGTACGTGCGCGATCATGCCCGGCCCGCGCTGCATCGCGCCCTCGGCCTCGATCCCACCGAGTTCGATTTCACGGTCTTCCGCATCACCACCGAGATCTCAAAGCAGATCTTCCCGGTCAGCCTGGATCTCGACAATCCTGCCTTCCACGCCGGTCTGGAGCGCCTGCGGCGCATCGCCGAGGCGAGCAAGGCCGCCAAGCAAAGAGGCGGCTTGGTCGGCGGCGCCAAACGGGCTGCCCTTGCCGTTGCCGGCGCAGCGACCTTCGCCCGGCTCTACCTGCTGCCGACGCGCAAGCACGCGCTGCCGCAGAACGTCCGGCTGGACCCGGTGTGGTAGGCGGCAACCGGACCGAACGAGAGGCACGCCGATGATGGAATACGGCCTCCCTGTGATTTTCGCGCTCTTTGTGTGGTGGTTCTCCACCGGCGTGATCATCTACCTGGACGGCCTGCCCAGGCACACCTTCCGCTGGAGCATGCTCGGCGCGACTCTGCTGCTCGCCGCGTCGGTCTACGGCTTGGCCATCACCAAGAACGACACCAGCGTCGCGGGGGCCTACTGGGCCTTCACCTTCGGCCTGCTGACCTGGGGCTGGCAGGAAATCAGCTTCTACATGGGTTTCGTAACCGGCCCGCGAAAGGAAGCCTGCCCGAAGGGTTGCCGCGGCTGGAAGCACTTCGGTCACGCCATACAGGCCAGTCTCTACCACGAACTCGCGATCATCGCCTCAGCGGTGCTGGTGGTCGCGGTTACCTGGAACGGTGCCAACCAGATCGGCACCTGGACCTTCATGATCCTCTGGTGGATGCACGAGAGCGCCAGGCTCAACGTCTTCCTGGGCGTGCGCAACCTGAACGAGGAGTTCCTGCCGGAGCATCTGGAGTATCTGAAGAGCTTTCTGACCAAGAAACCGATGAACCTGCTGTTCCCGGTTTCAATCACCGTTTCGACGGTGATCCTCACCTGGCTGGTTCAGCTGGCGATCGCGCCGGAAGCCACCGCTTTTGAAGCGGTCGGCTATACCTTTCTGGCAACCATGATGGCGCTGGCAGTGTTGGAGCATTGGTTCCTGGTGGTTCCCCTGCCGACTGCCTCCCTGTGGAACTGGGCCCTTTCCTCCCACAGCAAGACTCAGCCCCTCGATGCCGAGCCGGCCACCTTCGGTGTCGTGGAGGATCACAACCTCGAGCAGGTGAGCACCCTCGCCGCACTGGATCTCGGCGCGAGCGGGGACATCGAAACAGATCACGGGCACGGCCACGAGGATCAGGCGGCGTTATCGCATGGCGGCGCCCCCGGCGAAAATGAACAGCCGCGCATCGTGGCCATCGGACAGAAACTGGACCGCCCGGCGCCGGACGCCGGCACCGCAGCCTGCACCGCGGCCGCCACAACAGTCACCTCCGGGCCAGCCGCTCGGACACGGCCTGTCGAACCTCAAAGCGAGGAGGAGACGAAGAATGGATTACCAGAGCTTCTTCGACCAGCAGCTTACTGATCTCCGTCGGGAGGGACGCTATCGCGTATTCGCCGATCTGGCGCGTCAGGCCGGCAGCTTTCCGCGCGCCACCTGCCATCCTTCACACCAACCCGGCGAGGAGCCGGGCGACCCTTGCGGTGAGGTCACGGTGTGGTGTTCCAACGACTACCTCGGCATGGGGCAGCACCCCGCCGTGCTCGCGGCCATGCACGAAGCGATCGACCGCTGCGGCGCCGGCGCCGGGGGAACGCGCAACATCTCGGGCACCAACCATTATCATGTCCTGCTCGAACGCGAATTGGCCGACCTGCACGGCAAAGAGGCCGCGCTGCTCTTCACCTCGGGCTATGTGTCGAACTGGGCCGCGCTGACGACCCTGGCCTCGCGCCTGCCCAACTGCGTTGTCGTTTCCGATGCCAAGAATCACGCCTCCATGATCGAGGGCATCCGCCACTCGCGTGCGGAAAAGCGCATCTTCAAGCACAACGACCCGGAGGATCTGGCACGCAAGCTGGCCGACATCGAGCCCGGACGCGCCAAGCTGGTCGCCTTCGAATCCGTCTATTCCATGGATGGCGATGTCGCACCCATCGCCGAGATCTGCGAGGTGGCCGAGAGATACGGCGCCATGACCTACCTCGACGAAGTGCACGCGGTCGGTCTCTACGGCCCGCGGGGCGGCGGCATCGCCGAGCGCGAGGGGCTGATGGACCGCCTGACGGTCATCGAAGGCACGCTCGGCAAGGCGTTCGGCGTGCTCGGCGGCTATATCTCCGGCTCGGCCGCCGTGGTCGATTTCGTCCGCAGCTTCGCCTCGGGCTTCATCTTCACCACCGCCCTGCCCCCCGCCGTGACCGCCGGCGCCCTGGCATCGGTCCGCCATCTGAAACGCAGCAAGGCGGAACGCGCGCGCCACCAGGAGCGCGCCGCAACCCTGAAATGGATGCTGACGCAGGCGGGGCTGCCGGTCATGCCGTCGGAGAGTCACATCGTTCCCGTACTGGTGGGCGACCCTCGCAAGTGCAAGGCGGTGACCGATCTGCTCTGGGAGCGCTATGGCATCTATGTCCAGCCGATCAACTATCCGACCGTGGAACGCGGCACCGAGCGGCTGCGGCTGACGCCCTCGCCGCTGCACAGCGACGATGACATGGAACGCCTTGTCTCGGCCCTGAGCGAGATCTGGTCCGAGTTCGCCCTGGTCAGAGAGGCCGCCTGAGACAGCCGGCACTCGGAGCGTTGCGGGCACCGCAATTGGCTGCCGGTATTATAGGTTGCATCACGAGCGCGCCAACACCAAATGCGGTCAGGCGAATTGACTGCTATGATGTTGATTTCACAAATATTTCAGTAAATTATGCTTGTAGTCTGACAGGCGCTGTCCACATTTATGGACAGACAGGACCACGGTCTGTAGAAGTGGGTTCATAAGCAGGTCGTGAAATATAAGACCTGTGCGCGAGGGGGGATTGGTTTAGAGCAACGGCTCGTGGCTGTGCCGAGGGGCGCCTTGCGAAGAGGGTCTACCGGCAGGGGTGGTTTGCGTCCCGCCCATGGCAGCCGCAGTCAGCCGGCCCGGTTTCGACAGCGCATGAGATTGAGTCATTATGGAAGGCTTGAACGTCGCACAACCTGACATAACCATCCATCTGGATATGGAGGGGACCATCCAGCGCGTCTCCCATTCCGCCGCGATCCCTGACAGCGATGTCGAGAGCCTGCGCGGGCGGGCCTGGAGCGAGACGGTCGGCGACGTCGGCGGCGACAAGATCAAGCACATGCTGGAAGACGCGCGGGACCGGGGGATCTCCGCCTTTCGCCAGCTTAACCAGCACTTTCCCAGCGGGCTGAAGCTGCCGATCGAGTACACGGCGGTGCGCCTTGGCGACAACCAGGGCCTGGTCGCGATCGGGCGCAACCTGCAGGCCGTGGCCGAACTGCAGTCCCGCCTCGTGGCCGCGCAGCAGGCCATGGAGCGCGACTACTGGAAGCTTCGTGAAGTCGAGACCCGCTATCGACTGCTCTTCGACTCATCGAACGAGGCGGTGCTCCTGATCCGTGCCTCGAACCTGCATATCGTGGAGGCCAATCCGGTCGCGATCCGCGGGCTCGGCGTGTCGGCCCAGGGCGGCGAGTTCCTGGCCGAGATCGCGGCGAAGGAGCGCCAGCATTTCGAGGACATGCTGCAGAGGGTCCGCGATCAGGGCAAAGCGCCCGCCGTTATGATCCACATGGGCCAGGACCAGACACCCTGGCTGGTCCGCGCGTCCCTGATGACCGCTGGACCGGGCCCGATGTACCTGCTTCAGCTCTCCCCCGTCTCTGCCGAGGCTCCTGCGAGCCTCGTCAACGATACGATGCCGATTGCCGACCTCATCGCGCGGGTTCCCGATGCCTTTGTCGTGCTCGACAAGCAGGGCACGGTCCTGCGGACCAACCAGGCCTTCCTCGACCTGGTTCAGGCCGGCTCCGAAGCCGTTGTCGTCGGAGAGCGGCTCAGCCGCTGGCTGTGGCGGCCCGGCGCAGATCTGACTGTCCTGCTGGCCAACATTCAGCTCCATGGGACGGTCAGGCTGTTCTCGACGACCGTGCACGGCGATCTGGGCCTGGAAACCGAGGTCGAGCTCTCCGCCAGCGGTGACAGGGACGGCGATCCCCAGCATATCGGGGTCCTTATCCGCGACGTGAGCCGGCGCCTGGTGAACAGCACCCAAGGCCGGGAACTCAGCACGCTGGTCAGTACGCTCACCGAGCAGATCGGCAACACGTCCCTGCGCGACCTCGTGAAGGATACGGTCGGCGTTGTCGAACGGCACTACATCGAATCGGCGCTTGAGCTGACCAACGGCAACCGCACGGCCGCGGCCGAACTCCTGGGCCTGAGCCGCCAGAGCCTCTATGCCAAGCTGAACCGCTACGCGATGGACGGCGGCACACCGCCGCCGTCAGACACCAAAGCGTAGCCGGCGCCCCCGCGAGCGTGTCCGAACAACAGCCCGCGACACCGGCCTTCGGCGAAGCCGATCTCTCGAACTGCGAGCGCGAACAGATCCATCTGGCGGGTTCGATTCAGCCCCATGGCGCGCTTCTCGTGCTCCGGGAACCGGAGCTGCGCGTTGTTCAAGCCAGCGCAAACGCCGGCGACTTCCTTGGACATGAGGCCCTTGTCGGCGCGACGCTCGACGAACTGCAGGGCGATCTCTCCGAGAAAGTCCGGCGCCACCTCGGCGACCGCATGGATCGCATTCCGATTGCCGTCCGATGCCACCTGGGCTCGCCGGCACAGGAATTCGATGGCCTGATCCATCGCCCGCCGGAAGGCGGACTGATCGTCGAGCTCGAAGAGGCCGGCGCATCGCTCAACCTGTCCCAGCATCTCGAAGACTCGCTGCGCAAGATCCTCGAAGCCGCTTCCCTGGCCGAGCTCTGCAGCGAGTCCGCCGGCATCATCAAGGCGCTCACCGGCTTCGATCGGGTCATGGTCTACCGCTTCGACGAAGAGGGGCATGGCGAGGTCTTCGCAGAACGCCGGGAGGAGCATCTGGAAGCTTTTCTCGGAAACCGCTACCCGGCATCCGACATTCCGCAGATCGCCCGGCGGCTCTACGAACGCAACCGCGTACGGGTGCTGGTCGACGTGGACTACGAACCGGTGCCGTTGCGGCCGGGGCTTTCGCCGCTGACCGGCGGCGAGCTCGACATGTCGCTCTGCACGCTGCGGAGCATGTCGCCGATCCACATTCAGTATCTGCAGAACATGGGCGTCAGCGCAACATTGGTCGCCTCCTTGATGGTTGCCGGCCGGCTCTGGGGCCTCATTGCCTGCCATCACTACGCACCGCGCCCGGTTCCCTACGAGACCCGCGCTGTCGTCGAGCTTCTGGCGGAAACCATCGCGACGCGCCTCGCAGCTCTTGAGAGCTTCGTGCAGGCCGAAGCGGAGCTCATGGTCCAGCGTCTCGAACAACGTCTTGTCGAGGCGATTTCACGTGACGGCGATTGGCAGTCCGCTTTGTTCGGACATAGCCGTTCTCTGCTGCAGCCCCTCGACGCCAGTGGCGCGGCCCTGCTGTTCGAGGGCGAGGTGCGGACCACGGGCGAGGTGCCGGGAACCCGCGAGCTGCGCCGCATCGGCAACTGGCTCGACCGCCATGCGCGCAAGGGTCAGATCACCACGACCTCGCTGGGCCGCGAAGAGCCTGCCTTTGCATCCCTGACGCCGGTGGCCAGCGGACTGCTGGCGATGCCCCTTTCCAGCGTTCCCGGCGAGTACCTGTTGTGGTTCCGGCCGGAGCGGATCCGCACGGTCACCTGGGGCGGCAATCCCTTCAAGCCGGTCATCGTCGGCAACGACCCCTCCGATCTTTCACCGCGGCGCTCCTTCTCTCAATGGCACGAGGTCGTCGAGGGCACGGCCGACCCCTGGACCTCCGCCGACCTGAACACGGCACGCCTGATCGGCGACACGCTGGCCGACGTGGTTCTGCAGTTCCGCTCGGTGCGCATGGTGATCGCCCAGGAGCAGCTCGATCAGGTCAGCGACAAGGTAAAGCTCTCTGAACAACCGGTGATCACGGCCTCTCCGGAAGGCCGCATCCTGCTGATCAACTCGGCGTTCCGGCGCTTACTGAAGGACCCAGGCAAAGAACTGACCACGGTCAACGACCTCCCGTCGCTCTTCACCAACCCCAACGCGGTAAGGCGCAGTCTCGACGACCTGCTGCGTCATCAGAGCACCTGGCGCGGTGAGGTTGTCCTCTCCGTCCAGGGGGACGAAACGACGCCGCTGCGTGTGCGTGCCGATGCGGTGATCTCCGCGCCCAATCATCTGCTCGGCTTCGTCTTCATGTTTACCGACCTGACCGAGCGCAAAGCCGCAGACACCGCCCGCCGCCAGTTCCAGGAAGGGCTGATCGGACGCCATCAGATGCACGGGCTGCAGCTCAACTCGAAGTCCGATCTGCTCTACCGCAATCTGCTGTCCTCGGTCGTCGGCAATGCGCAGCTTGCCGCGCTCGAGATCACCGACAGCATGGAACTGGCGAAGATTCCGTCCAAGCTCGAGAGTGTTCAGGCCTCCGTGGCGCGCTCCAAGGAGCTGCTGGAGCACCTGATGTGGCATGCCATGGTGGACGACGACAGCGAAGACAGAGACGGGCCGGGAGAGGAGGACTAGCCGCCGGAAGTCTGCGGCTCATGATCCGCTCTAGGGCGCTGCGGCCCGAACGGCCAAAGACAGCGCGATGCTATCCTGGAAAGCCCGCGTGCCCTCGTCGAGCACCGCGTGGAATTGCGATGGCGCCAAGGGGGCGCAGTTGATCCTCTCGCGGTAAATGCCTCGAAACCGCTCGAGATCGCCCACCCCCGCGAAGTCGTAGAACGAAAGACATCCGGCCTGCAGGCCCAGGTTGCGGGCCAGCAGGCGCTGCAGCACGCGTCCGCCGTTCAAATCGCCGAGATAGCGGGTGTAGGCGTGGCCAAGAAGCCGCGCCGGATCGCTCTCTGCCACCGCTTCGATGCGCTGGGCGTAGTGGTCGGCGGCGGGCAGCACCGGCAACGACGACTGCCAGGTTGCTCCAAAGAGAGCGGCAAGATCTTGCGCAAGGCCTTCGGCACGGTAGACGGCAGGATCGGCCAGTCCTGAAATGACGGGGTCCGCCTTCACCTGTTCGAGAGACCGCTCCAGCGCCCCGTAGACCCTGTGCAGGTTGCGCAGCAACAGCACATAGCCTGACTGGCTGGCAGTGCCGCGCAGAATGTCCGCGATGATCCCAGAACGCTCGGCCTGGCGATGCAGGAGCCGGGTTCGTTCCTTCAAGCTGTCCGCCAGACCCGGCGCGCCGATAGAACCGCCGCGCCGCGTGCGACGTTCCCCTGCGGTAAAACCCGGATCCGCTCTCTGCCCATCCATCGGGTACACCTCAACCGGCTTCTTGCAAAGACGAGCTTCGCCGAGCCGGCCGGCGGGGTCAAGCGACGGCCCGCCTTCGGGCGGGCCGTCGTCCAAGGCACCCTGCTCAGAGAGAGCCGCTCAAGGCGGCGCGGCGCTCAGGGAAGGGAAGTCGCCCAACATGCTGTCGCCGTTCAGCGGCTTCTGAACCCCCTGGTGACAGGTCGTGCAGTACGTCTTGGCGACATCGCCCAAGGGCCCCAGCCGACTCGGCGGGAAGACAGGCTGCAACGGATCGAGATGCTCGATGTTCAAGGCCCGCACCATCTCGATGCCATGCCAGGCGGTCATGCGCTGCGGGGTACTCTGCGCCCACTCCTGGACCGCGCGCGTGTTGTGACAGAACGTGCAGTTGACCCCCAGGGCCTCGGACATATGGATCATGAGCGCATAGGAGCGCTCGGTATCCTGGATCGAAACCACGTGATCGCTCGGCAGAGCGTCCAGTCCCTCGACGCGGATCTCACCGTAGTCGCCCAGCAGCGCGGTAAAGGGGTCGGTGTGCATTGAGGTCAGCCCAACGGAAACGGTGTTCTGCCCGGCCGTATAGCCGGCCCAGCCGCCCGTCGGCCCGGGCTCTTCCTCCTTGTACCAGACGTTCTGCGGCACCGGATGACCACGGTGGCAGGTGTAGCAGGTGACGCCGGTCTGGGCGACATGGTCCGTCCAGTTGGTGTTGATGTCCCAGGTCATCTGCAGCATCCGCCGTGCGACGCCCTTGGTGTAGACATCGTCCGAGGCCAGGTTCTCCTCGTTGTGGCAGTAGGCGCAGCCCTCTTCGGGCGAGACCCACTCGGTGATCGCGGCCATCAGACGGTCGAACTGATCGGAGCTGAGATGCCCCAGCACCGGCACGTTCTCGTAGACTTCCGATGCGCGCGGGCCGCTGGTGTCAAGCTCCCAGGGCGGCTCCGGCACCTGGTTCGCCGCAACGCCCTCGGCCAGGCGCTCGATGTCACCGATCTGCACCATCGCGGTGCCGCGGAAGCCGGTCTGGTTGTTGTCCACCGGCGGCAGGTCCCAGTCGGCCATTGCGAACATGGCGACGGTCAGAAAGGCTGCGACCACCGCCAGCAATCCGGTCCAGATGTTCATTGCCCTGCTCCCATCGCCGGGTCGCCCATGCCCTGGAAGATGTCCGGGTAAGGCGGGGCCACACCGTGTTTCACCGACCAGAGATACCAGTTATCGACCACCGTGCCGGTCAGCAGGATGCCGATGCCGCCGGTCAGGGGCGTCAGCACCGCAAACCACCACGCCCAGCGATGGATCGATTCCATCGTGGCGTTGAAGCCCATGGTCCAGCGCCAGAACAGCGCCGCCCGTTCCGATGCCGTGCCGCGGTCGGTCACCTGTTCGATCTCGCGCTCGCCGCCGAGGCGGCTGACCGCAAGGATCGTCGCGCCGTGCATGGCAAAGAGCAGCACCGAACCGTAGAGGAAGACGATCGAGAGTGCGTGGAAGGGGTTGTAATGCAGGTTGCCGTACCGCAGCGAAAAGGCCGTCGTCCAATCGAGATGCGGGAAGATGCCGAAGGGCACGGCCTCGGACCAGCTCCCCATCAGCGCCGGGCGGATGAAGCCCAGCACCAGGAAGAGGAAGATGGCCGATGCGAAGGCCCAGGCGACATGGGTGCCCATGCCCAGGGCGCGGGCCCGGCGGTAAGTGCGCACCCACCACAGCAGGATGGAAATGGTCAGGAAGAACCCGGCCATAACCCACCAGCCGCCTTCGGAAAGCGGTGGCAGGAATGCGAAGCCGTACTCCGGCGGCGGCGGCTCGAGCGCCAGCCAGGGCAGTTGACGGACGAACTCGATCGGATCCCAGTTCACCGAGGCGGCCATGTTGAGGCCGATGATCTCAATGGCGGCGAAGCCGAAGAGCAGTGAAACGATGCCGGTCCAGCCGAGATAGATCGGTCCGATCTGGGCATTGCCGAGCCAACCGATCCAGTAGGCGAAGAAGGGCTTGCCTGCGCGGTCGGTGTCGTGGCGCGGCAGGTCGACCCCGAGATCGGGAGCAGCGCGGACCTGAACGCGTGTGAAGATGTTTTGATACTCAGCCATGGTCCCTTGCCTTTCCCTAGAACCAGATCGGCAGTCTCAGCCACCAGTCCCACCACTCCGGCCAGCTGCGGTTCCAGAACGGTCCGGAGATGACGATGCAGATGGCACTCCAGACGCCGGCGTTGATGGCGAGCAGAAGCCCGAGGCGGTGAATGCCGAGGGTGCCGATGGAGTAGCCGATGGTGTCGCGGAAGAAGGTGTCTTCGTATTCCGGCGTCTTGACCTTTTCTCCCTCGGCCGGATTCACCGCCGAGAGCACCAGCGCACCGTGCAGTGAGAGCGCCAGGGTGGTGGTGAAGAAGAAGGTGACCGCAATCATGTGCGCCGGGTTGTACATGAAATGCAGGTGCTGGTAGCCGACGTTGGACACCCAGTCGAGGTGACTGTAGATTCCGTATGGGAAGCCGTGCCCCCAGGCGCCGAGCAGCAGCGGGCGGATGACCACCAGCGTCACGTAAGCCAGAATGGCCGCGCTGAAGGCAATCGGCACGTGGTAGCCGATGCCCAGCTTGCGGCAGATCTCCACCTCGCGCAGCGCCCAGGAGACAAAGCTGCCGATGGCGCAGATGGTGACGATCTGCCAGATGCCGCCTTCCATCATCGGGGCCGGTCCCAATCCATACTTAAGGTCCGGCGGCGCGATGTTGATCTGCCAGAGGTTCCAGGTCGGCCCCTGGCTGGCACCATAGATGATCAGCACGGTGCCCAGAGCGGCAAAGAAGACCGTCGTCACACCGAAGAAGCCCACGTAGAAGGGACCGACCCAGAAGTCGAACATGTCGCCGCCGATCAGCGTTCCTCCGCGTACGCGGTACTTCCTTTCAAAACTGAGCATTGCCATGGCGTGCCTCTCCTTTGGGTCGCCCTGAACTTGAAGCCGCCGCGGGCGGCGGGTTGGCAGCGGACGGCCCTTCAAGGGCGCGCCCGCTGCCAAAGGCCCAGCGATCACTGGATGCTGGTTTGGGCCGGTTCGTTGAGCCAGCTGCCGTAGCGTTCGGTACTGAGTTGAACGAAGTGGTTCACCAGCACCATGAAGAACGCAAACGCCAGGATCGCTATCAGCGCCCTGCGCGGATCGAACAGAAGCCAGATTCTCCACATGATTTCTCTCTCCTTCTCTGATCTGGACCTAGAACCAAGGACGCCAGATCCAGATGAGGATGTGGGCAATGATCGTCAGCCCGAGGAAATACAGGAATCCCTGCATGAAATACTTGTGGAATTCCCTGGCTTCGTTCTCCGTCAATCCGGACAGGGAGCCGCTCCTTTCGCCGTTAGCCATGCGAATGGCCTCCAACAAGGATGGCCGAATGGCCGTTACCGCGCTCATCCCACGCGGCGGGGTTCGTCACGGCGAGAACACCATGACGAGTCCTCTGCCCGGCAGTACCGGGCAAGAGCTCGGGGACCGCTGCACGCCGGCCACGGCCGCGATCGGCGGGCCGGCAGGCAGGGTCGTGTCTGGAGAAAGTCCGGGTCATGCGCTCTGTCCCTCCGCCGTCGCGGCCAGGGAGCGCTTCACACGCTCGACGCCGACCTCCGCTTCGCCGGCGCCCTTCGCATCGGTCTCGATGCGCTCGCGCAGGCGTTTGGCGGCCGAGATGCGCACCAGGAAGGGCTGCCGCTCCAGATGCGCTTCCAGCGCAGAGCGGGCCTCCGCACTCCAGCGGCAGGCGCTTGCCTGCGCCCCGCGCGCGGGCGTCGCCTCCACCCGGTCGAGGTCGCTGCTTAGCGGCAGAATGTGGAAGAGCGCGTCGAAGAGCGCGTTGCAATATTCCTGAACGATATAGGTGGCACCGGCATAGCCCATGAAGGGCGTGCCCGTCGCCCGGCGCACGATTGCGCCGGGGAAGGATGCCGGAATGTAGACCGCGCGGCAGCCCTGCTCGGCGGCGTACATGCGCTCGTTGTAGGAGCCGAAAAGCACCAGCGGCGGCGATTCTCTGAGCGCCGTCCGGACCGCAGCATTGTCCGGCTTCTTGCCGGCCGTGCGGGCGAAGGAGAAGGTGCAGGGCACCCCCATCTCTTCCTCCAGGAAACGCTTCAGGCCGCGGGTGTAGGTCGCAGAGGCGACAACGGCGAACGACCCGGTGGCGAAGAAGTCCTGCGTCACGCTACGCCAGAGATCCCAGATCGGCTTGATGGTGCCGTGCTTTTCTTCGGCGATGAAGGGCTCCGGGTCGACGCCGGTCAGCTCGCCCAGCTTGCGCAGGAAGTTCGTCGTCGCGAAGAGGCCGATGGGCGCCTGCAGATAGGGCCGGTCCAGCGCCTCGCAGAGCTGGCGTCCGAACTCCCGGTAGAGGCAGACGTTGACTGCGGCATCGGCAAGCCGGGGCACGTCCTTCACATGGGCGCCCAGGGGAAAGATCAGGTTCACCTCGCAGCCGATGCCTTCAATCAGGCGGCGGATCTCCGCCAGGTCCGAGGGCATGTTGAAGGTGCCGTACATCGGCCCAATGATGTTGACCAGGGGCTTGGCGCCTTCGGGGCGCGGCTTCGCCGGCCGCTTCGCGGCCTTCTTGCCGCCGAACTCCGACCACAGCCAGTAGAGGGCGCGGTCGGCGCTCTGCCACTGATCCTCGTCGATCGTGCGCGGCAGGAAGCGCCGGAGGTTGGAGCCCTCGGGCGTGACGCCGCCGCCGATCATCTCGGCGATGGAGCCGGTGACCACGACGGCCGGCTGTTTCTGGTCCTGGGTGCCGCTGGCCCGACGGAGCGCCTCTTCCGTCCCGCTCATGGTGAGCTCGTCTTCGGACAGGCCCGTCACCACGACAGGCAGTTCGTGGGGCGGCAAGGCGTCGGTGTAGTGCAGGACCGCGGTCACCGGCAGGTTCTCGCAGCCGACGGGTCCGTCAATGACCACACGCAGACCCTTGACCGCCGAAAATGCATAGACGGCGCCCCAGTAGCCCCCCGCTCGGTCGTGATCGAGCACCAGCATGGTCAACCGCCTTCCTGCACGGCAGGCTGTAGCTTCGCCTGTGCCTCGGGTCTTACTGGTGCCTCGGATTTTACTGGCGCCTCGGATTTTACTGGCGCCTTGGGCTTCGCGGTGCTGCGCGCAGGGGCCTTCGCCGGCGCGGAAGAGGCTTCGGTCGCGGCCGCCTTGGAGGTCCCTTTCTTGGAGGGCCGCGGCCCGTAGCCCGCAGCATCGCCACTGCCGACCCCGTCGAAGAAGGCGGTCATCTGCCGGAAGCGTTCGCGGCCGCGGGTCTGCGCCGCCACGATGCCGGCCAGCGCACCCGCCCCGGCCGGCCCGAAGAGCGGGCGCGCCGAGACCATGTTGGTGAAGTAGATCGCCGGCACGCCCTCTTCCTTGGCCGCCTGCACCAGGGGCGTGGTTCCGAGCGCGAGATCGGGCTTCACCTCGCGCATGGCTGCCAAGTCCTGTTCCAGCGCGGCGCGGTACTGCACATGGGTTCCCTGCGCGGCAAGCCATGCGCGGTCGGGCTCGCTCCAGGGCGTCTTCGGGCAGGCGGTGCCGACATAGGGGACTTCCGCCCCGGCCTCGATCAGCAGGCGCGCGACCAGCAACTCGGAGCCTTCGTAGCCGGACACGGTGATGCGGGCCTTGATGGGATTAGCGGCCAGCACCGCACGGATCGCCGCCAGGCTCTGCGCCTTGGCGGCATCGACGCGCTCCGCCGCAACCCCGGCAGCCGCCCCGACGGCCTGCAGCCAGTCGGCGGTCGCCTCGACGCCCACGGGGCCCGAGCCGACGACCGGCCGTCCGGCGGCC
This sequence comes from Pelagibius sp., assembly GCF_028281305.1. Classification (GTDB taxonomy): domain Bacteria; phylum Pseudomonadota; class Alphaproteobacteria; order Kiloniellales; family Kiloniellaceae; genus Pelagibius. The sequence goes on along the minus strand of NZ_JANQKD010000108.1, from coordinate 18,271 downwards.
TGGAACTCGCGCACCGACGCCGTGTAGAAGGGGTGCACTGCCGCTGCCACGCGGCAGTCCAGGGCGCCATAGAGATCGCGCCATTCGCGCGACGGCAGCTGCGGACCGACAGCCAGGCCGAGCGGCTCCAGCAACGCGCCGACTCCGACCGGATCGGCCGGGAAGAGCTCGCCGATCAAGGTGACCGTCGGACGCTCGGCGGCTTCCGGCTCACCCTGGCGCCGCGGCCGCTGCACGGGCCCTTGTTCCGCTTCCGACCGGGCGTAGCGCAGCATGGCGCCGGCCAGAACGTCCTTGGCTTCCGCATGCGTCGGCACGCCGAAGCCGGGCACGTCGATGCCGATGATGCGCACGCCCTCGATCTCGCGCGGCAAACGGTCGAGCGGGATGCCCGAGGCCGTCGGCACACAGAGATTGATGACCACCACCGCGTCGTAGAGTTCCGGATCGGCCATCTCGGCGGCTGCGTTGCGGATGTCCTCGTAGAGCTGCCCCGTGACCAGGGTCTCGGAATTGAAGGGAACGTAGCCGACGGTGCGGCGCGCGCCATAGAAGTGAGAGGTGAAGGTCAGGCCGTAGACGCAGCAGGCCGAACCCGAGAGGATCGTCGCCGTGCGCCGCATGCGCAGTCCGACACGCAGGGAGCCGAAGGCCGGGCACATGGATTGCGGCTGATCGTGGGGGCCCTTGGGATAGTCCTTGGCCAGCCTTTCCAAGGCCGCCGTCTTGCCGGCCGCCCTGGCGGCGTTCAGCAGGGTTTCCTGGCCGCCATGACAGCCACCCGCACCGCTTTCCGGCGCTGCTGCGTCGGGCGGCTTGGTCGGCGGACGATCATAGGGGCGCATCGCGATCAGACCCCTTCGTAGACGACTTCGAGGGAGGGCTTCTCGAGAACTTCCCCCGCGCACATATCTTCCGGCGTGGCCGGATCGAGCACCACGTCGCGCCCCACCGCTTCGCTGGCGAAGAGACCGAGCAGGGCGTCCTGGGTCAGCGGCGCCGGCGTCTGCGGCCCGGCCTCGGCCGCTTGCTGGGCGAGCTCTTCGAACAAGGGGGCCCAGTCTCCGCCGGGCTTGCCGACGATTTCGTAGTTGGCGCTCTTGCGCCGGATGTCGTCGTGCGCGGGGATCGCCGCGAGTACGGGAATGCCCACTGCCTCGGCAAAGGCTTGCGCCTCGCCGGCGCCGTCATCCTTGTTGACCACCATGCCGGCGACGCCGACGTTGCCGCCCAGCTTGCGGAAGTAGTCGACCGCTGAGCAGACGTTGTTGGCGACATAGAGCGATTGCAGGTCGTTGGAGCCGACGACGATGACCTTCTGGCACATGTCCCGGGCGATCGGCAGGCCGAAGCCGCCGCAGACCACGTCGCCCAGGAAGTCGAGCAGCACATAGTCGAAGCCCCAGTCGTGGAAGCCCAGCTTCTCCAACAGCTCGAAGCCATGAATGATCCCGCGCCCGCCGCAGCCGCGGCCGACCTCCGGACCGCCGAGCTCCATGGCGAAGACGCCGTCGCGCTTGAAGCAGACGTCGCCGATCTGGACCTCCTCGCCGGCAAGCTTTTTGCGCGAGGAGGTTTCGATGATGGTCGGGCAGCTGCGCCCGCCGAACAGAAGCGACGTCGTATCGCTCTTGGGGTCGCAGCCGATGAGCAGCACCCGCTTGCCCTGCTGCGCCATCATGTAGGAGAGGTTCGCCAGGGTGAACGACTTGCCGATCCCGCCCTTGCCGTAGATGGCGATGATCTGGGTTTCCTTCGTCACCGGCGCCGTGGAGACCGGGTCCGGATCCTTGGCCGCTTCGACGCGCAGGCGCGCGTCCATCTCCGCCGTCGTGCGAGGTTCGGCAACGGCGGACTCGGAAGACAGAAGGGCCGTGCCCGAAGCACCCTGGGTCTTGGTCATTGGCAATGCCTCCAATCGAGAACCATCTTCAGGCAGGAGGAGTCGTTGAACGCGGTGCGGTAGGCAGGCTCGGCCTGCGCCGCTGCCTCGCGATGCGTAATCAGACCCTCCAGGGAAAGCCGCCCCGACCGGACGAGGCCGCTGACGGCCGCCAGATCGCCGTCGCGCCACTCCGCCGCAACCCTGATCCGCGCCTCGCGGATAAAGGCCGGCGGAAAGGCGAAGGAAAGGGGCTGGCTGTAGAAGCCGGCCAGGGTGATCTCCCCGCCGGGGGCAAGACGGCCGATGAGACTGTCGAGCAGGCTGTGATCGCCGGAGACGTCGCAGATCCTGGTGTAGTCCTGGCGCGGATCGTCGTCGGGGCTGACGACCGCATAGCCTTCACCGCCCTGTCGGCGCGCCGGGCTGCGCTCCCAGACCGTCGGTGCCGTCCCGCCGAGAATGAGGGCCAGACGCGCGACGAGACGCCCCAGGACACCGTGTCCGACGACGAGATCGGGAATGCCGTCGACGATGGCATGGTGAGCGGTGGCTGCCAGAGCCATGAGGACGCCCCGCTCGCCGAGCCCGGCGTCCAGCGCGATCACCCGCTCACCGGCCACCACCAGGCGCGCCGCGGCACCGCCGAAAAGACCCCTGACATCGCCAAAGCAGCGCGCGCCGGGAACGAAGACAAACTCGCCGACCCTGGCGCCGGACCGGCTGCCTGCCTCGGTGACCCAGCCGACCGACTCGTAACCGGGAACCAGCGGATAGCCCATGCCCGGAAAAGCCGGCATGTCGCCGGACCACAGCAGACGCTCGGTTCCGGTGCTGACGCCGCTCCAGGCAACGTCGACAACGACATCCTCGGCCCCGGGCGGCGACAGCTCGAGCCGATCGAGGATCAGATGCTCGGGCTTTTGCAGAACAACGGCGAGGGTTTCCAAGGGTGCTCTCCGTGCCCTGTGGATCAGGGCTTATGGCTCATCTTTCGATCGACTGTCAGCTTATATGGACACTCTGGAATGTCAAGTTAACAGAACACATGCCAGTGTCAGCTTTTTGGAACCTCTGCGACAAGCACGCGGGCCAGCAGGGGGGTGTGGGTGGCGCGCAGCCGGGGATTCGCAAATCCGGCAGCCTCTGCGAGGCGGCCGATCCGCCCTGGCGTGCGCGGACGGCCGCGCCCCATCGCCAGCAGGTAGAAGCCGAAATAGGCGTCGCCGCTCGCCTCGGCCCCGCGGGTCTGCGCCATCGGTTCCGCCACCAGCAGGGTTCCGCCGGGCGGCAGGGCCCGACGTGCCGCGCGCAGCAGCGTCAGCACGGCATCGTCCTCGTGGTCGTGGAGCACACGCACCAGGGAGATGATGTCGGCGCCAAGCGGCAGGGCATCCTTCAGAAAGTCGCCGCCGTGAGTCTTCAGGCGGTCGGCGAAGCCCAGGCTGGCGAAGCATTGCTCGGCCCGCCGGGCGACCGCCGGCAGATCGAAGAGCATCAGCTCGAGCCCCGGTACCGCCGCAGCGGCAGCGGCCAGAAAAGCCCCCTCTCCGCCACCGACGTCGAGCAGGCAGCGGTGCTGGCCCAAGGCATAGGAATCGAGAACCTCGGCCGCCACCATCGGCTGCGAGATCGCCATGAGTCGGCTGTAGCCCGAAACCGAGTCGCCGCCCAGCGCATCGGGTCGCGCGCTGTCGGCATAGGGCCAGAACTGCGCGAGCGCCTGACCGCTGCGCTCCCCCCGCAGCAGGGCGACGGGATCGCGCAGGTCGGCGTAGAGCATGCCGTGATGCTCGACCATCGCCGCAATGCCCGGATTGCCCACCATCGCAGCACCCAGAGGGCCGAGGCCGTAGCGCCCGCCGCCGCGGGTCGCAACCAGTCGCAACGCCACGGCGGCGTCAAGCAGACGCGCCGCAGCCTCTTCGGTCAGACCCAGACGCCGGGCAAGTTCGCCGCGCCCTTGCGGACCTTCCGCCAGGATCGCAAAAAGATCGAGACGCACGGCGGCAGTGAGCACCTGCGTGTAGACAAAACCGGCGCAGAGATCGAACAGCGCGCGGCTGCGGCGGCGCACGATGGGCCGCGTCAAGGGGAAGCGCGCGGCCCAGCGCTGAAAGTCCGGATTTGCGAGCAGACGGTCGCGCGCGTCCAAAAGCCGGTCACGCAGGGCGCGCAGGTTGGCCGGCGCGACCTGCGGGGCGCTTGAGCGAAGGGGGGCGCCGGTTAGGCCGCGCGCCGGAGCTTCTTTGGTAGGAATCGCTGCGCCTCCTCGATGATGCGCAACCGCAGCGCCCTGCGCCCCGGACAGAGCGGGATCGATTCGGCGGCCGCCGCGACCAGCGCTTCGAGACGGTCGATCGCACCGTCCAGGCCAAGCGCATGAACGGCGTTGGGGCGTTGATGGGCTGCATCCTGGCCGACCGGCTTGCCGAGCTCGTCCGGATTGCCGAAGACGTCACGAATGTCGTCGGCAACCTGATAGGCCTCCCCCAATCCCTCGCCCAGCGGACGCCAGGGTGCGGGCTCGTATCCCGCCGCCGCGGCTCCGGCCATGGTCGCCCCGGCAAAGAGGGCGCCGGTCTTGGCGCGCTGGTACTGCGCCAGGTCGAGCGCGGGCTCGCATTCCCAGGCCTGGCCGGCCGAAATCCCGTGCGGTGTCCCCACCGCCGCGCCGACGATGCGCAGCAGGGCGGAGAGGCGCTGCGGCTGTGCCGCGGCGCCACGCCCCAGAACCTCGAAAGCCATGACGATCAGCGCGTCCCCGGCCAGAACGGCGAGGCGTTCGTCAAAGGCCTTGTGAACGGCAGGCTTGCCGCGGCGCAGGTCGGCATCGTCGAAACAGGGCAGGTCATCGTGAACCAGCGACGCGCAGTGCAGCAGTTCGATCGCCGCTGCCGAGGCGGCGGCAATGTCCGAAGCGCCTTCGCCGCAGGCACTGGCCACCGCAAGACAGAGTTGGGGCCGGATCCGCGCGCCCCCCGGAAAAACGGCGTGGCGCATCGCGGCAGCGAGGCGCGGCGGGTGCCCGGGGGCCTCGCCGGCAAGCAGCGCGGCGTCCAACACCGCATCGACCCGATTGACCGTCTTCATGCTGCCCTCCTGCGCTTGCGCTTCCACATCAGCCTCGACTGTCATTTTTAATTGTCACATAATACTGTCAGATAGATTGGACAGTTCCGGTTTGCTTGTCAACGGCCTTGCCCGACAGACCGGACGTCCCCAGAGGCAACACCGCCGGCAACACCGCCGGCAGCACCGGAGGGAGCGCTGGTGCAAAGAGATCGTGTCATCATCATCGGGGCGGGCATCGCCGGCCTTGTGGCTGCCGTCGAGCTGGCGGGCCGCGGCCTGCAGGTCACGCTGCTGGAGCGGGCCGGGGCGCCGGGCGGCAAGATGCGCGAGGTCATGGTGGGCCCGGCAGCGGACCGCCGGGCGGTCGACGCAGGCCCGACGGTCTTCACCATGCGCTGGGTCTTCGACGAGATCTTCGCCCGCGCCGGCACCTCTCTGGAAGACCATGTTACGCTACAGCCTGTCGAGGTCCTCGCCCGCCACGCCTGGAGTGCGGACGAGCGGCTCGACCTCTTTGCCGACATGGCGCGCTCGGCCGAGGCCATCGGCGACTTCTCCGGAGCGGCGGAGGCGCGCCGCTTTCTCGCGTTCTGCAAAGAGGCCGCAGAGGTCTACACCACGCTGGAAGCCTCTTTCATGCAAACCCAGCGCCCCAGCCCCGTCGGCCTCCTGCGCAATGTCGGATGGCGCGGGCTCGGCGGGCTTCTGCGCATCAAGCCCTTCGAGACGCTCTGGTCGGCGCTCGGCCAGCACTTCCACGATCCTCGCCTGCGCCAGCTTTTCGGCCGTTACGCCACCTACTGCGGATCCTCGCCTTTCGCGGCACCGGCAACCCTGATGCTGGTCGCCCACGTGGAGCAGCGCGGCGTCTGGCTGGTCGCCGGCGGCATGCAGCGCCTGGCGGAAACCCTGGCCGCCCTCTCCGAGAAACTCGGCGCCACAATCCGCTACGGGACCGAGGTGCGGGACGTCAAGACCGCCGGCGGCAGCGTGTCGGGCGTCGAACTGACAAGCGGAGAAGTGCTGAGCGCCGACGCGGTGATCGTCAACGCCGACGCTGCTGCAGCGGCGGCCGGCCTGCTGGGCCGGGACGTCGCCGCGGCGCTCCCAGCGGCCCATCCTTCCGGGCGCTCGCTCTCCGCGATCACCTGGGCCCTCGCGGCAGAGACCGAGGGCTTCCCCCTGCTGCGTCACAACGTCTTCTTCTCGGGAGACTACGCCGCCGAGTTCTCGGACATATCCGAGCATCAGCGGGTGCCTCGGATGCCGACCGTCTACGTCTGCGCTCAGGACCGCGGCGACCCCGGCGACCCGCAACCGCAAGGCCCCGAGCGTTTGCTCTGCCTGATCAACGCCCCGGCCTACGGTGATGCCTCACCCGCCGGCGCCCCTTTCGACGGCCCCCTCGACGCCCCCCTCGACGCCAAGGAGATCGAGTCATGCGCGCAAAGAACCTTCGACCGGATAGAGCGCTGCGGCCTGCGCATCGAACGGCAAAGCGCGGCGATGGCCGTGTCGACGCCGCAGGACTTCAACCGTCTGTTTCCCGGCAGCGGCGGGGCCCTCTACGGGCGGGCTTCGCACGGATGGCAGGCAGCCTTCAACCGGCCGGGGGCACGAACCCGCCTGCCCGGGCTCTACCTGGCCGGGGGCAGCGTGCATCCGGGGCCGGGCGTGCCGATGGCGGCAACCTCCGGCCGGCTGGCGGCGGAGAGTCTGCTCCAGGACCTGGATTTGCAGTCGACGTCGCTGCCGGCGGCTATGCCTGGTGGTATCTCGATGCTCTAAGCGAAGACGGCCGCCATGGGGTGACGGTGATCGCCTTCATAGGCAGCGTTTTCTCGCCCTACTACGCTTGGGCGCGTCAGCGCGGAACCGCCGATCCACTGAACCACTGCGCCGTCAACGTCTCGCTCTACGGACCGCGCGGCGGCCGCTGGGCGATGACGGAGCGGGGCGGCGGCGCCCTCAGCCGGGACGCAGAGCATCTGCACATCGGCCCTAGCGCTCTGCGCTGGGATGGCGAGTGCCTAAGCGTCGGCATCGACGAAGTGACCGTCCCCAGGCCGTCACGCCTGCGCGGCCGCTTGCGCCTCTATCCCGAAGCCCTCACTGGCCGCAAGCTGGCGCTGGACCGGGCAGCCCGGCATCACTGGTGGCCCGTGGCGCCGCGGGCCAGGGTCGAGCTCGACTTTCAGCAGCCCGCTCTGTGCTGGCGGGGAAGCGGCTACTTCGACAGCAATGCCGGCGCCGAGGCGCTGGAGCAGTCCTTTGTCGGCTGGCACTGGTCGCGGGCCCATCTGAGCAAAGGCGCGGCGCTGCTCTACAACGCGCGGGAACGCGGCGGCGCGACCACGTCTCTCGCCCTCCAAGTCGCCGGGGACGGGTCTGTCGAGCCCTTTCCCAGCCCGCCGGAAGCGGCCTTGCCGCCGACCCTCTGGCGCATCGAGCGCCGGACCCGCGCCGATCCCTCGGTGACGCCGCAGATTCTTCGAACCCTGCAGGACAGTCCCTTTTACGCCCGCTCTCTAGTGGCCAGCCGCGTGCGGGGCGAGGACGTTACGGCGGTCCACGAGAGCCTCGACCTCAACCGCTTTCGCCATCCCCTGGTACAGTTGATGCTGCCGTTCCGGATGCCGCGCCGTTCTTAGAGCCGGTCTGGGTTGTGTCGTCGCCTTTGCTGACGCTCCACAACTGCCAGACTGCCGCGCCCCCGACCAACAGGAAGAAAAGCGTGATCTCCAGGAAGGCGGCCAACTCGCCGCTGATGATCCCACCCGTCATACCCTCACCGTTCAGGACCCCAGCATTTACGATAGGGCAACGCCGCGCGCGCCGTTCAGCCGCCAGATCGTAAAGTTGAGCAGCATCGCGAAGCTGACCCAGGCCAGATAGGGCAGCATCATGAGGGCGGCGCCAGCGTGGATCGGATAGAAGGCGACGATCATCGCCACGATGGAGATCCAGAGCAGGGCCATCTCCGCAAGCGCAAGATCGATGCGCTTCAAGCCGAAAAAGAGCGCCGACCACAGCCAGTTCAGAAGCAGCTGCAGGGCGTAGATCGCCAAAGGCAACGCTGCACCGGCCCAGCCGGCCTCGGCCCAGACCAGCCAGCCTGAGACCGCGATCATCGCGTAGAGGATCATCCAGACCGGGCCGAACAGCCATCCCGGCGGCTGCCAGGACGGCTTTTCGAGCCGCTGGTACCAGTCGCCGGGCCGGAAGTACATGCCGCTGGTGGCGACGGCCATGCAGGCGCCGATGAACAGCAGCAGGGTCAGGTAGCTTGGACCATCCATCGCTTTATCACTTAGCCTGCCCGCGCCCGGCGTCAACGCCGCCTGCGGGCCGGCCCGCACCGCTCATGCGCGACGTCACAGTCAGGCCCGACGAATGGCCTGCGCTGCTGCCACCTCCCGGTCGCTGCGCTCCAGCCGCTCGAAAAGCGCGATCATCCAGCAAACCCGGGCACTGAGGTCCCACCACGGCAGCAACGCCTGCGCCTCTGCGGCCGCCTCGGCTGCCGCATCCGAAAGCGGCGCGACCGCACAAACCAGGAAACGGGTCTGGTCCAGTGCCGGTTGCGCGAGCGCACGGCGATGCGATGCGCGGCGCGGCAGGACCGCCTGGCCCGCCGTCCGCGCCAGGGATTTCAGCATCAGGTTCAGCTTGCGCGCGCCCGGCACCACGGCTCGTCGGGAGAGGCTGTCAAAGCCGTTCTCCGCGACGCGTGCGCCGATTTCCGCGTAGATCAGACTTGCCGCCAGGATCGCCGGGCGGCAGCCCGCAGGCAGTGCGGCGATTCCGGATCCGGCCCTTTCATAGAGCCGCTCCGCAGCCGCCAGCAGGCGCGCGATCACCGAGGCGAGCGCCGGGCAGAATCGCGGCGCGGCGAGCCAGGCATCGGGGTCGATCCCGGCTTCGCGCAGCCACTGGCGGGGCAGGTAGAGGCGTCCCGCCCTGGCGTCCTCGCCGACATCGCGGGCGATGTTGGTGAGCTGCATGGCCACGCCGAGATCGCAGGCCCGCGCCAAGGCGTCAGCATCGCGCACGCCCATCACGACGGTCATCATGGCACCGACCGTGCCGGCGACCCGTGCGGCATAGGCCTGAAGGTCGGCCAGAGTCTCATACTGGCGGCGCTCCGCATCCCAATACAGCCCCTCGATGAGCGCCAGGGGAAGGTCACGCGGCAGGGCGCGGCGCTGCACCATCGTCGCAAACGCGCGGTCCACCGCATCGTCTTCCGGACAGCCGGCGTAGAGGCGCTCCAGCCGCGCGCGCAGCGCGGCCGGGGCTTCCAGCCCGCCCTGCCCCAGATCGACCACATCATCCGCCGTGCGGCAGAACGCATAGAGGGCGATCGCGTCGTCGCGGACATCACCGGGCAGCAGACGGGAGGCCGCATAGAAAGAACGGGACCCTTCGCTCAGCAACTGGCGGCAGGCTGCAAGATCGGCGGCTGAGGAGTCTGAATCAGGCAAGGGCTGCTGCATCGGGAACCACCTTGTCGAGGACTTTGGCTGAGGTCAGGACGCCCGGCAGTCCGGCCCCGGGGTGGGTGCCGGCGCCGACGATGTAAAGATGTTCGATATCTTCGCTGCGGTTATGCGGCCTGAACCAGGCGCTCTGCGTCAGGATCGGCTCCATGCCGAAGGCTGCGCCCCGGTAAGACAGGAGACGATCCTGGAAATCCAGCGGGGTCATGAGCCGCGAGGTCACAACGGAGTCTTCCAGACCCGGCAGCAGGGTGCTGTGGAGATAGGCCGCGAGACGCTCGCGATAGGGTTCCGCCGCCGTCCGCCAGTCGACTTCGGCGTCCAGATTCGGAACCGGCGACAGCACGTAGAACGCATCGCAGCCCGGCGGCGCCAGGGACGGGTCGGTGGCGCTGGGCCGATGCAGATAGAGGCTGAAATCCTCCGCCAGCACCTTGCGCTTGAAAATATCGGCAATCAGTCCGCGATAGCGCGGTCCCATCAGGATCGTGTGATGGGGAACGTCTTCGTAGCGCCGCTTGGTGCCGAAGTACCAGAGAAAGAGGCTCATGGAATAGCGTGTGCGCTCAAGACGGCGGTCGCTCCAGCGCCGCCGCGCTTCCTCCGGCAGCAGGTTGCGGTAAGTCCAGGCGGTGTCGGCGTTGGAGACGACGATATCAGCGGGGATCACCTCACCGGAGGCCAGGGCGACACCGACCGCACGCCCCCCCTTCACCAGGATTCGGCTGACCTCCGCGCCCAGGCGCAGGCGCCCACCCTGCCCGGCGATCAGGTCGACAAGGCCGGCCACCAGCCGGCCGGTCCCGCCCATGGCGAAATGCACGCCCCATTGGCGCTCGAGAAAGGCGATCAGACTGTAGACCGAAGTCGCGCTGAAAGGATCGCCGCCGATCAGAAGGGGGTGAAAACTGAAAACCCGCCGCAGGCGTTCGTCCCGGATGTACTTGGCGACGAGAGTGTAGACGCTGCGATAGCCCTGCAGTTTCACGAGGTCCGGCAGCACGCGGGCCATGTCGGTCCAGGACCCGAAGCTGACATCGCCCAGTTTCTCGAAGCCGATCCGGAAGTGACGCTCGCTGGCCGCCATGAAACGCTCGTAGCCGGTAACGTCATCAGGAGAAAAGCGGGCGATGGCCGCCCGCATAGCCGCGGGATCGCCGGAATAGTCGAAGGTCGCGCCGTCGTCGAAACGGATGCGGTAAAAGGGGTCGAGCGGCCTGAGGTCGACATCGTCGGCCAAGCGCCGGCCGCAAAGCTGCCAGAGTTCCTCGAAGAGAAAGGGCGCCGTCACGATGGTCGGCCCGGCATCGAAGGTAAAGCCGTCCTGGCGGAACACGTAGGCCCGCCCCCCCGGGGCGTCCAAACGCTCCAGCACCGTCACCCGGTAGCCGCGCGCGCCGAGACGCACCGCCGCAGCAAGACCGCCGAAGCCGCTGCCAATCACCACCGCATGCGGCTTCTGTGAAGCCTTGGCCGGATCGCCGGTGGCGCGCAGGCGCAGGCCGACGCCGCTTTCTCTCACAGCCGTAAACATTACTTGACAAGTATATATGTTGTTTTTAATTGACGCTAGCCGGAGAAACGGCAGCCGCGGAGAATCCTTGTGGGGCTGGCGCGGGACCGGCACGGCAACGGCGGATCAGCCGCGAAGCACCTTCACCCGCCGTGCAAAGTCTGCGATATGCGCCGCCGTTTCCCGCGGCGCCTCCTCGTGGGCCAGGTGCCCCAGGCCCGGCATCGAAATGACCTCGGCCCGGGGGGCCAGTGCCCCGATATGCCGCGCCTGTGCGGGCGGTACGCTGCGGTCGCGGGCACCGACGATCAGCAGCAGCGGAACGGAGAGCTCTGAGAGCTGGTCCTCAAGGCGCTCCAGATTCCAGTTCGCCATCATGTCGAGCGCTGCAGCCACATGGGCCGGCTTGCGCGCCAAGCGGCGATAGAGGCGCACGCCCTCGGCATCGATGCGCGAACCGGTATCGCGCAGCAGGCGGTTCACGAGCAATGGCTCCGCTGCGCCCAGGGAGAGAATCCGCGGCGCCGCTCCGCTCAGCGACAGAGCCCGGGCAACCGGGGAAAACACCCGGCCGGGCAGCCCGCGCAATGCCAGCAGAGCGCCGTTGAGACTGATCATACCCTTGGCGTCCAGCCGCTCGTCCAGGCACATGCGCGCCAGGATCGCCGCACCCGCCGAGTGCCCGGCGACCAGCGCCGGTGAGACCGCAAGGGCCTTCAGCAACGTGTCGATCGACCGGGCCATCGCCGTCAGGGACATCCGGTGGAACGGCGCGGTCTGACTGAAGCCGTGGCCCGGCAGGTCGGGCGCCACGACGGAGAAGCGTTCCGCCAGAAGCGGCAGCAGGCCGCGCCACGAATGGGTCGAGGCGCCGGTCCCATGCAGCAGCAGCAGAACAGGCCCGGATCCCTGGCACTGAACGTGCCATTCCAGCCCCCCGGCTTCGATAAAGCGGCTGCTGTCCCGGTTCGGCCAGTCCTGCCCGTCCTGTTCCCAGATCGGACAGTCACTCATGCCACAGCCTCCGGCGCGCCGGCGCTTTGGCCGGCGTCTTGAACAGCAGCGGAAAGGCTGCGGGCATCGGCGCGCGGCAATGCCAGGTAACGCGCACCCATCTCCGCCGCCAGATCCCGGGCGAAGGGATTGGCCCGGGGGCCGGTATCGATGAAAAGGGCGGCGAGCCCCGCGCCGCGGATCCGGCGCGCGGCGCGCTGCGCGTCTTCCTCCGCCTGCGCGCGCCCGCCGCTGCCGTCGCGGGATACATTGGCGCGACCGTCGGTGAGCAGCACAAGGCTGGGCGTGCGCCCTTGCCGCTTGGCCGCCTCCGCCAGCGCCAGCGCCGCATCGAGACCATCGGCCAGCGGCGTTCCGCCGCCACCGGGCAAGGCCGCAAGCTCTCGCTTGGCGCGCACCAGCGAGCGTGTCGGAGGCAGCAGAACCTCCGCGCCGGCGCCGCGAAAGGCGATCAGCGCAACCTGGTCGCGCCGCGCATAACAGTCCGTAAGCAGCAGCTCGACGGCACCCTTCGCTTCCGCCAGCCTGTGCAGGGCCGCCGACCCGGAAGCGTCGACCACGAAGATCGTGACCGACTCGCTGCGCTGCTTGAAGCGAACGATGCGGAAGTCGTCCCGCCGCACCTCCATGCGCGGGCCCGCGTCGGCGCCATCCTGCCGGCGCCGGCGCAGCGGCTGCCAGGGGGCAGCGGTCCGCAGCGTTTCGACGAGGTTCAGGCGGTTGCCGCCCGCAAGGTCGCCGCGGCGCGTGCCCACCGGGCGCCCCCGCCGTCGGGCAAGCTGCAGGGCGCCGACGCGCCCGGCGGCGCTTCGGCCCCGCGGGCGGCCGACGGCCGACTGCAGCTGGGCCAAGAGGCGCGGCGGGATCGCTGCCTGCGCCGCGGCAAGAACCAGGTCTTCGGGCGGAGAGTCGCTGCCCCTGTCATCGCCCTCACCGTCCTCCGGCGGAGTCTCGGCCTGGTGCTCTTCGGCGGCCGGCGGTTCGTCGTCCGGCAAAGGCAGTCGACTCGCCCGGGGTGCCAGCACCAAGCGCGCCGCGGCCTCGCAATCGGCCTTGGCCAGGGTCGTGCGGCCATGAAGCGCCGCATGAACGCGGGCGAACCTCAGCGCAAGGGCTTCGGCCCGCAGGGACCCCGTTCCGAGCGCGAGCGCGACGCCACAGAGCAACTCGACATCGCTTTCGGCGGCCGTCACGGTCCGGAGTCGCTTGCGGGCCTGCGCAATTTCCTCTGGCGTAAAGACAGTTTCAGGGCTTTCGCCACGGCGCAGGCCGTTCAGATCGATGTGCAACGCCAGCCTGTCCGCCAGCGCCGGCGGTACAGCCTCTGAGTCGTCGAGGCTCTCGTCGAGGGCGACGATGCCGAAACGGGCACTGTGACGGGCCGTCGTCCCGTCGCGCTCCACGGCGACCATGCCGCGGTCGACGGTCGCCGTCAGGCGTGCCGCCGTCGCCGCTGAAAGCCGTTCGGCAGAGGCCAGGATCAGCATGCCGCCATCACACTCCGCCAACAGCCCGCGTTCCGCCAGGGGCTTGCCGGCCCGCAGCGTCGCGGCGAGGTCGAGCCCGCCGAACAGGCGCCCGTCGGTGACATGCAGGGGCACACGGCGCCAGGGCGCGTCCGGCGGTTGTCCCTGGCGCAGCAGGTCCAGCCAATTGTCACGCAGCGGCGAGGGTGGCGAGCGCAGCACCACGCCGCCGAGGCCGGCCGGATCCACCGCCAGGGCGGCGGCCGCAAGGACCGCGTCGGCCCAGGGGGAAGGTCCCGGAGAGCTCCCCGATGCGCCCTGACGCGCGGGCGCTTGGCCGGTCATGTCCCGAAGACCTCCTGCAGCGCGCGCTCGACACGCACGCCGGAACCGGCCTCGTCCAAGGGGTCGCGCCGCAGCCGATGGCGCAAAGCCGCGGGCGCGACCCGCCGCAGGTGGTCGTCGTTGAGGGACTTCGCCCCCTCCAGCGCGGCCAGCGCGCGCGCGGCGCGGATCATCGTCAGCTCGCCGCGCAGTCCGTCGGTACCGAGTTTCATGCAAAGCTCGGCCACCCGTTCCAGCGCGCCGTCGGGCACCTGAATGTCGTCGAGCCGCTGCCGCGCCGCGGTCAGCTTGCGGCGGAGCTGCCCGTCCTTGCGCTTCCACTTGGCGAGAAACGCGGCGGCGTGCCGCTCGAAGTCGTCGCGGCGGCGCACCACCTCGACACGGCTGGCCAGGTCTTCCGGCGTGGTGACATCGACGGACAGGCCGAAGCGGTCGAGCAACTGCGGGCGCAGTTCGCCCTCCTCCGGATTGCCGCTGCCGATAAGGACGAAGCGCGCGGCATGGCGGACGCTGAGACCTTCGCGCTCGACCACGTTCTCCCCCGAAGCGGCGACGTCGAGCAGCAGGTCGATCAGGTGGTCCTCCAGGAGGTTGACCTCGTCGATGTAGAGAAAACCGCGGTGCGCCAGCGCCAGGAGCCCGGGTTCGAAGGCCTTGACGCCGGCGGTGAGGGCGCGCTCCAGATCAAGCGCGCCGACCACCCGGTCCTCGGTCGCGCCGAGCGGCAGGTCGACCACCGGAACCGGCACCGCTTTGCTTTTCAGTTCCGCAGGCTTTCGGCCGCGGCGCAGGCTGCAATCGTCGGCGCAGGCCCGCGGGTCCGCCTGCGGATCGCAGTGATAGCGGCAGCCTGCGACCACCTGCATCTTCGGCAGAAGGGCGGCCAGCGCCCGCACCGCCGTCGACTTGCCGGTGCCGCGATGGCCGAAAACCAGAACTCCGCCGATCGAAGGATCGATGACGGCAATCAGCAGGGCCAGCTTCATCTCTTCCTGCTCGACGATGGCGGAAAAGGGATAAGGCTCGGCCATCGTCAGACCGCGTTTTCCGTGGAGTTCAAGGGTCTGTCAGCTTCCCATCGGGACATCGCGCCAATGAGCCTCCCTCTGTAACTGGTTGCTCCAGTCATGTTACATCGATTGGACAATTGAAAGCGACAGGCTATCTGGACAGTCCGCAGGCGTTGCGTTCGCAGCCTTGTGGGGGTCTGGCGGGGCGCAGCCCTGTGGGAGTCGGGCGGGGCGCAGCCCTGTGGGAGTCGGGCGGGGTCCGTGGTGCCGGCTTCAACGCGGACAGGCGAGAGGGGGGTAGGGTGACTCTGATCCAACGCATCGTCGGCGTTGCCACAGCCGCGCTGGCCCTGCTCTCCCTCTGGCAGCTCGAAAGCGCCCGCAAAGGCCTCTCCATCGTCCCGCTGGACGCCGGACAAACCCCAGCCACGATCTACCGGCAGCCGGACAGCAACGGGCCCATCGTGGTCATCGCCCATGGTTTCGCCGGCTCCCGCCAGCTCATGGAGGCGTTCGCCCTGACCCTGGCACGGGCCGGCTACACCGCCATCAGCTTCGACTTTCAGGGCCACGGCCGCAATCCGGCGCCGATGTCTGGAGACATCACGCAGGTCGACGGAACAACGCGGCTGCTCGTCGCCGAAACGGCGGCCGTGATCGATGCTGCTCAGCAACGGCTGGGATGCGCCTCAGAGCCCGTCGCGCTGCTCGGCCACTCCATGGCCACCGATATCATCGTCCGCCAGGCCATTGCCGACTCGCGGGTACGCGCCGTGGTCGCCGTTTCGATGTACTCAGAGGCGGTGACTGCTGAGGCACCGCAACGGCTGTTGGTGATTACCGGCGCCTGGGAGCCAGGGCTGCGCCGCGTCGCGCTCGCGGCGCTCCGCCTCATCGATCCGGGCGCTTCGGAAGGGCAGACCGTCAGCGATCCGAGGAGCGGGATCCTGCGGCGCGCCGTTGTGTCACCGGCGGTCGAGCACGTCGGCGTCCTTTATAGCGCGACGTCACTGCGCGAAGCGCGCGCCTGGATCGACGGTGCCTTCGGGCGCGAAAGCAGCGGCCCGGTCACGGCAACCGGGGGCTGGATCGCCTTGCTTCTGGGCTGCATCGTCGCGCTCGCCTGGCCGCTGTCCACCCTGTTGCCGGAGGGCCGGCGTGCGCCGGACCGGCCGATCGCAAGCACGTTCACCCTGGCAACGGTGCTGCCGGCGGTGTTGACGCCGCTGCTGCTCTATCCCCTGGACCTGCGTGTGCTTCCAGTCCTGGTGGCGGACTATCTTGTGCTCCACCTCCTGCTCTACGGCCTCATGGCGCTTGCCCTCCTCGGCTGGCGCGGCGTCCGCTTCGGACGCCTGGCGCTGGTTCCGAGTGCGGCCCTTGTCGCCTTCGGGCTCGGCGTTTTCGCCCTAGCCCTGGACCGCTATGCGGCAAGCTTCCTGCCGCATGCGGAGCGGATTCCCGTCATCCTCGTTCTGATGCTGGGGGCCGTGCCCTTCATGCTGGCAGACAGCGTGCTCACCGAGGCCGGCCGCGCCCCGCTGTGGCGGCGCGGCGCCGCACGATTGGCCTTCCTCGCCTCGCTCAGCATTGCCGTAGCACTCGACTTCGAGCGCCTGTTCTTCCTGATCATCGTTCTGCCCGTCTTCGTGCTGTTCTTCGTGATTTTCGGTCTGATGGGCCGCTGGGTCGGACAGCGCAGCGGTACGGCGATGGCCCCCGGCCTGGCTCTCGGCGTGATCCTTGCCTGGGCCCTGGGCGTCACCTTTCCGCTGGTCGCGGTGTGAGGGCCGTCCCGGCTCCGGACACCATGGAAGGACTTGCGCGCCAGCGAGCCATTTCATGCTGACCGGGACGCCGCCGACGATCGCGCATTTCGAAGTTCCGGGCGGCCCGATCGATCGCCCGGCTCGGCCCGCCCGCGCCAGTTCCGCTGCGGTCTGCAGAACGAATCGAGAAGAACCGGCGCCGAACGCCGTTCCAGCCCGTTTTCACCTTGTTTCTCAGGAGACTACGAGTTTCTCAGGATATTATGGCGGGTCCGTTCGAACAAAGTTCGAACCTCTGCTTGGATGACAGGACGATCATCTTGGAAGTAATGGCGCGCCCGGGAAGATTCGAACTCCCAACCTCCTGATCCGTAGTCAGACGCTCTATCCAGTTGAGCTACGGGCGCTTGAGGGCCAAAAACGGCAGCGCGGCGCTGCTAAGCGGACCGCGAAGAGGCCGGACATTACTCGAAGCCCCGGTTCCTTGCAAGCGCTTCACCGCAGTGCAAAAGCCAAGGATTCTCGCGGGAAATCAGCGCTCTTCCACAGCTTAGGCGCGGGAAATCGCTCTTGTACCCCCAGAATCCATCCTCTACTATCTCGCGAACTTCCCCGGGGGGCTGGGATAGCAATACTCTGTAAAGACTTACATGGTTAATCTGTAAGGACTTACTTGGTTTGGCTGTCCCGTAAATCTGTACGGATATATCCATGTCGAAAAGACGATCCCTGCCCTTTCGTCGGACCGCTGTCGTCGCCGGCGTGCTGATGCTGGCCGCCGCCTGCGCCGCGCCGCAGAACGACCGCACCGCGGCGAGCGACAGCGCCCAGGCGCCCGCGCCCGAGCCTGTCGTCGAGACCGCGGCTGTGCCGGAGGCCGCTCCGGCCGAACCCGCTGCCGTCCCTGCCGCCGACTCTCCGCCGCCGCCGCAGATCCTGGGGACCACCGATTTCCGCCCGCCGACGGTCAGCAACATGCGCCCGACCGGCACCGTCGTGGGCAAGAAAATCGAGAGCCTGCGTGGCGATCTGCTGCGCCTGCAGGGGGATCTCTCCTCCGAAAACGGCCAGCTTCAGACCCTGCGGGTCTCGGCCCGCCAGTTCGCCGGCAACTACCACTCCCTGAAGGCAGCGATGAACGCGCGCCTGCAGGTCGGCACCACCCCCGGCAACCCGGAACTGGTGGCCCAGTGGAACCAGGCGCAGTCGGAGCTGCAGCAGGTCGGCGCCTCCATCGCCGCCCTGAACACCCTGGCCAGCCAGGTCTCCGGCACCGCCTCCCTGGCGGCCTTCCTGCTGGAGTCGACCAGCACGACCTTTGAGCTGCGCGGCGCCGTGGAAGAGGACCACCGCCAGCTCGCCGTCCTGGAAGACGAAGTCAACAAGACCGTCGTCATCATCGACCGTCTGCTCAACGAGCTGACCGACGACATCGCCCGCACCCAGAACTACTTCGCCAACGAACGGCTGAACCTGACCGCCATGCAGGTGGCCATCGACAACGGCGAGTACATCGGCGGCAGCCTGGCCAACCGCTCCTACGGCGTGCCGGCCCCGGCCCCGGCCGGCGGCGCGGCCAGCCAGGTCGGCCAGCGCCAGCCCCTCGCGGTGATCCGCTTCGACGATCCGGACGTCCAGTATGAGCAGGCGCTCTTTACCGTCGTCGGCTCCGCCCTGGAACGGCGGCCCAACGCAGCC
>NZ_JANQKD010000073.1 GCF_028281305.1 Pelagibius sp. | reverse complement strand
GAGGGGCGCTATCTCGGCGTCGTTTCCTCCGTGGTCTCCGTGCAGGTGCTCTCGGACTCCGTTCAGGACTTCGAGATCCAGAGCGGTCTGCACGCCTTCGTCCTCTACGGCCGCGATCGCGTGCTCGCCCATGGGTCTCTCGTCGACAGTCTCTCCGGCCTTGGCCCCGACAAGCCCTTGCCGGGCCTCGACGAGGTGGGGGACGGCCAGCTCGCCGACATCTGGTCCGAGGGCAAACAGCGCATCGATTTGCTGGAGGATTCGAGGAGTTCGCTGCTGGGCCATATGGTCATCCGCGACGGCGAGGAGGTCTTCTTTCTCTACCGCGTAGTCGGCGGCTACGGGCCGGAGCAGCTTTACATGGGCGTCCACGCCAGTGACGACGAGATCGACCAGACGGAATTCGATCGGCTGGTGCTCGCCGGCTGGGTCGGTCTCGGCGTTCTGGCCCTGGCGCTGTTGACCGCCGTGGTGCTGAGCCGTGGCATCGCCCGCCCGGTGCGCGATCTGGCAGAGGCCGCCCGGGCCATCAGCAGCTTCGATTTTCGCCGTGTGCCGCCGGCCAAGGGCAGCGCCTTTCGCGAACTCGACAGCGCCTCAGGCGCCTTCAACTCCATGCTCAATGGCCTGCGCTGGTTCGAGACCTATGTCCCGCGCGCCCTCGTATTGCGTCTGATCCGCCTGGGTGAGGACGCGATCCGCTCCGAGGAGCGGCAGGTCAGCGTGATCTTCACGGACATTGTCGGTTTCACCGGCGCCAGCCAGAACATGACCGCGCATCAACTCGCCGACTTCCTCAACCACCACTTCGCGCTGCTGGCGGCGGAGGTGGAGGCGACCGGCGGGACCGTCGACAAATACATCGGCGATTCGGTGATGGCCTTCTGGGGCGCGCCGGACGAGCAGCCCGACCACGCTGCGCGGGCCTGCCGGGCGGCGCTGAACATTGCCGCCGCGCTCAAGGCGGACAACAAGCAGCGCGCCGCCCAAGGCCTTCCGGAAGTTCATCTGCGCATCGGCATCCACTCCGGCGCGGCGGTCGTCGGCAACATCGGGGCCCCGGGACGGGTCAACTACACCCTGATCGGCGACACCGTAAACCTGGCCAACCGGCTGGAGGCTTTCGGCAAGCAGGTGGATGGCAGCGCGCACGAAGTCGGCCCTACCATCATCCTGGTATCACAGGCCACGCGGAGCGGTCTCGACGAAAGCTTTTCGGTTGAGGATCTGGGCCTGCACGAGATGCGCGGGCGCAGCGGCCAGATCAAGGTCTTCAAGCTTCTGGGCTAAGCCGGCGGTCGTGAACGGCCGGCGCAGGCCCACCCGCGCCTCTTATGCCTCGCAGAGCAGATCGGTCGGGCGGCGGAAGCGGTCCATCAGCAGCGACTTCATTTTCTGCAGCGCGCGCTGTTCAAGCTGACGAACCCGTTCCTTGCTGACACCGAGGTCGCGGCCGAGCTCCTCAAGCGTTGCGGAATCGTCACTCAAGCGGCGCGCCCGGATGATGGTCTGCTCGCGCTGGCTCAGTTCCAAGACAGCCTGTTCGATCCACTCGTTGCGGGTCACGCTGTCGTGGAAGGAGATCACCAGATCCTCCGGGCTTTCCCGCTCGTCGGTCAGGTGGTCCTGCCACTCGTCGCCGCTGTCCTCACCGGTTCGCGCGTTGAGCGACTGGTCGGAGGCGGAGAGCCGGCTTTCCATGTGATTGACGTCGTGCAGCGGCACCGAAAGCTGTTCGGCCACCAGGCGCCGGCCGTCCTCATCGAAAGGGCGGCCCGAGGCGTCTTCGATGCGCGCGCGCAGGCGGCGGAAGTTGAAGAACAGCGTCTTCTGCGCTGCCGTGGTGCCGGTGCGCACAATCGACCAATTGCGCAGGATGAAATCCTGCATGGCCGAGCGGATCCACCAGGATGCGTAGGTGGAAAAGCGCACGTTGCGCTCCGGCTCGAAGCGGCTTGCGGCCTGCAGCAGGCCCAGAGTGCCTTCCTGGATGAGATCGCTCATCGGAAGACCGTAGTTGCGGAACTTTGCGGCCAAGGAAACGACCAGACGGGTGTAGGAGCGGATCAATTCCTGGAGAGAGGCTTCATCGCCGTCTTCGCGCCAGGACCGGGCGAGTTTGTATTCCTCCTCGCGCGAAAGAAGCCGTTCGGACATCGACTGCCGGATGAAACGTGCCTGCGCGCGCTGCGAAGCGGAGTCTTCGTAAAGAGGCATTGACCGCCCTTTCGCTTTGGTAGCACCAGTCCCTGCTTTTACTTACGGGCAGCGTCTGGGGGCGGATCACCGGAAATTTGAGAAATTCTAATATCGGCTGTGAGCCGGCGAATACCTTAGGCTTCGACCTGGTCTGCCACGCTGCCGTCGAGCCCGAAACAGACCGCCAGCAGGGCGCCGCCGTGGCCGCAGCCGGCATCGACCGTGGCGGTGTGGCGGCCGAGGGCGAGACCGGGGCGGTCAGGGCTTGCGCCGCGCACGACCCGGGCGAAGCCGCCATAGGGCTGGGGCAGGTCGCCGAAGGCCGCTCCGCCCCACCAGAAGCTGTCCTTCTGCGCTTCCAGCGGCCGGCTGGGGTCGAGGCCTGCGTTGACGAAGAGCAGTCCATTGGGCGCATGAGCCGTTTCGGGAGTGCTTCGCGCTGTGTAGGCGGCGCGGCGGAGGATTCCCAGCAGCTCGTAGTGGCCGGGGTGGTTCTTGATCGTCTGCCGCAGGGAGGACGTCCAGCGCGTCAGCTGGCGCGGCCCCGCGGCTGCCTCGCGCAGACCCTCGCGCGGATCGATGCCATAGGCTTCCAGCGATGCGGCCACACCCTGGTCGAGCATCCACTGCAGCACGCCCTTGGGGTCGGTGGCGAACTGCAACTGCAGCAGCTTCTGCCACATCTCCTCCTGGCTGCCGCGCAGAAAGACGACATCGCAGGCAAAGGCGTCGGGGCGGGCCATGAAGAGACTGCGGAACCGCAGCAGCGAGTCCAGCGTGGCCAGCGTGTCGCCGCCGCGGCCGATGAGGTTGCCGAGATAGATCAGGCGGTCGCCGAAGGCCAAGCGGCGCGTCAGCGCGTGGTGAAGGCCGTCCAGCCGCGCTGCATCGGCGTGGATCGACCCCACGGCCCAGATGCGCCGGCACCCCCGGAGAATCGCGAACTTATGCCGATTCTCCATGGTTCCGGCCTTCCACTCTTAAAGATTGCCCACTCTCAAGCTGCGGGGCCCCTTGGGTGCAGGGCCTTTGGAAGGGCTGCGACCCGCGGGCGCCGGGTTCTGCAGGCTTGCAGGTTCGGCACCCGCGGCATCGAAAAGCCGGTCAGGCCGCCAGCAGCTTTTCCAGCTTGTTGGCCGCCGCGGTCTCGTCGATCTTCTCGACGGCCGCCAGCTCGCGGGCCAGGCGATCGAGGGCCGCCTGGTACATCTGACGTTCACTGTAAGACTGATCGGGCTGGTCGGCGCTGCGGTGCAGGTCGCGGACCACCTCGGCGATCGAGACCGGATCGCCGGAATTGATCTTGGCCTCGTACTCCTGGGCGCGGCGGCTCCACATGGTCCGCTTGGCCCGGCTGCGCCCCTTCAGGGTCGTCAATGCGGTGTCCATCATCTTGCGGCTGGAGAGCTTGCGCAGGCCGGAATTCGCGGCCTTCTCCACCGGGACCCGCAAGGTCATACGGTCCTTCTCAAACTTGATGACGATCAGATCCAGGGTAATGCCTGCCACTTCCTGGGTCTCGATGCCCATGACCCGACCCACGCCATGGGTCGGATAGACAACGTAATCGCCTTCATCGTATTCGCTTTTTGCCATGCTCCGCTCTCTCCAATCGGCATCCGGT
This sequence comes from Pelagibius sp., assembly GCF_028281305.1. Lineage (GTDB taxonomy): Bacteria > Pseudomonadota > Alphaproteobacteria > Kiloniellales > Kiloniellaceae > Pelagibius. The sequence continues at coordinate 23,098 of NZ_JANQKD010000073.1, read as the reverse complement.
CCGGCAGCGGCTCCCCAAACAGCCCTGGCACGGGCTTTTTCGCAACCGGAACAAAGGAACGCCTAATCTGGGACCGTCGCGTAAAGCGATGCCAGGTCGCCAAATAAACACCGTGTTCATATCGCGGTCCCGGTGACTTCCAGGAACCAAGCACAAACACAACGGCCACGCCCCCTGTTTACCGCGGTGGCGCGTCCCTCGTTAACTGCACATCATGTCATCTAATTATCACATATCGCGGCAAAAAACAACTACCGCAGGTGCGAAAGGCCCGGTTTGCCTAGGACTGAGAGCCTGCCTGGGCCAACAGCGTTAACAGGCCGGCCGTCCGCTGCCGGGCCCGGGACAGGAGATAATTCTTAGAAAGATTCCCGCCCCTGATGGGTCCGACTGCAGGGCTTCGCGGCCCTAGCCGTCCGTATTGCCGGGGTTGGCGGAGAAGAACTTCTCGTACTTGCCGTTCTGGCCGCGGAACTCGTCGGCGTCGGTCGGGGCCTCGCCCTTGCGGGTGATGTTGGGCCACTTGTTGTCGCTGTACTCGCGGTTCAGTTCCAGCCAGGTCTCGGCCTGCGGGTCGGTATCGGGAACGATGGCCTCCGGCGGGCATTCGGGCTCGCAGACGCCGCAGTCGATGCACTCGTCCGGGTGGATGACCAGCATGTTTTCGCCCTCGTAGAAACAGTCGACGGGGCAGACCTCGACGCAGTCCATGTACTTGCACTTGATGCAGGCTTCGGTAACGACGTAGGTCATCGTTCAACTCTCCTCGTGCGGCCGCCTTGGGGCCCTTTGTCTTTTGGTCTTTACCGCCCATCGGCCGCTGCGGCAGCGGCAGGCGATCTGTTGTCGTCAGGGATCCCGGCTTTACGACTCCCGGCCCAGGCCGGTGCCTAGGCCGGTGCCCAGGCGTTCCAGCGCGCGCTTGCGGGCCTCGCCGCTGTCGCGGTCGGTGACATTCAGCAAACCCGTCAGGCGCCGCATCAGGTTCGCCTCGTAGTCGTGCAGTTTGCCGTCGGCATAGGCCACTTCCCAGAGCATCTCCATCAGCTCGATCCGCTCGGCTTCGGAAAAGGCGTCGTCGATCACCCGGGTGAAGCCGAAGATCTGGATCGACTGGTCGACCTTCTCGCTCGCTGCGTCCAGCAGCTCCCGGCTCTCGCTTTCGCTCACGCCGAAACGCCGCTGCACCAGCTCGATGATCTTGCTGCGCTCGGCGGTGCCAAAGTCGTCGTCCATCTGCGCAGCTTCGACGAGAAGCGCGACGGCAGCCAACTGCAGTTCATCCTTGCCGTGGTTGCCCGCCGCCTCTTCGCCGGCGTTCAGTTGGTCATTGAAAAAAGCTTTGATTCTGTCGAGCACGGCTTTGCCTATCACCCCCGGATGGACGGCGCAACCCCAGGTCTCGTGCGGTCTTTGGCGCTTGCCCGGCTGTTCCGGCCCTGGCATAGGTTGACCTCGACGAAGCTCCGCAAGCCATGGGCGAAAAGCACTTGGACCGACATCCAGACGATCATGCAGAGGGTGCGCCCGCGCCGTCCGGGCCGGACTCAAAGCCGGGTCCGGAGGCCCGCCGCCACGCCCCGGCAACGGCCCGCAACCGCGACCCCATTGCGGCGGTCCTGCGCGACCTTTTGCCCCGGAACGCCACGGTTCTGGAGCTGGCCAGCGGCACTGGCGAGCACGCCGCCTACTTCGCGTCCCGTTTCCCGGGCGTGGTCTGGCAGCCGAGCGATCCGGACCCGCAACTGCGCCGCAGTATCGAGGCCCACCGGCTGGCGGCGTCTTGCGCAAACCTGCGCGCACCCCTCGACATCGACGTCACGGCGCCGCTTTGGCCGCTGGATGGGCTGGCCGCGCCGCCCGCGGTGATGGTCTGCATCAACATGATTCACATCGCGCCCTGGGCGGCGGCGGAGGGGCTCTTTGCCGGCGCCGGCCGGCACCTTGGGGCCAACGCGGGGTCCAATGTGGGGTCGGGTGCGGGGGCTGGCGCGGCAGGCGGCGGTCTTTTCCTCTACGGCCCCTTCAAGCGTGACGGGCTGCACACTGCGCCGTCGAACGAGGCCTTTGACCGCAGCCTGCGTGCGCAGGACCCCTCCTGGGGCGTGCGCGATCTCGGCGCGGTCAGCGCCATGGCCATGGGCGCCGGCCTCGAACCGCCGGAAGTCTTCGAGATGCCGGCCAACAACCTCGCGCTCTGGTTCGCCAAGCCCCCCGGCGGCAAAGAGAACCGATGACGCCCCACAACTTCGTGCCCGCCGATCATCCCCGGTCTTACTACGTCGACACCGCCAAGGGCCTCGTCCCCCCCGTGCCGCTGAACGGCACGCTGGATTGCGATGTCTGCGTCATCGGCGGCGGCTACACCGGGGTCGCCACCGCCCTGCATCTGGCCGAGCGCGGCGTGGACACCGTGCTGCTGGAACGCGTACGCATCGGCTGGGGCGCCTCCGGGCGCAACGGCGGCCAGTTCTGCAGCGGCCAGCGGGTCGAACCGGCGGTCATGACCGGCCTCATGGGGGCGACGCGTGCCCGCGCCCTCTGGGACATGGCGGAGGAGGCCAAGGCGCTGGTGCGCGGGCGCATCGCCCGGCATGCCATCGACTGCGATCTCAAGCCCGGACTGATCGCCGCCGCCTTCAAGGCCGGCCACCTGCAGGAGATCCTCGACTACGCCGAAGGACTGCGCGAAGACTACGGCTATGCGCATATCCGCCCCGTCTCCCGCGAGGAGATGCGGGAGATGCTGGGGACCGACATCTACCACGGCGGCTGCATCGACATCGACGCCGGCCACCTGCACCCCCTGAACTACCTGCTCGGCCTGGCCCGCGCGGCGCGGGAGGCGGGCGTCAAGATCCATGAGCGCACAGCGGCCACCGCGCTGACCCGCGAAGGCGGGCGTCACCTGGTGCGCACCGCGGGCGGGGACGTAAGGGCCGACACGCTGGTGCTGGCCTGCAACGGCTATCTCGGCAGGCTGGAGCCGCGCATTGCCGGCAGCATCATGCCGATCAACAACTTCATCATCGCCACCGAGCCCCTGGGTGAGGAGCGCGCAAGATCCATCATCCGCAACGATGCGGCGGTCGCGGATTCAAAACACGTTCTCGACTACTACCGCCTGTCCGCCGACGGGCGGTTGCTGTTCGGCGGCGGCGAGTCCTACCGCGCTACCTTCCCCAAGGATATCGCGGGTCTGGTGCGGCGCTGCATGCTGCGGGTCTTCCCCCAGCTCGCCGACGTGAAGATCGACTATGCCTGGGGTGGCACCCTGGCCATCACCCGCACCCGCCTGCCGGCCTACGGCCGCCTTGACGGCGATCTCTACTACGCGCAAGGCTTCTCCGGGCAGGGCGTGGCCCTGACCACCCTGGCCGGCAAGGTGATTGCCGAGGCCATCGGCGGCGCGCCGGAGCGTCTCGACTTCCTCTCCGAGGTGCCGACCCCGCCCTTTCCCGGCGGCCCCTTCCTGCGCTGGCCGACCCTGGTGGCCGGCATGGCCTACCACGCGTTGCTCGACCGGCTTTAGTCCGGAACCGCGAAGTCGGCGACGGCGATACCGTCCAGACCATCCTCTGCAAGGGCGACAAGCCTGCCCCCGACGTCCTTGTGCCTGTCGTCCTCCAGGTAGGCATCCCGGGCGGCGGCGTCGCGGAAGTCCACCCAGAAGCCATCGTTGAAACCGCGGACCAGCGCCGTTTCGGGGCTGACGTTGGGGCCTGACTGAAAGTCCAGGATGCCCTCGAGATGGTTCCGCAATGCCTCCAGGTCGCGGAAGACGGAGGCCTTCTCCTCCGGCGCGACGTCACTTCTGAAACGGACCAGAACGATGTGTCGGATCACCTGATGTCTCCTCGATTGCGGATTGCTCTCAGCAATAGCCGAGGCGGGGCGAAGCCGCACGGCACAAGGTTGCGCGGCAGCCCCTGCCTGCGCCGCCGCGGCCCGTTTGCCGGTAGATGATCGGATGGCGTTCTTTGAACCTTTCCTTAAGTGCGTTCGTCTAATGCTCAAGAACACGCGGCTCCGTGGTCCACCGCCCTGCGGAGCAGATCCTTAAGACAGAGGAAAAGACAATGAAAATCAGCACGTTAAGCATGCTGGGCCTGGCGGTGGCAACGGTGGGCCTGCTGGCCTATTCCGATGCGGCTCCGGCAGCCGGCGCGAAGACGAAATTCGAGCGCACCAAGTCGACCGCCAATGTCGGCGCCATCGGCTCCACCGCGGGCAAGCCCGCCGGCAAAGGCGGCATCCGCCTTCCCGATCTGGTTCATCTCCAGCCCTACCCGAATGGTGTTCCCAAGGGCGCGCCGTCATCGGGGCACTGCGGCCCCAACAATGGCGGGGGTGCCGCCAAGGCGGTGTTCGTCAAGGTGCGTAACGACGGCAGCGCCGAGGCTGGGGTCTTCCGGGTGAAGGTGGTTTTCACCGTTTCCGGCAAGACCTTTGAGACCTCCTACGGCCCCATGGCTGCCGGTCCCGCAACCTGGTCGACCGGCTTTCCGATCCCTGCGGATGCCTGGAGCAGCGGTGTAGCGCCTTTCCAGATCCAGCTCGACTCCAAGGATGAAGTCGAAGAAGGCGGCGCCCGCGGCGAGAGGAACAACGTCGTCAGCAGCTACTGCGTCGCCCCGGCCGGCTGACACCGGAGCGGGTTTGGGTTCGATCTTTGAACCTTTCCTTAAGTGCGTTCGCTCAATGATTGGGGACAACGCGGCTCCGTGGTTCACCGCCCTGCGGAGCAGATCTGCAAAACAGAGGAAAAGACAATGACGTTCAGCAAACTAAGCATGCTGGGCTTGGCGGTGGCCACGATGGGCCTGCTGGCCTATTCCGATGCGGCCCCGGCTGCCGGCGGCGCGAAGACGACATTCGATCGGGTAAAGATCGACGCCGGATCTCCGCGCCTCAGCTCCACGCAGGGTGACAACCGGCGGCCCGGCCTCCAACAAGGCGGCGGCGCCCAGCAGCATCAGGGCGACTACCCCAACCTCCGACTCAAGCTGCCGAACCCTTACGGACCGCTGCCGGGGGCGCCGAACTCCGGCTTCTGCGGCAGCAGTCAGGGGGGCGGGGCCGCTAAGTACGTCACCGTCCATGTCGTCAACAAAGGCACCGCGCCGGCCGGCATGTTCAAGGTCCGGGTCACCTTCACCGATGCCCCGGCCTACGCCAAGACGGTCGAGAAGGACTTCGGCCCGTTCCCTGTCGGGCCGACTGCGGATCTGGCCGGCTTCCCCATTCCTAATACTGCCTGGAAAAACGGGATGGCCCGCTTCGTCATCCAGATCGATCCTTACATGCAGATCGACGAAGGCGGCAAGGCCGGCAAGAAGGATAACTCCGCGGAAAGCTATTGCGTCGCCGCAGCCGGCTGATCCCGAACCCATTTCCGAAGCTCCCCTTTGGCGCGTGCCCGGCTTTGCCGGGCACGCGCTCTCTTTCGCCAGGCCGTGCTTACGGCCACACTGCGGGGCGATGATGGGGCCAAAACCTGAGCCGCTTACCGAAGCGACCGTGACCAACGTCCTCAACCGCCTGGCGGCGGCGGACGCTCCCGCATTGCTGTTCGGCGGCTGGGCCGAAGAGGCTCTCGGCCTGTCGCCGCCGCGCGCTCATGGCGACATCGATCTGCTGCTGCCTGCGGAGTCGTTTCGCCGTGTCGATGCGATGCTTGCGGCCACGGGCGATCTTCAGGAAGTGGCCGGCAAACGGTTTCGCCACAAGCGTGCCTTTCTGTTTGGCGAAACTCTGGTCGAAGTGATCCTGGTGCATCGCGACGGCAGCGGGTTCTGTACCCTGTTCTGGGGCGACCGCCGCTTTCGGTGGTCTGCGCCGCTGTCGCAAACCGGCCTTCTTGCCGGCCGCCCGCTGCTCTGTGTGTCGGCCGAAAACCTCCGGCACTTCCGTGCGGCCTATCGCTCCATCGAGCCCTGGCGCTGGCGGGACCCGGCATCGCTTGTTCCCACGTCGTACAGCCGGCAAGACCGCGGGCGGGAGCAGCCTCCCGATGACGTTGTTTGCTGAATGTGCAGCGATCCGCACAGGGCCCGGTTTGTCGAAGTCATTTCGCAAAGCCCGCTTCTCGCGCCGGTGCTTGCCCGCTGGGTCCGCGTTAAGCTGCCCGATGCCTGGCTGGCCGCCGGCGCTCTTGCGCAGACGGTCTGGAATCGGGCGCATGGCTTTCCGCCGGAAACCGGCATTGCGGACATAGATCTGGTCTACCACGACGCATCCGATCTCTCCGAAGCGGCCGAGGCGCAGCATGCAGAGCGGATCGGGGCGCTTTTCCGTGATCTTCCTCTGCGCTTCGACGTGAAGAACGAGGCCCGCGTGCATCTGTGGTACGCGGCAAAGTTCGGCTATCCAATCGAACCCTATCCTTCGAGTGAGGCTGCGATTGCGAGTTTTCCGACGACGGCCACCGCGGCTGGACTACGGCCCGGGCAAAGCGGCTACGAGGTCGCTGCCCCCTTCGGTCTGGACGACCTGATGTTACTGATCGTGCGTCCGAACAAGCGTCAGATCACCAAAGCGGTCTACGAGGCCAAGGTCGCCCGCTGGCAGCAGGTCTGGCCCAAACTCAAGGTGCTCCCCTGGGAGGAAACGCCTTTGCCGCAGGCGGGCGGTCACCCGGACCAGAAGTAGCGCACGAGGTGAAAGAAGATCGGCGCGGCGAAGACCAGGGAGTCGAGCCGGTCGAGCACGCCGCCGTGGCCCTCGATCATCCAGCCCCAGTCCTTCACGCCGCGGTCGCGCTTGATGGCCGACATCACCAGGCCGCCGACGAAGCCCATGGCCGTGGCGGCGAAGGCGAGCGCCGCCGCTTCCCAGGGTTGGAAGGGGGTGATCCACCACAGAGCCGCGCCGAGCAGGGTTGCGCTCGCGATGCCGCCGGCCATGCCCTCCACGGTCTTGCCGGGAGAAACCGCCGGCGCGATCCGGTGCCGGCCGATCAGCTTGCCCCAGACGTACTGCAGCACGTCGCTCATCTGCACGACCAGCACGAGAAAGGCGACCAGCAGCAACTGGCGCCCTTCGAAGCCGGCTATCTCCAGGGTCGTCAGAGCGGGGACGTAGGACAGGCAATAGACGCAGAGCATCAGGCCCCACTGGGTCTCGCTGATGCGCTCCAGGAAGCGCTGGGTGTCGCCGCGCAGCACGGCGATGACCGGTACCAGCAGGAAGGCGTAGACCGGAATGAAGATCGCATAGAGGCCGTACCAGCCGATCGCGATCAGACCGTATTGTGCCGGCAGCGCCAGGAAGAAGGCCGCCAGCAGCGCCCAGTGGTCACCGCGTCTGGTGTGAGTGAGGGTGAGAAACTCTCTGAGGGCGGCGAGCGAAATCAGTGCGAAGAGCACGATAACCCCGCTGCCGCCGAAGAGGAAGGCAAGGCCGAGCAGGGCCACCATGGCCCACCAGGCATCGACGCGGGCGTTCAGGTTTTCGACGCCGGGGGAACTTTGGCGCGGCGCGTCGCCGGCAGTCTGGCGCAGGCGCAGCAGCCGGGCGATCAGCGTGGCGACGACGAGCAGGCCACCGACGCCGCCGAAGAGCCAGAGGATCTGACTGTCTGCGGTCATGACGGCGCTCCCTCTGTTGCGGCGGGCGTGAGGGCGCGCAAGGCGGCCTGCGCCCGGGTCAGGAAAGCCTCCTTGCTTTCCGCTGCCCGCAGTTTCAGAGGTGCGCCGAAGGTGACACTGCAGAGCAGCGGCACCGGCAGCACTTCGCCCTTGGGCAGCACCCGGTTGAGGTTGGCCAGCCAGACCGGCACCAGGTCCACCTTCGGGTGGCGGCGCGCCAGGCGGTAAAGGCCGCTCTTGAAGGGCAGCAACGGCGCATCGCCGGTGTTGCGCGTACCCTCGGGAAAGAGGATCAGGGACTGGCCCTGCCCAAGCGCGCGGGCCATGGGCTCGATGGGGTCGGGGCCGCAGCCGCGGCCTTCGCGGTCGACCAGCACGGCCTCGAAGACATCGCGCGCGATGAAGCGGCGCAGGCCGCCGGCCTGCCAGTAGTCGGCGCCGGCAACCGGGCGCGCGCTCCGGCGCAGCGCCGGCGGCAGCGCGGTCCAGATCAGCACGAAGTCGCCGTGGCTGGCATGGTTGGCGAAGTAGATGCGCTGTGTGGGCTGCGGTGCGCAGCCGTCCCAGCGGGCCTGCACCCCCGTTACCAGATGGGTGAAGATCACGATCGCCCGTGCAAAGAGGCGCGCGCAAAGCGGTCTGAGAAAGCGCGTCATGGCGATCTCCGCCGTCAGGCGCCTGCGGACGCCTGGCGCGCGAGGGCCGCCGCCGGCGCTTTGCGCGCCAGAGATCCCAATGGAGTCTTGCGCGCCAGGGAGACCGTGAAGATGCCCCAGGGGTCGATGCGCTGGGCGATCTTCTCGAAACCCGCCGCGGCGACAAGCTGGTCCATCTCCGCCTGGCTGCGGCGGCGCATGACCCAGGCGCGGCCCTGGCGGTGGCTGGTGAGCGCGCGGGCGATGAACTCCAACTGCGGGTGCCAGGGCTGGTTGGTGTAGACGAGGTAGCCGCCCGGGCGCAGGGCCGCCGCAACGCCGTCGAGCGAACGGCGCACCAGGTGGTTCTCGGGAAACAGCTCGTAGAGCCCGGAGACCACGGCGACGCTGGGCCGCGGCGCGACCCGCGCCAGTTCTTCGCGGTCGAAGGCATCGCCCTGCTCGAAGGCGGCGATTCCGGCCAGGCCTTTCTGCGCGATCAGCGCAGTCCCCTCGGCGACGTTGCGGTCGCTGTAGTCGCGCAGCAGAACGCTTTCCGGGCGCGCGCCGGCGCCTTCGATGGCCTCCAGCACGTAGCGGCCGTGACCGGCGGCGATGTCCAGAACGTGCAGCGGCAGGCCGTCCTGGCGGCTGCGCTCCATCGCCGCGGAGAGCAGCGCCTTGAGGTTGCTCTTGCGCTGGCGGATGCCTTTCCAGCCGATGGCATCGAGATACTTGCGGTCGATCAGCCTGCCGAGCGGCCCGCAGCCCTGCGGCCGGTTGCGATAGACGTAGTCCAGCATGCTGCCGGAATCGAAGCCGGTCTCGCGCCCGATCCTGACTCCCTCCGACAGCCGGGCACCGGCCCTGAGAGCCAGCTGGACCGCACGCCAGTAGAGCCCCTGAAATGAGAGCAGAGGGAGCGGGCGGGCCAGGCGGTCCGCTTCCTTCTTGAAGGCCCCGCGCCGGTCGGCATCCAACAGGCAGGGCTCTGCCGCCGGAACGTCGAAGCAGCCGAGGATGAAACGCCGCGCCTTGCCGATGGCGATGTGTCTGTCTTGCTCGCCCAGGGTGTCGTGGAAGAAGCCGTCCAGCACATGAACTTCCTTGCGCATCGCACCCAGGCGCTCAAAGAAACGCTGCTGCGGGGCTTCGCGCACGACCCAGTCGGCGCCGGAGATCAGAACCTGCGTCGGCACCGTGATGGCGGCAGCGTCCGCGACCACGCGGGTGCCAAGGTCGTGCAGATCCAGAAGCTGGCCGACCGAGATCGCGCGCGAGATCAGAGGGTCGTTCTCGTAGTCGGCGATGCGCGCTGGATCGTGGGTGAGCAGCCGCGCCTTCACGTAGCTGTTGACGAAGAAGTCTCCCCGCAGTTTGTGCGCCAGGCGCAGGCCGGTCAGCGCAAAGGGCACGTAGAGCTTCACTTCAAAGGCCGGGGCGGCCAAGACCATGGCGCGGATCGGCGGCGCGTGGTCATGCACCCAGGCCGCAGCAACGGTCGCGCCGATGCTTTGAGCGACGATCACGATGTCTTCGGTCGCAATCCCGTGGGTCTCGGTCAGATGAGCGATGAAGCTGTGCAGATCGCGCACGGAGGTGGCGGCGCCGGGGCTGTAACCGCGCGGCCCCGGAGACTCCCCGTGGCCGCGCGCATCCCAGGCGAAGACCGAAAAGGCCGGCAGGTCGAACTCTTCTGCCAAGTGCGCCATGCGCCCGGAATGCTCGTGGCCGCGGTGCAACAGCACAAGCGCACCACGACGTTCCCCTTGTGCCGGCCAGTGGCGGTAGCACAGCTCGGCACCGTCTTCGGTGGCGAAGGTCCGCTTCTCGGCCTGTCTCTCGGTCATGCCGGACTCCCTTTCGGTTCGACGGATGGGCGAAGGGTCTGTGGAGGTCATCGCCCGCTGCCTTGCGTGTTCAGTTCGGCAAGGCCGGCGCGCACGCGGCGCAGCACCGTCAGGCAGAGCAGCAGCGCCAGGGCGGGCATCAGCCAGCCGAGCCACAGCGGTAAGGCCGGCAGCAGGGCGGCGGCGAGGCCGAGCCCGCCGAAGACCAGCGCCCGATCGCTCTTGCCCAGCGGACCTTCGTAGCGGCGTGCCGCCCCCACCAGCGGCCCGAGCACGCCGGCGAACTCGCTGAGCACCGCCAGGAAGACGACCGCTGCGACGGCCATCGGCTCGAAGGGTGCGAGCAGCGCGAAGGGCAGCATCAGGGCGGCGTCGGAGACCACATCGGCCAATTCGTTCAGATAGGCGCCCAGCGGCGTCTGCTGAGCGAAGTCGCGCGCCAGCATGCCGTCGAGGGCGTTCATGGCCATGCGCAGCGCCAGCCACAGCGGGATCAGCAGAAAGATCTCCTGCGCCCCCGGTGCGACGGCAACGATGCCAGCCACCAGGACACCGGTCACCAGCGACCCCAGCGCGGCGGCCAGGGTGACCTGGTTGGCGGTGACGCCGGCGCGGGCCAGCCGCCTGGCCAGGGGCCGCAGAAGCGCCTGAAACCGCGGCTTTAAGGCATAGAGCGTCATGGTCATCCCCTGCTGTTCGATAAAATGAACAGTGTTCAATTATGGCATATGGGGATGAATGAACGATGTTCAATATTTTTCTGCAGTGGCGCCTCTGCCCGGCCTCCGGCGCTTTGGCGATGCAATCCGCGGCGAATGCGGCTAAGCCAGAGCGATGCAGAAGATCCTGGTCAGCGCCTGTCTGCTCGGCCGCCCGGTGCGCTATGACGGCGGCAGCAAGCGCCTGGACGACGCGCTGTTGGAGGCCTGGCAGGCCGAGGGCCGGCTGGTGCCGGTCTGCCCGGAGGTGATGGCCGGCCTGCCGACGCCCCGCCCGCCGGCGGAGATCGAAGCGGGCGCCGGCGGTGCCGCGGTGCTGGCCGGCAGGGCGCGCACTGTGGACTCCACCGGCGGCGACGTGACGGCGGCCTTTCGCGCCGGGGCCGAGGCGGCGCTGACGGCGGCGCGGGCGGCCGGCTGCCGCTACGCACTGCTGACCGACGGCAGTCCGTCCTGCGGTGCGACCTTCATCTATGGCGGGGCCTTCGACGGCCGCCGGGTGGACGGCAAGGGTGTCGTCACCGCGCTTCTGGAAGCGCAGGGCATCCGCGTGTTTGCCGAACACCAGATCGCCGATCTTGAGCGGGCGCTTGCCGAGGATGGTTCGCTGCCGAGCGAATAGGACAGTCCTGCGGCCTTAACTTCGCCGCCGGATGACGCCATGTGAGGAAGGGCGCGCCGGCTGCCGCGCTCAACCGCGATCCAGGGAGGCCTCGATGCCGCGAAAGAGCGACTCCGTCCCGACACCCCTCGGCGATCCGGACGGCACGCGCCTGCCGATCAAGCTGGACTCCACCTCCAACGGCGAGTTCGTGCCGGTGCCCCTGGACGCGGTGAACCGCCGCGCCAACCGCCTGGCGGTAGAGCGGGCGGGCGAGAACGCGAGACGCCGCGGCGTCTCGCGCCGCTCCTTCATGGTTTCCTCCTGCGGGGCCGCCAGCACGCTGCTGGCCTTCAACGCCGCCAATGCGGAGGCCGGGCGCAGCGGCGGCTTCTTCGAGCTGGACCAGACGGCGGCGCTGGACCCGGAGATCGCGGCCGACCGTTTGGAAGGCCGGGAGTTCGTCTTCGACGTTCAGGGCCATTTCGTCGGCGCCAATGGCATCGGCCGCACCGGCCTCGGCAACTCCGAGCAGTTCATCAAGGACATCTTCCTCGACTCCGACACCGACATGATGGTGCTCTCCTTCATTCCCTCGCGAAGGGAACGGGAGCTGCTGACCATCCAGGAGGCGGACGAGACCCGGCGCATCATCGATCAGATGGACGGCACCAAGCGCCTGCTGATTCACGGCCGCGCCAATCCCAACCAGCCGGGCGACCTGGAGGGCATGGACGAACTGGCGGAGACCTGGGGGGTGGTGGCCTGGAAGTGCTACACCCAGTGGGGCCCGGACGGGCGCGGTTTCTTCCTGCACGAAGACCAGGGCCTGGCGATGATCGAAAAGGCGCGCGCGCTCGGCGTGAAGAACATCTGCATCCACAAGGGCCTGCCCTTCGGGCGTCAGTCCTACGAGCACTCCATCGCCAGCGACGTCGGCATCGTCGCGCGGATGTATCCGGATGTGAACTTCCTCGTCTATCACTCCGGCTTCATCAGCGGGCAGAAGGAAGGGCCCTACGACCCTGCGCGTGGCGAGGGCGTGGACGCTCTGATCCGCTCGGTGGAGGACAACGGCATCGGACTGAACGCCAACGTCTATGCCGAGCTGGGCAGCACATGGCGTTTCGCCATGCGCGATCCCGACAGTGCCGCCCATATCGTCGGCAAGCTGGTGAAGCACATCGGCGAAGACAACGTGCTCTACGGCTCCGACTGCATCTGGTACGGCTCGCCGCAGGATCAGATCCAGGCGCTGCGCAGCTTCCAGATCTCGGAAGACCTGCAGGAACGCCACGGCTATCCGAAGATCACCGACCGCCTGCGCGCCAAGATCTTCGGCCTCAATGCCGCGCGGCCCTACAGCATCGACGTGGAAGAGGTGCTGCAGCGCGCCCGCGACGACCGGGTGCAGCGCCGCCGCGCCGCTTACCGCGAGGCGCCCGATCCCCACTTCCTCACCTTCGGCCCCAAGACCCGGCGGGAGTTCCTGGCCAACCTGAAAGCACGCGGCGGCTCGCCGGTCTAAGCGCACTCCGGGCTGTCTTCGCCGAGCTGTTGCGTCACCAGGGCGCCGAGGGTCTCGACCGCCGCTTCGATGCGCGGCGTCCAGTCGTGGCCGCAGCTCAGCCGCAGGCAGTTGCGATAGCGCCCGCTGGCGGAGAAGGCGTCGCCCGGTGCGAAGCAGATCCCCTCTTCCAGGGCCTGTTTGAAGAGGCGCCGGCTGTCGAAGCCTTCGGGCAGCTCCAGCCACAGCACGAAGCCGCCGGCCGGACGGCTGACCCGGGTCGAGCGCGGGAAGCTGCGGTCGATGGTGCGCACCATGCGGTCGATATGATCGGCGAAGACCCGGCGCAGGCGGCGCAGGTGATTGTCGTAACCGCCGTTGGCCAGGAACTCCGCCAGGGCGACCTGGGGCAGGGCCGGGCCGCAGAGCGTCGTGGCGAACTTGCCTTCGAGCACGCGCTGCATGTGGTGGCGTGAGGCAACCCAGCCCACGCGGTATCCCGGCGCCAGGGTCTTGGAGAAAGAACTGCAGTAGAGGATGTCCGCCTCCGGCGCGATGGTGGAGAAGGGCTGCGGACGCTCCTTGCCGAAGTAGATGTCGCCGTAGATGTCGTCCTCGATCAGCGGCACCTTGTGGCGGGTCAGCAGCGCGAGGATCGCCTGCTTCTTTGCGGCGCTGACGGCAAAGCCCAGGGGGTTGTTGAAGTTGGACGAGAGCAGGCAGACGCTGATGCGTTTCGACTTCAGCGCCTTTTCCAGGGCCGCGAGCTCGATGCCCTCCGTCGCGTCGGTGGGCAGCTCCAGCGCTTTCAGCCCCAACGCCTCGAGCACCTGCAGGATGCCGAAGTAGGTCGGCGATTCGATGGCCACGGTGTCGCCGCGCCGGGTGATCGCGCGCAAGGCCAGAGAGAGCGCCTCGGTGCAGCCGCAGGTCACGGCGATGTCCTGCGGCGCAAGGATCTGGCCCCACTGCAGCCCGCGCCGTGCGATCTCGGTGCGCAGCTTCTCGTCGCCGCGGGGCTCGGTGTAGATGTTGTAGTCGGTCCCTTGGGCGCGGGCGGCCCTGGCCAGAAAACGGTCGAGGCGGCTGGCGGCCAGCAGGTCGGCGCTGGGAATGGCGCAGCCCAGGGGCACGAGGTTGGGGTTGGCGGCATGTTCCAGCAGCTCGAGAACGCCGCTGCCGACGGACACCGGCGCGGCCTTGGCCGGCGGCTTGGAGACCGCGGGAGTCTGCAGGGATACCTTGCTGCCGCTTGCGACATAGAAGCCGGACTTGGGCCGGGCCTCTAGGACGCCGCGATCCTCCAGCAGGCGGTAAGCCTGCAGGGCGGTGGACATGCTGGCGCGGTTCTGGGCCGCCAGGCGGCGCAGCGAGGGCGCGCGCATGCCCGGCCGCAGGGTACCGTTGTCCACCAGGGTGACGATGGTCTCCGCCAGCGCTTCGTAGCGGTGGGTGGGAGAGGCCCCCGGGGCGGGCCTCTGGGCGGGCCTCTGGGCGGGATCGTTTGTGGTGTCAGGCATGCGCAAGCCCGGTCCTTTAAAAGCGGCGATGGGTTCGGCCTGCGGGGAGGTCGGTACAGATGGGGCGCAGTCTATCTGTACCGGTTACAAATGTCCAAATCTGTATCTGTTATGGTTTGCTGTTTTGGGTCATGGTCCGGGTTCCGCAGAACCGCCTTGCCGGAAAGGAGCCGCCATGAGCCGGACCCTGAACCGTTTTCCCAAGAACGACATCATGTCCCTGACGTCGGGGGCGCCGCGCTATGATCTGGCCGAGAGCATCGGCCCGGACCTGAGGCTGCGGGCGCTTCTGGACGGCGGCGACGCCGTCCCGGCCCCGGAGAGCCTTGGGGAAAGCCTGGGGGATCTCGCGCTGGCCTACGGCACCGCGGCCGGCGACCCGGCATTGCGCCGGGCGATCGCCGCGGCACACGGCGCGGAAGCGGACGACGTGGTCGTCACCGTCGGTGGCATGCACGCGCTCTTCCTGCTGGCCTTCATCCTCTGCCGGCCGGGCGACGAAGCGGTCACCACCAGCCCGCTGTTTCCCAATGCGATGAATGCGCTGACCGCCGTGGGCGCCGATGTCAAAACGCTGCCGGTGACCTTCGAGGACCGATACCGGGTCGATCCCGATGCCCTGCACGCCCTGCTGACGCCGCGCACCCGGCTTGTGTGTCTGGCGACCCCGCAGAACCCTTCGGGCGTTGCGATCCCGCCGGGGACGATCCAGCGGATTCTGACGATGATGGCGGAGTGCGCTCCTGACGCTTACCTGCTCGCCGACGAGACCTACCGGCAGGCGGTCTATGGCGACGAGCGGGCGGCCCCCAGCATGCTCTCGCTGAGCCGCAAGGTGGTTTCCTGCGCGTCGCTGTCCAAGTGTCACGGTGCGCCGGGCCTGCGCCTCGGCTGGGCGATCACCCGCGACGCGGCGCTGCGCGAGCAGCTGATCCTCGGCAAGTTCAATACCGTGATCGCCTGCTCGCGGGCGGACGAGGCACTGGCGCTGCGGGTCTTCCAGCGCGAGGCGGAGATCGTCGGCGAACGGCGCCGGCGCCTCTCCGAAGGCCTCGCAAGGACCGCGGAATGGGTCCAGGCGAACGGCGATCTTCTCGACTGGGTCTGCCCGGACGCCGGTGCGCTCTGCTGCCTGCGGCTCAAGCCCACGGCCTTTGATGACGCTGCCGTGGCACGCTTTTATGATGCCATGGCGCGCCACGACGTGCGGGTGGCCAGCGGCGCCTGGTTCGGGGACGAAGCGCGGGTCTTCCGGCTTGGCTTCGGCCTTCTGGAGATGGACGATCTCGATTCCGGGCTTCAGGCGCTGTCGGCCTGCCTGGCGCTGGCGCAGAAAAAGGCGGCCTGATATCGCAAGGGAACTGCACCATGGATTCTGAGGCCTTTTCTCGGCTGCTCGACCGGGCGCGGGATCACGCGGGGGACTATCTGCGGACTGTCCGCGACCGGCGGGTCTATCCCGACGACGCGGCCCTGGCCGGGTTGCAGGCCTTCGACGGCCCGCTGCCCCAAAAGGGTCTCGATCCCCATGCGATGCTGGACATGCTGCAGCGCCACGGCGCCCCGGCCGCCGTGGCGACCAGCGGCGGACGCTACTTCGGCTTCGTCAATGGCGGGCTTCATCCGCCGGCCCTGGCGGCGCGCTGGCTCGCCGATGCCTGGGACCAGAACGCCGCGTTCCATGTCATGTCGCCCGTCGCTGCCAAGCTGGAAGAAGTCTGCGAGCGCTGGCTGGCGGAGCTTCTCGACCTGCCGGAGGGCACGGCAGCCGGACTGGTCGGCGGCACCTCCACCTCCCTCGTCTGCGGTTTCGCCGCGGCCCGCAACGCGCTGCTGCAGCGACAGGGCTGGGATGTCGCGGCCAAGGGTCTGTTCGGCGCGCCGGAGATCACCGTGGTGCTGGGTGCCCAGGCCCACGGCGCGGTCTATCGGGCGCTCGCTCTGCTGGGCCTCGGGCGGGAGCGGGTGGTGACGGTGCCCTGCGATGACCAGGGGCGGATGCGGGCCCACAAGCTGCCTGCGCTCGACGACAGGACTCTGTTGATCCTGGCCGCCGGCAACGTGAACAGCGGCGCTTTCGATCCCTTCGCGCCGCTCTGCGAACGCGCGAAGGCCGCCGGTGCCTGGGTGCATGTCGACGGTGCCTTCGGTCTCTGGGCGGCGGCGGCGCCGTCGACCCGCGCCCTCTGCGATGGCATGGCGCGCGCCGATTCCTGGTCGGTGGATGCCCACAAGACCCTCAACGTTCCCTACGACAGCGGCATCGTGCTCTGCCGCGACCGCCGCGCGCTGGTGGACGCGCTGCAGACCAGCGGCGCTTATCTGGAGTGGAGCGGCCAGCGCGAGTCCATGCTCTACACGCCGGACATGTCGCGGCGCGCCCGCGGCATCGACCTCTGGGCGACCCTGGCGACCCTGGGGCGCGACGGCGTCGCTGACCTGATCGAGCAGCTCTGCGCCGGCGCACGCCAGGTCGCCGGCCTGCTGCGCGCCGAAGGCTTTCGCATTCTGAACGATGTCGTCTTCAATCAGGTCCTCGTCGCCTGCGACAGCGCGGCGGAGACCGAGGCCACGCTGAAGGTGCTGCAAAGCGCCGGCGAGATCTGGTGCGGCGGGTCGCAGTGGGACGGTAAACCCGTGATCCGCATCTCGGTCTGCGGTGTCGAAACCACGCCTGAGGATCTGGCCCGCGCCGCCGCCGCCTTCGTCCGCGCGCGCCAGGATGTTGCGGGGGTGCCTGCCTAACCCCTGCTGCCTGCCGCTGCCCCCCTCCAAGTCAGGATACTGAGATCATGCATATCGGATTGATCGGCGGCATCGGCCCCGCCGCAACGGACTACTATTACCGCTGGCTGATCCGGACCTTTGCCGGGCGGCCGCAGGCCTTGGAGCTGACAATCGCCCATGCCGACTCCCCGACCCTGCTGAGCCACCTGGCCGAAGGCAAGGCCGCCGAGCAGGCCGCGATCTTCGAACGGCTGACACGGCGGCTGCAGGGGGCTGGGGCGGAGGCGGTGGCCGTGACCTCCATCGCCGGGCATTTCTGCATCGATGCCTTCAAGGCGGTCTCGCCGCTGCCGGTGATCGATCTGTTGTCCTCGGTCGCCCGGCGGCTCGATGCGGCCGGCTATCGCCGCGTCGGCATTCTGGGCACCAAGGGCGCCATGGTCTCTGCTCTCTACGGGCGGCTGAAAGGCATCGAGGTCATGGCGCCCGCCGGGGCGGCGCTCGACCAGGTCCATCAGGCTTATGTCGACATGGCCGTCAGCGGTGCGGTGAGCGCGGCGCAGCGCCGGGTCTTCTTCGACAGCGGGCGCAGGCTCACCGAGGACGCGGGCGTCGAAGCGGTGCTGCTCGGCGGCACCGATCTGTTTCTCGCCTTCGACGGCCAGGAGCCGGGTTTCAAGGCCATCGACTGCGCGCTCCTGCACATGGCGGATATTGCCGACGAGGCCGCGCGCTAGCGTCCCTGCTGCTGTGCGGGGAACGGGTATCGCTTATTGATCGAGTCGCGTCTGCATCGCTTTTGCCTGCAGCGAGACCCACCACAGGAAACCGGCGCCGAGGAAGAAGACGCCCAAAGCAGCAAGGAAAAGGCAGACGAACAAGGCGGGGGACATGCCCATGGCGCGCTCCATTGACGGGGTTTGTACCGGGCCATAGCAGCCCCCGCCGTCGGCAGTCCTTGAGGTCGATCAAGGGAGATTGATCAAGGGAGGTCGAGCCGCTCTAGGCCGTGCCGTGGAAGACGGAACTGTACCAGGCCGCGATGTATCGGGCGGAGGCGCTCCAGTCGCGCGCCAGCATGCAGCAGTGCGGCGCCTCGGGCAGTTCCGCAAAGCGGAAGCCGAAAAAGGCGGCGACGGCGCGGTCCTGGCCCGGCGGATGGGTGCGCGGGCTGTCGCGGCCCGCGGCCAGGCAGAATCCCGGCACGGCGATCCGCCGGGGATCGATGGGCACCCGCAGGCCGTAGCGGTCGTTCATCAGCGCCGGGCTTTCCGGACAGAGCCTTGCGTAAAAGCGCCTGACGTCGCGCGGCGCGGCCTCGTCGAGGTAGCGCGCCTGCGCGGCGGCGAGCGGCGGCACCGGCAGCGGCGATCCGTCGAACACGGCCTCGACCCGCGCCGCCTGTGGCAGGTTGCCCGGCGGGGAGGGCGCCAGCAGGCCGAGGCCGGCAATCGGCTGACGCATGGCGGCAAAGGCGGCGACCAGGGCGCCGGCGCTGTGGCCGACCGGAACCACCCGCGGGCCGAGCAGGGCGCAGGCCGCGGCCACGTCCTCGGCCATCGCGGCAACCCCCTGCCGGCAGAAGGCGGCATCCTGGGGCAGCCCGCCGTGGCCGCGCAGATCGAGGGCGGCTGCGGGGATGCCGAGCGCATCGAAGAAGGCGAGGTAGGCGGAAAAGCACCAGGCGCCGTGATGGGCGCCGTGAACGAACAGCAGTGCGGGACGGTCCGGGCCGCCCCCTGCTGTGTATCCCAGGGCATGGCCCAGATGCAGCCGCCCCTGCCCGGCGCGCTGTCGCGGAAGTGCCTCGAGATAACCGAAGTCCAGAGGATCGATGGCCTGAAGGGCCAGTGTTTCCCCTTGCGGTGCTAAGGGCTCGACATGACTCATGTGGGCCGCCTCATGTTGGGCGCCTCAGGGCCCGCCAGTCGGCGTTGCTTGCCAGGGCGACCCCCAGCGGAAGTGCCGCCAGCAGATTGACCTGCAGGTCGGGCCAGAGCAGCAGCGCGCCGCCGGCCAGCAGCAGCGCTCTTTGCAGCGGCCCGAGCGGGCGCAGCAGGTAACCGGCAAAGGCGGCGGAGATCAGCACGGTGGCCAGGGTGCAGAGAGCGATCGCGAGTGCCACGCTGGCCCAGTCCGCCTGCAGCAGCAGTTCGGGCCGGAAGATGAAGAGAAACGGCAGCAGGTATTTGATGGCGGCGAAGCGGACGGTGTGCAGGGCGGTCGCCAGCCAGGGCGCATTCGCCAGCCCGGCGGCAACGAAGACCGCTGCGCAGACCGGCGGTGTGATCGCGGAGAGCGTTGCGAAGTAGAAGATGAACATGTGGGACGACAGCTCGGGAATGCCGAGCTGGGTGAAGGCGGTGGCGATGACGGAGACCGCGAGGATGTAGGCCGCCGTGGTCGGCATGCCCATGCCGATCACGATGACCACCAGGCCGGCCAGCAGCAGCGCCGGCAGCAGATGGCCGCCGGCGAGGCCGAGCACGCCGTCGGCGAACTTCACCCCGATGCCGACGAAACCGATGATGCCGATCAGGATGCCCGCGGCGGCGCAGAGCGCACCGAGGGTGACCAGGGGTTTCACTGCATCGTCGAGGGCCTGCAGCAGGGCGCGCAGCCGTGCCTTCAGGTCGGCAAGGCTGCGCGCGGCGGTCAGATGCGCCGCCGCCAGCGTCAGGATTGCGGCAAAGATCGCCAGGTCGACGGAGAAGCCCTGCAGCACCATGCCGATCAGCACAGCAAAGGGCAGCAGCAACGGGCCCCAGGTCTCGAAGCGGCGAAAGCGCGCGGCCTCGGGCAGTTCCTCCGGCGGCAGACGGCCGACGCCGACGCGCAGTGACTCGAAGTGCACGGAGGACAGCACGCCGACGTAGAACAGGAAGGCCGGCACCAGGGCGATCAGCATCATGCGGCCGAGATCGATACCGAGAAACTCGGCCATCAGGAACAGCCCCGCGCCCATCAGCGGCGGGGTGATCTGCCCGCCGGAGGAGGCCGTCGCCTCGATGCCGCCGGCCACCGCGGGCCGGTAGCCGAGGCGGATCATCATCGGAATGGTGAAGTTGCCGGTCATGGCGACGTTGGTGACCGAAGAGCCGGTCATGGAGCCCACCATGGCCGAGGACATGACCGCGATCTTCGCCGGGCCGCCGCGCATCCGCCCGCCGAAGAGCTTGGCCAGGTCGATCATCGACTGGCCGGCACCGGTGGACATCATCAGGCTGGAGAACAGCACGAAGAGGATCAGCAGGGTGACGAAGATGTCCATAACCTGTCCCCAGAGGCCGTCGGTGGAAAGGAACAGCATGTCAACCATCATGGAGGCGCTGACGCCGCCATGGCCGATGCGGCCGGGCAGCAGGTGGCCGCTGAGCGCGTAGACCGCAAAGACCGCGGCCAGGATCGCGAAGGTCCAGCCAATGGTGCGCCGGGCGAGTTCCAGGACGCAGAGCACCAGCGCCGCGCCGAGAACCAGCGCCTCGGTCTGGGGCAGCCCGGGGTTCAGCATGATATCCCAGTAGTTCCAGGTGACGTAGCCGACCGCCGCCAGCACCGCGGCGAGCAGGCCCAGGTCCAGGGCCCGGCGCAGCGCCGCCGGCAGACGGTCCGCGCGCAGGGGAAAGGCCATCACCCCGAGCGCCGCAACCAAAGCCAGGACGCCGGCGCGCTGCTGGATGTTGGGGAACTGTCCGAACAGCACGGCATAGAAGACCAGGCCGGTCAGACAGAGCATCAGCAAACGGGGCAGCAACAGAGGGTGCAGCAACACCGGCATGATGTTCTAAACCGGGAAAAAAGCGCGAGAGGGGGGAAGGACCCTCTCGCGCTGCCAAGGTAACCAGAGCGGGGGAGGCCAGAGCATGCTCTAGTTCATCTCCGGGGGAATCAGCCGCTCGGGCACCTCCAGCCCGATCTCGCGGTAGAAGCGCACGGCTCCGGCGTGGAGAGGATATTCGGAGACCTCCAGGGTCTGCCGGGCCAGGTCCACCTCGGCGATGGCCTTCAGCGCCGCACGCTGCTGGTCCAGGCCCTCGTACATGCCCTTGGTGATTTCATAGGCCGTCGCTTCGTCCATCTCGGCCGTGGCGGCAAAGCCGATCCAGATGGCGTGCACGGTATACTCCGGCGCGCCGTCGATCACTCCGGCGGGCATGGTGTAGAAGCCCATCCAGGGCAGCGCTGCCTTGATCGCCGTGATCTGCTCCTCGGTGTAGCCGACGGGCCAGAGCGGTGTCGTCAGGTTGAGCTCCGCCGTGGCGCTGTCGAGACGCGGGCCGGTCGTCGCCTTCATCTGGCCCAGGCAGCGGCCGTTCTTGATGGCGTTGGCCGCGTCCTTGGGGTCGGACATGTAGAGATCAGGCGCGACGTCCAGGGCGCGCAGGATCTTCATCATGTTTTTCTGGCCGGAGGATCCGTTCATGCCCGGATGGAAGCACTTGCCGGCGAAGCCGGCGATGTTGTCGATGCCGGAGTCCTTGGTCGCTGTGATGTTCTGGATCGCCGGCAGGGTCCACCAGAGGACGCGGAACCCATCGAAGCCGCTGGCCTGTGCGTCGGCGATGAGATCCGGCGAGATGCCGCCGAAGTC
Source organism: Pelagibius sp. (assembly GCF_028281305.1). GTDB lineage: Bacteria > Pseudomonadota > Alphaproteobacteria > Kiloniellales > Kiloniellaceae > Pelagibius. The sequence goes on along the minus strand of NZ_JANQKD010000073.1, from coordinate 1,359 downwards.
CAACTGACCCTGCATCATCAGTGCCTGGTTTTTCGCGAAGCCGCCGGAGGAGACCACGGTGACATTCAGGTCCTCGCTGGCGTTGCTGATCGCGTTCGCAATGGCGGTGTAGTAGGGATAGAAGCCCGAGGTGGTCGTCGAGCCGCCCATGTTGAGCTGGGTCTCCGCGCTTGCGGTCGCTGCGGGACCGAAGGCCGTGGCGAAGCCGCAAGCCGTGGCGACCAGCGCGCCGCGCAGAGCGCCTTGGATCTTCATGTTCTCCTCCCTTTGCTGCCCTGATCGCACGCCGCGTGGCGGCCGTCAGAGGTTCTCCCCGCGAAGAAAAAGCATGACGGTTACGATAAGTGAAATATTATGTTTGGATCAAATAATCGGATTTGCTTATGGAAGTATCGTCCCGCCACCTCCGCGCCTTCGTCACCGTTGCCGAGGCTATGAACTTCACCCGCGCCGCGGAGACCCTCGGCATCTCGCAGCCTGCCCTGAGCGCGACCATCCAGCAGCTTGAAGACATTCTTGCCGCGCGGCTCTTCGACCGGGCGGGCCGGCGGATGCGGCTGACCGAGGTGGGCCGCCTCTATCTGGGGATCGCCCAGCGGCTGCTCTACGAACTCGACAGTTCGCTGGGTGTGGTCCGCGATCTGGTGGAAAAGCGCATCGGCAAGCTGCATGTCGCTGCTCTGCCGTCCGCGGCCTCGGAGATCGTGGCGCCGGCGCTCGCCCGGTTCTCCGAGACCTATCCGCAGATCCAACTCACGGTCCGCGATGCCCTCAACGCCGAAGTGATCGAACGGGTCCGGCGCGGCGAAGTGGACATGGGCTTCGGCATTCCGGAGGGGGACAGTCCCGCGCTCGACGTTGCGACGATTCTTCAGGACCGCTTTGTTGCCGTCCTGCCGATCGGCCATCCCCTGACCCGGCAGCCTGCGGTTCCCTGGGCCGCGCTGCGCGGTCTGCCCCTGGTTCAGGTGGCGCCGGGATCGAACACCCGGCGCGTCGTCGACAGGCTTCTCGGGGGTGCGGATCGCGGCAGTGGCGGCAGAATCGAGGCGCAGATCGTCTCCACCGCGGTGGGGCTGGTCGCCAACGGGCTCGGCGTATCCGTGCTCTCCGAACTCAGCACCGTGCCCTTCGCGAAGCTGCGCGTCGTGGAGACCCGGCCACTGATCGAACCCGAGGTTTCGCGGCCGCTCAGCCTGATCACCCGCAAGGGCCAGACCCTCTCCCCCGCGGCGGAGGCCTTCCGCAGCCAGCTGCTCGGGTCGGCCTAGGCTGTGGTGACAATTTGTTTGTTATCTGAGCCATAGCATGATTGCGGCGATGAGCACGAAGCCACGGAAGTTCTGCAAGAGCTTGTCG
>NZ_JANQKD010000067.1 GCF_028281305.1 Pelagibius sp. | reverse complement strand
CTGACCAGCACCGTTGCCATCAAGAACATGATTCTTGAAGGGCATGGCCTTGCTTGGCTCTCGACGGAAAGCATCGAGGCGGAACGGCAATCGGATACGTTGGTGCTGGCGCATCCCGACAAGTGGCAGATTCCACTGGATATCCGGCTTTATCGGCTGGACCGCCGAATAGGCCCTCAGGCCGAGGCTTTGTGGGAAGAGACAGAGGTCCTTTGAGCGGTTGTCTGGCTGCTTGGACCGGCGGCCACAGATCCCATAGCACAGACGAAAAGCCGATGGCGCTGGACCGTTTTGCCGAAGGGTTCGCCTGGCGGCCAAGTGAACTTTGGCGGCCTCAGATTCAATGACCTTGTTTTGGCGCCCGTAACGCGCGGCCATACTTTTTCAGTGAGGGATTTCAGCAGAGCAGTCTAAATCTTCGCTCTGACTGCCTTGATTACTGTGTCCACAGTAAGGCCAAAATGTTGGTAAAGCGCCTCTGACTGTGCCGAAGCGCCGAAGCCTGTCATGCCGATGAATGTATCTTCTGGCCGCAACCATCTTTCCCAACCAAAGCCCACGGCGGCTTCGACCGCTATCCTTGGGGCCTCGCCCAATACGCTTTTCTGATAGTCAGTGCTTGCTTCTGCAAAGAGGTCCCAGCTTGGCATGGAAACTACGGCCGCCTTGATGCCGTCCTGGCCCAGACGATTGGCAGCCTCGGTGATCAGGGCGACTTCGGTGCCCGTGGAGATGAGTGTCACATCGCGCTGCCCATCCGCTTCGTGCAACACATATGCGCCGTGACGACAGGGATTCTCACGTGCTCCCGTGCGCACCGGCGCTGCATCCTGCCGGGACAGGGCGAGCATGGACGGCCCGTCCCGGCGTTCCAGCGCGATTTGCCAGCACTCCGCGGTCTCAATCGCATCTGCTGGGCGGAACAGGGTCATGCCCGGCATAGCGCGGAAGCTGGCCAGGATTTCAACGGGCTGGTGTGTCGGCCCGTTCGAGCCGGCGCCAATGGAATCGTGGCTGAAGACATGAATAACGGGTAGCCCCATCAACGCAGCCATGCGCATGGACGCCCGTTCATAGTCGCTGAAGGCAAGATAGGTGACGGCGATCGGGCGCAGCCCGCCGTGGGCCGCAATCCCGTTTGCCATCGCGCCCATCAGGTGTTCGCGTACGCCGCAGTGGACGTAACTGCCAGCGCTGTTCTCAGCGTTGAACGCGGACCGGGACCGCTTGTGGTTGGTCGGTGCCTCCAGATCGGCACAGAGCACGAGGCCCTCGGGCATCGGAGCGGCGAGCGCGTCGCACACGTCGCCGGAAGAGTGGATCGTGCCACGCGGAGTGTTCTCGCGGCCAGCCTTTGCTGCGATATCGGAGAAGATGTACTGAAGGGATGTCGGCAAATCCGAGCCCATGCGCCGTTCAAACTCTGGCCGGTCCGGGTGCTGCGCCAAACGTTCAACCCAGGCGGCGCGTTCTTCCTTGGCAACCGCGAATGAGGCGCGCCAATCCCTGTAAACACCTTCAGGTACGGAAAAGGACGCATGCCGCCAGTTCAGCGCCTCTTGCGCATCGATCCGATCTTGAGGGATAAGCGGCGTGCTATGGCCGCCGCGCTGTCCTTCCAACCGCGGGATGCCGCGCGCGATCCGGGTTCGGCAGGCGATCATAGAGGGGCGCGGGTCCGCCTTCGCGGCCTTGATGGCAGCGTCGATCTGCTCAATATCATGACCGTCAACGCTTTGGACATGCCAATGCGCTGCCTGGAAGCGTGCCGCGACATCCTCGGAGATCGCCAGATCGGTCGCGCCGTCGTCGGTGATCTGATTGTCGTCCCAAAGGAAGGCGAGCTTGCCCAGTTCCAGGTGCCCGGCGAGCGATAGCGCTTCCTGTCCCATGCCTTCTTGCAGACATCCGTCCCCGACAAAGGCCCAGGTGCGGTGGTCCACGAGGCCGTCAAACTCTGCCGCCAGCCTGGCCTCGGCAACGGCCATGCCGACGGCAGAGCAAATCCCCTGGCCCAGCAGGCCGGTCGTCAATTCTATGCCTGCGTCCTGTTCGATTTCCGGATGTCCCGCGCAGACCGACCCCAACTGGCGAAAGGTCTTGAGCGCGTCGAGCGAGACCTTCTCGTAGCCGGACAGGTGAAGCAACGCGTAAAGCAGCATGGACCCATGGCCGTTCGACAGAACGACACGGTCGCGGTCCGGCCAAAGCGGATCGGCGGGATCGACTTTCAGATGGCGCGCATAGAGGGTTGCCGCGATTTCGGCCATGCCGAGTGGCACTCCCTGGTGGCCTTCCCCAGCGGCCAGAATCGAATCGATCGCAAGAAAGCGAATTGCATTCGCCATCGATTGAACATCCGCCACCTCGTGCCTCCCACTTCTCGTCGAGGCAAAGACTTACGATCTTTTTCGGGGCGGAGTTGTGTAGTTTTCCTAAACATGTTTTGCGTTTTTTTAAAGTTTCAAGGGAGGGACCGGCTGTTAGCGTCTCGTCCAGAAGCTGGGAGGAACGGCATGGGCGTGGCCAAACGCACGGCACCATTATCCAACGTCTCACTTGAGATGCGTGCGTGGAACATCCGCCGCAGAGCGCTTTTGATGGGTGAGGTTCAGGGGCAGGGCTATATCGGACAGGCGCTCGGCATTGCCGACGTATTGGCGGTCTCATACTTCAATGCGATGGATTATCGGCCGGAAGACCCCGAGTGGGAGGGCCGCGACCGATTCTACCTGTCGATCGGGCACTACGCGATTGCGCTATATGCAGCCTTGATTGAGGCCGGGGTCCTGCCCGAAGACGAAATTCCGACCTATGGCATGGACGACAGCCGAATGCCGATGTCGGGCATGGCGTCCTATACGCCGGGAATGGAGATCACGGGCGGCTCGCTTGGTCAGGGTCTGGGGATCGCGGTCGGGGCTGCCTTGGGGCTGAAGCGCAAGCGTAACCCGGCGTTCGTCTATAACCTGATGTCGGACGGTGAGCTTGGCGAGGGCTCAACCTGGGAAGCCGTCATGTCGGCTGTCCAATGGAAGCTCGATAATCTGATCTGTGTTGTGGACTTCAATAACCAGCAGGCGGACGGGCCGACGCGGGATGCCCTGGCTGTAGGCGCTGAGGCGCCAAAATGGGAGGCCTTCGGCTGGCACGCGCAGGAGGTGGATGGCAACGACTTGGACGCGCTCGTGGCGGCTTTCGATGCGGCCCGCGCGCTCGATGATCCGCGGCCCCGCGTGATCATCTGCAACACGACGATGTGCAAGGGTGTCGATTTTCTGGAGGCGCGGGAAATCACGCATTTTGTGCGGGTCGAGCCGGATGAATGGGCGGAGGCCCTGGCCAAACTGGATGAGGGGAAGCCGCAATGACGACCGCTTCCATGGCCCGCAAATACGAGCCCCGCACAGCGCCAGATACCAAGGTCGCCACCTCTGCGATGATCGCATCGCTCGCGGCAGAAGGGTATGACACGGTGTCTGCGCCCTTCGGCACTGCACTCGTCGAGGCCGCGAAGTCGAATGATCGCATCGTCGGCCTGTCGGCAGATTTGTCGAAGTATACCGACCTGCACGTCTTTGCGGATGCGATGCCGGAGCGGTTTTACCAGATGGGCATGGCCGAGCAGCTCTTGTTTTCCGCTGCCGCCGGGATGGCGCGGGAAGGGTTCTTGCCGTTTGCCACCACCTATGCGGTCTTTGCCTCGCGCCGTGCCTACGACTTTATCGCCATGGCGATTGCCGAAGAAAATCTGCCGGTGAAAATCGCCTGCGCTCTGCCCGGCCTGACCACAGGATACGGTCCAAGCCACCAGGCCTTCGAGGATCTCGCGATTTTCCGAGGGCTGCCCAATATGGTGCTGATCGACCCCTGCGATGCCTGCGACGTGGCGGGCATGGTGCCCGCGATGATTGCAGAGCCCAGCCCGGTCTATGCCCGCCTTTTGCGAGGCAAGGTGCCAAAGGTGCTGACCCGCCACAAGCCAGACTACAAGTTCCAACTTGGCAAGGCGCAGATGATCCGCGACGGCAAGGACGTATTGGTGATCTCCTCGGGAATCATGACCATGCGCGCGCTTGATGCAGCCGAGCAATTGGAAAGAGACGGCGTCGATGTTGCGGTGCTGCACGTGCCGACGATCAAGCCGCTGGATGCTGGCACGATCATCTCCGAGGCGGGCAAAGGTCGACTCTGCGTGACGGCAGAGAACCATACCGTCATTGGCGGCTTGGGTGAGGCCGTCGCCGGGACGTTGATGCGCGCGGGCGTTCACCCGACATTTCGCATGATTGGTCTGCCCGACGAATTTCTTGAGGCCGGCGCGCTGCCAACGCTTCACGATTTGTACGGCCTCTCGACCCAAGAGGTCGCAACACAAATCAAAGACTGGCTCTGAGACCGGCAGGAGGACACAGAGTGCTTTTAGGTGCCAAGATCGCAATCGTAACCGGGGCGGCAAGCCCGCGCGGGCTCGGTAAGGCGACGGCGAAGCTCTTTGCAGAGCACGGGGCAAGGGTTGTGATTACCGACCTTGACGCGGGTGCCTCCGAAGCCGCGGCATCCGATTTGCCGGGCGATGGTCATATCGGCCTTGCGGGCAATGTGGTGGACAAAGCAGATTGTGCGCGGGTGGCAAAACATGTCGCGGATCAGTTCGGTCGCATCGACATTCTGGTCAACAACGCCGGGATCACGCAGCCGCTGAAACTGATGGAGATTGCGCCTGAGAACTACGACGCGGTCACGGACGTCAGTTTGCGTGGCACACTTTACATGAGCCAGGCCGTGATCCCGACCATGCGGGCGCAGAAATCCGGCTCCATCGTCAACCTGTCTTCTGTCTCGGCGCAGCGGGGCGGCGGTATCTTTGGCGGGCCGCACTACTCGGCGGCCAAGGCGGGCGTGCTTGGGCTGACCAAGGCGATGGCGCGCGAGTTGGCGCCGGACAACGTGCGCTCCAACGCCATCTGCCCCGGCTTCATCGCCACCGACATCACCGCAGGCAAGCTGACCGGCGAAATGCGCGCCCAGGTTCTGGCGGGCATCCCTATGGGCCGTGCCGGGACAGCCGAAGACGTTGCAGGCTGTGCCCTTTTCCTCGCATCGGACCTGTCGGCCTATTGCACGGGCTCCGAGGTCGATGTGAACGGCGGCTCGCTGATCCACTGAGGTTTTGATGACGCGGATAGTCTTTCTCGATCGTGCGACCATGGGACCCGGGGTGGACCTGATCCACCCCAACGCGGCTCATGAGTGGATCCAGCACGACCGCAGCACCGCCGAAGACGTCGTCACCCGACTTGCCGGGGCCAAGGTGGCCATTACCAACAAGGTCCCGATAACAGCAGGGGCTTTGGCGCAATTGCCTGACCTTCGGTTCGTCACCGTTGCTGCGACGGGATATGACTGCATAGACCTTGACGCCTGCAACGCCTGTGGCGTCACGGTTTCTAACGTGCGCGGCTATGCGAAGAGCACAGTCCCCGAGCACACCTTTGCGCTGATCCTCGCGCTGAAACGGGCGATCCCCGGCTATCGCAACGCCGTACTCAAGGGGCGTTGGCAGGAAGAGCAGCAGTTCTGTTTCTTTGACTATCCGATCAGCGATCTGGCAGGCGGCAAGATTGGCATCATCGGCGAAGGCGTCATTGGCCAGGCGGTCGGCAAGATTGCCGAAGCCTTTGGCATGGAGGTGATGTTCGCCGCCCATAAAGGGGTTGAGGGGCTTGGCCCACTATACACGCCATTCGAGCAGGTGCTGGCGGAGGCCGACGTGATCACCTGCCACGCCCCTCTGACCCCTGGAACCCGCAATGTTCTGGCAATGCCTGAGTTTCGCGCGATGAAACGGCGACCCATCATTGTCAACACGGCCCGTGGTGGCCTCGTGAATGAAGCAGATGCCGTGGCGGCTCTGGAAGAGGGACTGATTTCCGGTTTGGGCTTCGACGTTTTGACGTCAGAGCCGCCCAGTCCCGACAATCCGATTTTCGGGGCGGCGGCACGTCCCGACGTCATTCTGACGCCCCATACCGCCTGGGCAAGCGATCAGGCCATGGCCGAAGTCTGGCGGCAGGTTATTGAGAGTATTGATGCGTTCTTGTCGGGCGCTCCGGTGCGCACATTGACATGAACATCTTAGAAGAAGGCCGGATGACCGGTCACAACATGGTCATAATCAAGGGAGGAAGACCAAATGAAGACGAAGCTTCTGGCAGCCGTGGCCGTTCTGGCCATGACCGGGGCCGCTCAGGCCGAGGTCATCTTTGCGCATGGGGCCAATCCCGGCAACCCGCGCTATATCGCTGCTGAAAAATGGGCTGACCTCTATGCGGCCTGCGCCGGTGAAGAGGTGAACCACGCGCCCGCGGCGACCATGGGCAACGATGCGGAAATGCTGACTTCGGCCCAGTCCGGCGTCATTCAGGTTTCCGCAAACAGCCAGGGCGCCATGAGCCAGATTGTGCCCGAAGTTGGCCTTCTAGGGCTGCCGTTCCTGTTCAGCGACCTGCCGACCGCCTGGGCCGTTGTGGACGGCGAGGTCGGTGACATGATCGACGAGCGCGCGCAGAGCGCTGGCCTGAAAGTGCTTGGCTTCTGGGACAACGGCATTCGCAACATCACCCATACAAGCAAGCATGTGTCGTCGCCCGAGGATGTCGCGGGCATGAAGATCCGTACGCCCCCTGATCCGATGACGCTTGCCATCTTTGAAGCGCTTGGCGCGAACCCGGCTCCGCTGGCCTGGTCCGAACTGCCGTCGGCCCTGCGGTCGGGTGTGTTCGAAGGGCAGGAAAACCCGCTGGTCAATATCCATTCGGCAAAACTGCATGACATCACGCCCTACGTGACGATGACCGGCCACAAATACGAATCCACGCCCGTGGTCGCGAGCATGGCCTGGTGGTCCGGTCTGGATGCGGCAAAGCAGGAATGCGCCTTGAACGCGACAGCCGAGGCCGGAGAAATCCAGCGCGGCTTGTCCTTGAAGGGTGACGCAACGCTGCGTCCGCGCATGACCGAGGAAGGCGCGCAGTTCGCCGAAGCGGACAAGGCAGCCTATATCGCAGCGACCGCGTCGGTCTATGACCAATACGCAGCCGACTACCCAGAGCTGGTTGCCGCCCTGAAAGCGGCCGCTGGTCTGGAGTGAGCGAGCCGACACGAGACATGGGACAAGGGCCTACGGGCCCTTTCCTTTCCGCCTGCCGTGGCCTGACGGCCCTCCTTGACTGGAGCGGCCGGATTGTCGCCGTTGCTTGCCTTGCGGTGATGTTCGTTCTCTTGTTTGTCAATGTCGTTCTGCGCTATGCGGTCGGAGACGGGATCCCCTGGGCCTATGAGATCCATGCCATCCTGTTGCCTTGGCTCGTCGCTGGCGGTGTCCTGATCGCCGCCGCACAGGGGCGCAACATTGCGATCACGATTCTGCCCAACCTTATGAGTGCCAACGCTTTGCGGTGGCTGATGGTGATGGTCAGTCTCCTGATTTTTGTCATCTGCGTTTCCGTGGTGTGGACGGGCCAACCCACATTCCGGGCCGCGCAGTTCCAAAGCCTCGCGACCCTGGGGCTGAAGCAAGTCTGGGGCTATGCCAGCCTGATCTATGCCTTTGGGGGTATGGCCGTTATCGCTCTCATGGATGCGACCCGCGCCTTGCTGGGCGATATCAGACACGCTGGCACGAGCCTGAGCTAAGTCCATGACCGCGCCGCTTCTCTGGGCCTTCTTTCTGCTTCTCGTGCTCTCGGTGCCTGTCGCGCATGCGATGCTGGGCGGTGCCGCAGCCGCCCTGTGGCTTGACGGCAGACCGATGGCCGTGTTGGCCCAGCGGCTTTACACGCCCACCCAGAGCTTCCCGATGCTTGCCATTCCGTTCTTTATTCTGGCGGGCAACCTCATGATGTCGGGCCGCTTTGGCGAGTATCTTGTCAACATTGCCCGGCTTCTGGTCGGGCGATTCAAAGGCGGGATGGGGCAGGTTTCCATCCTTGGATCGGTGATGTTTGGTGGCGTCTCGGGCTCTGCTGTGGCTGACGCGAGCGCCTTGGGAAATGCGCTGATCCCGGTGCAGAAGAAGGCGGGTTATCCCGGCGGCTTTGCCGCCGCTATCAATTCGTCATCGTCGACAATCTCCGTGCTGATCCCGCCCTCGATCCCGTTGATCCTCTACGGGCTGATTTCGAATACCTCGGTGATTGATCTGTTTGTGGCCGGACTTTTGCCGGGCCTGATGCTCGGGCTTGGCATGTTTATCATGGTCTGGATCATCGCCCGGCTGCGCAACCTGCCAAGCGCACCGCTTGAGGGAGGCTTTGCTGCATTCAAAAGTCAGGTCTACGCCGCGATTCCAGCCATGCTCATGCCTGTCTTCGTGATCGGTACGCTCCGCTTTGGGATCGCAACGCCCACCGAGGTCAGCGTCATGGCAGTTGCCTATGCGCTTTTGGTCAGCGGCTTTGTCTACCGGGACCTGAACCTAAAGCTCTTGTGGCGCGCCGGCGTGGATACTGCCGCCATGACTGGTGCCGTCATGATCATCATCATGGCCTCGTCAACGATCCAGTGGGTGCTGACTGCAGAACGCGTACCACAGGACCTTGCTGCCTGGGTAGCAGTCTCGATCTCCGAGCCCTGGATGGTCATCATTGCGCTGAATATCGTAATGCTCGTGGTCGGCGCGTTTCTCGATCTGCCCGCGGCTGTTCTGCTCCTTGGTCCGATTTTCGTGACGATTGCCAAGGCGATTGGGCTTGATCCGGTGCAGCTCGGCCTGATGATCGTGGTCAACCTGTCGATCGGGCTTTACACACCGCCGGTCGGCACCACGCTCTTCATATCCTCATCCATTGCCAAAGTAGGGATCGGCGAGGCGGTGAAGGCCCTTTTGCCTTTCTATCTCGTCGCGCTCACGGTCTTGGCCCTGATCTCATTCGTCCCTGCATTGACGATCTACTGACTGGTCTCTCCAGACAAAAGCTCATCATTCGGTGCGACCCGAAATGTGCAGCCGAGATTCTCCAACATTCTGCGCACCTTTCCCTGGTGCTCTTTCGCCTCGTCTGAGACCCATTCGAAGAATCTGTTGACAACACGGCGGTTCAGGTGCCGGGCCGGGCAGACAAACCAATAGGCCGCAAATTCGATAGCCGGCGTTTCAGGCAGAAACGGCACAAGCTCGCCGCGCTCGATCTCACCCCGGCAGAGCATGGCGCTGTCCAGCGCCACGCCGCCCCCCTGTTTGGCCATCTCAATGGACATAGAAGACCGGTCAAAACGGAAAGGATAGGTCAGGTCAGGGATCTCGAAACCGCTGGCGGCCAGCCAAAGCTCCCAGCGGTATAGCGACTTGACGCTGTCGATCAACTGCGCAGCCTGCAAACGCTCGACGGCGTTCGATACTTCTTTTGTCCGTTCGAGGAACCCTGGGCTGCACAGCGGCAGCACGGCATCATGCATAATGCACTCGACGGTCAGCCCGGCCCACTCGCCAAGCCCATAGCGCAAATCCAGATCAATCGCTTCCGTGTCGAATTCCGAGAACTCTGGCGTGGCATCAATTCGGATGTTCCAGTCAGGGTTGTCAGAAGCAAAACCGGCAATCCTGGGGCCCAACCAGCGCACGCCATAACTTGGGGATACCCGCATGTTCAGGCTACGCTGTCCCCGCTGCTGTCCGATTGCGTTCCGCGAGTTTCGCAGTGCTGCAAAAGCTTGCGTCGTGGTCTGAAACAACCGGTCTCCATCCAAGGTTAGCTTCAAACGCCGCTTTTCTCGGCGAAAGAGCTTCACGCCGAACTGCGTTTCGAGAAGCTTGATTTGCTGGCTCACCGCCGACGGCGACACACCCAACTCGGCAGCCGCCTTGGTCACTGTTCCAAGACGTGCTGCTGCCTCAAAGTATTCTGTCGCCTTTAGATTGATGTCACGCATGTCTTGACCCTAGACAAATCTGAATGCCTTTCAATCAAGTGGATGAAGCGCAGATCCTTTTTGAAGTTGCCTTTGTCCGTCCTTGCGGAAATTCGCCAAGGTCTCCCTCGTTCTCATATTGCGCCCTTCTATCCATGGGTAGCAGGGGCGCGTCCCCGCTCCTTGCTCGATTGGCCGCTGTATCCTGCCCCATACTTATGCGGACAAGAAACGCAAAAGAAACGGAGTTGAACAAGCGCTAACCAGGAGAAGCGCGGCCGGGCCTATGAGGCCACAAAGCTGCGCGACCCGATACGGCAAGCACGCCGACACATTCCTCGCCGGCATTCTCTTGGCGGCTTCCGTCTCTTGGTGGAGCAGTTGAGTCCCGACCCTAGTGCGGTCTTGCTGCTACGCTGCTGCCTCAAGCAGGTTTCGCAAGTATCGCTGGTATCGCGCCCTCGATTTGAACCTGCATTCAGATCTCACAATGCTACGTCCACACAATAGGGTTGTCGGTGGGCTTGCACTCCTAATCGGATCCAACTGATCGCTTAGGTAATAGTTGTGTGTCCTCACTCCGGTGGCTGGACTGGGTTGAGGGTGCAGTTCCCGTCCTTCAAACAATTGAACAGTCGAGCAGACCGCTGGAATAACCGGGCGCTGCCGGTTTAGAGCTTTGCCGGGTGCTACGAAGACTGCTGCAAACCGCTCATCGAGCAAACCGGTAACACATTGTTTTTGCGTGTATTTTAGGCCTCAGTGGCCATTCCCCAGGGGACGGCAGATACTTCCGATCTTCTGTCAGCCGGCCTGCCCCTTGGTCCCGCGTGCGGCCCGCCCCGCCTTCACCGTTTCTTTACCCTCTTCGGCGCACATTCGGGTGTGCAAAGCAACTTTAGATTGATGTGATATGCCGTACCGTTCGGTGAGCCTGACGGAGCTCCCGCCGGAGCATCCGGTCGCCGTCTTCGCCGCCAGTTGGCAGGAGGCCGCGAAAGGGCGCGGGCCGCTGCCCTGGTCGGGTTTCGACCCGGCCGCCCACAAGGCCGTACTGCCCTGGCTGCTGCTGCTCAAGCGCGAACCGGCCGCCGATCCGGCGCTGGCGGAGTCCTGGCACTACGCCCTCTGCGGCACCGGCTGCACCGAGCTCTTCGGCTTCAACAGCGAAGGCAGGGTCTTCGCCGAGTGCCTGCCGCAGGCGGCAGCAGCGGAGCGCCTGGAGGAACTGGCCCGCCTGGTCGAAAGCGCGGAGCCGCTGTTCGCTCACAGCGACGTCCCGATCGAGGGCCGGGAGTTCCTGCGGGTGTTCCGGGGCCTCTTTCCCTTTGCCAGCGATGAAGCACCGGACGGCGTCATCGATCATGTGCTCTACGTCATCGCCCGCGAGGATGAGCGCGTGCTGCAGGCACGCTGTGCGCCGCGCGCGAAACCGGGTGTGGATGCGCCGGGCCGTGAAAACGGCCTCGGCGCGGAGTAAGCACGACCGCGGCGCGCACTGCGGCGTTGCCACGCTGTCTGCCGAAGCTTCTTCCTTCGCCGAAGTGCTGGCCCGGAGAAGTACTGGTCCGGTATCGTGATCCGGTGCCGCAACCCGATACCATAGCGACCCCTGCACCACACGTGGTAGACTGATGGTCTGTCAGGTCTGCGGAGAGACTCGCGATGGCGGTGAGGTTTCGCGTGGGTGCAGATGGCGTAGGTGCAGGAGCACCTGCGGCGGTTGGCATCTGGATGCTGCTGCTGGTGATTGGCGCCAGTCCGATCAGTGCCAGTCCGATCAGTGCCAGTCCGATCAATGCCAGTCCGGTGAACGCAAGCGCGGCGGGCATGGCCGCGGGAGGCCCATCGCCGGCGGCGATACCGGTGTCGGTGGAGGCGCCGCCTGACGGGACATCCCCCGGGACATCCCCCGGGACATCCTCCGGGACCTCCGGCAACGAGGCCACACCGCTGGCACCTCAACGCCCCGCGACCTCTCAAGGGCCTGCACACCGCAACGACATCCTGCGCCGGCTTCAGCGGGAGCCCCTGACGCTCTTCGACTGGGGGCTCGCCAACCTCGAACGCGATCTTCATCGCGCCAGCCAGCAGCTTGGGCAGGAGGACTTCGCCAACGTGCCGCCGCGCAGCAGCGCCACCTACCGCTGGCGCGACGGGCGGATCCGCCTCTCAGCCTCGTTCTTCGTGCCCGCCGCCGCACGCACCACGCAAGGCTGTGTCGTCCAGTTCCGCCGCCTCGTCGATGCCCTGGTGGCGGAGGCCCCCCAGGGGCCGGACGCCGCCAGCTGGTACCTGGGCAGCGCCTTTCAGCCCAGCGGCCACTTCTGGACAAGCCGCTTCGAGGACACCGGAGCCAAGCTGCTGCAGGTCGTCGATCTGCGGGTCTCGCTGCGCGCGCCGTCCTATGACAAGCTGGCCGGCGACACCCGCCGCATCGATTGCTCCGGCCCGCTAAACGCCGCTGAAGAGGCCTTGAGGTTCGAGGCAATCTCCTGATTTCAAAGAAAAATTCGAGGGTGCCGGCTTCGTTTCAGCGTTGCCGCGATACATTTCCTTTGTTTCTGATTCAGGAAATCATGGAGAAATAGACCACCGCTAGGGTGCCCTCCCGTCGCCGGAATTCATGCGCTGTTCCGAACCGGGAGACCCCAATGTCCGCAACCCAGAGCCCGCCCGAGGCCCAAAGCCCGGCCCGAAGCCGGGCCTCGAACCAGACGCCGAACCAGAGCGGGCGCCAGGCCAAGTACCGTGCCAGGCTGCCGCAGTTGGACGGCGGGCTGTTCCTGACCGATGGTGGAATCGAAACCACCCTGATCTTTCACGACGGCTTCGAACTGCCGCACTTTGCCGCTTTTGACCTGATGAGAAAGCGCGAGGGCCGTGACGCCCTGCGCCGCTACTTCTCGCGCTATGCGGAGATCGCCCGGTCCAACGATCTCGGTTTCGTCTTCGAAAGCCCGACCTGGCGTGCCTCTTCCGACTGGGGGCAGAAGCTCGGGTACTCGGATGCGGACATCGCAGAGGTCAACCGCGACTCCATCACCTTCCTGGCCGCCCTGCGCGAAGACTTCGAAAGCCCGGATACGCCCATGGTGATCAGCGGCTGCGTTGGGCCGCGTGGCGATGGCTACGATCCGGGCCGGATGATGACCGCGATGGAAGCGGAAGCCTACCATCGCAAACAGATCCGCGCCTTCGCCCGCTCCGAGGCGGACATGATCACGGCCATTACCATGACCTACGTCGACGAGGCCATCGGCCTGGCCCGCGCAGCCCTGGCCGAGGGCATGCCGGTGGTGATCTCTTTCACCGTCGAGACCGACGGGCGACTGCCGTCGGGACAGAGCCTGAAGGAGGCCATCGCGGCGGTCGATACGGCGACCGACAACGGTCCGGCCTACTTCATGATCAACTGCGCCCATCCGACCCACTTCGACGAAACCCTGAAGCCGGGCGAAGCCTGGGTCAGCCGGATCAAGGGGCTGCGCGCCAACGCCTCCTGCCTCAGCCATGCCGAACTGGACGAGGCCGAGGACCTGGACGACGGCGACCCGGAGGAGCTCGGTCAGCAGGTCCGCGCCCTGCATGGGGCGATGCAGCATATCACCGTGCTCGGCGGCTGCTGCGGAACCGACCACCGCCACATCGAGGCGATTTGCCGGGCCTGCACCACGGCCAAGGCCGCCTAGTCCATGATAGGCGCCGCATACCACCGCGCCTGCGCGCGTGACACCGGTTTCGACTCGGGGGCACAGCCCCCTCTGGGCGGAGAGGCTTTCCCGGAAGATCGGGCGCGCCGCCGCTTGCCGCTGCTGGCGCTGCACAGCTCGGCCTCGCTCGGGGGCCAGTGGAAGGCGTTGTCGCAGAGTCTCGCCTGGGAGCGCGACGTGCTGACCCCCGACCTGCCCGGTTACGGTACGGCGTCCGACTCTGCCATCTTGATGCATGCGGCCAACCTGGAAACCGAGGCGCGCTGGCTCCTGGCCCAGGCCGGCGCTGGGGAGCGTTCGTTCCACCTCGTCGGCCACTCCTACGGCGCCGCCGTGGCGCTGAAGCTCGCCATGCTGGCACCCCAGCGGATCCGCAGCCTGACCCTGATCGAACCGGTTCTGTTCCATCTGCTGCGCCAGGCCGGGGGGTCGGGCGCCAGGCTGGAACGGCAGATCCTCGGCGTGCGCGACCGCGTACGCGGGGCGGTGGCGGCGGGCTGGCCGGCTCATGGCATGGGCGCCTTCGTCGATTTTTGGTCCGGCCAGGGCGCCTGGCACCGCATGGACCTGCCGCGCCGCCAGATCCTGGCGCGCCAGGCCAAGGCTGTGCTGCGGAACTTCGAAGCCGTTCTCAGCGAAGCCTGGTTGCTGGACGATCTGGCGCCGCTGACTTTTCCGATCCAGGTCATCAGCGGGGAGCGGTCCCCCGATGTAACCCTGCAGATTTCAGAGTTGCTCACCAATGCTGTCGGCGGTGTCCGCGCAACCCGCATCTTCGGGGCCGGACACATGGCGCCCGTGACGCACACGACGGCCGTCAATGCGGCGGTGATCTACCACATCGAACGGGCCGAGAACCGCCGCCTCTGGGCCGCGCCCGAGGCGCCGGCAGGCACGCTCGTCGCCTGACCTCTTCGCACCCGATCCGACTCCTTCGCTACCGAGACGCCGCTCCAACACCAGGTATTCAGAACAGAGGACACCAGACTATGACCACCATGAAGCCGGAATCCCTTGCCCTCCACGCCGGCTACCGTGCCGACCCCACCACCAATGCGGTGGCGGTTCCGATCTATCAGACGACGTCTTACCAGTTCAACGACTCGGCCCACGCGGCGCGGCTCTTCGACCTTTCGGAGATGGGCAACATCTACACCCGGGTCATGAACCCCACCAACGACGTCTTCGAGCAGCGCATCGCCGCGATCGAAGGCGGAGTGGCCGCCCTGGCGCTGAGCTCCGGCCAGGGGGCGACCACGCTGTCCGTACTGAACGTCGCCCAGGTCGGCGACAACATCGTGTCCTCCACAGACCTCTACGGCGGCACCTGGAACCTCTTCGCCAACACCCTGAAGTCCATGGGGATCGAGGTGCGCTTCGTCGACCCGGAGGACCCGCAGAACTTCCGCCGCGCCACGGACGAGCGGACCCGCGCCTACTACGCCGAGACCCTGCCGAACCCCAAGCTGCAGGTCTTCCCGATCCGCGAGGTGGCGGCTATTGGCGAGGAACTCGGCGTGCCGCTGATCATGGACAACACGGCCTCGCCGATCATCTGCCGGCCCTTCGATCACGGGGCCCACATCATCGTGCACTCCTGCACCAAGTACATCGGTGGCCACGGCAATTCCATCGGCGGCGTCATCGTCGACAGCGGCAGCTTCGACTGGGTGAAGCATGCCAAGCGCTTTCCGCTGCTCAACCAGCCGGACCCCAGCTACCACGGCGCTGTCTGGACCGAGGCCACCAAGGAACTGGGCCCGGTGGCTTACATCGTGAAGGCGCGCTGCACCCTGCAGCGCGACCTTGGCCTGGCGCTCAGCCCCTTCAACACCTTCAACTTCATCCAGGGTCTGGAGACGCTGTCCCTGCGCATGCGCGAGCACTGCAGCAACGCCCAGGCGGTGGCCGACTTCCTGGCCAAGGACCCGCGGGTTGCCAAGGTCATCTATCCGGGCATGACGCCGGAGGATCGCAGCGAACGCACCGAGACCTATCTGCCCGAGGGCAAGGGCGGCCTCGTCGGCTTCGAGATCAAGGACGCGACCACCGAAACCGGCGCGGCCTTCATCGACGCCCTGCAGATGATCTACCACGTCGCCAACATCGGCGACACGCGCACCCTGGCCATCCATCCGTCCAGCACGACCCATCAGCAGCTCAAGCCGGAAGAGCAGCTCGCCACCGGCGTGACGCCGGGCTACCTGCGGCT
This sequence comes from Pelagibius sp., assembly GCF_028281305.1. Lineage (GTDB taxonomy): Bacteria > Pseudomonadota > Alphaproteobacteria > Kiloniellales > Kiloniellaceae > Pelagibius. The sequence continues at coordinate 39,663 of NZ_JANQKD010000067.1, read as the reverse complement.
TTCCGTCGGCATCGAGCACATCGACGACATCCTGGCCGACATCGACCAGGCGCTGACCGCCGCCGTCAAAGGCAGGGCCCGGGCGGCCTGACCGCCCAGCAGGGGTCCGGGTCCGAGCCATCGGGCCCGGACCTCGCTTTCTCCTTACCTCCCGGCCCACTCCAGGGCGGCCTCTCGTGCAGAGGCCGCCCCGTTTTTTCTCCCGCCCTTGACGTGCTTCGTCCGGTCCTGAATCCTGGCACCCGGTTGGCATGCAATACAGGCGGGAGAGGGTGGTCATGCGCATTTCAGAAGAGACCAAGGGCGTTTACATCATCGCGGCGACGCCCTTTGCCGAGGACGGCGCGCTGGATCTCGCCAGCGCCGAGAGCCTGACCGATTTCTACCTGGAGGCCGGCGTTCACGGCATGACCATCCTCGGCATCATGGGGGAGGCGCCGAAACTGACGGCGGAGGAGTCCGTCACCTTCCTTTCCACCGTGCTGGCGCGGGTCAACGGGCGGGTGCCGGTCATCGTCGGGGTCTCCAACCCCGGCCTCGACAACCTGGCGCGCCTCGCCCAGACCGCCATGGACAAGGGGGCGGCCGGCGTCATGGTGGCACCCTTTCCCGGACTCAACACCGAGACCAAGCTGCTGACCTACTACGCCCAGGTCTGCGAGGCCCTGGGCGCCGACGTGCCGCTGGTCTATCAGGACTATCCCCAGACCACCTCCGTGCCGGTCTCGGTGGAGACCCTGAACACCCTGATCGACCGCCACCCGCAGCTCGTCATGCTGAAGCACGAGGACGCGCCGGGTCTCGCCAAGATCACCGGTCTGCGCCAGAGCGCCGAGCGCGGCGGGCGGCGGCGCATCTCCATCCTGGTCGGCAACGGCGGCATCCACTACCCGCAGGAACTGGCGCGCGGCGTCGACGGCGCCATGACCGGCTTTGCCTATCCGGAGATGCTGGTGCAGGTCTACGACCTTTTCACTGCCGGCAAGGCCGAGGCGGCGGAGGACCTCTTCGATGCCTACCTGCCGCTGGTGCGCCACGAGCTGCAGCCGGGCCTGGGCCTCGCCATCCGCAAGGAGGTGCTGCGCCGCCGTGGCGCCATCGCCTCCGCCAAGGTCCGCGCGCCGGGGCCGAAGCTCTCGGCAGAAGATCAGGCGGAACTCATCCATCTCATCGCGCGCATGGAGGCGCGGCGTTCTACCCTCGGCCTGGCGGCGTGAGCGCCTATGACCTGATCCTGCGCGGCGGCACGCTCGCCACCGCCAGCGAGACCTTCGCCGCGGATGTTGCCGTAAAGGACGGGCGCATCGCCGCGCTGGGAACGGACCTCGGCACGGCGGCGCGGGTGATCGACGCAGGCGGTCTGCTGGTGCTGCCCGGCGGGGTGGACGCCCACTGTCATGTGGAGCAGATGTCGTCGACCCGCATCTGGACGGCGGATGACTTCCATTCCGGCAGTGTGTCGGCGGCTTTCGGCGGCACCACCACCTTCCTGCCCTTCGCCGCTCAGCACCGCGGCCAGTCGCTGCGCGAGGTGGTGAAGGACGCGGAGGAACGCTGCGCCCCCAAGGCGGTGATCGACTACGCCTTTCATCTCATCATCTCCGACCCCACGGTGCAGGTGCTGGGCCAGGAACTGCCGGCGCTCATCGCCGACGGCTACACCTCCTTCAAGGTCTACATGACCTACGACCTGCTGAAGATCGACGACCGGCAGATGCTGGACGTGCTCTGTGTGGCGCGGGAGAACGGCGCCACCACCATGGTCCATGCGGAGAACAACGAGGTCATCTCCTGGATCAGCGAGCGCCTGCTCGACCGCGGCTACGGCGCGCCGAAGTACCATGCCGTCAGCCACCCGCGCATCGCGGAGAGCGAGGCCACCAGCCGCGCCATCCAGCTCGCGCGCCTGGTCGATGCCCGCTTGCTGATCGTCCATGTTTCGGCGCCGGAGGCGGCGGACGCCATCCTCGCCGCGCGCAACGCCGGCCTCAAGATCTACGGCGAGACCTGCCCGCAGTACCTCTTCCTCACCGCGGAAGATCTGGACCGCGAGGGCATGGAGGGCGCCAAGTTCTGCTGTTCGCCGCCGCCGCGCGACAAGGCGGCGCAGGAAGCGATCTGGCAGGGTCTGACGAACGGTACCTTCCAGGTCTTCTCCTCCGACCACGCACCCTACCGCATGGACGAAACCGGCAAGCTGAAGCACGGACCAAACGCCACCTTCAAGCAGCTCGCCAACGGCGTGCCGGGCCTGGAGCTGCGCCTGCCGCTGCTGTTCTCCGAAGGCGTCGGCAAGGGGCGGCTGAGCCTCAACGAGTTCGTCGCACTGACCGCCACCAATCCAGCCAAGATCTATGGTCTGCATCCTCGCAAAGGCAGCCTCGCCGTGGGCGCCGATGCCGACCTCACGCTCTGGGATCCGGCGTGGGAACGGACGATCAGCTACGACATGCTGCACGACAACGCCGGCTACACGCCCTACGAGGGGATGACGCTGACCGGCTGGCCGCGGTTTGTGGTCTCGCGCGGCCGTGTCATCGTGGAAGACGAGACACTGAACGCCGAGCGCGGGTCCGGCGACTACATCAAGCGCGCGCCGGAGATTGCCGCACCGGGCGCCCGCGAGCCGGAACTTGATCCGGCCCGCAACTTCGGCGCGGACCTGTTTTAGGTGATTGGTGCCAGGAAAGGCATCGCATGTCGTCCCGCCATTCAGGTTTGGCTGATCGCAATTGCCCTGCTAATCGGCCTGCAAGTGTCCGCGCTAGGCGTGCTCGCCGATTCGCCTGATGACTTCTCCGAATCGTTATCCGACGAACAGGTCGTCGAGAACTTCCTGAAGATCGCCTTCGGTTTCGAAGGAGTGGAGATCCCGGAAGAGAACCTCAGGCTGTTCCGCTGGGAGGATGACCTGCGTATCGCCGTAGCTCCCGGCATGACGTCTCAGGAAACTGAGATACTCAAGGCTCATCTCGATGATCTCGCGCGCTTCATCGGCTTGGCTCACAGCTTCGAGCCGGATCCATTGGAGGCAAACGTCCTTTTGCGGGTTGGGCCCTTTGAAGAGATTCTGCTTGATCTTGATGCCCTCTCAGAAGCTTACAACAAGGGTGCGTCTCAAGGGCTTCTAGACCGTCAACCGACTATTCCCAACATGCTTCCGGCACTCAAAGAAGTGCTCACTCGGGAGAGAGTTGCCGGTCGGATGGAGAACGTTTGTCTGGCAACGGTCCAATGGTCTCGCGGCGAGGTCCGCGCCTATGTCGCCATTCACACTGGCTTGGAGCCGGAGCAGTTTCAGCACTGCGTCGTCGAGGAGCTCACCCAGATGCTCGGCCTGATGAACGACAACGATGGCGTGCACCCTTCGATCTTCAATGACCAGAATGAGTTCGACTCGCTGACTGAACACGACGTTTGGCTTCTACAAATGCTTTATGATCCGGTGATGGAGGGCGGCATGACCAAGGACGAGGCAGAGCGGGTCGCGCGCTCGATCATCCGCTACTATCGGAACCAATAAATTGGCAAGGTCACCTCTCAATCGCATCGTCATCGTCAATCCCAACTCAACTGCGGCGGTGACCGAGGGGATCAGCGCGGCGGTGGACGACCTGCGCCAGGCGGAGGGTCCGGCGATCGACTGCGTGACGCTCGAAGAGGGGCCGCCGGCCATCGAGACCCAGGATCACATCGACGGCGTGGTGGCGCCGCTGCTGGCACGGCTGAAGGCGGAAGCGGCGGACGCTTCGGTCATCGCCTGCTTCAGCGATCCGGGGCTGCAGGCAGCCCGGGCGCAGATGGCGACGCCGGTCTTCGGCATCGCCGAGAGCGCCTTTCGCCATGCCCTGACCCGGGGCCGGCGCTTCGGCATCCTCGCGATCCTGGAGGCCTCCGCCGTCCGTCATCGGCGCTACGTCGCCACGCTTGGCCTCGGCGAGGCCTTTGCCGAGAGCCGACCGCTCGATCTCGGCGTCCTGGACCTGCAGGACCGCGACCGGACTTTCGCGCGCCTGGTCGAGGTCGGCAGCGCCCTGCGGGACCGCGACGGGGCCGATGTCCTGGTGCTGGGCTGCGCCGGCATGGCCGGCTACCCTGAGGATCTGGCCGATTCTCTCGGCGTTCCGGTCATCGAGCCCTGCCGGGCGGCCGCCGAGGCGGCGCTGGCGACTCTGGAGGAGGCGCAGCGGGCTTGATTGTGCTAGAACCCGGCCCAGCTTCTTTCACATCGGACAGACCACGGGGACCAGCGACATGAGCGAGCGGCTTTGGAAGGTTTATCTCTCCGGCGAGATCCATACCGACTGGCGCGAACAGATCGCCGACGGCGTCGCGGCCGCCGGTCTGCCGGTGCGCCTGGACGCGCCGGTGACGGTGCATGCGGACAGCGACGACTGCGGCGCCGTCATCCTCGGCGAGGAGGAGAATCCCTTCTGGCGCGACCAGAAGGGCTCGCGTATGAACGCCATCCGGACCCGCACCCTGATCGCCGAGGCCGACGTAGTGGTGGTGCGCTTCGGCGACAAGTACCGCCAGTGGAACGCCGCTTTCGACGCCGGCACCGCCGCCGCGCTGGGCAAGGCGCTCATCACCCTGCACGACCCGGCCCTGACCCACGCCCTGAAGGAGGTCGACGGCGCCGCCCTGGCGGTCTGCGAAACCCCGCAGCAGGTGGTGCAGACGCTCGCCTACGTCATCCGCGGCGAGCTGCCCGGCCGCAGCGGCAGCCTGGCGGCGGAGTAGGGCTAGGCGGAATTCCCCCTCACCCAGCTTCGCCTAAGCTCGGTCTTCGACCTCTCTAAGTCTCCGCAACCCTCTCCCGCCAGGGGAGAGGGTTTGTTTGCGAGCCGCTGCTGCTTGTTCCCTCTCCCCTTGTGGGAGAGGGAGGGGCCCGCGAAGCGGGAGGGTGAGGGGGACAGCGTCTACCGTGGCTCTGCGTTGCGCGTCCACGCCACGATGTCCGCGACGAGCCGCCTCAGGTTTGCGCGGAGAGGCTTGAAGCCCTCCGTGGCGGTCAGCGTCGTTTCGTCCATGTAGAGCGCGCGCTTCATTTCGATCTGCAGGGCGTGGCGGTTTTCGGCGGGCCGCCCGTGGCTGCGGAGGATTTCCGCGCCCTTGTAGGGATCGTTCACCGAGACGCTGTAGCCCAGGGCGCGCAGGCGGTCGGCGACGAAGCCGGTGAACGCGGGATCGCAGCTCCGCCCTTCGAGATCGCCCAGCACCATGTCCGGCCGTTCGACCCCCGGACCGTCGGGCGTGATCGCCGTGCCGACCGACTTCATCGAATGGACGTCGAGATGCCAGACGACGCCGTGGCGCGCCTGCACCGCGTCGAGCCGGTCCTGCAGCGCCCGCCGGTAGGGTTTCCAGCAGCGCTCGATGCGTGCCGCCAGGGCGGCAACGGAGAGCGGCTGGTCGAGAAGGGGGCTGCCGTCGCCGGTCCTGGCGCGGAACAGGCCGATACCGAGCGCCGTCTTCGGGCCGGGATCGAGCGGCTCCGGCCAGGGGCCGTCCAGCAGGGCCGGGTCGACATCGTCGAGGCGGCGGTTGGGGTCGATGTAGGCGCGGGGAAAGCGGGCGGCCAGCAGCCCGGCGCCCTGGGCCGGGGCATCGCCGAAGAGGACATCGACCAGCCAGTCCTCGGCGCCGCGCAGGACCGGCATTGGCACCGCGACGCGGAAGTCCTCCGGATAGACACGGCCCGAATGGGGCGAGTCGATCAGGACGGGGGAAGGCCGCACGGCGGCGGTGAAATCGAAGGCCCGGTCGTCGAAAGGCGGCGCTGGCGTGTCCGGCGCCGGCTCAGCCGTCATTGAGGTGGCAGGCGGAGAGGCGTCCCGGGGCGATCTCTTTCAGCGCCGGGCGTTCGCGTGCGCAGCGCTCCGTCGCGAAGGGGCAGCGCGGGTGGAAATGACAGCCGCTGGGCGGATCGAGCGGCGAGGGGATCTCCCCCTTTACCGGCGTGTAGGCGCGCTTGCGCAGGTCGATGCGCGGGACCTCGGCCAGCAGGGCCTGGGTGTAGGGGTGGTTGGGCTGCTCGAAGAGTTCGCCGGTGGGCGCGACCTCGACCACCCGTCCCAGGTACATGATGACGATGCGGTCGGAGATATGCTCGACCACCGAGAGGTCGTGGCTGATGAAGAGATAGGTGAGGTCCAGGTCTTCGCGCAGGTCCATGAAGAGGTTGATGACCTGGGCCTGGATCGACACGTCGAGGGCGGCGATGGCCTCGTCACAGACCAGGAAGCGCGGCTTGACGGCCAGCGCCCGGGCGATGCCGATGCGCTGGCGCTGACCGCCGGAGAACTGGTGCGGATAGCGGCGGCGGAAGTCGGCATCGAGGCCGACCCGCAGCATCACGTCGGCCACGTAGTCGTCCATCTCTTTGGGCTCGATCATGCCGTGCACCTTGGGTGCCTCGCCGATGATGTCGAGCACGCGCATGCGCGGATCGAGGGAGGCGAAGGGATCCTGGAAGATCATCTGGACGGCCAGAGCCGTCTCTCGGGAAACCGGCTTGCCGTCCTGCCAGATCGGCCGGCCGTCGAAGGTCAGGCTGCCTGCGCTGGGCGGCAGGATTCCCGCGACCATGCGCCCGAAGGTGGACTTGCCGCAGCCGGACTCGCCGACCAGACCGAGCACCTCGCCCGGCGCGATCGCCAGGCTGACGCCGTCGACGGCATGGACCGTTTCCTCGCGAATGTCCGCGCCGAGACGCTGGGCGATCCTGCCGGCGAGGTCGAGGGTCTTGACGAAGCGCTTGCTCACCTCCTCGGCGGTGAGGATCGGCGCCGCGGCGGCGCTTTGCTGCTGAAGGGCCTCGCTCATGCCGCCTCTCCGTCGCGCGGCCGGCCCGCCAGGGGCCGCACGCAGCGCACCAGGCGCCCGTCGTCGGTGCGCTGTTCGGAGGGTTCCTCCTCGCAGGCGATGTCGGCGTGGGGGCAGCGGCTGCGGAAGGCGCAGCCGTCCGGCAGGTTCAGCAGGGAGGGCGTCATGCCGGGAATCTGGAACAGCCGCTCGCCGCGCTGGTTGCGCCCGGGCACCGAGCCGATGAGGCCGGAGGTGTAGGGGTGCGCCGGCTGGTCGAGCACCCGGTCGACGCTGCCCTGCTCGACGATCTTGCCCGCATACATGACCGAGATCTGGTCGGCGAGACCGGCCACCACCGCCAGGTCGTGGGTGATCCAGATCAGCGCCGTGCCGGTATCGCGGCAGAGATTCTGCGCCTCGTAGAGGATCTGGCCCTGGATGGTCACGTCGAGGGCCGTGGTCGGCTCGTCGGCGATGATCAGGTCCGGTTCGTTCAAAAAGGCAATGGCAATCGCGACGCGCTGGCGCATGCCGCCGGAGAACTGATGAGGGTAGGAGGCAAGGCGCTCGTCCGGCGCGGCGATGCCGACCCGCACCAGCGCTTCGCGCGCGATGTCCAGCGCCTGTTCCTTGGAGACGTCGCGGTGGGCCAGTACGGCCTCGGTCATCTGGGTGTCGACCCTGAGGACCGGGTTCAGGGTCATCATCGGGTCCTGGAAGATCATGGCGATCTTGGAGCCGCGCAGCTTGCGCTGCTCCTCCTCGGGCAGATGCACGAGGTCGCGGCCCTGGAACAGGATCTCGCCATCGACAATGCGGCCCGGCTGATCGACGAGGCCGAGGATGGAAAAGCCGGTGATGGACTTTCCGCTGCCGGATTCGCCGACGAGGCCCAGGACCTCGCCGGGCGCCACGTCGAAGCTGATGCCGTCGACCGCCTTGACCACGCCTTCCTTGGTGAAGAAGTGGGTCTTGAGGTTGCGGACGGACAGCGTCGGCTCGCCGCGTTCCCCTGTCGTTGGCACGCTCATCGGCCGCTCACCGTCGAAGCCTCGGGTTCAGGACGTCGCGCAACTGGTCGCCGACAAGGTTGATGGCAACGATGGTGACCAGGAGGGCGATGCCCGGGAAGAAGGAGATCCAGTACTTGCCGGAGAGCATGTACTCGTAGCCGTTGGCGATCAGCAGACCCAGGGAAGGCTCGGTGATCGGCACGCCGAGGCCCAGGAAGCTCAGCGTGGCTTCCAGGGCGATGGCGTTGGCCACCTGCACCGTCGCCACCACGATGAGGGGCGGCAGGCAGTTGGGCAGCAGATGATTGAAGACAATGCGCCGGTGGGAGAGGGCCAGGCAGGTCGCCGCTTCGATGTATTCCTTGCGGCGCTCGACCAAAGCGGTCCCGCGCACCGTGCGCGCATAGTAGGCCCACTGAATCGCGATCAGCGCGATGATCACCTTGTCGACACCCTTGCCCAGGGCGGCCAGCAGGATCAGCGCGATGAGGATGGTGGGGAAGGAGAGCTGCAGGTCGACCAGACGCATGATCACGGTATCGACCTTGCCGCCGAAGTAGGCGGCAAGCACCCCCAGCGACATGCCGATGGTCAGCGCGATCGCCGTGCTCATGGCGCCGACGCCCAAGCTCATGCGCAGGCCGTAGATGATGGCCGAGAGCATGTCGCGCCCCTGCGGGTCGGTGCCCAGCCAGAAGGTCTGGCTGCCGTCGAAGGTCGTCTCGCCGGGCGCCAGGACGCCGTTCATGATGTCGAGCTGCAGCAGGTCGTAGGGGTCCTGCGGCGTGATGAAGTCGGCGAAGATCGCCAGCAGGGCCAGAAAAACCACGAGTATCAAGGACGCGACGGCAACCGGGCTGGCGGCGAACTCCGCCGCGAAACGGGCCGCCGGAGAGCCGCGCCAGCGGCCCGGCGTCAGGACTTCGTTCTCGGCGAGCACGCCGGTGGGTTTGGCGGCGTCGGTCATGCCTTGGCCTCCGAAAGACGCACCCGCGGATCGAGCACGCAGTAGAGCATGTCGACCACGAAGTTGATGAGGATGAAGATGAAGACCGTGAGCATCAGATAGGCCACAACGACGGGCCGGTCGAGCGCCTGGATCGAGTCGATCAGCAGCTTGCCCATGCCCGGCCAGGCAAAGACGGTCTCGGTGACCACGGCGAAGGCGATCATGCTGCCCAGCTCCAGGCCCAGGATCGTCACCACGGGGATCATGATGTTCTTGGCGATATGCACCAGCACAATGCGGCGCTCGGAGAGCCCCTTGGCACGGGCGAACTTCACGTAGTCCTGCAGCATGACCTCGCGGGTGCCGGCGCGGGCCAGACGGATCACCAGCGAGGTCTTGAAAAGCGCCAGGTTGATGGCCGGCAGCAGCATGTGGGACAGCCCGTCCCAGGTGAGGAAGGAGACCGGCACGCCGAGGACATCAACGGTATCGCCGCGGCCGGTGGACGGCAGCCACCGCAGGATCACCGCAAACAGCAGGATCAGCATCATGCCCTGCCAGAAATTCGGCAGGCTGAAGCCCATGATGGAGCCGGTCATGATGGTCTTGCCGGCGAGGGAATTCGGTCTGAGCCCGGCGATCATGCCAAGCGGCACACCCAGGAAGATGGCGAAAAGCAGCGCCAGAAAGGCCAGTTCCAGGGTTGCCGGCAGCTTGGAGAGAATCAGTTCCACGGCCGGCGTCGCGTAGACGAAGCTGTTGCCCAGATCACCCTGAAGCGCGTTGATCACGAAGATGTAGAATTGTTCCCAGAGCGGCTTGTCGAGCCCGAGGCGGGCGATTGCCGCCTCCATCTCCGCCTGGTCCGCATCCGGCGAGATCATCATGTCGATCGGATTGCCGATCGCATAGACGCCGATGAAGACCAGCACCGCCATGGCGGCGATGACGAAGAGGCTCTGGCCCAGGCGGCGAAGAAAGTAAACCAGCATCGGCGCTGCCCCCTAATGGGACCTGTTCCGTCGCGCAAAAGGATCGCAGGGGACGGGCCTTGAAGCCCCGCCCCCTGCGGCCCTGCACAGCTTTAGCCGGCGGGCTTAACGCCCGTGGCAATGGTGTACTGATCGGTCCGCGGCGTGTAGCTCAGCCCTTCGCGATAGGCCCAGGGCGTCACTTCGTAGTGCAGCGGCAGGATGGCGTAGTTCTCCATCGCCTTCTGGCTCGCCTGGCGCAGGATCGACTCGCGCTTGTCGTCGTCGACGGTGGCCAGCGCTTCCTCGATCATGGCATCGAGCTCCGCATCGGAGTAGCGGCCGCGGTTGGTGCCGCCCATGCCCTTGTCCTTGTCGCGGGTTGCCACCAGCGCGCGCAACGGCGAGGACATCTCGCCGGTGCCCGAGCCCCAGCCCGCCATGTAGAGGCTGAACTCGTACTTGTTCCGCCGGGCGAAGAAGGTGCTCTTGGTCATGGCGTCGACCTCGGTCTCGATACCGACACGGGTCAGCATCTGGGCCACCGCCTGGGCGATCTGCGCGTCGTTGATGTAGCGGTCGTTGGGCGAACCCAGGACGAGCTTGAAGCCGTCGCCATAGCCGGCATCGGCCAACAGCTTCTTGGCCGCGTCAGGGTCATAGCTGTCGTGCACGGCGCCCGGCGTGGAGCCGAACATGCCCTGCGGCAGCAACTCGCCTGCCGGCACGGCCACGCCGCCCATGATGCGGGCCACGATGGCCTCGCGATTGATCGCCTTGGAGACGGCCTCGCGCACGCGCGCATCCTTGAAGGGGTTCTTGCCGTCCGTGCCGTCGATGCCCGGGGTCGGCTCCTGCTCGTGATCGAAGTGCAGGTAGATCACCCGGTTGGAGAGGCCCTGGGCAACCTCGAAACCCTCGCTCTTGATGCGTTCAAGATCCTGGAGCGGCGGCTTGTCGATCATGTCGACGTCGCCGGCCAGAAGCGCGGCGACCCGCGGGCCGTTGCTGGTGATGGGCCGGAAGGTCACCGTCTGCCAGTGCGGCTTGGTGCCCCAGTAATCCTCGTTGCGCTCCAGAACGATCTTTTCGCCGCGGGTGAATTCCTTGAACTTGAAAGGCCCGGTGCCGAAGGCCTTGGAGCCGTCGTTGAAAGCCTGGGTCTTCGGATAGGAGTCGATACCGGTGCAGCCGTCCGGGCTGAAGCCGATGTCGCCGGTCACGCCGTTGGCTGTGGCCGAGAGCACGCCCCAGGTCGACACCTCGACCGGCAGAAGCGGATAGGGCTTGGCCGTCTTCAGGATCAAGGTGTGAGAGTCCTTGATCTGCATGTCCGTGATCGCCTTGGTATAGACGGTGAAAGACGAGGGGCTGTCTTCAACAGTCGGGATGCGGCAGACGGTGAAGACCACGTCCTTGGCGGTGAAGGGCGAGCCATCGTGGAAGGTGACCCCTTCGCGCAGCTTGAACTCCCAGGTCGTGTCGTCGACGGGCTTCCAGGAGGTCGCCAGGGCCGGCTGCAGTTGCTGCTTCTCGTCCTGCAACACCAGCGAGTCGTAGGTATGCCGCCGCATGGCGTTGTTGGGACCAAGGTTGTGGTAGTGCGGGTCCAGCGCCGAAGGCTCCGACGACAGCCCGATGGTCAGTTCCTGCGCGGCGACCGGCGTGGCCAGAACGGCGGCCAGCGACACCGCACACAGCAGAGTGCTCTTTCGCATGAATTCGTTCCCCATAGACGTAGCCTCAAGACGCGGCAGAAAGGCTATGCGTCCGCATTGATGGCTTTGCGCCTGTTCCTGTGTGACCCTCAGTGCCCAAGTTCGGGCGTCCAGGGCGGTTTATCACGGCTCCTTACCAATCGCCGGCCGGTGTAGCGCAGGCCACCCGGCCCTCGACGGCGGAACCTTGCCGGGTATAATGGGAGCGTCTAGTCTTGCTGTCAAAGCGAAATCATCATTGGCGCAGGGGTGGCGCACAATCAGGAAAAGCAAGCCATTTTGGCTGTTTTTCATATAACAAAACATTATGGACACCATGTTTGAATCGCAAAGGCCGGCTGAGAACAAGGGCCAACCCACGGCCCGCATGATGGAGGCCTTCCATGCGGTCATGGACGCCGGCTCCGTCAGTGCGGCGGCCCGCCACCTGGGGGTGACGCAACCCGCGGTCAGCCGCCTGCTCAAGCAGTTCGAGGCGGAGTTGGGTGTCTCCCTGTTCAATCGCGCCAAGGGAAAGCTCAGCCCGACGCCCGAGGCCCATCGCCTTTCCGTCGATGTCGGCCGCGCGCTTGACGGCATTGAAAGAGTCAGGCGCTCGGCCGAGGACGTGCGCCGCCACGGCGTCGGCCGCCTTCGGGTCGGCGTCACGCCGATGCTCTATGAGGGCGTTCTGCACGGCTTGATCGGGGGCTTTCTCGCCAATCATCCGCATCTGGTGCTGACGCTGGAGAACGGCCTGACCGACACCATGATCGACTGGCTGCTGCGCGACCAGGTGGAGTTGGCCTTTGCGTCGCTGCTGGACAGCCATCCCGGCGTCGATACGATCCCCCTGGTCGAGACCCACAGTGTCGTCGTGCTGCCGGCGAATCATCACCTGGCCGCCAAGAGATCGATCCGTGCGGAGGACCTGGCCGAGGTGCCGCTGATCACCATGACGCGCCGTTACTCCTCACGGCACCGGATCGAACAGCTGTTCCGGCGCGCCGGCGTACCCTTCCGCCTGCGTGCCGAAACCAACCTTTCGCGCACCATCTGCGACCTCGTGCGCACCAGCGAGGGGGTTGCCATCATCAATGCCCTCACCTGGGGCGGCAGCGGCCTCACGGACCTGGTGGCCCGGCCGCTCTATCCCCGTCTGGTGAACCGCTACGGCGTGCTGCACCTGGCCGACCGCGGTTTCTCCCGCCCGGCCGAACAGCTGATCGCCACGACCCGCCGCTACCTCGCCGAAACCATGCCCGACCTCTACCTCGGCGAACCGTCATGAGCTCCGTTCCGTCATGAGCTCTTTTTTTTCATGAGTACTGGGCCATGAGTATTGGGCCGCGTGTCGCCGTCGGCGGATTCGCGCTGGAGTCCGTCTCCTTCCTGCCGCAGCAAACCGGCGTCGAAGACTTCGAGCGCGAGGCGCGCCGCGGCGGGGACCTGATCGATGCGCTGTCGGGCACTGCAAGCGTAGCTGGCGGCTTTCTGGCGGCGCTTGAGGCCGGCGGCGCGCAGGCGGTTCCCTTGGTGCACACGGACTGCTCGGCGGCGGGGCCGGCGAGCGATGCCGCCTTCGAGCGATTTCGCGACGAGCTTCTGCAACGGCTGGCGGACGACGGTGCACTCGACGGCGTCCTGCTGTTTCTGCACGGGGCCATGACGACGCCGGCGCGTCCGGATCCGGAAGGCGATCTGCTGACGGCCCTGCGGGCTCAGGTCGGTCCGGATCTGCCGGTGATGGTCGCCTTCGATCTCCACGCCAACCTTTCGCCCCGCAGCGCGGCACTTTGCGACGCGCTCTTCGGGTTTCATTTCTCGCCGCATGTCGATATGGCGGAAACCGGGATGCGGGCCGCGCGCTGTCTGCTGGCGAAACTGGAAGGGCGCGTCGACCCGCAACTGGCTCTGGTGAAGGTACCTCTGGTCCTGCCGAGCATCTTTACCGCCACGGCGCTGGCCCCGCTCTCCGACCTCGTGGCGCGGTCTCTGGCGCTTCCGGAGGAGGTGCCGGGCATCATCGATGCCTCGATCTTCTGCGGCTTCGCCTATGCTGATACGCCGGACATCGGCTTTTCCGTGGCCGTGGTCGCCAACGGCGACAAGGCCCTGGCGCAGCGCGAAGCAGAGAGGTTGGCTTCAGAGATCTGGCGCAACCGAGCCGCCCTGCTGCACGACGACATGGTGCACAACCTGAGCGACGGCATTGCGGTGGCTTCACGGCAGGCACGGCGGGCTGACCGTCCTGTTGTGGTGTTGGAGCATGCGGATCGGCTGAACAACTCGACCTGGTGTCTGCGGCGTTTGCTGAACGAAGCTCCGGCGCTTGCGGTCCACTGTCCCTACTTCTGGGACCCGGCAGCGGTCGAGGCGGCCAGCGCTGCCGGCGTCGGTGCACGCGTGTCTTTGGTGCTCGGCCACAACACCGAGGAGCGGGCGGGCGGCCCCCTGGCCGTCGAGGCAGAGATCCTCTGGGTGGGGGAGAAACGGTTCGCCGGCACTGGGCCGATGCGCCGTGGGCGGCAAGTCGACCTTGGTCCGGCGGCGCTGCTGCGCATCGGCCGGCATACGGTTTCGGTCGTTTCCGTCTGCACCTCGGCCATCGATCTGGACGCCCTGGAACAGTTCGGCATCGACTTCGCTGAACTCGACGTTCTGCTGCTGCGCTCCAAAACCCATTTCCGCGCCGTTTTCGAGCCTCTTGCCGCGTCCATCGTCATCGTCGACACGCCGGACTGGGGGACTGCCGACCTGAGCATCCTGCCTTACCGTCACGTCCCGGCTGGGATTTACCCGCTGGGGCGCGAAGCGCCCGCGCCCCATCCTGATCGTCGGGGTGCGCCCATGCATCCTTCCGCCTAAGCCACTTGAACCGAGAAAACCCGTAGAGGGAGCCTGCAATGCCCGAACCCGCGATCGACAGCTATCCCATCGAACTGGAAGCGCCGGACATTTCCGCCTATGCCGCCGGCAATACCGGCATCGACTACATCACCCGCTTCGACGCGGCGGAGCCGGGACCCCACGTGATGATCACGGCTGTCGTTCACGGCAACGAGATCTGCGGGGCCATTGCGCTCGACTGGCTGTTCCGCAACAACGTGCAGCCGGTCAAGGGCTCACTCTCGCTCGGCTTCATGAACGTGGAGGCCTATCACAGTTTCGATCCGGCGAATCCCACGGTCTCGCGCTTTGTCGACGAGGATTTCAACCGTCTCTGGGCAGCCGGGACGCTGGACGATCCGTCGCGGGACTCCGTCGAGTTGCGGCGTGCCCGGACGGTGCGGCCTTACATGGATGGCGTCGACGTTCTTCTCGACATCCATTCCATGCAGCACAAGACGCCGCCGCTGATGATGGCGGGGCCGTTGCCCAAGGGGCGGAAGCTGGCGCGCGACGTCGGCCTGCCGGAAATCGTCGTCAGCGATGCCGGCCATGCCGCCGGCAAGCGCATGCGCGACTACGAAGGCTTCGCCGAGGCCGCCAGCCCGAAGAACGCGCTGCTGATGGAATGCGGCCAGCATTGGGAGGCGATGGCGGGCCCGCTGGCGATCCATACCGCCCTGCGGTTCCTGCTGGTGACCGGTACGGTGGCGCCGGACTGGGCCGCCGCCGCTGAGGAACTAGCCGGCGTGACGCTGCCCCAGCAGCGCTTCATCGAGGTGACCGGCCCGGTGACCATCGAAACCGAGGATTTCAGCTTTGCCGAGGACTACAAAGGCATGGAGGTGATTCCGGAGGCGGGCAGCGTGATCGCCCACGACGGCGCCAAGCCGGTGACCACGCCCTACGACGACTGCGTTCTGATCATGCCCTCCCGCCGTCTGAACCCCGGCGCCTCGGCAGTCAGGCTGGGCCGCTATGTGGAAGCGGTGTAGGGAAGCCGTTCAGGGCGCCGTCTTCGCGGGGCAGCGCTAAGCCTTCAGCGCGCCGATCAGGGTGTCGCAGACCCGCGCAACGGTGGGCTCATCCAGATAGCCATGCATGGGCAGCGCCAGCGCTTCGGCGCTGGCCCTTTCGGATACCGGCAGCGACCCCGCCCCGTCCCCGTAGGCGGCATAGGCCGCATGCAGGTGAAGCGGTTTGGCGTAGTAGATGGCGCTGGCGATCCCGGCCGCGCGCAAGGCCTCGCGCAGTTGGTCGCGCTGGGCCGCGCGGACGCAGTAGACGGCCCAGGCAGAGCGCCCGTCCGGCGGGCCGGCGGGCATGCGCAGGTGGCCGCGGAGGCGCGCTTCGTACCAAGCCGCGGCCTGCGCGCGTGCCTCAAGTTCGCGGTCGAAGACATCCAGCTTTGCCAGCAGAACCGCTGCCTGCAGGCTGTCGAGGCGGCTGTTCATGCCCACCTGCCGGGCTTCGCCGGTCGCGTCGAAGCCATGGCCGCGAAGCCGGCGGCAGTGCTCCGCCAAGCCCGGGTCGTCGGTCAGGATCGCGCCGCCGTCGCCGAAGCAACCCAGGGGCTTTGAGGGATAGAAGCTGACGGTGGTGATCGGTGCCAGGCTGCCGACCGGCCGCGCGGCCGGACCGCTCCCCTGGATTGCCCCGAAGCTCTGTGCCGCATCGGCAAGGACGTGCAGGCCCGCTGTCCGTGCAAGCGCATGGATCGCCGGATAGTCCGCCGGGCGGCCGAAGAGGTCGACGGGGATCACCGCGCGGGGCGTCAGCTTTCCTGCCTTGCGGACCGCTTCGACAGCGTCTTCCAGGCGCTGCGGGTCCATCGTCAGGGTCGTGTCGTCGATGTCGACGAAGACCGGTGTGGCGCCGGCCAGGACCACGGCACCGGCCGTCGCGGCAAAGGTGAAGGGCGGGACGAAGACCGCATCGCCACGCCCCACGCCCATGGCCATCAGCGCGATCTGCAGCGCGTCGGTTCCATTGGCCACGGCGATCGCGTGGCCGACGCCGGAATAGGCTGCCAGGCGCGTCTCCAACGCGCCGACGGCGCCGCCGAGAATGAAGTCGCCGCCGCTGAGCACGGCCGCCATGCGATGTTGGATCGCCTCGCCGATGACGGCCATCTGCTTTTGCAGGTCGACGAGGGGCACCGGCGGCAGCGGCGAGGGTTCCGGGACGGCGGCCATGTCTAGAGCATATTCCGACCAATTGGAGCCATTTGACCGAGGCCCTTTCTTGGCATGGCAAGGCGCAGTGCGCAATGCGATGTGGGGCATCGGATGAGCACTGCAACGCAGCCAGGCGAAGAAAGAGCCCGGCCTTCGGTGGTCGCTGGCGGCTCATCGGCAGCGTTGCGCTGATTGCCCGATGCGCCGCATCGCGCTTCACAGCGCGCCTTGCCCAATGAGCCGCCAGCGACCATCAAATTGACTCCAATTGGTCGGAACATGCTCTAGCTGCCGACCTTCCTGGCGGGCCCTTGATCGCTGTTCACCTCCATCACGAAGCGCGTATGGGCCTGCAGTTCGCGGGTGGCGATCAGGGCCGCTTCCAGCGCGCGGCGGCCTTCCTCGCCGGAAACGATGGGGCGCCGTCCTTCGCGTACACAGGCGATGAAGGCGCCGATCTCGCGCTCCAGGGCGTCGACCTCCTCATAGCTCTCCTCGCGGATATCGACGGCGGCTGCCGAAACGCCGTCGCCGGCGCGGCGGGCGATGCTGAGGCTCTGGGAATCGAAGTTGACGCTCAGGTAGCTGCTGGGCTGGAAAATCCGCATGCGCCGCTCGGTCTTGAAGCTGATCCGGCTGGCCGTGATGGTGGCGATGCAGCCGTTTGCGAATTTGATGCGCGCGGTACAGATGTCCTCGTGATCGGTAAACACCGGCGCGCCGGCCGCATCGATCGCCAGGATCGGCGAATCGACCAGCGACAGAACCAGGTCGATGTCATGGATCATCAGGTCGAGCACCACGTTGACATCGGTGCTGCGCCCGCTGAAGGGGGCGATGCGGACGGAATCGATGTAAAGCGGCCGCGTAACGTGGCGCCGCAGGGCCTCGGCCACCCCGGAAAACCGCACGAGATGGCCCACTTGCAGGATGCATGCGCGCTTCTTGGCCAGTTCGACCAGGGCGTCGGCCGTCGCCAGGCTGTCGGTGATCGGTTTCTCCACCAAGACGTGAATCCCCCGCTCCAGGCATTCGCGGGCGACCTCGAAGTGGGCCTGGGTCGGTACGGTCACGCTGGCCGCTTCAATCCTGCCGAAGAGTTCGCGAAAGTCGGAGACTGCAGGCACGCCGAGGGTCTCGCCCACGGCCTTGGCCCGCGCCATGTCTATGTCGGCGACAGCCACCAGTTCCGCCTGTTGAGAGGCGGCGATCTTCTGGGCGTGGTACGTGCCGAAATGCCCCGTTCCGATCACGGCCATCGGCAGTCTTTCAGAAACCAACCGGACCTCCTGGCCCTAGCGCCGCCCCTCATGGCGGATAGTCGCACCCTTTGCGGTCCCGGCAGCCCGAGCCGTCAGCCCGCCTATTCTTTGCGTTTCAACCCTTCTTGTCCACGGAGGAATGCCGCTATTCCGGGCCTGGGTGGGCAAAGTCTGTGGTCCCAAATCGCCGCCTCGGCGGTCTGACCGGGCCGGCAGGCTGGCTTAACCGCCGCGAAGCCGCTATGGGGGGGCATGTTCGACGCACGTCTTCGCAAGGTCATCGACCCGCCGCTTGACAGGGCCGGCCGGCACTTGGCGCGTCTGGGCGTCACCGCCAACGGGGTGACGGTGGCGGGGTTCCTGGTCGGCTGCGGCGCCTGGGCGCTGCTGGCCCTGGAAAGCTATGGCTGGGCCTTGGCTCTGATCCTGCTGAACCGGCTGGCGGACGGGCTGGACGGGGCGGTGGCCCGCCACGGACGGGTGAGCGACCTTGGCGGCTACCTCGACATCGTGCTGGATTTCCTCTTCTACTCCGGCGTGATCTTCTTTTTCGCTGTCGGGCGACCGGAGGAGGCGCTGGCCGCGGCCTTCCTGATCTTCTCCTTCATCGGCACCGGCGCCAGTTTCCTCGCTTTCGCCACCCTGGCGGCCAAGCGCGGCGTTACCACCGCCGCCCGGGGCAAGAAGTCGATCTACTACCTGGGCGGCCTGACCGAGGGTACGGAAACAATCGGGCTCTTTGTTGCGATCTGCCTGTTTCCGGACCTCTTCGCCTGGTTTGCCTGGCTTTTCGGCGCGCTCTGCTGGCTGACGACAGGCGTCAGGATCTACTCAGCGGTGGAAACGTTCAAACACTAGGCAGGGCCTGCGCACTGGCAACTCAGTGTGGAAAAGCACTGGGGCATGGAAAAGCGCTGGGCATGGAAAAGCGCTGGGGCCAAGCCGCCTTGTCTTCCAAATCTTAACGTCCAGGGCCTAGAAGCAGTCATCATGTGCGGACTTGTCGCCATCTTTTCTCAGGGAGAGCCCGTTTCCGCCGAGCTCTTGGAGCGCGGTCTGTCCCGGCTGCACCACCGCGGGCCGGACGGCAGCGCTGTCTGGGTGGCCGCGCACGGCCGGGTCGGACTGGGCCATGCGCGCCTCAGCATCATCGATCTGGAAGGCGGCGCCCAGCCCATTGCCAGCGAAGACGGCGACCTGCGGATTGCAGTCAACGGGGAGTTCTACGATTTCGAGCGCGAGCGCGCGCGGCTGGAACGCCGGGGCCACCGCTTCCGAACCCGGTCCGACAGCGAGATCGCGCTCCATCTCTTTCAGGACCTTGGCCTGCGCAGTGTCGCGCAGCTGCGCGGCGAGTTCGCCTTCGTGCTTTGGGATGAAGCGCACCGTCGTCTGATCGCTTGCCGGGACCGCTACGGCGCCAAGCCGCTGTACTATGCCTGGCATCGGGATCGCCTCTACCTGGCGTCGGAAGTGAAGGCGCTCTTTGCCGCCGGCGTGCCGGCGTCCTGGGATGTGGAGAGCATGGTGCGCGGCAGCGCCCTTCGCGGGCCGTCGCGCACTTTCTATGCCGGCGTCAGGGCTGTGCCTCCCGGCCATTGGCTCCTGGTCGACGACCAGGGCCTGCGTTTGGAGCCTTACTGGGACGTCGACTATCCGCGCAGCGGCGCGGCACGTACGGACCGGCCGGAGGGCGATTGGGTCTCTGCGTTCAGAAGCGAGTTGGAGCAGGCGGTCAGGCTGCGCCTGCGGGCGGACGTGCCGGTCGCCTGCTACCTCAGCGGCGGCATCGACTCCTGCGCGATCCTCGGCCTGGCGGCGCAACAGATGACCAAACCGCTGCACGCCTTTACCCTGCGCTTTGAGTCTGCGGACTTCGATGAGGGTGGCATCGCGCGGGATATGGCTGCCCTTGCCGGCGCCGCGTACGACCCCATTGTCGTCAGCGAGGACGGTCTTGCCGAGAACCTGTCGGATTCGGTCTTTCATGCCGAGCAGCCCTTCAGCAATGCGCATGGTGTCGCCAAGTATCTGCTGAGCCGCGCGGTCCGTGATGCCGGATACAAGGTGGTTCTGACAGGAGAAGGCGCGGACGAGGTACTGGCAGGCTATCCGCACTTTCGCGTCGACCTGCTGGTACAGGAGTACGACAAGCTGGGCGACGAGGCGGTTCGGGACCGCATGGGCGAGATCCTCGCGGCGAACGGAGTGTCCATGGGTCTGCTTCTGCCCAGAAAGACCGGCGATCTTTCGCCCGGACTCAAGGACCTGCTCGGCCGCAGCCCCACCTGGATGCATCAGCACTTTACCGCCTGGGACGACAGGATTGCGGTCTATCGCGATGTGGCCGACAGCGAGCGGGCGCGCGACCCCGCCCAGATACTGCTGGCCGAACTCGATCTGACCGCGAGGGCCAAAGGCCGCTCGCCGCTGAACCAGGCCCTCTACCTCTGGGCCAAGACCATGCTGCCGAACTACATCCTCACCGTGTTGGGAGACCGGGCTGAGATGGCGCACTCCGTGGAAGGGCGTCTGCCCTTTCTGGACCACCGGCTGGGCGAGTTCCTCCAGGCTGTGCCGTCCGATCTGAAGATCCGTGGCATGACCGAGAAGTACCTTCTGCGCGAAGCGGTGCGCGATGTCGTGACTCCGGAGCTGTACCGCAGGCAGAAGCACCCCTTCGTCGCGCCGCCCATGGGCCTGGAGCCGGGTGGCCGTTTGTACGAGTTGACGCGCGACGTCCTGACAAGCCAGGCGGCGGCCGCCGTGCCCTTTCTCAACAGCGCCGCTCTGCGCAGCCTTGCCGACGGCCTGCCGAAGCTGGCGCCCAAGCAGCGCAGGGCGCTGTCGGGGCGTATCCTGCGCGCCCTGAGTACGATCTTGCTGCATCAGCGCTTGGGCCTGGCCGGATAGAGCCCAAGCGCCCATACCTTCGGCCGCCTTTGTATCCCGGCGGGCCGGGCTGCGGTTGCAGCCCCCGGCCCTGCAGGCGCATGCTACGCGTGAAGACGAAATCCGACGCAGCAGCGGGAGTGCAGGCAGCAGATGATCAAGAACTTCAATCCGCCGGAAGTCTGGGCGCCCTTCGGCGCCTTTTCCATGGGCGTGGTCCAGGGCGAAGGGCAGATTGTCTACCTGAAAGGCCAGGTTGCGCTCGACCCTGAGGGCAAGGTCGTGGGCAGGGGCGACATGCCGGCGCAGCTGCGTCAGGTGCTGGAAAACATCCAGGCCGTGCTGGCCCACGTCGGCGGCACCATAGCGGACATTGTCTCGCTGACCCAGTACGTGACCGACATCGAGACCTTCATGGCCTCCGGCGCGATCCGGCAAAAGTTCTTTGCCGAGCCTTATCCCGTGACCACCACGGTGGAGGTTTCGCGGCTCTACGATCCGGACCTGATGGTGGAGATCACAGCGATCGCCGAAGTTCCCCGCGACCGCTTCCGCGCACCCGGCGACTAGACACTTCCTCTGAACACTCCGCAGAACAGGGACCCAGACGCGTGGTTCGGGCCCTGTGGCACCGCTGAGCACTCATCAACTAGCATAGAGGGCCGGTTCCGCGCAGCGGAACGGCAATGGCTCAAGGCCGCGAAAGGCAGGTTAGACATGCTGGAAATCGAAGCGCCACCGCAACTGGTGCTGACCATCGACATGCTGGCGGTGATTGTTTTTGCCGTCTCGGGCGCCCTGGTGGCCTCGCGCAAGAGCCTCGACATCGTCGGCTTCATGTGGCTTGCAGTGCTCACAGGCGTCGGCGGCGGCACGCTGCGCGACCTGCTGCTGGGTGTGCCGGTGTTCTGGATGGTCGCGCCGCACCACGTCATCGCCTGTCTTGTCACGGCGGTGGTCGTGCATTTCACCGCGCATCTGGTGGAGTCCCGCTACCGGGTGCTGTTGTGGTTCGACGCCCTGGGCCTCGCCCTGGTGACGGTGGCCGGCACCGCCAAGGGCTTGGACAACGGCACCGGCGCGCTGGTCGCGGTGGCCATGGGCGTGGTCACGGGTACTGTCGGCGGGATCGTGCGTGACCTCGTCGGCAACGAGCCCTCGGTCATTCTGAGGCGCGAGATCTACGTGACCGCCTCGGGGCTCGGCGCCTGCACCTACGTCATCCTGGCCGAGCTGGCGTTGCCGGCGCTGGTTGCCGGCACGATCGGCGTCTTCGTCACCTTTGCCATCCGTGGCCTCGCCATCACCTACAATTGGTCGATGCCCGCCTACCGCCACCGCCCCGGCCGCACGCTCGAGGAGATCGAGCAGGCGCGGAAATAGGGGGTAATGCGGCTGAAACGAGGACGCCGGACGTTGGGGTGCCTTGGGCGTTCAGCCGCGCCGCCGAGGGACGGCGCGGCTGATTTCGCCTCAGTTCGGCGTCAGCTTGTAGATGTCGCCTTGATCGACGGCGGCATAGAGACTGCCGTCGGGCCCTTGAACGACCGAGCGGAAGCGGCCGGCGGCCATGGGCAGGGACATCGTCATCACGCTGTCGACAGACTTGTCATCGTCAGCGAGATCGATGATGTCGATGCGCATGCCGACCGGGGTTCCGCCGAAGCCGATTCCCATGATCCCGACGGCCAGGCGGCCGTTCCAGGTGCCCCATTGGTCGCCGTCCAGGAACGCGGCTGAGGAGGTGCCCTGCGAGAGGCCGTTGTTGGTCCAGGCCGGCGGCATCGCGTCGGGGTAGGTTGCGGTGTCGGTCATCGGCATGAACTTCACCCGCTCCACCGGATCCATGCCTTCCATCTGATTGGGCATGTAGCCGCAGTAGTTGACGGGGCAGTCGCCACGGCCGGCCATGTTGGGGCGCGGGTCCCACCCGCCGTTGCCGCCGTTCACAAGCACCGTGATTTCGTCGGAGTGCCAGGGGCCGTGCTCGGCCACGACCGGCTGGCCGTCGCTGGGCCGGAAGGCGATGCCCTGAACGTTGCGGTGGCCGTAGGTGAAGATGCGCGGATCGAAGCCCGCGGGCGGACTGTTGTCCGCCACCGCATTGCCGTCCCGGTCGACGCGCAGCACCTTGCCGCCGAGCAGCGTCGGCGATTGCGGAACGGCGCCGTTATGGGTGTCGCCGGTGGTCAGGTAGAGATGCCCATCCGGGCCAAAGCGGACGCGCCCGCCGTTGTGCGCGCCAGGGCCGCCGAAGGGATGGTCGGTGGCTTCCGGCTTGTAGGGGACGTCCTCGATGATGTCGGTGCGCTCCGACACCGCGCTGAAATCGCCGCTCACCGTCAGGCGCATGAGACGGTTGCTGCCCGGCGCCGTCATGCTGGACGTCGAGTAGACGTAGATGAAGCGGTTCGCGTCAAACTCCGGATCGACGGCCACACCCTGCATACCGGCCTGGCCCTCGCAGAACAGGTCGTCCGCCGTGCTCGGATAGCCCTCGGCCCCGGTCATGCCCAGGAGGGGATTGACTTCGCCGGAGGGCAGCCGAACCGAAAGACCGAGGCACTTCTCGGTAAAGAACATGGTCCCATCCGCGAGGAAGGCCATGTCCCAGGGGCTCTCCAGCCCGGACAGAACCGTTGTGTGCGTGAGGCTGGGCGCGCCGGCATGCCCATCTGCAAGGACCGGGGTATAAGCCATGGCAGAGGCCACGACCGCGCTGAGGGACCAGAGAGTCAGATTGCGTCTCATTTTAGATCCTCCCGTAGTTTTTTATGTTTGTTACTCTGTTTAATCAGAGTGAGAAGATCGTAGCCCAGACGCAAGTCACTTCAACTGCTTTCCTCAGCGCGAAGTGAATGCCCCGGCGCGAAATCGAGCAACACTGCGTGTGAGCGCCGCAGTTCATGCGCTCGCGCAGACGGATGCCGGCCTGCTTGGTGTCGTCCGATCCAACCTAGAGCAGATCCGCGTTTGATGGAATCGCCGCAGGCGATCCATCAAGCCGGTGAATCTGCTCTAACTCTTAGGTGTAGAGCGGATTCACATGTTTAGGCGCAAACACCAAAGTGTTTCCGTCTAAACATGATCCGCTCTAGTCGCCGAAAACTGCGGCGTTTGATAACGCGTAGCGTTGGTCGTCGACCCGGATGAGATGGCGGCCGTCCTCGGTCCGCCAATCGGTGTCGAAGCCGTTGCCGGACATCGTGGCGTTGGCTGAGATGAAGCGGCCATGCGCGAAGAACAATGTGCGCTTGAAGCCGTTGGAGAACGTCACGACAAGCGTCGCATCACCACCGCTGCCGCGCGCGACGCCGAATGCGCACTGGCCCATCGACTGATCGCGGACCTGCGCGCAGGAGAGCGTTCCGCTGGCGTCGAAGTCGCCGCGGCCCGCACGCGCTGCGCTGTCGTCGGCACCCATCGGCACGGTCCCGTCCGGTGCGCGCGCCGGGCGGAGCGAGTCCGCCGCAACATAGCCGCGGGTCCGTCCGTGAAGGGGCCGGACCTTGCACCAGACCTGGCTTCCGGCAGGCGCGCAGCCGAGATTGGCGAGGATCGCGCCATCGGCGAGTGTCCCGATCACGGACGCATTCGACGCCGGCGAGGCGCGCATCTCCGTCCCGTCGCGGGCCGTCACCTGCCAGCGCCGTGGGCCGCCGTCCTCGGGTGCGGCGATACCCAGCCCGGCGGCTGTGTCATCGGCCTTTGAAGAGTGGTCTGCGGCCCAGGCGTTCAGAGCGATCATGCCTGCGGCGATGGTGCCGGCAGCGATGGCGCGGAGAATCCTGTGATGCATTGGCTGTCTCGTCACCCCGGCGGACGAGGCAGCGGCAGTCTTGCCCGTTCGCTACGCATCGGGCCTTTGACTACTGGAAGGTCGCCGAAATGTAGGCGGCAAGGTCGGCGATGTCTTCATCGGACAGCTTTTCGGCCCAGGACATCATGATGGCGGAGTTGGGCCCGACCATCTCCCGGGCGCGATACTGCATCAGCCGGTCTGCGATGTAGTCTGCATCCCTGCCGGCAATCGACGGGAAACTCGCCATGCCCCTTCCGGCCTTGCCGTGGCAGTTGATGCAGCTCTCTGCGTACTGCGCCTCTCCGGCTGCGGCGTCCTCGCCCCGGGCGTGCGACACAGTGAGGGCCAAGGCTGCGCAGACCGTGAGCAGGTGCAGCGCTTTCATTCCGATTTCCTCCCGATCCCTTATGGTTCTTGTCTAGGGACGCAACGGAGAGACTACGACGCCCGCGTGGCTTGTCAATTCCGCGACACCCCGACCCCAAAACCGTATGTGTGCCGGGACGACAGAGGCAGATAGAGTTGTCGCGCCAGAAAGGACCCGCCGGAGCCCGCCGGAGGGCCATAATGTCTGTGACGAAGGACCCAAAGCGGGCTAGCTTACGTCGCCCGCGAAACAAATCAGGTTGCCGTCGGGGTCCTGCACAATGAAGGTGCGGGCGCCCCATGGTTCGGTTTTCAGGGTCTGGTGGAATGGGACCTTCGCTTGCTGAAACTCCAGGAAGAGCGGCTTGGCATCATCGAGCGTCAGCGTCGCGGAAAGGGCGTCACGCTCCTTGGTTCGAAACGCAGCGTCGAACACCGGTCCGCCAACCTTCCGCAGGTTCAGACGCCCGCCATCACGATAGACCTGAGCGTGAAATGGCGGGTTGCCATAAAAGAACCCGGTTTTGAAGCCGAGCTTTTCGACATAGAACCGGCAGGCACGCTCCATGTCGGAGACGAAGAGCTGCGGTTCGGCCGCCATGATCGTCGGCGTGCGGGCGCGGGAGGGTGCTGATGCGGTCATTGTCTCCATACCTTTCATGAGCGCCGGCCAGGTCTCGAAACCGTGCTTTCTGGCGATGAGCTCCTGCGCGTCGCTGAGCTTGAAAGCGGCGTGCAGGACCTCCTTGTCGGACAGATTCTGATATCGGGCCAGGAACCGGCTGATCTGGGCCGCGACAGGAAAATATCCTTCACGGTGCCATCGCAGGAAAAGCTTGGCCTGTTTTCTGAGGTTTTCGATGTTCGGCATGGGCGCGCTTCTTGATAGGACTGTGTCGTAGGCGGGCAATGCCCCTCCGGCTTGCAAGCCGATGCGCCCTACAGCAACGCGTTAGAAGCTAGGAAGGTTCAAACCTGGCGTCAAGGAACCAAGGCCGTGGGAGGCCGCTTTTCAATCGAACGCTGCCGCCGCGCGCTGGATCCCGCGCTCGCCAGCCCCAGAGAATTGGGCTACGAAGGCAAAGGGCCTGCTCGGCGACGAGCGGGCCGAGGACAGAGATCTGCGTCACCTGTTCGGTGACAACATCTGAGGGACCAAGATGACAAAGCGCGGCCGCTGCCTTTGCGGAAACACACGGTGGGAGTTTGAAGGCGAGGTCACCTGGGCCTGTTACTGCCACTGCGACGACTGCCGCCGCAATTGTGCCGCACCGGTGGTGGCCTGGCTCGGCGTACCCGCCAAAAACTTCAAGTGGCTGGGAGACGCGCCGAAAACCTTCGAAAGCTCCAGAGGAGTCAGGCGGCACTTCTGCGCTACCTGCGGCTCCCCGATGGGATTTGAAGCGGATCATTACCCCGGCGGGATGCACCTTTACGCCGCTTCTTTGGAAGACCCCGACGATTTCGAGCCGACGTTCCACGTGAACTACGAGAGCAGGCTGCCCTGGCTTCACATCGACGATGATCTTCCAAAGTACGAAGGGACGCTGCTTCAGTCACCGGAAGACCCAAAGGGCTACGCATCAAAGTAACTGCGGATCGCCGTTGAAGCAGAGGGCGCAGCTGGCCGGAATGGAAAAGGCCCGCCGGAACGAACCGGCGGGCCTTTGTTGTGCCTTGCGGGCGAGCCTATTCCGCTGCCGCGGAGGCGGTCTCGTCTTCGGCCACCGGGTGGGCGGCCATCAGCTCCAGCGCGCGCACCATGGCGGAGTGGTCCCAGCCGGCCCCGCCGTTGGCGGCACAGGCGTTGAACAGCTCCTGCGCGGTCGCCGTGTTGGGCAGGCTGACGCCCAGGGC
Organism: Pelagibius sp.; assembly: GCF_028281305.1. GTDB lineage: Bacteria > Pseudomonadota > Alphaproteobacteria > Kiloniellales > Kiloniellaceae > Pelagibius. The sequence goes on along the minus strand of NZ_JANQKD010000067.1, from coordinate 12,978 downwards.
CTTGGCGCCCTGCAGCGCGAGGTTCAGGTCCTTCTGGTGCAGCTCGATGCGGAAGCCCGGGTCGAAGGTGCGCTTGATCATGCGCTCGCCGTGGATCTCCAGAATGCGCGAGGTGGCAAGGCCGCCCATCAGCGCCTGGCGCACCTTGGCCGGGTCGGCGCCGGCCTTGGAGGCGAAGACCAGGGCCTCGCCCACCGCCTCGATGGTCAGCGCGACGACGATCTGGTTGGCCACCTTGGTGGTCTGCCCGACGCCGTTGGCACCCACCAGGGTGATGTTCTTGCCCATCAGCTCGAAGATCGGCTTCGCGGTCTCGAAGGCGGCTTCGGTGCCGCCGACCATGATGGTCAGCGAAGCGCCCTTGGCGCCCACCTCGCCGCCGGAGACCGGGGCGTCCAGATAGTCGCAGCCGAGCGCGTTGATCTTCGCTGCGAAGACCTTGGTCTCGATGGGCGAGATCGAGCTCATGTCGATGACCAGCTTGCCGCTGGAAAGCCCCTCGGCCACGCCGTTCTCGCCAAACAGCACAGCTTCCACCTGAGGCGTGTCCGGCACCATGGTGATGACGATGTCGCTGGCCTCGGCGACCGCCTTGGCGGTCTCGACGATTTTCAGGCCCTTGCCCGTCAGCGCGTCCGGCGCCGGGGTGCGGTGCACCGTGCTGGTGACCTCGTGCCCGCCGTCCAGCAGGTGGCCGACCATCGGCGCCCCCATAATGCCGAGACCAATGAATCCGATCTTTGCCATGACGTTTCCGTTCCTTGCTTTGCGTTTGTTTTCGGCACCTTGCGGCGCGCGGCTTATTCGGCCGCGGCGCTGGCGGCGAGGTAGGGTTTCAGCCAGCCGAGGCCTTCTGAGGTGCCGGCCTTGGGCTTGTACTCGCAGCCGATCCAGCCTTTGTAGCCCATCCGGTCGATGGCGTCGAAGAGGAAGGGATAGTTGATCTCGCCCGTGCCCGGCTCGTGGCGGCCCGGATTGTCGGCCAGCTGCATGTGGGCGATCTTCGCCAGGTTGGTCTCGATGGTGCGCGCCAGATCGCCTTCCATGATCTGCATGTGATAGATGTCGTACTGGAAGAACAGGTTGTCCGAGCCGACCGTCTCCATCACTGCGAGAGCCTGGGCGGAGGTGGAGAGGTAGAAGCCGGGGATGTCGATGGTATTGATCGCCTCGATCAGAAGGGCGATGCCGGCTTCCTGGGTCTTGGCGGCGGCGAAGCGCAGGTTCTCGACATAGGTTTCCGCGACCTTGTCCGGATCGACGCCGTCGGGGCGGATGCCGGCCATGGCGTGCAACTGGGTGCAGCCCAGTGCCTTGGCGTAGTCGATGGCCGTGCCGACGCCGTCCTGGAACTCGCCGATTCGGTCCGGCAGGCAGGCCAGCCCGCGCTCGCCGGCGTCCCAGTCGCCGCCCGGCATGTTGTGCAGCACCTGGGTCAGGCCGTTGCGGCTCAGCGCCTCGGCCAGGGCCTCCTTCTCGAAAGCATAGGGAAAGAGATACTCCACGCCTTGAAAGCCATCCTTGGCGGCCGCGGCAAAGCGGTCGAGGAAGTCGTGCTCGCCGTAGAGCATCGAAAGGTTGGCGGCAAACTTGGGCATTCCTTGGGTCCTCCTGAAATACGTCCGGCCCTGGGGCCTCGGCCGATGCGTCTTGATGCGCCTATTCGGCCGGCTCCAGCACGTCGATGTCCTCATCGATGCCGGCATTCTCCCGCGTGGTCGGCACGCCGTCGGTTCCGAGCGAGGGATCGAGGCAGAGAATCTCCTCGAACTCGTTCACCGCGTCCAGTTCCGTGCCCATGGAGACGTTGGTGACCCGCTCCAGAATGAACTCGACCACCACCGGCACCTGGTATTCATCCATCAATTGGTGGGCCTTGTCGAAGGCTTCTTTGAATTCGTTGGGACTTTTCACCCGGATCGCCTTGCAGCCCAGGCCCTCTGCCACCGCGACGTGATCGACGCCGTAATCTCCCAGCTCCGGGTTGTTCACGTTCTCGAAGGAGAGCTGGACGTTGTAGTCCATGTCAAAGCCGCGCTGCGCCTGGCGGATCAGGCCGAGGTAGGAATTGTTCACCACGACGTGGATGTAGGGCAGCTTGAACTGGGCACCGACGGCCAGTTCCTCGATCATGAACTGGAAGTCGTAGTCGCCGGAGATGGCGACGATCTCGCGCTCGGGGCACGCCTTGCGCACGCCCAGCGCCGCCGGCATGGTCCAGCCCAGCGGGCCGGCCTGGCCGCAGTTGATCCAGTTGCGCGGATTATAGACGTGCAGGAACTGGGCGGCGGCGATCTGCGAGAGGCCGATGGTGGTGACGTAGCAGGTGTCGCGCCCGAAGACCTCGTTCATCTCCTGATAGACCCGCTGCGGCTTCAAGGGAACCGTATCGAAATGGGTCTTGCGCAGCATGTGGGTCTTGCGGTGCTCGCATTCGCCGGCCCAGGCCGAGCGGTCCTTCAGCTTGCCGGCGGCCTTCCATTCTCGGGCGACCTCGACAAAGAGCTCCAGCGCCGCCTTGGCGTCGGAGACGATGCCGTAGTCCGGCATGAAGACGCGGCCGATCTGGGTCGGCTCGATGTCCACATGCACGAAGGTCCGGCCCTTGGTGTAGACGTCGATGGAGCCGGTGTGGCGGTTGGCCCAGCGGTTGCCGATGCCGAGCACGAAGTCGGACTGCAGGAAGGTTGCGTTGCCGTAGCGGTGGCTGGTCTGCAGGCCCACCATGCCGGCCATCAGCGGATGGTCGTCGGCAATCGCGCCCCAGCCCATGAGAGTGGGAATCACCGGCACGCCGGTGACCTCGGCGAAGTCGACCAGCAGGTCGGAGGCATCGGCGTTGATCACCCCGCCGCCGGCCACGATCAGCGGCTTCTCCGCTTCGTTCAGCATGGTGAGCGCCTTTTCGACCTGGGCCCGGCTGGCGGCGGGCTTGTAGACCGGCAGCGGTTCGTAGGTCTCGTCGTCGAACTCGATCTCCGCAAGCTGCACGTCCAGCGGCAGATCGATCAGGACCGGGCCCGGCCGGGCCGAGCGCATCAGATGGAAGGCCTGCTGAAAGGCCCGCGGCACCAGAGCGGGCTCCTGGACCGTGACCGCCCACTTTGTGACCGGTTTGGCGATGGATTCGATGTCAACGGCCTGAAAGTCCTCCTTGTTCATCCGGGCGCGCGGCGCCTGGCCGGTGATGCAGAGGATCGGGATCGAGTCTGCCGAGGCGGAGTAGAGCCCGGTGATCATGTCGGTGCCCGCCGGCCCCGAGGTCCCGATGCACACGCCGATGTTGCCGGCCTCGGCCCGGGTGTAGCCCTCGGCCATGTGTGAGGCGCCTTCGACATGGCGCGCCAGGACGTGATCGATGCTCTGGCGCTTCCTCAGCGCTGCGTAGAGCGGGTTGATGGCGGCGCCGGGGACGCCGAAGGCGGCTGTCACGCCCTCCTTCTCCATCACGCGCACGGCGGCTTCGGCGGCGGTCATCTTGGGCATAGCGGACTCCCTCGTTCAGGTGATGGCCAGGCTTCTTGGTGAGCGTTCCAACCAAAAATAAGGTCTGGTATACCAATGTCAACAAAAATGGAAAATTATTCCGCATTGTGGAAATACTGAGATATATCTGTTTTGAAACAATATGTTAGGATGATCTTTGTGGCGGTGGTGTTTGGAATGCCGTACCGAAAACCAATGTCCGGGCGCTTTTTCCGGCTTACATCCCGAAGGGCGGCCCCCTATGCTGCGCCCCGGGGTCTCAGGTCCCGTGGGGCCTGGCGCCCCGAAGGTTCCAGTGAATGGAGTGTTTGGTGATGGCGAGAGCGGCGTCGCGCACGCGTGAGCAGACAAGGCCTGCAGCGCAAAAATCGGCTGGCCAGAAGCCGGCAGCCCAGGGCGGCCAGGTCCAGTCGCTCGACCGCGCGATTTCGATCCTCGAGCGCCTGGCGGAGGCCGACGGCATGAGCCTGACCGATCTTTCTCAGTCGGTCGGGCTCGCCCCTTCGACCACCCATCGGCTGCTCACCACCCTGCAGCAGCGCCGCTTTGCCGACTTCGACGAGGAGTACGGCGTCTGGGTGGTCGGCGTCGGCGCCTTCAACGTCGGCAACGCGTTTCTGCGGTCGCGCAAGATCGTTTCCCTCGGCCGCCCGGTGATGCGCCGCCTGATGGAGGACGTCGGCGAAACCATCAATCTGGCGGTCGAGGACAAGGGCGAACTGGTCTATGTGACGCAGTTCGAAAGTCACGCCCCTATGCGCGCCTTTTTCCGCCCCGGGCGCCGTGCGCCCATGCACTCATCGGCCATCGGCAAGGCGATGCTGGCGGAGATGGGCGAGGACGCGCTGCGCGATTTCCTCCACAGGAAGGGGATGCAGCGCTTTACCGACCGGACCATCGTCGAACCGGCGGCCTTGCGCGCGCAGCTTCAGCAGATCCGCCAGCGCGGCTGGGGTGTTGACGACGAAGAGCATACCATCGGAATGCGCTGCGTGGCGGCGACCATCCACAACGAACACGGCGAGGTCATTGCCGGGATCTCAATCTCCGGACCCAGTGTGCGGGTGACCGAAACGCGTCTGGGGGAGCTTGGCGCCAGGGTGGTCCAGGCGGCGGAGGAGATCACCGAGCAGATCGGGGGTGTGGTGCCGCGCAGGTTGCAGGCGGCTGCCCCCTGAGGGCCGGGTCCGATCCCGCCAACCCCGGCAGGGGTGCTCCTGACCCCCGGTGCCGGCCCCGGTTCCCGACAATGTGACAGAAAACACGTCGACGCCTTTCCCGAAGCGATAGTATAGAGGCTGCGAGGGAGAGCGAAGAGTGGGGAAAGTGCGCGCTTTGCAGGGGAGATGGATGACCGGCGGCGCCCGTGCGCCTGCCGGGTGGCGTTGCCATGCCACAGTTCGGTCACAGGCCCGGCCTGGACCGTCCGTTAGCCTGCGCGCGGACAGCGCGGTGCGGCTGGGCTGCTTGAGCCCGGGAGAGGAAAGGGCGCGATGGCCATTCGCCAGTGGCTGACGGCAATCGGCCTTGGTGGCCTCGCCGACACCTTTGAAGAGAACGATATCGATCTTGAGATCGTGCCCGATCTCAACGAGGACGATCTTCGCCAGCTCGGGCTGACGCTGGGGCAGCGTAAGCGCCTGCTGCGCGCCGCCGAGGCGCTGGGCACCCAGGAGCCCGCAAAGGCCGAGCCGGAGGCCCGCCGGGCCGACCGCGTTCCCGCCGAGCGGCGGCACCTGACCGTCATGTTCTGCGACATCGTCGGCTCGACCGTTCTTTCCGAGCGCCTGGAGGCAGAGGACCTGCTGGAGGTTGTGCGCCGCTATCAGACCTACTGCGCGTCGATCATCGGCACTCACGAGGGCTACATCGCCCGCTACGTCGGCGATGGCATCCTGGCCTACTTCGGCTATCCCATGGCGCATGAAGATGCGCCGGTCCACGCCCTGCACGCGGCGCTCAGCATCACCGCCGGCATCGGCGAGTTGGAGATGCCGGCGGAAACGCAACTGGCGGTGCGGATCGGCGTGGCCTCCGGCGTCGTCATCGTCGGCGACCTGATCGGCGGCGGGGCCGCCGTCGAACAGCCGGCCATCGGCGTCGCGCCCAATCTGGCCGCAAGGGTGCAGGGCATCGCCGGTCCCAATGAGATTGTGGTCGCCGACGTGACCTACCGCCTGACCCAGGATGCCTTCGACTTCGAAGACATGGGCAGCCGGGAGTTTCAGGGGCTCACCGAGCCGGTGCGCACCTGGCGCGTGCTCGGCGAGCACAAGGGCGACCGCGCCGACGTCAACTTCGGGCGCTGGACCCAGACCTCCTTCGCGGACCGCAGCGAGCCGCTGGACCTGCTGCGTGCCCAGTGGCGGCAGGCGCAGGATGGCCACGGTCGGGTGTTGATGATCTGCGGCGAACCCGGGATCGGCAAGTCACGCCTGACTCACCAGTTCCTGCGCGAGGTCGAGCAGGACGCGACGGTGCAGATCTATCAGGCATCGCCCTACAACCAGGATTCGCCGCTGCATCCGATCATTCAGCGTTTTCGCCTGATCGCCGGTGTCGATCATGGCGACGGGCCCGCTGTCATCCGCGAGAAGCTCTCAGCGGTGGTGCAGGGCGAAGGCCCTGAGCGCGAGCTGCGGGTCAACGTCTTCACCGACCTCTTGAGCCCGGTGTCGATCGACAACCCCCAGTCGCAGGCGGCCGCCAAGCAGGCGCGCGAGCGCACCCTACGCACCATCGTCGACTACTTCTCGCTGCTCACGCGCGTCCAGCCACTGGTGGTCGTTGTGGACGACTTTCAATGGCTCGATCCGACCTCCATCGAACTGCTCGACCGCGTCGTCAATACTATTGCAGACAAGCGCGCCCAGGTGCTGATCACCTGCCGCACAGACTTCTACGCACCCTGGGGCACGCTTGCCCACGTGAATCATCTGGAGCTCGGACGGCTGCCGGCAAAAGACACCCAGGCGCTGATCGCCAGCCTCGCCCAGGGAACCGCACTCTCCAAAGCCATTGTCGGCGAGATTGCCGAAAAGGCCGACGGCATTCCCCTCTTCGTCGAGGAACTGACCAAGTCGGTCATCGAGCTCGATTTCGAGCGGGCCGCGAAGGGCAAGAACCGCCGCCGGGATGAAGCCGCCCGCGTACCCATCTCCCTGCATGACTCGCTGATGGAACGGCTCGACCGTGTGGGGGCTGCCAAGACCGTCGCCCGGGTGGGGGCGGTGCTCGGGCGCTCCTTCTCGCGCGATCTGATCTCGACGGTCGGCGGCTTCGATCCGGACCACCTGGACAATGCCCTGATCGCTCTGTCCGATGCCGGCCTGATCCACCGCGATGTCGACCAGCGCGGCAAGGAGACCTTTATCTTCAAGCACGGCCTGGTCCAGGAAGCCGCCTATGCATCGCTGCTGCGCGAGGAGCGTCAGCGCCTCCACGCTGAAACCGCGCTGGGCCTGCGCAAGCTGCGTCCCCGGATCGAAGACGAGCGGCCGGACCTGGTGGCTCACCACGTCAGCGCGGCGGGCCTCTATGACGAAGCCGCGCGGCTGTGGCTGCAGGCCGGCCGCCTGAGCCTGGCCCAGTCGGCGCTGGTCGAAGCGGTCCACCATCTGCGCCGCGGTCTGGAGGCGCTGGACGAGCTGCCCGACAGCAAGGAGTACAAGGGACTGCGCCTGCAAATCCTGATCCGCCTGGGCCCGGCCCTGATCGCATTGCACGGTCCGGGTTCGACGGAAGTCGAGCAGATCTACGGCGAGGGCTACGAGCTCTGCCGCAGCCTGCCCGAGTCCCGCGACCACTTCCCGGTCTATTGGGGATGGTGGCGCCGTTCACGCGATTTCAACGAAATGGGCCAGCGCGCCGACGAACTGCTGGTCCGCGCCAGGGGCCGCAAGGACGAGGAGTTGCTGCTCCAGGCCCACCACTGCCAATGGGCATCACACTTCAACCGCGGCGACCTCCATGGCTGCATGGGGCACATCGACGCGGGTCTCGCCCTCTACGACAAGGGCGATTACCGCGCCCATGCCACGCTCTACGGCAATCACGATGCCAAGGTCTGCGGTCTTGGCGAGAGTCTGCTGGTCTACTGGCTTATGGGCCGGCCCAACGAGGCCATGGAGTACGAGCGTCAGGCCAGGGCGTGGCTGGAAAATCTCGACCACGGCGGCAGCTGGAGCCACTACAAGTACATCACCATCATGCATCGGCTCTATCAGCGCGATCCGGTGGAGGTTCTGCGTATTGCCGACGAACTGATCGCCTTTGCCGACGAGCACGGCTTCAAGGACGACCGGGCCAAGGCGCTGGTTTTTGCAGGCTGGGCGCACTCGCGCCTCGGCAACCTCTCCAAGGGCCTCGGCGAGATCCGCGAAGGATTGGAGCGCCAGAAAGACATTGGCACGCAGGAGGACTTCCCCGTCTACTACGACATGTTTGCCGAGGTTCTTGCGCTGAACGGCCGCATCGACGAAGCCCTGGAAGAATGCACAGCGGCGCAGGCGGAGTTCGAGTCACTCGGGCTCCGCATATGGCTGCCGGAGCTGCGTCGGCGCATCGGCTATCTGCTGCAACTGCGCATGCCGCATGATCCGGAACCGGCCATCGCCGCCTATCGCAGCGCCCTGGACCTGGCCAGCGACCAGGGCGCCAGGACCCTGTCGCTGCGCGCCGCGACCAGCCTGGCCGGGCTGCTGCGCGTGCAGGGTTACAGCGAGGAAGCCCGCAAGACTTTGGAACCGCGCCTTGTCGGGCTCGAGACCATGGCGGGCACGGCGGACTATGCCGCGGCGACCGCCATTCTCTCCACCGCGCGGGGCCGCAGAAGCGGATAGGAGCGATGACCGAAGCCGCGCGACGAGAGCAGGCCTCTGGCGATTCTGGCAGCGCCGTGCCGCCGGCTGCGGTGCCGCCGGGCTCTGCGAAGGTCTACCGCGGCGGCACCCATCGCAGCCGACGGCCGGAAGAGACGCTGGCCCGGGTGCTGCCCTTTGCCAGGCAGATTGGAATCACGCGCCTCGCCAACGTGACCGGGCTGGACAGCATCGGCATTCCCGTCTTCATGGCCTGCCGTCCCCTGTCGCGCTCCATCGCTGTGTCGCAGGGCAAGGGCCTCACGGTGGATGAAGCCAGGGTCTCGGCCTTTATGGAGTCGGCCGAGACCTTTCATGCCGAACGCATCGCAAAGCCGCTCCGGATGCTCTCGTTCAACGAGCTGGCAGTCTCGGAGAGGGTCATCGACGTTTCCGGGTTGCCGCGGTCGCGCCTGGGCGATTTTCATCCCGAGCAGCCGATCCTCTGGATCGAGGCCGGGCACCTCGACCCCCGCCGTTCCACGTCGGGCGATCGCGGTGCGCCGCTCTGGGTGCCGCTGGAATTGGTCTCGACCAACTTCACCTTGCCGCAGCCGCCCGGCAGCTATGTCTTTCCCGCCGACACCAACGGCCTGGCGTCCGGCAATACCTTCGAAGAGGCTGCGCTCCACGCGGTCTGCGAACTGATCGAAAGGGATGCGCTCAGCCTCTGGAGGCTCGGTGGCGATGCGGTGCGCGCCGCCAGCAAGATAGACGCCGGGACGGTGGACAGCGCGGCTGCCCGTTCGCTCCTGGACCACTATGCGCAGGCTGGGCTTTCGGTCGGCCTTTGGGATGTCACCTCCGACGTTGGCGTGCCGGTCTTCTGTTGTGCGGTGGCGGAGCCCAGCGACCACAGCGTCGAGGCGGAACTGGGGGCCGGCTGTCATCCGGACCGGGAGGTCGCGCTGCTGCGCGCCCTGACCGAGGCGGCGCAGTCGCGCACCACCCGCATCGCCGGGTCGCGCGACGACTACGTGCCCGAATCCTACGACAGCGCCGCCAAGCTGGCGCGCAACCGCACCGCGCGCCTGTGGCTGGCGGACCCGCCGCGGCGCAGCTATGGCGATGTTCCGAACCTCAGTGGTGCGGACATTGCCGGCGACCTTTCGGCGGTGGTGGGATGCCTTGCGGCGGTCGGCGTCGAAGAGGTCGCCGCGGTCGACCTGACCAAGCCTGAAATCGGGATCCCGGTGGTGCGCGCCGTGGCCTCGGGACTGGAAGGCGCCTACCAGGGCGAGGGCAGCGACTACCGCCCCGGCCGCCGCGCCCGGGCACGCGGGCTCAGCCTGCCCACCGAGAGGACGGGCACATGACCGTCACCGTCTTCCTCGGCCCCAGTCTCCCGCGGGAGGAGGCCGCCGGCCTGTTGCAGGCGGACTATCGCGCGCCGGTGCGACAGGGCGACGTATACCGTCTTGTGCAGGAGAGCCGGCCCGCCGCCATCGCGATCATCGACGGATACTTCCAGGAGGTGCCCTCGGTCTGGCACAAGGAGATCCTCTGGGCCATGGACCAGGGCATTCCCGTCTTCGGCGCGGCCAGTATGGGGGCTCTCCGCGCCGCCGAGCTGGAGCCCTTCGGCATGGTGGGTGTCGGCAGGATCTACGAAGGGTTTCGGGACGGTGTCTTCGCACCCTTCGAAGACGAGGCTTTTGAAGACGACGACGAGGTTGCCGTCGTGCACGGCCCGCCCGAGCTGGGCTACCCGGCGCTCTCGGACGCCATGGTCGATCTGCGCGCAAGCTTCGCCGCGGCGGCGCAGCAGGGTGTCATCGATGCCGGCCTGCGCGACCGTCTGGTTGCCGTCTACAAGGAGCGCTTTTTCCGGGAGCGCAGCTTCGCGTCCCTGCCTGCCGTGATGGCTGAACTGGGCCTTGAGCGGGGCGAGAGTTCTGCCCTCCTGGACTGGCTGGAAACGGGCCGCGTCGATCAGAAACGCGAAGACGCCCGGGCGCTGCTGCAGCACCTGAGCGGAGGGGCCGCGGACCGCCACGAGACGGAGCCGGCATTTGTTTTTGAACGAACAACCCTTTGGGCGCAGTTCGTCGAGCAGTCCGAGGGGGCGGCGCCCGTCCTCAGCGCGGCAGAGCGAAGAGTGATCGAGGAACTGCGGCTTGATCCCCAACTCTATGACTCGCTGCGGATGACGGCGCTCCTGCGCCTGCGGTTGTATGCGGAGGACTCGCTGCCCGTGGCGGATGCCGCCGCACGCCGCAAGGCTCTGGACCGGCTGCGGCGCCGGCACGGGCTGTTGTCGCGTGAGGCCCTGGACCGCTGGGCTGCGGCTTGCGATCTCGACCGCGCCGGTCTCAACCGGCTGCTCGACTTCGAGGTGGCGCTGGACCACAGCCGGGACGCGGCGGGCCAAGACCTGGACGCCGCCATTCTCGACGTGTTGCGTAGCGAGGATCGCTACCGGACGCTCGCCGAGCGCGCCCGCGACAAGGAAGAGCGGCTGCAACAGACTTTTGAGACGGAGGCTGCCCCTTCTGCGCTCTCGTCCGAGTCTCTGCTGGACTGGTATTTTGAAGACTGCCTGGGGCGCCGCGCGCCGGACGATGTTACCGGGTTTGCGCGAGACCTTGGCTTCGACGGACTGAAGGACTTGCTTGCTGTCCTCGCGCGCGAGAAGGTTTATCGTGCGCTGCTGGCGGATAAACAGGCGCCTCTCGCGCAGGCCACCGACGGCCGGGGAAGCGGGGCGGCGTGAGAAAGGTGGAAGGGGGGAACCGCGGATGACCGCGTTCTGGGAAAGGCTGGATGCCGTGGACGGTGTCGTCGGCGGCACGCGCTTTCGTCTGTTTCCGCAGATGCCAAGCCTGCATGGCTTTTCCAGGCCCGAAACCGTTCGCGTCTCGCCGCCGCCGGGAACCATCGCGCCCGGTCCTTTCGATGGCGCGATGCGCGTGGTCGATGCGATCGACAAGCCGGCGCCCTACACCTTCCCCTACATGCCGCCCTACCGTGGGCCGGCATATGCTCCGGCCGAGGCCGGGCCCGACGGCCACTTCGACCACATTCCCCTGGATGACCGCCGCTTTCTTGCGGCTCACATGTACGGCTCGGTGCGCTTTGTCCTGGATATCTGGGAAGGCTATCTGGGGAAGACCGTCGACTGGTACGACCCCCGGGACCGTTTCATCATCGAACTGGTGCCCGACGTGGCCTGGGACAACGCCCATGCCGGCGTCGGCTTCATCGAGACCGGCGGTCGCACCTCTGCCGACGGCGAGTATCAGCCCTTTGCCCTGAACTTCGATGTTCTGGCGCACGAGGTGGGGCATACGCTGCTGTTTTCGGAGGTCGGGATTCCGGGATCTGGGGGACTGACGCCGCAGTACCTCGGGTTCCATGAATCGATGTCCGATCTGGTGGCGCTGCTGTCGACACTGCACTTCGAAACCATCATCGACGATCTCATCGACCAGACCGGCGGCAACCTCTACGTCCTGAATTTCCTCAACCGCATCGGCGAGCTGTCGAACAGCGAGCAGATCCGCATTGCCAGCAACGATACCCATATGGAGGACCTGGCCTCGCTGCGCCTCACGGCTGATGGCGAGTGGATCGATCCCAGCGGCCAGGGACGCAAGTCGCACGACCTGGCCCAGCCGCTGACCGGTGCGATCTTCGACAGCCTCGTGGAGATCTACCAGGACGGCCTGGTGCGGCGTGGCATCCTGCCGCGCGACGGCGACCCGCGCGGCTGGACGGAAGACAGCGTGACGGCCAGTCTCGATCGTCTGCAGCAGATACACGAGGGCGCGGTCAGCCACCATCGGTCAGCCTTCGTCGACTCGCTGATCGAGGCCAGGGACTACATCGGCTTTGCCCTTGCCGTCGCCTGGCACCGTCTCGACGCCGATCACTTCAGCTTCGGCCGTTTCACCCGCACGTTCCTTGAGGTCATGGCGGAGCTGGGCCAGGAACAGAACCTGCCGGCCTTCGCCGAAAACTTCCAGGCGCGGGGCATCGGTATCGCGGGGCCGGAGGCTACGCAACGCCAGCCGCCGCGCAGTGCGGCTTACGCGCTGCGCTGGGCCTGGGTGCAGAATCAACGTCGCCATGCAGCATCCCGGCCGCCACGGGATGACCCGGACAGCCATGCCCAGGTATACGGCATGATCAACCACAGTTTTCGCGTAGAGGTGTAGTTACCTTGCTTGTTACTTCATGCAGCAGTGTTATGATCCGCCGCGCTGGGGGAAATTCTGGATTCCCGGTGCGGGGCTCGGCGGTGCCGCAACCTTTGAGCTTCGAACACGGGAGGGGATGATGAATTCCGATGAAGTTTCGATCTTTGACGAGACACTGCTGGCCTCATCGCAAGTGAGACTCTTCGGGCGTTTCTACCGGGGACTAAGGCTTGACGAAGACGGATTGGGGGCGCTCAACGACGATAGCCGTCCTCAGAATCGCAATCCTCTGACCGATAAGCTGAGGTCGGAGCTTGATCCGCGCTTGGCGCGCATCTATGGCTTCTCCTACGAGGGCAGCTACTACAAGCTCGATGCGCCTTACGTCTTCCTGGTGCATGGGGAAGGGGAAGAGATCAACGAGCCGGACCTCCACATCGGCAAGGTCGGCGTCGAGATGAAGGACGAGCGCTTCCTGGAAGGCGTCAGGATGT
>NZ_JANQKD010000049.1 GCF_028281305.1 Pelagibius sp. | reverse complement strand
ACCGCGAGAGCTTTCTGGAGAACTATTTCGGCCACGAGCTGGACCCGGGCTGGCTGGAGCGGGTCGCCGAGCTCAATGCCAAATGGGCCAAGTTCGTCGGCAAGGAGGCGGAGCGCGTCACCACGTTGCGCCGCCAGGTGGGCGACATCGCCGACGAGGCGGGCCTGCCCATCTCGGAGTTCCGCCGCATCGTCGCCACGGTGCAGAAGGGCGAGAAGGAAGCCAGCCGGGCCAAGAAGGAGATGGTCGAGGCCAACCTGCGCCTGGTCATCTCCATCGCCAAGAAATACACCAATCGCGGCCTGCAGTTCCTGGACCTGATCCAGGAGGGCAATATCGGCCTGATGAAGGCCCTCGACAAATTCGAGTACCGGCGCGGCTACAAGTTCTCGACCTACGCCACCTGGTGGATCCGCCAGGCCATCACCCGCTCCATCGCCGACCAGGCGCGCACCATCCGCATCCCGGTGCACATGATCGAGACCATCAACAAGCTGGTGCGCACCAGCCGCCAGATGCTGCACGAGATCGGCCGCGAGCCGACCCCGGAGGAACTGGCCGAGCGGCTGGTCATGCCGCTGGAAAAGGTGCGCAAGGTCCTCAAGATCGCCAAGGAGCCGATCTCCCTGGAGACGCCCATCGGCGACGAGGAAGACAGCCACCTCGGCGACTTCATCGAGGACAAGAACGCGGTCATTCCCCTGGACGCGGCGATCCAGTCCAACCTGCGCGAGACCACCACGCGGGTGCTGGCCAGCCTGACGCCGCGCGAGGAACGCGTGCTGCGCATGCGCTTCGGCATCGGCATGAACACCGACCACACCCTGGAAGAGGTGGGCCAGCAGTTCTCCGTCACGCGCGAACGCATCCGCCAGATCGAGGCCAAGGCGCTGAGGAAGCTGAAGCACCCCAGCCGCTCGCGGAAGCTGCGATCCTTCCTGGATACATGACGGAATCTTGACGCGACGATGACAAGGGCCGCTCCCCGGAGCGGCCTTTTTCTTGCGGTTTTCTTGGCTTTTTGCGGTGCCTCTAACCCTGCTGGGCGATGGCTGTGCTGCACAACCTGTGGTAAAGTCCGGCCCTCATTCGGGGGAGACTACGGGCGGGGGCACCACGGCCATGCGCATCACCATCGGCACTTTCAATCTCAACAACCTGTTCTCGCGCTACAACTTCTCGGGACAGGTCGAAGCCATCAAGAAGAACGACACCGGTGTCAGTTCCAAGGTCACCTACAAGTTCACCGAAGGCGACGTCTACCGCCTGCGCACCTTCAAGGGCCGTCTGGTCAAGACCAAGGACAAGGACGACCGGGCGACGATCGCCGCGCGGGTCAAGGCGATGGACGTCGACGTGCTGGCGGTGCAGGAGGTCGAGAACATCGACATCCTGAAGACCTTCAATCACCAGGACCTCGGCAGCCTCTATCCCTACTACACGCTGATCGAAGGCAACGACCCGCGGCTGATCGACGTGGGCCTGCTCTCCAAGTATCCCCTGGGGCAGGTGACGAGCTGGCATCAGGCGGTGCATGAGGAAGATCCGGACGAGCCGATCTTCGGGCGTGACCTGCTGCAGGTGGAGGTGCTGAACCCGACGCGGCGGCGCACCCTCTTCACGGTCTTCAACACCCATCTGAAAAGCCACTTCGTCGACTTCCGCGACGACCCGGTCGCCGGCAAGCAGAAGAACGATACGCGCCGGCGCCGCCAGGCGGAGACCGTCAGGCGGATCATCGAAGACCAGACCCGCCCCAACAGCCGCTACATCCTGACCGGCGACATGAACGATCCGCCGGAGGCCGCACCGCTGGCCGCCTTCGCCAACGCCGACCTCGGCCTCGTCAATGCGCTCGCGGCGCCGACGGAGACGCGGCCGCCGAAGGCCGACACGCCGATGCCGCCGGGTCCCGCCTGGACGCACCGCTTCAAGCCTTCGGGAAAGCCCGCCGAGTATCACCTCTACGACCACATCTGGCTCAGCCCGTCGCTGGCGCCGCGCCAGACCCTGGCGATGATCGACCGCCGCACCAAGCACGGCGGCGACGGCAGCGACCACGACCCCGCCTGGATCGAACTGGATCTCTGACCGGCTGCTGAAAGCTGCGCGCCGCTGCGTGCTTCGAGACGCTCGCGGTGCTCGCTCCTCAGCATGAGGCGAGAGGTTGGGTCATGTGTCCCTCATCCTGAGGAGCGCGCCGGAGGCGCGCGTCTCGAAGGATGGGCAGGCGACGGGTCGGCGGTTCCACTGCTCCGAAAGCATGTTGCCCTTTTTTCGTTGCCTGGGTCACTTGACCCGCTAGCCTGCGGCCATGGAGTTCGTTTTTCTCGGCACCGGCTGTCCGGTGGTCTCGACGGAGCGCTACGGGCCGGCGCAGGTCGTCCTCGCAGGCGACGCAAAGGTGCTTGTGGACTGCGGGTCCGGCGTGACCCAGCGCCTGCTCGCCGCCGGCGTGCCGGGACGCGCTCTCGATGCGCTGCTGCTGACCCATCTGCACTCGGATCATCTGGTCGACCTCTTCCAGCTCATCGTCTCTTCCTGGCATCAGGGGCGCGACCGGCCGCTGCCGGTCTACGGACCGCCGGGCACGCGCCGCTACGTCGAAGGCCTGATGGCGCTCTGGGAGCCGGAGCTGACCCAGCGCATCGCCCACGAGAAACGGCCTTCCACCGCGGCCCTGGAGATCGACGTGACGGAGATCGCGGCGGGCCAGGTGCTGACATTCGGCGGGCTGACGGTCGCCGTCGTGGAGGTGGACCACAAACCGGTGCGCCATGCCTTCGGCTTCGTCTTCGAAGCCGGCGGCAAGCGTCTGGCGCTCTCCGGTGACACGCGGTATTGCCCGTCGTTGATCGAGGCCGCCCGCGGCGCCGATCTGCTGGTCCACGAGGTCTTCGTCCACCGCGAGATGCCGGTGGTGGAAGGGGTGCGTTCGGCGGAGACGGTGGCCAACGTGGCCGGCTATCACACCCTCTCCAGCGAGGTCGGCAAGATCGCGGCGGAAGCCGGGGCCGCCTGTCTGGCCCTGACCCACTTCGTGCCGCCCGCCGCCGACCGCGACCGACTGCTCGACGAGGTGCGTGCGGACTACGCCGGGCCGATTCTTCTGGGTGAGGACCTGATGCGGGTCGATCTGTTGCGTCGGAGCGTCAGCCACGCCGGTGCGGTCATGAGCCTCGGCGCGCCGACCGGGCGAAGTCCTTGATAAATCCGGCGATGCGCCAACATCTATAGGTAGCATCCTTCTCTGATCCCTGCCGTTTCCGCGAACCCTGATGAGCCTTCTAAGAACCCCATTCGAAGATGTCGACCGCGACGTCCTGGCCAGGGCCATGGCGATCCAGCACTGGCTGATCGGCGAGGCGCGCTTCCTCGACAATCCCGACGACACCGTGAACGGCTTCGTCAGCCGCCTGATCGAAGCCGGCATTCCGCTGGACCGTATGACCAGCGCCATTCCCACTCTCTATGCGGTGCGCCAAGGGCTGGGCCGCAACTGGACCCGGGAAGGGGGGATTGAGGTGCTGGAGTTTGCCTGGGGCAATGACGATCTCTATGAGGCGAGCCCCTACTTTGAGGCGCACCGTACTCGTGACTGGGTGATCTTCCGCCTCGACGAGATCGACGATGGGGCTTACGGCATCGTCCCGGAACTCCGCGCTGAGGGCTACACGCACTACATCTGCGTTCCCATCTTTTTCCGTGACGGCACCGAAGGGGGGCTGACCTTTGCCACCCGTCACCCCAACGGCTTCAGTTCCTCGGATCTGGCGCTTCTGCGCGCAATCGAGGACTCCATGGCCATCCTTCTCGACCTAAACCGCGTCTGGATCCTGCTGCGCGAGACTCTGCGCATGTACGTGGGCGAGGAGCCGCAGGCGCGCATCCTCTCCGGTCAGGTGCGGCGCGGCGACATCGTGCCCATGCGCGCCGCCATCATCTTCGCCGATATGCGCGGTTTCACCGCACTCTCCTCGGCCATGACGGTGGAAGGGACGGTCGACCTGCTGAACCGCTATTTCGACTGCGTCGTGCCGCCGGTGGAAGAGGGCGGCGGCGAGGTGCTGAAGTACATCGGCGACGGCGTGCTGGCGATCTACGGCGCGGGCGACGACGATGCGGCGGCCTGCGCCAAGGCCCTGACCGCCGCGAAGGCCATTCTGGAGCGGGTCGAAGCCGCGCGCGAAGAGGCCCCGGAAGGCCGGCGCTTCGACATCAAGATTGCGCTGCATTTCGGTGAGGTCGCCTACGGCAACATCGGCTCCGGCGCGCGGCTCGACTACACCGTCGTCGGCAGCGGTGTGAATCTGGCGAGCCGTCTGGCCGATCTTGCCGGCAACCTGGGGCACAAGCTGCTGGTTTCGGCAGACTTCGCCGTCCATCTGCCGGACTGTGTTTTCAAGAGCCACGGCGAGCACAGCCTGCGCGGCGTCGCCACGCCGCAGACCGTTTTCGAACCCGGTCTCTGACCCACTCCCTATCCCATTCCCTATCCCACTCCCTATCCTTCTGCCAGGACCTCCACGCGGACCCTGGTCAGGCCGTCGTCGATGAAGTCCAGCGCCTTGGCGGCGGCGAAAGAGAGATCGATGATGCGCGGTTTTATGAAGGGGCCGCGGTCGTTGATGGTCACAACGATGGAGCGCCGGTTTGACTCGTTGGTCACGCGGACCCGCGTTCCGAACGGCAGGCTGCGGTGCGCCGCGGTCATGGCGTTCATGTCGAAACGGCTGCCGCTGGCGGTCAGACGGCCGTGGAAGCGCTTGCCGTACCAGGAGGCAAGCCCGCTGAAGGTCTCGGTGACCCGTTCGGCGGGCTGCGCGCCCCGGACTTCGGAGTCGGGAGGCAAGGCGGCGAGGGATGATCCCGACTGTTCTGCCGGCTGCCTCGACGGGCCCGGCGGCGCTACCGGTCGTGGCGCCGCGCGCGCAGAGGGAGCCTCCGCCCGGGTGGCCGTGGCCGCCGGTCCGCCGCCGGACAGGTCCCCCGATCGGTTCAGGGGACCGTCCTCGGGCGCGGTCGCCGCACAGGCGCCCAGCAGAGTGAGCACCAGCGCTGAAGCCAGCGCCGGCAGCCCGGCTGTCCTGTTCCGCGACGGCATAGAGGTCCCGCTTACGTGCAGGATCAGGTGTCGGATGTCTCTATGGGCTGGCCGAACCTACTTCCAGAAAGGGTCGCCCAGATCGATGGTGTCCTCGTCGGTGAGGGCGCCGGTCAGGCCGCCTGCGGCGGCGCCGATCAGAGCGCCTTCGACGATGGTGAGGCCGGTGACGGCTCCGACCACGGCACCGGCGCCCGCGCCGATGCCGGCGCCGCTGAGGCCGCGGTCTCCTGTCGACGATCCGCAAGCAGAGAGCGCAAGAGCCATGGCAGTCATAAGAATCGGTAGGCGAATCATAAGGTTCTCCTCAATACAGCGCTTCATTTCCCGCAGAGTCCCGACAGCCCCACGAGAGATATAGGCGGCCCGGACTCAGCACAGCTATGTCAAAACTGTGCCCTGAGAACGCTTTAGGGAGACCTTTTATTCCCCTGCCGTATAGAATTCTTGCGTAGGGCCTGATGGTGACTTGCCCGCGCGATCCGTTAACTCGGATGCCTTGACTTGTTGAGGCTGGGAGCTAGCTTTGAGCGCTGGGCAGCAGTCCATCGGGATTTGGTGGAAAAACAATGAGGTCCGGTCTTCGGGCCCTAAGGTGTGTTTGGGGGAAAGTCGTTTCTTGCAGCTTGCCGTCTCTGCCCGCCGGTCCGGCGGGATGAAATACATCACCTGTGATTGCTTGCCGCTGCGCCGGAATGCTTCGGCGGAGGGCCCTGGACGTCCAGCCCGGGCAGGGGGGCGGGCAATGATCACCCGTCTGGCCGCCCTCGGCTTGATGGGGCTGGTTTCCGCCTGCGTCACAGCCAAGGCGCCGGGCGTCTCCGGACCGGGCGTTTCCGAAGCGCCCGCGCTTTCCGCAGGTGGGGCTCTTGCGGCCTCACCCAACGCAGCGGACGTGGTGCCCGCGACGGGCGGGGAGCGCCGGAGTATTGAGCCCTCCTATACTGCACCTTTCAGGCCGGCCGTCGGCCGCCTTGCCGACGAACCCGCCGTTCAGGCGAGCCTTGCCAGCCTGCCCAAGCTGCCGCTGCCCACCCGGCCGCGCCCGGCGATCGTCTCGGCCGGCCGCCATCTGGAATGCGTGCCCTATGCGCGCAAGCTTTCCGGCATCCAGATCCGCGGCAATGCCTGGACCTGGTGGGCCAAGGCCACCGGCCGCTATGACCGTGGCGCGGCGCCGGAGCCCGGCGCGGTCATGGTCTGGAGCAAGACCAAGCGGCTGCGCCAGGGGCATCTGGCCTACGTGGTGGCGGTGCTGAACGAACGCGAGGTGCTGGTGCATCAGTCCAACTGGCTGAACCGCGGCCGCATCCACCGCTATACGCCGGTACGCGACGTCTCGAGGAACAACGACTGGTCGGAGGTTCAGGTCTGGTACACCCCGGGCCAGCGCTACGGCAGCGGCCGCTACCCGATCTACGGCTTCGTCTATCCCAACGACCCGGACGACGTGCAGGTCCTGCAGGCGGCGAACTGAAGGCTGCCCTGCGGGTCAGCGTTCCGCTGTCCAGCTTTCTGCAGTTGGGGCTTACGCTTCCCTTTGCCGGTCGGCAATTCACTTGATCTACAGGCTTGCAGCGGCACAATGGCGCCGGGCCCGTAGTTCAGCGGTTAGAACCCACCGCTCATAACGGTGTTGTCGCAGGTTCGAATCCTGCCGGGCCCACCACCCTTCGCTCTTCGATCTTCGGGTGGCCTGCCATCCGAAGATCGTTAGACGAAGGCGTGTCCTCCGAAGCCTTGGCGCAGGAGGACTGTCTTTGCGCTGCCAGCGATGCCGGGGCCTGCCGGTAGCCGCGATGCGATTTCAGCTGATCGCTTACCGCTTTCGGGGAAGGATTCGCGTCAGGCGCTACTCCCTTGGGGGTACACAACGCTGCGGTTACAGAATTGAAACGATAAAGGGGCTGAAATCCCGTTCGGGTTTTGTTAGAACACCGCTCGAGCGGAAGCTCCTGAGGTTTTGGTGGAGGAACCTGGGGCTGCTTGGCAAGGCGAGAGCCTTGCTCCGTCATCATGCTACGACCGTGAGGACTGGAATGAGCAACACCGAATTCTTCCACGCAAGGCCCTTCCCCTGCGTTCCCCCAGTTTACAGACCCTGTGCCGATGTGTGCCCAGGCACTGGTTTGTGCCCGGGTACTGGCGTGTGTCCAGGCACAGTCGGGCGGGGGCGCCTTGCATTGAGCTGAGTTGCCGGGTGACGCCGTGCTGGCTTTGATGGCACTGCGGGCATCCTGACACGGCCTTTTCCCAAGTCAGCCTTGCTGTCAGCAGGCGGCGTCTTCGCCGAAGACTCTGCGCTTGCAGCCGTCGGCCCTGATGCCGTCGGCCCCGGCTTCATCGCTCGGGCAAGGTTGGGACCGTGTCGCCGCACGCAGTACCGATGAGGCGCCGACGGGGTAACGACAGCCGGGCTTCTTGCCGTTTCAAGGCGTGAACCGACCCGCCGTCTTTCAGCACGCATTCACCACCTTGCGCTCTCCACTCCGTGGCGCGCCGCTGCGGCGGCCGCTGCAGAGAGGGCTCTTCAGGAGTGACCGCTTTTTTCATGAAGGTTATCGCAACCCAAGCATAGGAGATCGAGGTATTATGTTTCGCAAATTGAACCTTGTCGCTGCCGTCTCTGTTATCGGACTGTTCTTCGGCAGTGGGGCGATCGACCAAGTCCAGGCCCAGGACAAGGCGCCTGTGATCCCGGAGATCGAATGGGACACGGCCCTGAAGAAGTTCCAGGTCGACAGCGACAAGTTCAT
>NZ_JANQKD010000105.1 GCF_028281305.1 Pelagibius sp. | reverse complement strand
CAACCCATGGACCGCCTCTCGCTGCTCGTGCCAGGCCGTCGTCACCCGCGCGGAGGTTTCCTCCATCCGGGCCATAATGGTTGCGGCATCGTCCCACTTGGCCGCAGCGTCACCGCCCGCTTGGGCGCTGGCGTCGGCCGCGGCCGCCATCTCCTCGGTGGTTGCCCGCAGGCCGGCGGTTGCTTCCTCGATGGACAGGATCGGCTTTGCCGCGGCTTCGGCTGCCGCGCCCAGCTCCGGAAACAGTGCTTCCAGCGCCCGGGCATCGTCACGAAGGTCTCGCAACGTGTCGGAGGCGATGCCGGAGAGGTCGATCTGCGGTGCTGCCCCGACCAAGGCCTGGATCGCGGTCAGCACATCCTGGGCGTTGGCATTCGTCGATGCCAACGCCGCAGCGGCAAGCGTCGCGCCATCCGTCAGAGCCGTGCCGGCCTGATAGCCCACGGACCCGAGATTGCGAACGGCATCTTCGGTTTGGCGGACCGCGGCGGTGGCGGCATCGGCGCTCCTGATGACCTCGGCGGAGACCACACCCAGCACACCGTCCACCGATGCACCGGCATGCATCTCTTTCATGGATTGGGCCAGATATTGACTAGGGCTTCCCCCGTGCAGTTTGGCCGCCTCCGTTGCCAGCTGGTGCGCATCGCGCATCAACTGGCTCATGTCCTTCTTGGCGCTGTCTCCGGCTTGTGCCACCTCGCGCATGGCCGCCACGACGCCGCTCGCCGCGTCGGCCATAGCGGCACTGCTTTCGTTGCCGGCGGCGGCGAGGTGCTGGAATGCTTCCGCGCCGGCATTGCCCGAGGCTTCGAGACTGGTGGCGATCGACTTGGCAGCATCGTCGATGCGGCCGAGCGCTTGGGTCCCCTCCTCGAGACCGGCGCGCAGAGGTGCCAGGTCGGCCTCCAGGCGGACACCGATCAGACGGACGGTCATAGCGGAGAAAGGTCCTCTTCCGGTTCGGCGAGGGAGACGGCGGCATCAGCCAGCCCGGCGGCGATCCAGGGCAGGAGCAGCACTGCGGCCCGCAGATCGAAGCCCAGCAGCTCGGCGCGCCGCAGCGCCAGGGTTTGGTCCAGCGCTGGCACCACGGTCCGGCCGATCACCTGCTGGGTGATTGCCTGGAACGCGCACTGCCACGCTTGCCAGCCTTCGAGGGTGGCGGGTTCGCTCGTTACGGTTGGGCAACGGTCGCCGCAGCCGGGGCCGCCGCCGGCCCGGCAGCCGCGGCAATACGCGGCGCCGCCGCCGAAGTGCCATGCGGCGCGGCGCTTGAGGCGTTTCCCTCGGCGACCAGCCGGTCGAGCGGGGCGTAGAGATCGCGCAGGAAAGCGCTCGCCATCTCTGGGATCGCCATCAGCCGGGCGGTGGTCGCCGGGGACACCAGCGCAACGTTGCCGTCGGCCTCGAGCACGCCGTCCCACTCCAGGATCGCCAGCTCGGCGAGTGCTGCCGCCAGCGCCTGCTTGGCCCAGCCGATCCGGCGCGGGTCATCCGCTGGTCCGGCGGGATCGATGCGCTCCCGCAGCAGTCCGGCGGCGCGGGCCCGTGCCGCCGCCTCGAGTGCGGTGTCGAGTGGCTGCACATTCACGCGGACGCCGTGGGGCAGGTCGAGCCAATACGGCTCGCGCGGCAGAGCGAGACGGATCATTGAATTTCTCCTGTGCAGAGACGTCCAAGGCGTCTCCACATTGACGGGCGATCGGTGAACCGGTAAAATCTAGCCAGATTTTTTGGACAGGGGCGGCGTATGGTCTATCCGAACTGGTCCCTCCAGGACGCCAAGAATGGGTTCAGCAGCATGGTTGATGCAGCTTTGGCAGGAGAGCCGCAGTTGGTGACCCGGCATGGCAAGCCGGCCGTGGTTGTGGTGTCCGCGGAGATATTCGAGCGCTTGAGCCGGCTTGACCAAGCCGAGGCGCCCTCGTTTGCGGATTTGCTGCTGACCATGCCGCAGGACGATGGAACCTTCGATCCCTCCGAAATCCGGCCACGGGAGATTGAGTTCTGATGTTCCTGCTCGACACCATGGTTTTGTCGGAACTTCGGAAGAAAAGTCGGAATACGGGTCTAGTTTCTTGGATGACTGGACGCACTTCCGGCGAGATGTACGTGAGTGTTGTTTCAGTTGGGGAAATCCAACGCGGCATTGACCTACAGCGAGATAAAGATTCCGTATTTTCGGTTTCGCTTGCCCAGTGGCTCGACCGGGTTCTGGTGACATACCGTGACCAAATTCTGCCGATCGATCTTCCAACAGCGCGCCGGTGGGGCCGGCTGAGTGCCGCCCTGGGCCATGATGGTGCTGATTTAATGATCGCGGCGACCGCGCTGGAACGCGGTCTGAAGGTGGTCACGCGGAATGTACGTCATTTTGAGACAACGGGCGTTCAGATCGAAAACCCGTTCCATTGATACCTGCTGCTGCCGGATCAAGCGTAACTCTCCACATCGTTCTTCAGCGTGATGGTGACGAATGGCCCGCTGGCGGGCTTGGCGGCCTGGAAGCTGGTGCGGGCCTCGATGCCGTTGGGGCCGCTGATCGCCCGCTTGGCGCGGGGAAGGTAGACGGCTGGCAGGTCGATGATGAGCGCCTGATCGGTGCTGAGCGTCCAGCCCATCGACAGCGCGATCGGCGTGCCGGCGCTGGCGGCATCCAGGAGCGTGGTGTCGGCGAAGCGGACGCTGATCTGCCCGGAACAGGCTGCCACGCCGAGGTCGCAGCCCTCAATCTTGCCGTCCTCGCGGATCACCCGGACCGGATCGAGCTTGTTGTCGTAGGTGATCTCGCCCGCGGTCACCAGCCCGAGTGCGGCGCCATCCTTGCGGATGAAGCCCATGGACTGCTGGAACCGCCGCAGGGACCGGGTGGTCGGGGTGCCGGCGATCGTGGCGGCGCTGGTGGTCTCGCCCTGGCCGATCAGGGTGATGGTGGTGTTGGCCCGCCCCGAGACCGCCCAGGGGAACTTGATCGAGCCGACCAGGCAGCCGAGGTTCTGGAAGGTGCGCGGCACCTCCGGGAACCCCAGTTCCAGCGACAGCGACGGCAGGCTTGCAGCCCCGCTGGTGAACACGTGGACGAAGGCGGGCGTGGTGCCGGTGGTGGTGGGTGGTCCCATCAGGCCCTTCAGCCAAAGCCCGACGTCGTGGAGATCGATCGGCACCACCGCCTGCCCCTGGTCGGTGATGACGCCGCGCGAGGGTTCGGCCGGTTCCCGCCCCAACCCGAGGACGTCGTTGGCCTCCAGCGGCTGTTCCGCACCGAGATCGCAGCTGATGAACGGCAGCAGGGCAAAGTCG
>NZ_JANQKD010000086.1 GCF_028281305.1 Pelagibius sp. | reverse complement strand
GGCCTTCATACGCTGCAGCACGTCGGAGATACGGCCGAGACCACCGTCGGCAACCTGCACGACCGAGGCACCCTGGGAGGCGTTGATCCCCGCCTGGGTCAGAGAGGTGACGTCAGCCTTCAGACGCGTGCCGATGGCAAGACCGGCGGCGTCGTCGGAAGCCTTCACGATGCGCGAGCCGGAGGCCAGCTTGCTGACAGAGCTCGACGCCTGGGACGAGTTGTAGTTGAGAAAACGGAGAGCCGAGTTGGCCGCCGTATTCGTAGCAACAACAGGCATAGTTCAATTCCTTCTACTTGAAGTGACCCCACCGCATATAGCCGTGGAGTTTAGAACCCATCCTACTTGGACGGATATCCCCAGCACCGCGCCTTGCGGGCACCGGGCATCGGACACTTATACCGCAAAACAGATGCCAGAACGCTCACCCAAAGGTTGCTATTCATACAGGACAACCATTTGGCCGGTCTTGCTGAGGAAGGATGCGAAGAGGAGACGCAGAAAAGCGGCAAGATTTGCCCAGTTCACTAGGCAAGATCTGCCGCTTGCGGCGGAATTCCGGCGCAACTTGCCGATGAAAATCGACTATGACGAGAGCTTACTCGTTTCGCTGAGATGACAAAGGCGCTGCGGAACGGGCCTTGATCACGAGAAAGCGGCAACAAAAGGCGGCAGTGCCCACGAAACAGTCCCCCTCCCCCAATTGCCGCGCGGCTCAGGCTCTACTGCAGACCCAGGCTCTACTGCAGCAGTCTCAGAAGGGCCTGCGGCAGTTCATTGGCCTGGGACAGCGCCGAGACCGAGGCCTGCACAAGGACCTGTGACGACACCAATCTACTTTGCTCCGCCGCCAGATCGACATCCATGATCGAGGACCTGGCTGCCTCAATGTTCTCCAGCGAGGTGGCGATCTGCTGACCGCGGAACTCGAAACGGGAGATCAACGCACCGGACGTGGCCCGTGCCTCCGAAATAATATCAATGGCCGAGTCGACAACACTCATAGCGTCGGTCGCAGCCGTCGGCGTGACAACACTGGCAGCCAGACCCATGGCCGTCGCATGGAATGCGGAGGCCGCCGCCGCCAGTGTAGAGTATGACACCGAGATGTTGTCTCCGGCCTCGCTGCCCACGAAAAAGTTCTGTGGCGATGCCCCCGAGCCATCCAGAAGGGAGTCGCCGTTGAAGCGCGTGGTCTGAGCGATCGCCGTCACTTCCTCACGAAGCTGCTGAAACTCGGCGTCAATGAAGCCACGCTCGGTGTTGGATGGCACGCCCGACAGCGACTGGGCGGCTAGAGCCTTCATACGCTGGAGCACATCGGCGATGCGCGCCAAGCCGCCATCCGCCACCTGAAGCACCGACGCACCCTGCGCAGCGTTCACCGCCGACTGGCGCAGCACCGTCACGTCAGCCAACAGCCGCGTGCCGACGGCAAGACCGGCGGCATCGTCCGAGGCCTTCACGATGCGCGAGCCGGAGGCCAGCTTCGAGACCGAGGATCCCGACTGCATCGAGTTGAAGTTCAGAAACCTGAGCGCCGAGTTGGCGGCTGTGTTCGTCGTAACCGTAGGCATGTGTCTGCTCCAAATACCTGCTCGGGTAACACTCCACAGCCCGCCGTCCTGACCGGCTGCCGCGCCGCAATGTCACGGCACGCGTGGGATACCCAGTGATCAGCACAAAGCGTGCCAAATTCGCGTACAATTTTTCTCTATTAAAATCATATACTTATCCACCGCTCGCAATCCCAGTTCGAGCGATCCTCCTACGATTGTGGAAAATTCTTCTGCCACACCCGGTAAGCTTTTCCCCCTACCCCCGGGGCCTTGAGGGCAGAAGCTGCCTGGAAGAAGAGAAGGGAGGACACTCTGAACGACTATGCCGCAGGCCAAAAAAGACCGGGGCGAGGAGCCACTGCCGGCCCCCCGCCCCGCTCACCTCTGCCCAACGAGGTGTTTACTGAAGCAGTCTCAGGAGAGCCTGCGGCAGCTCATTGGCCTGGGATAGCGCCGAGACCGAGGCCTGCACAAGGACCTGTGAGGAAACCAATCTGCTTTGCTCCGCCGCCAAATCGACATCCATGATCGAGGACTTGGCCGCCTCGATATTCTCCAGAGAGGTCGCAATCTGCTGGCCGCGGAATTCGAAACGCGAGATCAAAGCACCAGCCGTCGCACGGGATTCGGAGATCAGATCGATCGCCCGGTCGACAACCGACATGGCTCCGGAGGCGGCGCCGGCGCTGGCCACGTTGGTCGTCGCCGTAATGCCGATCGCCGCTGCCGAGTAAGCATCGGCGCTGGCGGCCAAGGCGGAGTAAGTGACCGTGATGTTGTCTCCCGCCTCGCTGCCAACAAAGAAGCTCTGCGTCGTGGCCCCGGTTCCATCGAGAAGGGAGGCACCGTTGAAGCGTGTAGTCTGGGCGATCGCCGTGATCTCCGACCGCAGCTCCTGGAATTCCGCGTCGATGAAGCCGCGCTCCGTGTCCGAGGGCACGCCCGACAGCGACTGCGCCGCCAGGGCCTTCATACGCTGCAGCACGTCTGCGATGCGCGCCAGGCCGCCATCGGCAACCTGCAGCACCGAGGCGCCCTGAGAGGCGTTGACGGCGGACTGCCGCAACACCGTGACGTCAGCCAGAAGTCGCGTACCGACGGCAAGACCGGCGGCATCGTCAGAGGCCTTCACGATGCGCGAGCCGGAGGCCAGCTTCGAGACCGAGGATCCCGACTGCATCGAGTTGAAATTCAGGAACCTGAGTGCCGAATTCGCGGCGGTGTTCGTTGTTACTGTAGGCATAGGTCCACTCCAAGTACCTGCTAGGGCAGAGTCCCGGCTGGGCGGCGCCTTCCATCGGCAAGGCCGGCAAAGGCGAGCTGCAACCGGGTAGGCCTTCCTCAGCACAGAGCGTGCCAACTCTCAGGCCATACAAATAGTGGATACATTTCAGAAGGTTATCGGTTTGCATCGCAGCCGGCGGCCGAGCTTCACCGGCAGGATTGTGGAAATTCCTGCAGCGCGATCCGGGTAAAGATTTCCCCTCTCGAGCGAACAGCGGCGGCAATCCGGCGGACCTTGCCGCGACGGTTCGGCGGACTGTGCGACCTTATGAATCCCCAGGCAGCTCCCCCGAAGACGGCGCGGGCCGTCCTTGGCGCGCCGTCCGCAGACCCGATGAGACTGTCTGACCCCGGGGCCACCACCCGGCAAGCTTATCCTCAGGCAAGCAAGAACTGCAGGGCAAGAAGCGACAGCCTGGCCAGCCGCGCGCGCTCGACATCACGTTTTGTATCATAAAATCAATACTTTAAAGAATATCGAGCAATTGGCCCGAGGCTTGCTTACTCATCCCGTGACATGGATTGACCAGACAGATGTCGCCAACCGGTTTGGTGGATAGGCAGCCCGAGATCCGGCCGCTGGTCCGCTGCTCCGGAACGCAACACGGAGAAGAACAATGCCGCTTACCGCAACTGAAGCCTTCCGTAGCGAGGTCGCATGCGCCCGCCCCACGCGGGTTCTTGTGATGCTCTACAACGAAGCGATCAATGGCCTGGCCGCGGCGATCAAGGCGATCGGCGACAACGAGATCGAAGAGCGCTGCAATCGCATCAACGTGGTGACCGAGATCGTGGCCACCCTCCACATGAGCCTGGATCTGGAAAAAGGCGGGGACGTTGCCGAGCAGCTGGGCGGCCTCTACCGCTACATCCTGGCGCGGCTGATCCGCATCAACATTCACAGCGATGCGGAAATGGCGGCTCAGATTATTGATGTACTGAAGCCCCTGCGGGATGCCTGGGAAGAAGTCGATCGGCGGATGGCCGAAGGCGAGGATCTCGCCGCTATGGAAGCCGCCATGCTGCGGCGCGTTGAGGCTGCCGGCAACCGGCTTACCATTCACGCGGCCTAAGCCCTCACCCCCAGTCTTTACCTCCGCGACCCAAGAAAGACGTGTAGATCAGGCGATGCAAGTCACCAACAGCGAGTTCCCCGCCATCGTAGGCGGCACGCAGAGCAAGACCGAGCAGCGTTCCGGCGACGGAATGTTCGACGAACTCTTGCGGCAAGAAGAAGCACGCTACGAGGAGTCCGACACCTGGCAGTCGGATCACAATGACTACGACCGAGCTCCCAGCGAACGCAGGGACGACTACCGCGACGATGACCGCAGGGAACCTGAAGCTGCGTCTGACCGTGGCGAACCGGAAGATCGCGACAGTGATGAGTCGTTCGATCAGGCAACTGACGAACGCGATGAAGACCTGAGCACCGACTCCGGCGACGCTGTCGAAGAAACGGAGGAGGCGGTCGAGAGCGCCCAACCTGCGCCCGATGAGACCGCGGGCCGGCCCGCAGCCGACGACACCGCTTCTCCGGCTCAGGCGACCGCAAAACCCGATCAGACCCAAGGCACCGCGCAGACGGCAACGACGGAAGATGCTGCTGCTGCCGTGTCACCTCAGACTCAGGATGATGGTGCCGCGGCGGCCCCAGGCGCCGCTGCTGCGGCAACGCAAGCCGCGACGGACCCGGCCGCCTCGGCCAACAACACCGGCACCGGCGAAACCGCCGCGGTTCCGGGCGGCGCTCCGGCAGCGTCCGGCCAGGCCGGCGTCGCGGCCGGCACATCGCCGGCGGCCTCGGCGAGCGGACAGCAGGCTGCCGGCACCGAGGCAGCGAAGAGCAAGGCCGCCGATACGGCCGGCCGTGCTGACTCAGCCAAGCAGACAGCAGGGGCCCAGTCGACCGCATCTACCGCGTCTTCTCGCAGCGAGACCACAGGCAGCGGCGACGCCCCGCTCCCGACCGATGAAGCTGTCGTGACCACAGAACGCGCCGCGGTGACGTCACGCCCGGCAGCCGCCCTCGGCGGTGCGGCAGCGACTGCCGCGATGGCCGAGCAGGCAAGGCCCAAGGAGGGGACCTCCGGGGCCGCTGAGCGCAACGCCCCCAAGAAAGGTTCCACCAACCCGGCCGGCCTGACCGGCAATGACAAAGCCGCCCAGAACACCATGACGCAGGGTGCGGGCAACCCCGCGACCGGCAATGCCGCCGCGCAGAACGCCCAAACCGCTGCCGGTGCTGCCAACACGAAGGCCGGACCCATGCCCGCCGCTGACACGGCCGGCAATGCCGGTGGCACCAACCAGATGCCAGGCGGCACGGCACCAGGGGCAATGGCTGGGACATCGAGCCAGTCGACCAGCTTTGCCGAGACCCTGGCCTCGACACGGGGCAACCTGCCCTCCACCACCGCCGAGCAAGTAGCCGTTCAGGTTCAGAAGGCTCACCTTGCGGGCAAGGACCAGGTCAACATCAAACTCAATCCGGCTGAACTGGGCCGGATCGACGTCAAGCTCGAACGCGGTGACGACGGCGTCCTGCGCGCCGTTATCTCCGCCGAGCGCTCGGAAACCCTCGATCTGCTGCAGCGCGATGCCCGCGGCTTGGAGCGAGCTCTCCAGGATGCCGGCGTAAAGACCGACTCCGGCAGCCTGAGTTTCAACCTCAAGGGCCAGCAACACGCCGAGCGTGAGTCCTCGAACGGCAGCTCCGGCGAGGGGCAGCCGACCGCCGACGCTGAACCGGAAGACTCGCCAGCGCCACCACCGCCACCGACTCTGGGCAGTCATGACGGCGCCCTGGACATCCGGGTCTAAAACGGAAGGGACCGCGATATGGACATCACGGAAACACGCAGTCCGGTCAACGGCGTCCCCTTTGTTGACACCAGCAGCAACGGCGGCGGCCTGACAAACGGTACGTCCCTGGCTGAGACCTTTGACACCTTTCTGACGCTGCTGACCACCCAGCTGCAGTATCAGGACCCGCTGGATCCGATGGATACCAACGAGTTCACCTCACAGCTCGTCGAGTTCACCGGCGTCGAACAGGCGATTGCCACCAACGACAAGCTGGACGCGCTGATCGCGCTGCAGAACACCAGCCAGCTCAATGACGCGGTGTCCTACATCGGCAAGACCGTCTCGGCGGACGGCATCGTCCTCATGCTCAATGACGGCAGTTCGACGATCAACTATGCGCTCGGCGGCAACGCGTCGGAGGTCAACATCCTGATCATCGATGAGCAGGGTGAAACCGTCCGCACTCTGGAGGGCAAGACCGAGGTCGGCGAGCACGACATCGTGTGGGACGGCCTCGATGACGACGGCGACCCCTTGGAGGATGGTCTTTACGGTTTCCTGGTCACGGCGGTCGACGCGGATGACAATCCGGTACCCCTTGTTCAGGGTACGGCCGGCGAGGTGACCGGCGTGAAGGTTGTCGATGGCGAGGTCGTTCTGGAGATCGGGGAGCTGGAAATCGAACTGAGGAAGGTCCTGACGATCAAGCAGACCGCCAGCGATGGAGGTTCTGACACCCCGCCGGACGGAGGTGACGGTTCCTCCGGCGACGGAGATGGCGACTCTTCCGGTGATGGGGACAACGATCCGCCTGCTGACAGCTAGTGAGCGGGCCGTAGAACGAGACGAGATGCAACGAGACTTAGAGAACGGAAATCGGATCCGGGGCGCAGAAGCTTACAGCGCCACCCCGGTTGTAACCAAGGAGACGATGTTATGAGTATTTACGGCGCAATGTTTGCCGGCGTGTCGGGTCTAGCCGCTCAGAGCAACGCTCTGGGCATGATCTCCGACAACATCGCAAACGTGAACACCATTGGGTACAAGGGCGTGAGCGCGCGCTTCTCGACCCTGGTTACCCAGGCGGCGACCGAAACGACTCACACGCCGGGCGGCGTGTCCTCGTCGCCCTACTCCTTCGTCGACCGGCAGGGCCTGCTGCAAGGTTCGGCCTCCGGCACCGACCTTGCGGTGGCCGGCCAGGGCTTCTTCGTGGTCAACGAGTCGGCGACCCCGGGCTTCGGTGACGACTTCTACTTTACCCGGGCAGGCTCCTTCAATCCGGACCAGAACGGCAACCTGGTGAACGCCGCCGGCTACTTCCTGCAGGGCTACGACATCCGCACCACTGCCGCGCCGCCCAGCGCCAGCACCTTTACCGGCCTGCAGACCGTGAACATCTCCAACCTCTCCGGCAGCGCGGCGGCGACGACCAACATCGCTCTGGGCGTCAACCTGCCCTCCACGGCTCCCACGGTTGCGCCGGGCAACTCCTTCTCGGTGACGGCCCAGGTCTTCGACTCCCTGGGTAATGCCCATGATATGGACATCACCTTCACCAAGACTGCAGCCAACACCTGGAGCTGGGCGGCAGGCAACCCGACCCTGGACGGCGGCGCGACGGCCTCCGGTACGGCAACGGGCACGGGCACCATTACCTTCGGCACCGATGGCACGCCCTCAGCCTTCTCTCCGGCTGCTCCCAGTATCACCCTGACCGGCCTCACCACCGGCGCGGGCAACGCCACGATCACCCTCGATCTGGGCACCGTGGGCGCGACCGACGGCCTGACCCAGTTCGCCGGCGACTTCACCATCTCCAACATCGATCAGGATGGTGTGCGCTTCGGCAACTACACAGGCATAACAATCAGTGAACAAGGGATAGTGACAGCCCTATTCGACAACGGGCAGAGACTGGACATATACCAGCTCCCGCTCGGCATGTTCCGCAACCCCAATGGCCTGGAGGCCCGCACCGGCAACGTCTACCTGGAGACCAACCGCTCCGGTAACTTCCAGCTGAACCTGGCGGGCAACGGCGGTGCCGGCAACATCGCCCCGGCGGCGCTGGAATCCTCGACCGTGGATCTGGCCGAGGAGTTCACCAAGATGATCATTACCCAGCGTGCCTACTCCGCAAACACCAAGGTCATCACAACGGCAGATGACATGCTGGAAGAGCTGATCCGCGTGAAGCGATAGGTTAACGCCACCTGACCCGAACCCCCGCAAGCCCTGAGGCCAGCGGCGGTTCGGGTCCTTAAGGAACCCTTCAAGAACTCTAAAGCAACCCTTAACTACCTGATTTAGCGAATTTTAAACAGGCCAAGCCTATCCTGACCGGCACAGAGAGAGTGTGATGAACCACGGGAACTTGTTGATGTATTCCGACAGCTCAGGTAGGCCGAGCAACATCATCGGTCCGGCAGGCAAGCCGCTGACCCTTGACGACCTGCCCCCGCCGTCCACACGGCGCTGGGTGATCCGTCGCAAGGCAGAGGTGGTGACTGCTGTGCGCGCCGGCCTTCTGACCCTGGAAGAGGCCTGCGAGCGCTATAACCTCTCGGTCGAAGAGTTCCTGTCCTGGCAGAGCCTCATCGACAAGCACGGCATGCGCGGCCTGCGCACCACCCGTCTGCAGCAGTACCGCCGCGTTGCCGGACGGAGCAGCCCGCCCGAGAAGTCGGACGACAGCCACTCGGGCTCATAAGCCCGGCCAGCCAACCGACGGGGCCCCTCCGCCCTCGCCTCTCTCCTAGACAGCCGGAGAACGGTCCAGCCAAAGATCCGCCGGATCCGGACTCCTTAACAGGACCTTTCTACAACCCCGCCGCAGGTACTCGGCGGGGTTTTGCTGTTCTCGCCCGCGCCTCTTCCCGCCAGCGCCCAGGGCGGAAAAAACTTCCCAGCGGCTAGGCAATAATTGCCCGCTGTTAACGGCGCCTTTACCGGAAGCCCCTAGCCTAAAAAACATAAGCCAGCCAAAGCGATGAACCGATAAACGCTGGTTCGATGGAGCCTCTGGTCGAAGGCTCTGAATGCAGTCGTTAGAGTTTCAGGACGGAAAACTGTGAACTCTCTTTTTGAGACGCTGAAGAACCTGGGGCCCGCGCGCCTGGGGACAATGGCGGCGGTTGCCGCGGGCATCATCGCCTTCTTTATCTATCTGACAAGTCGCCTGGCATCGCCGGAGATGGCTCTGCTCTATGCCGAGCTCGACGCACAGGACAGCGGACAGATCGCGGCACGCCTGGAACAGATGAATGTTCCCTACCGCATCTCCGAAGATGGCGGACGGATTCTGGTGCCTCATGATCAGGTCGGCCGGACGCGACTGGTAATCGCCGAGGAAGGGCTGCCAAGCGGCGGCTCGATCGGCTATGAGATCTTCGATCGTTCGGAAGGTCTCGGCACCACGAACTTCGTTCAGAACATCAATCACGTGCGCGCGCTGGAAGGTGAGCTGGCGCGCACCATCCGGTCGGTCTCGAACGTAAAGCAGGCCCGCGTCCATCTGGTCCTGCCGCGCCGCGAGCTGTTCAGCCGCGAGCGCCAGGACCCGAGCGCGTCGATCGTGCTCATGCTGGGCGGTGCACGCGGCATCGACCGGCAGCAGGTCTCCGCGATCCAGCATCTCGTTGCCGCTGCGGTGCCGGGCTTGAAACCGAATATGGTTTCGATCGTCGACGACAGCGGAAGCCTGCTGGCAAGAGGCGCTGCCGAAGGTGAACTGGAGCAGTCCGCCTCGCGCGCCGAGGAGATGCGGGTGGGCTTCGAGGCCCGCATGGTCCGCACCATCGAGGAACTGCTGTCACGTTCTCTGGGCGCCGGCAATGTCCGTGCCCAGGTCTCTGCTGAGATGGACTTCGACCGCGTCACCGAGAACGCCGAGATCTTCGATCCGGACGGTCAGGTCGTCCGCTCCACGCAGGTGGTCGAAGAGCAGGCAAACAGTCAGGATGGCGCGCCGGCGGGCGTGACCGTCGGCAACAACCTGCCTGACGCCCTGCCCGACCTCGACGAGGGCGGCGGCAGCCAGAGCCAGACCTCACGCACGGAAGAAACCGTCAACTACGAGATTACCAAAACCGTCAAGACCCACATTCGCGAAGCCGGCCTGGTCCGGCGCCTTTCTGTTGCGGTGATGGTCAACGGCAAGTCCGTCACCGGCGACGAAGGACAGGCGACCTACGAGGCCCGCACGGCCGAAGAGATGGAGAAAATCGCCTCGCTCGTGCGCTCGGCCGTCGGCTACGACGAAGCCCGTGGCGACACTATTGAAGTCGTCGAGATGCCCTTCGTCGAGATCGAGGGATCCGAGGGGATTGTGGAATCAAGCTTCCTCGGGCTCTCCAAAGCCGACCTGATGCGCGCTGCCGAGCTGCTGGTGCTGGGCGTCGTCGCCGTCCTTGTGCTGCTGCTCGTGGTCCGGCCGCTGCTCGGTCGCCTGCTGGAGGTTGACGAGGTGGAAGGCGCAGAGGCCGGCCCCGCGTTGCTGCCTGACGGCAGCCCTCAGCCGGTCCTCACCGGACCGGACGGACAGCCCGTACCGCGCCTGCCGGGCGATCCCGCAACCACCGTGGCGACGATGGTGGAGGGCGGCGGCGAAGGCGCCGACAGCAACGTCGCCAATGAAATCGACCAGATGATCGATCTGAATCAGGTTTCGGGCCGGGTCCGCGCCTCTTCCATCAGGAAGATCGGCGAGATCATCGAGAAACATCCGGAAGAGGCAGTCGGGATCATCCGCGGCTGGCTCTACGCCGACGCCTAGCCCGGAGGAGCTGCGATGGCGCGCGAAGACATCCAGAGTATGAGCGGACCGGACAAGGCCGCGCTGCTGATGCTTGCGGTCGGCGAGGACAATGCAGCGCGCCTCTTCAGCATGATGGAGGACGACGAGATCCGCGAGCTGTCACAGGCTATGGCGAATCTCGGCACCGTCACTTCCGAGCTCATCGAGCAGATGCTGGTGGAGTTCGCCGACCGCATATCCACCACCGGCTCGGTGATCGGCAACTACGACAGCACGGAACGGCTGCTGAGCAAGGTTCTCGACAAAGACAAGGTCGAGGGCATCATGGAGGAGATCCGCGGCCCTGCCGGACGCACCATGTGGGACAAGCTGGCCAACGTCAACGAGATGGTGCTGGCCAACTATCTGAAGAACGAGTACCCGCAGACGGTCGCCGTCGTGCTCTCCAAGATCAAGCCGGAGCATGCCGCGAAGGTCCTGGGCGTGCTGCCGGAACCCTTCGCCATGGAAGTGGTGATGCGTATGCTGCGTATGGAAGCGGTGCAGAAAGAGGTTCTGGACGACGTCGAGCGCACGCTGCGCAACGAATTCATGTCGAACCTGGCAAAGACCAACCGCCGCGATTCCCACGAGCTTATGGCGGACATCTTCAACTTCCTGGACCGCACCCTGGAATCGCGCTTCCTGACGGCCCTTGAGGAACGCAACCGCGATTCCGCTGAGCGCATCAAGGCCCTGATGTTCACCTTTGAGGATCTTGGAAACCTGGACCCGGGCGGCATCCAGACCCTGCTCGGCGCCGCCGACAAGGACAAGCTGGCTATCGCCCTGAAGGGCTGTTCGGAATCGCTGCGTGACTTCTTCTTCTCGAACATGTCCGAGCGCGCGGCGAAAATCATGAAGGAGGACATGCAGTCCATGGGGCCGGTACGCCTCAAGGACGTCGACGAGGCGCAGATGTACATGGTCACCACGGCCAAGGATCTCGCCGAAAAGGGGGACATCGTGATCAGCGAAAGCAAGGGAGAGGACGAGCTCGTCTACTAGGCGGCTCTCTAATCAGCCATGGACACTCACGAAAAGTTCCTGTTCGAAACCTCCTTCGAGCCCAACGTCCTGTCCGGCGCGGCCCAGGCGAAAGCCGCCGAGGAAGCAGAACCGGAGGAGCCTCCTGCCCCGACCTTCAGCGAGGAAGAGCTGGCGGCGGCAAAGCAGGCGTCTTTCGCGGAGGGAAAGGCCATCGGCGAGGCGGAGGCCGGACGCGGTATCGCGCAGCGCACCGCCGAACAGCTGGCCGAGCTTTCGGCGAAGTTCGAAACGCTGTCCACGGAGCTGGGTGACAAAGTGGACACGGCGCATCGCGAAACGCTGATGGCGGCGATGACCGTAGTGCGCAAGCTGTTTCCCCGCCTCAGCGAAAGCCAGGCACAGGCGGAGATCCAGGCGGTCGTCGAAGACTGCCTGGAGCGCCTGCGCGACGAACCGCGCCTGGTGGTCCGGGCGGCCGACCAGGATCTCGACGCTCTCAGGCTGCACCTCGACGGCTGTGTCAAGCGCAGCGGCTTCGACGGCGCGCTGGTCTTTCTCGCCGACGAGCGTCTGGATCCGGGCGACATCCGGGTGGAGTGGGCCGACGGCGGCGCGGAACGCGATCTTGCGGCGCTCTGGACCGAGATCGACGGCATCATCGAACGAACCCTGAGTGGCAACTCCCCGGAAGCCGGAGCCGCCGCACCTCAGGCCGTGAAAGAAGCGCAGCCGGCCCCACCAACCGCCATGGAACCGCTGCGGCGGGCGAAAACCGCCTGACGGCGGCATGTTGAGAGGAGGTCTTAAATGACCGAAGAAGATACCCTGGATCTGGCCGACCTCGATGTCGGGACCGGCGATCTGGCCCCCGATGATGATGAAGACAGCGGCCAGTTGCCCGACGGTGGCCGGCCGCCGACCAACGCCAAGGAACTGGAAGCGGTCTACGACATCCCGGTCCAGGTTTCCGCCGTGCTCGGCAAGGCGAACATGCAGGTCAGTCAGCTTCTGAAACTGGGCCGCGGCGCGGTTGTCGAGCTCGACCGCAAGGTCGGCGAGGCGATCGACATCTATGTAAACAACCGTCTGGTCGCCCGCGGCGAGGTCGTGGTGGTCGAGGAGCACCTCGGCGTGACCATGACCGAGATTATCAAGGTCGACCGCAACTAAGCGGAAAACGTCGGGAAGCAACGCAGCAATGGCGAACGTGGACACCACGAGCAACAGCGGTCAGCCCGCCGCAGCGCCCCAGGCGCCGCGGATCGGACCGACTGTTGACTTCGCCACCCTGCTGGGTGTCAGCGGCGCCTTTGCGATGATCATCGGCGCCATGGTGCTCGGCGGGCAGCCTTCCGCTTTTCTGGACGTCCCCGCGATCCTGATCGTAATCGGCGGCACCTTTCTGGTTACCACCGTGTCCTTCAGCCTGACCGAAATCGGCCAGGCCCAGGGCCTGATGTTCCGGGCTGCCGTCTACAATTCCGAGTCCCCCGACAACGCCGTGCTGCAGGCCCTCTATCTGGCCGATCTGGCCCGCAAGCGCGGGCGCCTCGCGCTGCAGAACGTGACCGACAACCTGATCGAGGCTCCCTTCCTGCATCGCGCCATCACCCTGGTGGTCGACGGCCTGCCGGCCGAAGAGGTGGAGCGGATTCTGGCCCAGGAAAGCCAGGCCACCTACGAGCGCCATCTGCGTTCCGCCGGCGTGCTGCGCCGTGCCGGCGAGGTCGCGCCGGCCATGGGCCTCATCGGGACCCTGATCGGCCTCGTGCAGATGCTGGGCAACCTGGACGACCCTTCCAGCATCGGCCCGGCGATGGCCGTCGCGCTGCTCACGACCTTCTATGGCGCCGTCCTGGCGAACATGGTCTTCACGCCGCTGGCGACCAAGCTGGAGCGCAACGCCCGGATCGAGTCCGTCGTGCAGCAGATCTACACCATCGGCGCGGCTTCGATCAGCCGGCAGGAAAACCCGCGGCGGCTCGAGCTTCTGCTTAACACCGTTTTGTCCCCTCGCGAGAGGGTCGATTACTTCAACTGACAGTGATTACCGGATTCAACAGTTAGGACGTGGAGAGAAGGCATGCGGCTTCTCATTGTAGGAACACTGGACGGACATATTGCAACGGCGGGAAAGCTCGCCCTGCAAAGCGGCGCAAAGGTCGCCCATGTCGACGATGTCTCGGGGGCCATGAACGCCCTGCGGTCGGGCCAGGGCGCCGATCTGGTAATGGTGGAGGTCAGCCTCGACATCGGCAACCTGTGCTCCAGCCTTGAGTCCGAGCGCATTGCCGTCCCGGTGGTCGCCTGCGGAATCGGCCCGGAGCCTTCGGCTGCCGCCGATGCCATCCGCGCAGGTGCGCAGGAGTACATCCCCCTGCCCCCCGATGCGGAACTGATCGCTGCCGTGCTCTCCGCCGTTGCCGAGGAGACGAGCACCGTCGTCTTCCGCGACCCCATTATGAGCGACGTACTGCGCCTGGCCGAACAGGTGGCGCCGTCCGATGCCAGCGTCCTTATCACCGGTGAATCCGGCACCGGTAAAGAGGTCATGGCCCGCTTCCTCCACAGCAAGTCGAAGCGAGCCGCCCAGCATTTCATCTCGGTGAACTGCGCGGCCATCCCCGAGAATCTGCTTGAGTCCGAGCTGTTCGGGCATGAGAAGGGTGCCTTCACCGGCGCCGTGACCCGGCGCGTCGGCAAGTTCGAGGAAGCCAGCGGCGGAACCCTGCTGCTCGACGAGATCTCTGAGATGCATCCGCGTCTTCAGGCCAAGCTGCTGCGGGCGATCCAGGAACGCGAGATCGATCGCGTCGGCGGCGGACAGCCGATCAAGGTCGATATCCGCCTGCTTGCGACCTCCAACCGAAACCTTGAGGAAGAGGTTGCCAAGGGCAACTTCCGGGAAGACCTCTACTACCGCCTGAACGTCGTGAACATTCCGCTGCCTTCGCTGCGCGAGCGGCCTCAGGACATTCCCATACTGGCCCAGCACTTCACCGCGAAGTATGCGGAAGCCAACGGGATGACGCCGCTCAAGCTGACCCCGGAAGCGCAGGGCGTGCTGGCCGGGCACCACTGGCGCGGCAATGTGCGCGAACTGGAAAACACCATGCACCGGGCGGTCCTGCTTTCGCGCGACGGTGTTATCGATGCGAGCGCGATCATTCTGACCGGCCAGAGTCTGCGGCCCTCCGAAGGCAAGGCCGCCGAGAGCGGCGCCGGAGCGGAGCCCGATGGCCAGGATGGCCAGGCTGCCGGCGACGTGAAGGCCCTGGTGGGCCGCACCGTGGCCGACGTGGAGAAAGATCTGATCCTGGACACCCTGCAGCACTGCCTGGGGAACCGAACCCATGCGGCCAACATCCTTGGAATCTCCATCCGCACGCTGCGTAACAAGCTGAAGCTCTACAGCCAGGATGGCGTCGCCGTGCCGATGCCGGGCGACAACGAACGGACGACACCGGCTTGAGCGAGAAGGACATGAACCGAAGCGGGTAAGGCAGCACGAGAGCCAAGATGGCCGAGTCCAACGCAGACGACTCCTCGGCGGGCGGCAGCCAGCTAGCCAACGCGTTCAACATGCTCAAGCGTGGCGATGTCGCGCTGGCGCTTGGCGTGACGACCATTCTCGTCGTCCTCATCCTGCCGATGCCGAGCTGGATGCTGGATCTCTCGCTGGCGGTCTCCATGGCCTTCTCCGTGTTGATCCTGATGACCGTCCTCTTTATCGGCAAACCGCTCGAGTTCAGCTCGTTTCCGACGGTCCTGCTCATCGCGACGATGATGCGCCTGGCGCTGAACCTGGCCTCGACGCGCCTCATCTTGTCCGAGGGTCACAGCGGCACCGATGCCGCCGGAAAGGTGATCGAAGCCTTTGGCTTCTTCGTCATGAGCGGCAGCTTCGTCATCGGGATCATCATCTTCGGAATCCTGGTGATCGTGAATTTCATCGTGATTACAAAGGGTTCCGGGCGCATTGCGGAGGTCTCCGCGCGCTTCAGCCTGGATGCCATGCCGGGCAAGCAGATGGCCATCGACGCCGACCTCTCGGCCGGCCTGATCGATGAAGCCAGCGCCCGCGCCCGGCGCAAGGAACTGGAAGACGAAAGCACCTTCTTCGGGTCCATGGACGGCGCCGCCAAGTTCGTCCGCGGCGACGCCATCGCCGGCCTCATGATCACCTTCATCAACGTGATCGGCGGCATGATCATCGGTGTCGCCCAGAAGGACCTGACCTTCGGCGAGGCCGCCGAAACCTATACCCTGCTGACCGTCGGCGACGGCCTGGTCAGCCAGATCCCGGCGCTGATCGTCTCCACGGCCGCCGGTCTCCTGATCACCAAGTCCGCCGCAGCCGGCTCCATGGACAAGGCGGTCGTCGGCCAGCTCAGCGGCTATCCTCTCGCTCTCGGGCTTTCGTCTTTTCTTATGCTGGCGCTGGCGCTGCTGCCGGGCATCCCCGCCGTCCCCTTTCTGGCCCTGGCGGCTATCGCCGGCGGTTTCGCCTGGCTCGCCAGCCGCCGCAACGCCAGCGCCGCGGCCGAGCAGGCCCAGGTCGCCGCCGCCGAGGCCCAGGCGCCGGTGGCCGAGGAGCCGATTGCCCAGGCCCTGCAGATCGACCACGTGCGCCTGGAGCTCGGCTACGGCCTGCTGCCGATGATCAACGGACAGGGCGGCCAGCGGCTGACGGACCAGATCAAGTCCCTGCGCCGCCAGCTGGCGCAGGAAATCGGTTTCGTGATGCCCTCGGTACGGATCCAGGACAACCTGCAGCTCCCTGCAAACACCTACATCATCCGGGTGAAGGAGATCGAGGCCGGCCGGGGCGAGTTGCGTCCCAACATGCTTCTC
This sequence comes from Pelagibius sp., assembly GCF_028281305.1. Lineage (GTDB taxonomy): Bacteria > Pseudomonadota > Alphaproteobacteria > Kiloniellales > Kiloniellaceae > Pelagibius. The sequence goes on along the minus strand of NZ_JANQKD010000086.1, from coordinate 29,156 downwards.
GTCATGGACCCGCGCGGGGAGAAGATCCCCCTGCCCGGCGAAGACACGGTGGAGCCCACCTTCGGCCTGCCGGCCCTGTGGTGCGACGAGTCCAGCCGCGAGGAAGCCCTCTTCCGTGGCTATACCGTGGTCGATCCGCCGACGGTGGTGACAACCCACTTGACCGAAACGATCAAGGAGAACATGGCCGAGCTGCTGTCCTATGCGGAGACCCAGAAGCTGCTGGACGAGCAGGATAGCGAACAGCAGAAGCTGATCGGCGACCTGATTCCCAGCCAGATCACCGTCGGCGGCCTGCAGCGGGTGTTGCAGAACCTGTTGTCGGAACGGGTGTCGGTCCGCGATCTGCCGACCATCCTCGAAGGTGTCTCCGAGGCCTGCGGCTACACCCGCAATGTGACGGCGATCACCGAACACGTGCGCGCCCGCCTCGCCCGGCAGATCTCCAACGAGCAGGCCAACGCCGAAGGCTTCATCCCCATGGTGACGCTCTCGCCCGAGTGGGAGCAGTCCTTCGCCGAGGCGATCGTCGGTGAGGGCGAAGACCGCCAGCTCTCCATGGCGCCGACACGCCTGCAGGAGTTCATCACGGCAGTGCGCCAGACTTTCGAGCGCCACGCAATGCTGGGTGAGAGCCCGATCCTGCTGACCAGCCCGCCGGTCCGGCCCTTTGTCCGCTCCATCGTCGAACGCTTCCGCCCCTCGACCGTCGTGCTGTCCCAGAATGAAGTGCACGCGAAGGCGAAGATCAAGACTCTGGGGCAGATCTGATGCTGCTGCGCAGCTTCACCGGCCGGACCCTGCCGGAGGCCATGGACAAGGTGCGCGCCGCCCTGGGCGACGAGGCGATCATCCTTTCCACCCAGGATGACGGCGCCGAGGGCGTCAAGATCACCGCCGCCATCGAGAGCGAGGCCGGTGACGACACCGCACCCGAAGCGCTCTACGGCGAACTGGAGCAGGCCGACCGGATCGCGACCGTCCTGGACCACCACCGCGTGCCGCGTGGCCTGGCCGACCGTCTGCTGAACGCGGCCGGCGGCCTGTTGATCGACGACTGGGTCATGGCCCTGGCGGCCGCACTGGATCACGAGCTGGGCTTCCAGCCGTTGTCTGAGGTTGGTCCCGAACAGCCGCTTATGCTGGTCGGCCCTTCCGGCGCCGGCAAGTCGGTGACCGCAGCCAAGCTCTGCGCCTGTGCCCGCCTCGCGGGTGCAAGCAGCCTCCTGGTCACCATGGACGCCGACAAGGCCGGCGGCCGGGCCCAGGCGGAGGCCTTCGCCGAGGCGCTCGGCGCCCGGCTGGTCTGCGCCGCTGGGCCGGAAGCGGTGGCCGCCGCCGTTCGCGAGCGCGGCGACGGCGAGATGGCGGTTATCGACACGGTCGGCAGCAATCCCTTCGACGAGGTCGAACTGCGCATGCTGGGCGATACGGCCGAGGCGGCGGGGGCACGGCTTGCCGTGGTGCTCTCCGCCGGCGGGGACCCGGCGGAAGCCGCAGACGCAGGGCTTGCCTATGGCGAGCTTGGAGCCACCGCCCTGATACCCACGCGCCTGGATGCCGCGCGCCGGTTCGGCGGCGTCATTGCCGCTGCCCATGCCGGCGGGTTGTCCTTCCTGGCCGCCGGCGTTTCCCGGCACATCGGCGCCGGCCTGGTGCCGGCGAACCCGGTATCCCTCGCACGGCTGCTCGGCACCTGCGAACCCTTCGAGCCCACCTCCCTCTTGGCGGCGGAATGAAACGATGAGTGAAGCACCCGTGATCGAGACTGCGAAGAGGCCCCAGCGCTGCGCCAACATGGTCGCCGTCGCCTCGGGCAAGGGGGGTGTCGGCAAGACCTGGCTCTCCGTCACGCTGTCCCAGGCTCTGGCGAAGGATGGCCGCCGCGTGCTTCTCTTCGACGGTGATCTGGGCCTGGCCAACGTCGATATTCAGCTCGGTCTGCAGCCGGGCCGCGACCTCACCGGCGCACTCGCCGGCCAGTACAGCCTCGCAGAGGCCGCCGCCACTCATCCCGAGGCCGGCTTCGACGTCATTGCCGGGCGTTCCGGCAGCGGCGGCCTGGCGGGCCTCGCCGCACCGCGCTTTTCGTCCCTGCTGCAGGATCTGGCGGCACTCTCGCCCCGCTATGACAGCACGATCCTGGACCTGGGAGCCGGCTTGGAGCGCAGCGTGCGCCAGCTCGCCGCCCTGGCCGCGACCAGCCTGATCGTCGCAACCGACGAGCCGACCTCGCTGACCGATGCCTATGCCTTCATCAAGCTCGCCCACCGCCAGGACCCCAAGGCCGACATCCGCATCGTCATCAACATGGCAGGCTCCCCCGCAGAGGGAGAGCGCACCTATGCAACCCTGCTGAAGGCCTGCGAGTCCTTCCTCAAGATCTCGCCGCCGCTGGCCGGCGTCATCCGCCGCGATCCGCGGGTGAAGGACGCCATCCGCCACCAGATCCCCACCCTCACCCGTCACCCGGTCAGCGACGCCGCCAAAGACGTCGAGAAGCTGGCACAGCACCTGCGGCGGCGGGGATAGGCGGAGCGGAGCGATGCGCAGCTTCACGTCCGGGGTCAGCCCAGGCGCCGCCCGCTCGGTCTCCCCCGCCCTTCCTGAGATCGCCGCGCGGCTTGTCGACCCTGCTCCGGAGGTCGCCCGCCTGAGCGCCGGCCAGTTTCTGCGCGGTCAGGTCGTTGGCCAGGATGACGCCGGACTTTTGCTCATCCAGACAAAGCTCGCCATCGTAAAGCTTGCCGCTGCCCGCAGCCTAGCAGTCGGCAGTGAGGTAATCCTGCAGGTGCGCGCCGGCGGCACACAGGCGGGGCTCAGCGTGATTCCCGTCGAAGGCGCAGGTCCGGCCCCGACGGCAGGAGACGACATCGCACGGCCTGCCGTGGTCAGCGGCCCGGCCGGCCCGGCCCCCAGACCGGGGGTCGCCGCCGCGCTGACCGCGGATCTCATCTCCAACGCCTCCCTGCTGCGTGCGGTCCTGCAGACGGCACCGCCGCTCCCGCTGCTTGCGGGCCTGCCGAGCGCCGAACCAGGAAGCGAGCTGCTGCTGCGCATTCTCGCCATCGCGACCCCACAGGCCGGCGCCACCCTGTCGGCGGGCGGCTCGGGCACACCTGGAAACCCGGGCGGTGTCCAGGGTCCGGCGGGTACAGGCCCGCAGGGGGTTGGCCTCCAAGCCGGCGCTCCGGGGCCGACGACCAGCCCGGCCGGAGCCGGACAACAGGCGGCCGTCCCAGGTCAGTCGCCGGCCTCCCCCGGCGGAGGAGGCGGCCCGGGCGGCGGGTCCATTGCCGGCCCGTCCCAGCAAGCTTCGAACACCTCCGGACTTGGGACCGCTACCGGCGAACCCGGCCTCAAGCTGGCCCCCCAAACCTCCGCCATCGGCGCGGGCCGCAGCGTGGCCGCAGTGCTTCAGGGCGTAACCGCATCAGGGGCCGCCCAGGCCGCGGGCGCGACGGCGCCCGGTGCGACGGCCGCTGGCGCAACGAGCGGGGCCGCCAACGCGGCCCACGCGGGCGCGCCGGAGGCCGGAGCGCAGACGCAGACCGCGGACGGCCGGACGCTACGCCTGACGGGTCTGGTGACCGGAAAGGCGGCCGGCGCCCCGACCATCCTCCACACGCCTCTGGGAAGCATCACCCTGAAAGCGCCCATCGATCTGCCGGCCGGAAGCAGCCTGTCTCTGGAGGTGCTGCTGCCGGAGGGCAGCCGCCCGCCGCCGCTGCTGCCCGGGCTCTCCGCCGCCTGGCCGACGGCCGAGGCTCTGGAAGAGATGCTGTTCGCAAATCTGCCGCCGTCCCATTCCGAGGCCTTGCTGCGGGCCCTGCCCCAGGTGGGCCCCCGGCTCGGCTCGGGTCTTCTGTTCTTTCTTTCCGCCATCAACCAGGGCAACCCGCTTGCCTGGCTGGCGGCACCGGCAGCGGCCCTGGAACGGGGCGAGCGCGGCGACTTTATCGAGCGGCTTGGCCGGGAACTGGCCGGGCTAAGCCGCAACGTAGAGGCGGCCGGCGGCGACTGGCGGCTGTTTCAGATTCCGGTGTGGAGCGATCAGGGCCTGCGCGAACTGCGTCTGTTCTTCCGTCACCATGACGGCGGCGGCCAGGCCGGCGAAGCCGGTGACGAATCCGCCACCCGTTTCGTACTGGAGTTGGACCTCAAGCGACACGGCGAACTGCAGCTCGACGGCTTGGTCCGCGGGCAACAGTTCGACCTCATCCTGCGCAGCCGGCGTCACCTTTCGCCCCTGCTGCGTGCGGATCTCCTGGCGCTCTTTGAGGAAACGAATGCGATCGCCGGCTACCGCGGGCGCCTGGTGTTCCAGACCTCCCAGGACTGGGAGCAGGTCCATCCTGCCCCTCGTGCAGGCGCTCTGGAGCCGGTGCTCGAAGTCTAGAGTCAGATCTCGTCGGTACCGGAGTGGCAGGCGACCTGGCGTAGCTGCCCCAGATCAATCGGCGCCGGCGGCCCCGGCGGCACGGCGTCGATGCATTTCCAACCCGGCCTCGTCCGCCAGGACCTGCTCGCGCTTCGATTGCTTCTCGGCTTCACGCCGGCGCTGGTTGCTGTGTGCCGTCTCGTACTTCTTCAGCTCCTGAAAAGCATCGGCGATCTCTTCCCGAGCCGCGGCGATCGATCGCTCGACCTCGGCAACAGACTCCTCGATTTTCTGGCGGCGCTCCAAAGTCGAGCGGATGAAGGCCGGCAATGAGATACTGGTGACGTCGGCCCGGGCCGCCGCCTCCTTCTCGCGCCGCAACTCCTCTTCCAGCGTTTCGATGTTGCCCTGCAGCCGTTCGCGCAGGCGCTCAAGCTCGGCAAGCTTCTGCCGCTTCTCGTCCAGGTTCCAACGATGCACGCGCATCAATTGATCAAGAGCCGCCACGGTTTTCTATCTCCTGCAGGTACGTTCATCTGATTGCTTCGGCGCCCGGTTCCAGCGGTGCCGGCGCATCGGCCGGACCGCCCGGACCAGGGTTACTTGGACCAGGATTGCTTGGACCAGTACTGCTTGGACCGGGGGCATCCGGGCTGGACCCGGCTGGGTGAGACCCCTCTGGGACCGCCTCCGCCCGGGCGGAGGACTTTTTGCTGCGCCGCAGGTTCAGCGCTTCGGTCATGCGCTGCCGGCGCTTCTCGAGGTCTTCGGCGCGGCCGCGTACGCGCAACGCTGCCGCACCGGCCGTCCCGCCGCCTTCGAGACCCGGAGACGCATCGTGCATCGCCACACCCTCATCCGTAGGCCCTGCCCCCTCATCTTCCGGCGCCGCGGCTGCCTCCGTGGCCGGATCGGGCAAGCCGAGCAGCGCGGCGAGCTGCGTGTAGCCCTCGGCCAAGGTGCTGCACTCTTCCTTTCTCTGTCCGAGAAAGTCTTCGATGGCCTGGTAGTAGTGGATTGCTTCGTCGATGGCCGGGTCGCTGCCCTGCTTGTAAGCGCCGATGCGAATCAGCTCTGCCATGTTCTCGTATGTAGAAAGCAGACCGCGCGCCCGGTCGACAAGGGTGTTCTCATTCACGCTGTTGCAGGCCGGCATGGTGCGGGACACGCTGCGCAAGAGATTGATGGCAGGAAAGCGGTGGCGCTCCGCGACGGCGCGCTCCAGAACGATATGGCCATCCAGAATTCCGCGCACGGCATCGGCGATCGGCTCGTTATGGTCGTCGCCTTCCACCAGAACCGTAAAGAGACCGGTGATGGAGCCGCGGTCGACGCCGGGCCCTGCACGCTCCAGGAGCCGCGGCAGCTCGGCGAAGACCGAGGGTGTGTAGCCTTTGCTGGCCGGCGGTTCGCCGGCGGAGAGTCCGATTTCGCGCAAGGCCATGGCAAAGCGGGTGACGGAGTCCATGAGGCAGAGAACGTCCTGACCCTGGTCGCGAAAGTACTCACCGAGGGTCACCGTCAGATGGGCCGCCTGGCGGCGCATCAGCGGCGGTTCGTCGGAGGTTGCGACCACCACGACGGAGCGGGCGAGCCCTTCCGGACCCAGGTCGTCCTCCAGCCATTCCTGAACTTCGCGGCCACGCTCGCCGATCAGACCGATCACGTTCACGTCGTCCTTGGCATAGCGGGCCAGCATCGACAGCAGAACCGACTTGCCGACACCCGATCCTGCGAAGATGCCCATGCGCTGGCCTTTGCAGCAGGACAGGAAGGTATTGATGGCGCGCACGCCGAGATCGATCTTGCCGCCGAGCCGCATGCGGCTGTGCGCCGGCGGGGGTGCGGCTCTCAAGGGATAGGGCAGCGGTCCGCTTGGCAGGGGCCCTTTGCCGTCAATCGGCTCCCCCAGGGCGTTCACGACGCGACCGAGCCAGGCTGACGACGGGCGCACCACCGGTTCGCTCTCCAGGACCTCGGCCTTGCAGCCGAGCCCGACGCCTTCCAGAGAACCAAAGGGCATCAGCAGGGCGCGCTTGTTGCGGAAACCGATCACCTCGCAGACGACCCTGCGCCCGCCTCTGGCGATGACCGCGCAGCGCGATCCGATGGAAAGGGCCTGGTCGAGGCCTGCTACTTCGACCAAAAGGCCAAGAATGCCGGCGACACGCCCGTAAAGACGGTAGTCCGCCACTTGGCCAATTTCCTTAACAAATGCGGAGACTACCATCCGTCCATCGACCCTGGAGGGGCGTAACGCCCACTGAACTCACCTCTCAGGCAAGTGTCTGCGATCGGACTTAAGGTTGGGTAAAGCGCGCGGACTGGGGATCTGATCGCACAAAAATGCCCGAAAGCAGCGAAACAGTTTCCCCCAAGCAGCGCCGGTAAGAATTTATTAACAAAGGTTCGGCAAAATGGTTAATAATCAAGTCTCAGGCGAACTATACGGGCTTTAGGTCAAACATCATGCGAGTTCTGCTTGTCGAAGACGATACCGCGACCGCTCAGGGCATTGAAATGATGCTCCGGTCGGAAGGTTATGTTTGTGACACCACCGATATGGGCGAAGACGGCCTGGAAATCGGGAAACTCTACGACTACGACATCATCATTCTGGACCTCATGCTGCCGGACATGGACGGCTACGAGGTCCTGCGCCGCCTGCGGGCGGCCCGGGTGAAGACGCCGATCCTGATCCTGTCGGGCCTCTCCGGCCTCGACGACAAGATCAAGGGGCTGGGCGTCGGCGCTGACGACTACCTGACCAAACCGTTCGACAAGCGAGAGCTGGTTGCGCGTATTCAGGCCATCGTGCGCCGCTCCAAGGGCCATTCGGACTCGGTGATCTCCACCGGCAAGCTGACGGTGAACCTGGACACCCGCACGGTCGAGGTCGATAGCCAACCGCTGCACCTGACCGGCAAGGAGTACGGGATCCTGGAGCTCCTTTCGTTGCGCAAGGGCACGACCCTGACCAAGGAGATGTTCCTGAATCATCTCTACGGCGGCATGGACGAGCCTGAACTGAAGATCATCGATGTCTTCGTCTGCAAGCTGCGCAAGAAACTGGCCAATGCCACCGGTGGCGATAACTACATCGAGACGGTCTGGGGCCGCGGCTACGTGCTGCGCGACCCGGTCAACGCCGAGGGCAGCGAACCCACGAAGCAGGCAGCCAATGCGTAAAGCATGACATCAGCGCCGGCTAAGCCGGGCGCCATGAAACAGGGCCGGCTCCTCTCGGAGGCCGGCCCGTTTTCTTTCCAGAGCTGCCGTACCCAAAACTGCAATGGCTGTGGCGGAATGCCTCTACCCGGATGCCTCTGCCCGGATGCCTCTGCCCGGGAGCCGTTGATTGGCGTCAGCCAGCCTTGCGATCGAGTTCGGCCGGGGTATCCGACAGGCGGTAGATGCCGCGCTGGCCGGGGATCACCTCGAAGGCATCGGAGATACCGAGCACCGTCTCGGCGCCGCCAAGATAGAGGAAACCGTCGTTGGGCATAATCTGCGCCAGACGACCCAGGACCTGGCCCTTCGTCTCCTGGTCGAAGTAGATCAGAACGTTGCGGCAGAAGATCACGTCGAAGCGCCCCAGGCTGGAGGGGCTGTCGAGCAGATTGAAGGGCTGGAACTTCACCATCTGACGGATCTCGTCGCTGATCCGCCACTTGTCCCCTTCCTGCGTGAAGTACTTCATCAGGAGGGTAATGGGCAGGCCGCGCTGGACCTCGAATTGGGAGTAAAGCCCATCCTTGGCCTTGCCGAGGATCTCGGTCGAGAGGTCCGTGGCGACAATGTCGAAGGTCCAGCCGGCGAGCTTCGCGGCTTCCTCCTTCAAGATCATCGCCAGCGTGTAAGGCTCCTGGCCGCTCGAGCAGGCTGCGCTCCAGATGCGGAACTTCTTCTGCCCGCCCCGCGTCTCCAGCAGTTGCGGGAGCACCACATCCTTGAACTGCTCGAAGGGCCGGTTGTCACGAAAGAAGAAGGACTCGTTGGTCGTCATCGCTTCGGTAACGTCGACGATGACGCGCTCATCCTTCTCGTTGCGCATCTTGGCGATCAGCGCCTCGAAGCCATCGAGATCCCACTTTCGCGCGACCGGATTGAGGCGGCTCTCGAGGAGATAGGCCTTTTCCTGCGTTATCACCAAGCCAGAGCGCTGGTACAGCAACTGCGCGATGAATTCAAAATCGTCTACGTTCATGCCGCCGACCTCATGATCAACTTGCGGACCTGGGGTCCGATTTCCTTGAGCGGAAGGACTTCCGAACAGAGACCGCTTGTCGCGACGGCCCCCGGCATGCCCCAAACAACGCTCGTCGCCTCATCCTGGGCAATAACAGAACCACCCGCCTCGACAACCTTCTCCGAACCTTTCTGCCCGTCGCTGCCCATCCCCGTCAGGATGATGGTCAACAGGCCGGAGCCGTAGAGCGACGCCATCGATCGGAGCATGGGGTCGACCGCCGGACGGCAGAAGTTCTCGGGCGGGTTCTGGTTCAACTTGATACGGTCCACGGTGCCGTCGCGCTCGACAACCATATGATAGTCGCCCGGCGCCAGGTAAATTCGGCCCGGCTGAACGACCTCCCCATCGACGCCCTCCTGGGTGGGGACGCCGGTGGCCCGGCCAATGTGCTCGGCCAGCAGGGTGGTGAAGGTCGCCGGCATGTGCTGCGTGATGAGAATCGGCACCTTCACGCTGGCCGCCATATTGCCGAGAAGTTCCAGGAGTGCCTGGGGGCCTCCGGTTGAGCTTCCGATCGCAATAATGCGCGGGCAGACCATCGGCCCTTTCCGCAGAACGACCTGCCGTCCGCCATAGAGGTTGCCGCCGGCGCCGGGCGCCGCAGCGGCCTCGACGGCCGGCGCCGCTGCTTCGCTGCGCGGTGCCGGTGCCTTGCGGTTGGCCCCAGCCAGCGCTTTGACCTTCGCGGTCAGCTCACGCTGAAAAGTGTCGGCCGAGGTCAGCTCGCTTCGCGAACTCGGCTTGGTCACATAGTCGGCCGCACCGGCCTGGAGCGCACGAAGGCTGACCTCTGCGTTCTTGCGCGTCAGGGCCGAGGCCATCACGACGTGAACGCCCGGCTGCGCGGCAAGCAGTTTGGGAAGCGCTGTCAGACCATCCATCACCGGCATTTCGATGTCGAGAATGATGACATCGACGGTCTGCCGATCCAGCGCCTTGAGAGCCGCCTCACCGTTGCCGACCGAGGCCACGACCTTGATGCTGTTGTCCGCTTCCAGGGACCGGGTCAAAAGACCGCGGATGACGGCGGAGTCATCCACCACCATCACCCTAAAGCGGTCGTCGCCCGATTGATCCCCGCCGCTACGCGCGGCGTCAACATCCTGCATCAGATAAGGCCTACCTGAGTGAATTTCGATTCAATGATATCGCTGTCAAACGGCTTCATGATGTACTCATTCGCCCCTGCTTCCAGAGCCTGGCGAATGTGGCTCATATCGTTCTCTGTCGTGCAGAACACGACCACCGGCTGCTCGTCACCGCCGAGCGCCCGCAGCTCCTGCAGGAACTCAAGGCCGTTCTTCACGGGCATGTTCCAGTCCAGCAGAACGGCGTCCGGCATCTGACGCTGACACGCCTCCAGCGCCTTCTGACCGTCTTCCGCTTCTTCCGTGCTGAAGCTAAGTCCTTCCAGGATCTTGCGCGCCACCATACGCACGACCTTGGAGTCATCTACGATCAAGCAAGACTTCATTTCTCGGCTCCAACTTCCTCTCCGGTTGTAGGCCTTGACGGACTAATGCGGCTTGGCCCGACCGGAATCCCCACTATGCGATAGACTGAGCTAGGCCGCCTGGACGCGGTCGTAGTCCAGGAGACGGTTGACGTCCAAGACGACAAGCAGTTTCTCGTCCAGACGATAGATCCCCGCAGAGTAGTCCCGGAACTTCGGGTCCAAGGTCGGGGGGTTGCGCTCGTAGTCGCTGGCATTAAGGGCCAGGACCTCGCCGACGGAGTCGACCATCAGGCTGTACAGCTCGCCGTCATGTTCCGCGACGATGCTCATCGAGCTCGCGCGCTCCTTGGGCGGCAGGCCCAGACGCAACCGGACATCCATAGCCGTCACAATGCGGCCACGCAGATTCAGCGAACCTGCAATCTCGGGCGGCGCCAAGGGAATGCGCGTGATGTTGTGCGTACTCAGCACGTCCTGCACCTTGAGAACCGGAATGCCGAACAGCTGATCGGCAATCACGAAGGTGACGAAGTCCTCGGTGTCGCTGAACACAGTGGCAAGAGCACCCTGCTCTTCGCCGTTCGTGGATTGGCTGTCGCTGCTCATGCCGCACCTCTCAGATCAGCAATCGTATCGTGCAAAGTGGTCAAAAGGGCTTCGCGATCAGTCTTGGCGACATAGTCGCGGAAGCCGGCGTCCCTGCCCCGCGCAAGATCGGCGGGGTTGGAGAAGCTGGAGAGCGCTACAATCGGCGTATCCGACCAGCGCGAGTCCGTGGTCACCTTCTTGGCGAACTCGAAACCGTTCATCCCCGGCATCTCGATGTCGGAGATGATGACATCGAAGTTCTCGCCGGCCTCGCAGAGCTCAAGAGCGGCATCCGCGGATTCCACGCAGATGACATCGTAGCCGGAGACCGAAAGCAGGGGCTGCAACATGTTGCGGAAGAAGGGGCTGTCGTCGACCAGCAGCAGTCGGCGGCCCGAGGTCTCTTCATCCGTCGAAGGTCGCTCGGCGGCAAACCAGTCGTGGAACGCCTGAGTCAGGTAGTAACCCGCATCGACAACGTCGGTTGCCTTGTTGTCGATAACCGCGGTGCCGATGTAGCCCGGCCGGTCGGAAGACAGCTCGATGTTCATACGGTCCTCCACAATGTCGACGATCTCCTCGACCACCAGGCCCATGGTCCTGTTGCGATCGGCGAAGACCAGGACCGGCTGGCGGCCCTCCTTGCCAAGCTCCCGCGCCGGCTGCATCTGCACCAAAGGCATAAGCTGGCCGCGGTACTGAACCACGTACTGGCCGTTGGAGAACTCCACCTGGGTAAGGTCGATCTCTTCGAGCCTGGCCACCAGAGCCAGCGGAACCGACTTCGGCGTGTCGTCGACCGCGCGGAAGACCAGCATTGCAACACTGTCTTCGCTGCTGATGCTGTGGCGGTCCTTGACGCCGTCGTCGGCGCCCTCGGCCACCGAGATTTCACCGGTCGTGGCAGCAATGCCGTTCGGGTCGAGGATCATGACGACACTGCCATCGCCCAGGATCGTGTTACCGGAGAACAGCTGGATATCGCGCAGGATCGGGGCCACCGGCTTGACGACGATTTCTTCGGTATCGAAGACGCGGTCGACGATGATGCCCATGGAGTAGGTGCCAATCTGCGCTACCACGATGAAGACTTCCTCGTCAGCGCTGTCCGCGTCCGGCTTGTCCTCTTCAGAAGCAGCGACAGAGTCCTTGACCTCTTCAGCAGACTTATCGTCCGCCTCGGGAGCCTCAGTAGCTGCCGTTTCGATGTCGCTGTCAGGCACTTCCTCCGGCTTGACCAAAACCGCCGGGTCTTCGAGTTTCAGGAGGTCGCGCAGGTTGACGAGCGGCAGCAGACGGTTGCGAAGGCGCAGGACCGGCGTGTCATTGATCCGCTCGATCGTGTGCTCGGTGTGCGCCGAAGCGCGGACCAGCTCGACCACGGAAAGCTGCGGAATGGCAAAGCGCTCGCGGGCACATTCGACGATCAGGGCCGAAACGATGGCCAGGGTCAGCGGGATCTTGATGACGAACTTGGTGCCGCGGCCCTCGACCGATGTCAGTTCGATGGTGCCACCGATCTTCTCGATGTTCGTGCGCACCACGTCCATGCCGACGCCGCGCCCGGACACCGAGGTAACGGCGGCGGCGGTCGAGAAGCCAGCCTTGAAGATGAACTGCTGAATCTGCTGTTCGGTCATCGTCTCGAGCTCGGCTTCGGTCGCCAGGCCGTTGTCGATGCACTTCTGCTTGATCTTCTCGCTCGACAGACCCTTACCGTCGTCGGAGATCTCGATGATGATGTGGCCGCCCTCATGGAAGGCGTTGAGGATGACGCTACCGATCTCAGGCTTGCCGGCGGCAAGGCGGTCGGCGGGCATTTCAAGACCGTGGTCGGCAGAGTTCCGCACCATATGGGTGAGCGGATCCTTGATGAGCTCGAGAACCTGACGGTCCAGCTCGGTCTCCGCACCCTTCATCACCAGGTCGATCTTCTTGTCAAGCTCGTGGGCCAGATCGCGGACGATACGCGGCAGCTTGGCCCAGGCGTTGCCGATCGGCTGCATGCGCGTCGCCATGACGCCTTCCTGCAGCTCGGACACCACATGGTTCAGACGCTGGAGCGGCGCGGCGAATTCGCTTTCGCTCTGGCTGCGCAGGATCTGCAACAACTGGTTGCGCGTCAGGACAAGCTCGGAAACCATGGTCATGAGGTTTTCAAGCACATCGACGTTGACGCGCAGCGACTGGTTGGCGACCGAACCTTCTTTCTTGGCATCGCCGGCCTTGGGCTCGGCAGCCTTCTTCGCCGCCGGCTTGGCCTTCTCGGCGGCCGCCGGCGCGGGCTTCGGTTCCTCGGGGGCTTTCTGCTCTTCGGCCGGGGCGGCCGCTTCGGCGGGGGCCTCGGCCGGCTGCTCTGCGGCAGGCTCCTCGGCTTCCTTCGCAGCGGCTTCGGCAGCCAGCTCCTCCGGGCCCTTGGCCGCATTGAAGGCGGCCTCCAGTTCGTCCAGAGAGACCTCGCCGCTGCCGGCCTCTGCCGGCGCCTCGGCGGTGCTGGCAGCTTCAGGGGCAGCTTCAGGGGCAGCTTCAGGGGCAGCTTCGGCAGCTTCGGGGGCGGCTTCCTCAGCCGGCGCAGCCGCGGCCGGGGCGGCACCACCGCCCTCGGCGAAGGCGTTCAGGCGCGCAATCAGATCGGAGTCATCCCCCTCCGGCTCGGCCTCGGTGGCCTCGAGCTGTTCGAGAAGGATGCGGATCTGATCGATCGATTCGAGAATCAGCGTGACAGCCTCGGGCGACACTTCGATCTCACCGTCGCGGACCTTGCCAAGCACGTTTTCGCCGGCATGGGCCACGCTTTCCAGGCGCGGCAGGCCCAGAAACCCGCAGGTCCCCTTGATCGTGTGCATAAGCCGGAAGATGTTCCCCAGCAGCTCCTGATCATTAGGGTTCTGTTCGAGCTGCACCAGCTCGACGTCCAACTCCGCGAGGCTTTCGTTGGTTTCGGTTAGAAACTCACTGAGAAGATCATCCATCGCCACTGTCCCACGCTTGCCCGCATCCGGGCTGCCAAACAGGGGCGATCAGGCCTGTTTACCTTTGCCCCCAAACTGTCGCGTGACAGTGGCAAAGAGAAATTAAGATCCCCTTACCTAAGCGATTCCCTAAGCACCGGAAACCGCTTGGCTTTCTAACGCTGCAGCGCTTTTGCGCCAATTTGCCGGTTGTCCGCCGAGGCTTTGGGCCGCTTCTTTTGATGCCATTCAACTGTACGTAATGATTATGCGTTCGGATGTATGAGATTGCTTCTCATTGTCAGAAATCTCGGCTAATCTCCTGACCGCTCCGCTAAGGGCCTGGGCGGAGCGTCCGGGTCTCACCGCCAGAACCCCAGAGCCGAGAACTGCTGCGCTTTCTGGCCGCGGTTGTCGAATGCCGCTTACAGGGCCCTGACAGTATCAACCCCGCCGCCCTCCCCTCTGAAGGGGAGTCGGTTCAGAAAACGCCGGAATCCTTGGAAAAGCTCTCGCCTTCGCCTCTGCCTGCCGCCAAACCCTCGGAGCTCGCCGGGGGGTGGGCCGTCCCTGGACCGGCGGCGAAGGCAGGGCGCAGCCAGATGCGGGGCAGCCGGATGCGGGGCGGACTGATGCGGGGCGGACTGATGCGGGGCGGGCCGCTGACCTGGATTTCGGTGGCGGTTGCGGCCCTGTTCCTGATCCCGATCTTCGGCGTGTTGCTCAGCCTCACCCAGCCCGGCAGCGAGACATGGTCTCACCTGGCCGAGACGGTGCTGCCGCGCTACCTCTTCAACACGGCAGTGCTGGTGATCGGCGTCGGGCTCGGCGTTCCCATCATTGGGACCGGGACGGCCTGGCTGATCACCATGTGCCGCTTCCCTGGCCGGCGGGTCTTCGAATGGGCCCTGATCCTGCCGCTGGCCATGCCCGCCTACGTCATGGCCTATGCCTATACGGACTTCCTGCAGCCTGCGGGCCCGGTTCAGTCCCTGCTGCGCGATCTTACGGGCCTGAGCTTTCGCGAGTACTGGTTTCCGGAAATCCGCTCGCTGGGCGGCGCGGTCACCATGCTTATCCTGGTGCTCTATCCCTATGCCTATCTGCTGTCGCGCGCAGCCTTTCTGGATCAATCGGTCTGCGCCCTGGATGTCAGCCGCACCCTGGGCTGCGGTCCCTGGCGAAGCTTCTGGCGGGTCGCCCTTCCCCTGGCCCGTCCGGCAATCGTAGCCGGAACGGCCCTCGCGCTGATGGAAACGCTGGCCGACTACGGCACGGTCTCTTTCTTCGGCGTTCCGAACTTCACGACTGGAATCGTGCGGGCCTGGATTGCGTTCGGGGATCGCACAACGGCAGCACAGCTGGCATCGATCCTATTGATCTTCGTTTTCGCTGTCCTGCTCTTCGAAGCCCAAAGCCGGGGCAAGGCCCAGTTCCACCAGGCCACGAACAAGTATCAGCAACTGCCCGGCTATCGCCTCCACGGCATGGCAGCCTTTGCAGCCTTCAGCGCCTGCCTCCTGCCGCTGCTTCTCGGCTTTCTCCTGCCGGCAGGCGTGCTCCTTTCCATGGCCCTCGAAGCCGGCGACGGACAGTTCGGGCGCCGCTACTTCGAGCTTGTCGGAAACAGCTTCATCTTGGCTCTGGTCACGGCCGTCCTGGCCGTCCTCCTTGCCACCCTGATGGCTTACGGCCGCCGGCTCCAAGGGGGCTGGCTGGTGACGGCCTCGCACCGGCTGGCTTCCATGGGCTATGCCTTGCCGGGAACCATCATCGCCGTCGGTGTCCTCATACCCTTTGCCGCCTTCGACAATGCGTTGGATGGCTGGCTGCGGGCGACCTGGGGGATTTCAAGCGGACTGCTCCTGACAGGCGGCATCGCAGCCCTGGTTTTTGCCTACCTGGTGCGCTTCCTTGCGGTCTCACTCAACACGGTGGACAGCGGCCTCGGCAAGATCCGCCCGTCGATGGACGACGCCGCCCGCACCCTGGGGGCCCGCCCTATGGCGGCGCTGATCCGGGTGCACGCGCCGATCATGTGGCCCAGCATGCTGACGGCAGGCCTGGTGGTCTTCGTCGACGTGATGAAGGAACTGCCGGCGACCCTGGTGATGCGTCCCTTCAACTTCGACACCCTGGCTGTCCAGGCACACAACTTCGCCGCCGACGAGCGGCTGAGCCAGGCGGCCACGCCGGCTCTCACCATTGTTGCCGTCGGTATCCCGCCGGTCATTCTGCTGAGCCGCGCCATCGCGCGGGGCCGTCCCGGAGAACCGGGCGGCGCGGCGTAGCGCCTCCCAGCCCCTGGCTGAGCAGCCGGACCGAAGGGCCTCGGGCGTGTCCGGCAACGCGCGCCGGGGCCGCGCAGCCAGAACCGCAAAGTTCGTGCATTCGGACCAGTAGCGGCGCTGATCCTCCAACATCAGGCCAACATCAGGCCAACATCAGGCCAACATCAGGCCAACATCAAGATCGTTCCCTGCCGCAGCGCCAGCGCCGGAAAGTCGTCGTCCCGCCCTCTGCGCCGGCGGCGGCGCAAAAAAGGCCCCGCCAAATGGCGGGGCCTTCGGTACTGGAGCTTCAAGAAGTAGTCGGATGACTGGTCAGTTCCAGCCTGCCCGGTCGAAGATCTTCTGGGCGTCCGGCTGGTTCTCGCCGTAAACAGCCACGTTCAAGGCATCGGTCTCGAAGTTTCCAAGCGACTTCAAAGCCTCATTCGGCTCGATTCCGGGTACCACCGGATACTCGTTGTTGCCATCGGCGAAGTAGCGCTGGGCCTCGGCGCTCGCCAGGTACTCGAGGAACTTCACCGCTGCTTCCTTGTGCGGGGCGTTCTTCAGCACGCCGGCGCCGGAGACGTTCACATGGGTCCCGCGGTCTCCCTGGTTCGGGAACACCCAGCCGATCTTCTCGGCCAGCCCCTTGTCTTTTTCGCCGGGGTTGGTCATCAGGCGGACGAAGTAATAGGTGTTGCCGACAGCCACTTCGCACTCACCGGCGCCGATGGCGCGGATCTGATCGGTATCGCCGCCAACGGGGTCGCGGGCGAAGTTCGCGACCATACCCTTGGCCCATTCCTCGGCCGTGCCCTCGCCATGGGCTGCAATGATCGAACTCATGAGGGACAGGTTGTAAATGTTGGAGCTGCTGCGGATGCAGACGCGACCCTTCCACTTGGGATCGGCGAGGTCCTCGTAGCTCTTGATCTCGTCCGGCTGCACCTTGGCTTTGTCGTAGTAGATGACGCGGGCGCGCGTTGAGAAGCCGTACCAATGCCCGTCGGGATGACGCAGGTTCTCGGGAATCGCATTGGTCAGCGCATCGCTGTTCACGGGCTGGAAAAGCCCCTCCTGGTCAGCCCGCCAGAGCCGCCCGGCATCGACCGTCAGAAACACATCCGCGGGGCTGTTGGCCCCCTCGCTCTTGATGCGTTCGATCAAGGCATCGCCCTTACCCTCGATGCGGTTGATCTCGATTCCGGTTTGCTTGGTGAAGTTCTCGTAGAGCGCCTCATCGGTCTGGTAGTGACGCGACGAGTAGAGGTTCAAAACCTCCTGTGCCTGGGCGGACGTGCCGAGCGCCACCACTGCAGCACAAACGGCGGCTGCTAGAGCCCTCCGGCGGCCAACGATCATTGTAATCCTCCGAGTGTTTCGTAATGCCCTGAACGGGCTTCAACGCGGATGATAGTCATTCTCAATGAATGAGTAAATGAAAATCATTCGCACTCGCGCTGCGGACTGCGCGGAGCGCAAGGCGCACGCTGAAGTCCGGGAATCTGCGCTGCGGGAAAAATCTAAACAATCAGACTATAATCAAAACCAAGTAATAAATCCCGACAGGATTGAATTACAAGCCAAAGAAACCGTCAACGACGCTAACGCAAAATTAAATGGATTCGAATGAATGTGCCCCTGAAGTAAATCGGCGCACAACTGCGTGCCGCTGCTTTGGGGAACACTATTGGAGCAATGAAAATGTCTAAGACCAGCCTCTTGAAGGGGATTCTGGCGGGCGCGGCCGTTTCTGTCTTCGCCTCTGCCGCTCTTGCCAGCGACGAGCACGTCGCGCCGATGACCGAGTTTGCGAACTCCACGGTCAAGAACTGGATTGCCGACAGCATGGTGGTGGATGCCATCAAGGCCCAGAACGAACGTCATGCCGGCCTCTCCCAGGCGGACATCGACAAGATGGACAAGGACTGGCGCGCCCAGACGGACGCCAGCAGCCGGCCGATGATCGATGCCGTCCTGAGCAACGCTCTCTCTGCCTATCTCAACAAGCAGAAGGAGAGCATGCAGGGCCTCGTGACCGAGATCTTCGTGATGGACAATCGCGGTCTCAATGTCGGCCAGAGCGACGTGACCTCGGACTACTGGCAGGGTGACGAAGCCAAGTGGCAGAAGACCTACAGCGCCGGTCCGAATGCGATCTTCATTGATGAAGTCGAGATGGACGAGTCGACGCAGACCTTCCAGTCGCAGCTCAGCATGTCCATCATCGACCCGGCGAGCGGCGAGGTTGTCGGCGCGATCACGATCGGTGTCAACGTCGACGCTCTCTAGGCTCTGAAGGATCGAAACGGTTTTGAGCAGTAATCCGGCCGGGCGGTTGGCTGGCCGAAGGAGTCCCCTATGACCGACGCGAAAACGTCAACCTCACCCTCCTCCGGTGCCGAAAAGGCCCCGCGCGCCCGCTCGGCCGGATTTTCCAGACTCTCCGTCGTCCGTAAGGTCATTCTGACCGTCGCGGCGATGGCCTCTCTGGTGCTCATTACCCTCGTTGCCATCGGGATCAACCAGACGAGCCGGGTGCTCGTAGCGACCGGCGAGGCCGGGTTCACCACGATGACCCGCCTCATCACCAACAACGCGGCCGGCGGTATCCGCTGGAAAAAAGCGGAGTCCATCGAAGCCGCCTACATCGATTTCGCCAATGCCGAGGATACGGCAATCGCCAACGTGGTTGCGCTGGATAAGGAAGGAGCGGAACTGATCCGCTTCGACTCCAGCTCTCTGCCACACGGCGACATCGCTGCCTTCGTGGAGAAAGCCAGGGGCTCGGAAGAGCGCCTGGTGGAAGAAACGCCGACGCACATCCTTATCTCCAGCCCTGCCCTCTCGCCCAAGGACGGATCCTTCATCGGATCGGTTATCATTGCCTGGTCGATTGAGCAGCTGAACGCGGAGATTACTGCCGCCATGGTGCAGCAGACTGCGGTTGCGCTGATTGCGCTGGCGCTGCTGGTCACGCTGTTGAGCATGATGACGTCGCGCCTGGTCGGCAAACCGCTGAAGATGATGACCGACACCATGGGCCGGCTAGCCGATGGCGACACCGGGGTCGAGGTTCCGGCAATGGAACGCCAGGACGACATCGGCGACATCGCCCGCATGGTGCAGACCTTCAAAACCAATGCCATTGAACTCGACCGTTCGACGGCAGCCCGGGAAGCGGAGAAGGCCAAGGCTGAGGAAGAGAAGCGCAAGGCCATGAACAGTTTGGCCGACGACTTCGAATCGAACGTCAAGGCGGTTGTCGAGGGTGTCGGCGCGGCCTCCGACCAGGTCCAGTCCACGGCCCAGTACATGTCGGAAACGGCGGAGCGCGCCAACCGCCAGACAGCCGCGGTGGCCTCCGCGACCGAGCAGGCCGCCAACAACGTCCAGACCGTCGCCAGCGCCGCCGAGGAGCTCAGCGCTTCCATTCAGGAGATCAGCCGGCAGGTGGCCCAGTCGACCAAGATTTCCAATGCCGCTGCCGATCAGGCCCGCAACACCAACAGTGAAGTGGAAATGCTGGCTCAGGCGGCCCAGAAGATCGGCGACGTGGTGACCATGATTCAGGACATCGCCGAGCAGACCAACCTGCTGGCCCTGAACGCCACCATCGAAGCCGCGCGGGCCGGCGAGGCCGGCAAGGGCTTTGCCGTCGTCGCCTCGGAGGTCAAGCAGCTGGCCACCCAGACCGCGAAGGCGACCGAAGAGATCCGCCAGCAGATCAACGACATCCAGTCCGCAACCGGCGGCGCGGTGGACTCGATCGCGCAGATCACCTCGACCATCGAAGAGGTCAACGGGATTGCCGCCGGCATCGCCGCCGCCGTGGACGAACAGACCGCAGCCACGCAGGAGATCTCCCGCAACGTCCAGTTGGCCTCCGCCAGCACCAACGAGGTCTCTTCCAACATCGGGGAAGTGACCAACGCCGCGGAGGCCTCCGGTGAGTCGGCAAAGACAATGCTGAGCGCGGCCAATGATCTTGCCGGCCAGTCGTCGACCCTGCGCACGCAGGTGGAGAGCTTCCTGACCAGCGTGCGTGCCAGCTAATCCGCGGCACGCGGCTCACCCAGCGGTTAGGCGGGCAGTCAGGTGGGCGGTCAGGCGGGCAGCGCCACCTTGAGCCGCAGCATGTCCTCACCGGGCGTGTCGATCTCCAGATCGCTGCCCAGCCGTTTTGCGAGAACCCGCGTGAAGTAGCTGTGCGCCCCGCGCGGGCTCAACTCGCCGATGTCGATGTTTTCGTCGAGCCCGGCCAGGCTCTCCGGGCGCAGATGGGCGTCCTGCCCGCTGGCGGTGACGATCAGGTCCCGGGGACCCGCCTCCCCGCCGATCTCAACGGTCAGCTTGCCGCCCCTCGGCAGCGCCTCATGCGCCAGCGCCACCATGTTCATGACCATCTTGCCGGCGCCATCGGGCAGGCCTTCCGGCGCCGCGACGGTTGCCCAATCGAGTTCCGACTTGGAGGCTTGCAGCAGGCCCGCAGCGAGATCGCGCAGCGGTGTGAGATCGGTTCCGACCCGGGCGCCGGCCATGCCATAGGCGAGCCGAAAGAACTGCAGAATCGCCGAGGCCTGGCGGGCGGAATTGCTGGTCAGCTGCATTGCGTCATCGGCCATGCCGAACTCATCGTCGGCCAGAAGCTCCAGCCCGTTGCCGACGGCCCCGATCGGCCCCACAAGATCGTGGCAGAGGCGCGACGCCAAGAGTTCCGCGACGCGCAGATCAATCATTGTTTGCATGCTTTACAGGTCCCACTCGCTAGCCCCGAAGTAAACATCCTTATACACTAACTACTGAGCGAAAACAGCGAGGCGAACCATGACCTTACATCTCAGCCCCGGCATGCGCGTGCGCCACCCCGGCCGGCCCGAGTGGGGTGTGGGGCAGATCCAGTCGGTGGTCGCTGAAAGGGTGACGGTGAACTTCGAAAACGCTGGCAAGCTGCTGATCATCGCCACCGAGGTCGACTTGGAGATCGTCGGGGAAGACCGTGCCTAGCCGCGCAGCGGTGCAGGGCCGGCTCTTTCGCTTCGCCCGGATCCTCGGTCTTTCGGTGATCGTCGGCGCAATCTCGGCGCCCGCCGCCACTCTCGTCTCCTCCCCCGCCTTCGCCCAGTCGGTGCCCGACCAAGCCCTGCACCAGGCCGCGCGCAGCGACGACACGGCGCTGGCCGCCTTTGCGCTGGAGCGCGGGGGCGACCCCGAGACGCGCGACCAGTTGGGCAATACGGCCCTTCAGGTCGCCGCGATCTATGGCAGCGCCGGGGTGGCGGCCGTGCTGCTGGACGGCGGCGCGGACCCTGCCGCGGTGACGCCCGACGACGACTGGACTGCGCTCCATTACGCGGCTTACGAGGGTCACGACCGGGTCGTCCAGGTCCTGATCGAGGCCGGTGCCCCCCTGGAGGCCCGGGAGCGCGACTACGGCAACACCCCCCTGCACGTGGCGGCGCGGCGCAACAAGCGCGCGGCGGTCTCGGTGCTGTTGGCCGCGGGAGCGGATCATGAGGCGCGGGACCTGCGTGACGGCAACACGGCCCTCATCAACGCAGCCTTCGATCCCCTGGCGACGACTGTCGTCGCCGAGCTGCTGGCCGCCGGAGCCCGGCCGAATACAGCAGCGGACGACGGCATGACGGCACTGATGGCAGCCGCCCGCGCGGGTGCGGAAGGCAGCCTTCAGATGCTGCTGGCCGGCGGCGCGGAAGCCGGCAGCAGACGGCGCGACGGCTGGACCGCGCTCCACCTCGCCGCCGCCCACGGCCACACCCCTTTCTTCGATGACCTCGTTGCCGCCGGCGCCGCGGTCGATCAACGCGCCGCCGAGGGAGAGACAGCTCTCGGCCAGGCGATCCAGGCCGGCCATGTCGACAGCGTCATCGCCTTGCTGGAAGCCGGAGCGGGCATCGAGCAGCCCGGGCGCAGCGGCCGGCCGCCGGTGGTGCTTGCCGCCATGAACGGCCAGGCCGGCGCGCTCTATGTGCTGCTCAATGCCGGCGCCGACACCGATGCGCGCGAGGCGGAGACGGGCAACACCGCCCTCATGCTGGCCGCCAACCGGGCACGCCTGGAGGAGGTCCGGCTGCTCCTGGCCGCCGGGGCCGACGTGACCTTGAAGGCCAAGGACGGCTGGACCGCCCTCCAGGCCGCGACGATGATTGGCGACGAAGAGATCGCGGCTCTGCTGCGCCAGGCAGGCGCCCGGGAGTAGCCCCACGGGCAGAGGTCTGACCGCCGCGCTCTTGACCTGGATCTCTCAGGAATTCAGAAGTTCGACCGTGCGGTCCTTGCGGCTGATCAGCCCCTCGTCCTCCAGGACCGCCAGGGTGCGATAGACGACCTCGTGGGAAAGGCCGATCTCGTTTGCGATCTCCTTCCACGAATCCTTGATGACCAGTCTGTCTTCGCCGGGCTCGCGGATCCAGTCGAGATAGGTCAGCAGCCGCGCGCGCGCCGACTTCATGGCGACGATCTCCAGCCGCGCATGCAGAGACTCGATCTGCCGCGTCAAGTGGGCCATGGCCCTGATGCTGACCGCACAATCCGTCATCAGGCTCCGGAGGATCTCCCGCTTCGGCGCCACCTTCACCCGCGAAGGCCGCTCCGCAACCGCATCGCAATGATAGACGTCCTCGAAGAGGGAAGCCTCGGCAAGCGTTTGCCCCTCCCGCGCGGTCTGCAGGCACAAGATCGAACCTTCCGGCCCGTATCTGACAAGGCGGACGCGGCCGGAATCGACGAAGTAAAGGCTCTCGACAGGATCCCCGGCAGCGAAGAGATGCTGCCCGACCTCAAGGTCGCGATGGCGCACCGGCCCCTTAAAAAGAGGCTCCAAAAGATCACTGAACTTCGGCGGCTGGCTCATATGATTGCGATCATACACGCTTCCTTTCACCTCTGTCATCTTCGTCGCGTGAAGACCAATTGCTTTTTTGAATCCGAGCGCCCGGATTTCTCTGCCTATGTCTTCGCGGAGATTGGTTGACCTGAACTCCTTTGGCTGATCGCCGCAGCCAAGAGGAGCAGGAAGATCATCGAGCAGCTGGCCTCGGATGATTGCGGCGGCGTGCTTGCATGAAGTGGCATTGCCTGCGGATCCTTTCGGTCCGCGGAACGGGAGCGTTCGCCCAGGTGCTCGCGGTCCCGAGCGCTTGTGCTGAGTCACCCTCCGGGGGATTTGAGTATGGGATTGAGTGAATGAAACACCGTTACAGACCGCCGGTCGCAGGCAATGCCTGCAGGAAGACATGAGCGCGCAGGCGTCGATACCCGCCAACGCCCGCAGACCGCTGCAGCCATTCCCAGAAACCGGATCGCTTAAACGATCTGCCGGGAGCCTTCGCGTGAACAACAGGAGACCTGTCCGACCACCTGGATGCTGACCGCACTGTCGGTCAAGGACCTTCGATCACTCTCACCGTCGCCGCAGAAAGCTTGGAGTCATGTCACGTGATTCTCGGTACGGGGGTCTTTTGCGCCCGTTACCCCCAATGGTTGGAGAATGCTGGAGCCGCCGCCAGTGCAGGGCGGCGGAAAGTCGGTCGTGACCGGACCCGGTACAGGGCCGAAGGAATGCGAAGAGCGCGCGCTCCTGAACCAGATCGCCGCCGGTGATCAGCGCGCCATGAACCGCTTCTATGCTCTCTATCAGAAGAGGGTATTCGCCTTCGTGCTCAATCGTCTGAAGGACAGCAACGAAGCCCAAGAAGTGGTCAACGATGTGATGTGGGAAGTCTGGAAGAGCGCCGGCAGCTTCGAAGGGCGATCGCGGATTTCTACCTGGGTCTTCGGCATCGCATACTTCAAGGCGGTGGACCGCCTGAGAAAGCGAAAAACCGTCGAGACGATCGAGTTGGTGCCGGACAGTCTCCAAGACGACGGACCGGACGCCGTGTCTGCGGTGTTCTCCGAGGAGGTGTCGCAGGCCGTCGCCAAGGCGATGGGGGATCTGTCCCCCGAGCAACGCGCGCTGGTCCACCTGGCGTTCTTCGAGGACCTGAGCTATGGCGAGATTGCCGAGATCGTCGCCTGCCCCGTCGGTACGGTAAAGAGCCGAATGTCCCGGGTTAGATCGATCCTGTCGGGTGCGCTCGCAACCCTACGCGAGACGAACCCGTGAAATGCGATCAAGGCTCCCGCTGCATCCGGATGCAGCGGTCTTGACGGCTTTTCCCGACAGCGGATTACAGACGCACGTTGGAGGTCGAGAAGAGGTCTGCCGAGCTGACGCCGTAGAAGCTCAGAATGACGGCGCTCAAAACCGCAATCAGGATGGCGACGACGCTTCCGATGACAACTGATTTCATGGGTCCTAGATTCCTCGCAAGATAAAGCTCCAGTCCGAACCTCACCGTCGCATGGCGCGGTGGGTGCAGGACGCAGGAG
Organism: Pelagibius sp.; assembly: GCF_028281305.1. Classification (GTDB taxonomy): domain Bacteria; phylum Pseudomonadota; class Alphaproteobacteria; order Kiloniellales; family Kiloniellaceae; genus Pelagibius. The sequence goes on along the minus strand of NZ_JANQKD010000086.1, from coordinate 4,861 downwards.
GCGGTCGGGTCATTGGCCGAGCCTTTCCTGTACTGGCTCGGCACCTGTGGTTGGTTGTGCGGGGCCGGTCACCTGCTTGAGATAGGCGATCAGTTCCGCACGGTCTTCGGCCGAAGGCATGCGCTGAAGCGGCATCTTGCTGCCGGGCGTGTAGCGGTCGGGCCCCTCGTCGAACAGCCGGTCGATGGTCTCTGCGCTCCAGATGATCGAGCTTCCGCGCAGCGCTGCGGAATAGTTGTAGCCCTCCACCGTGCCGGCACGCCGCCCGAAAACACCGAACAAGGTCGGCCCCGCACGGTTGGCGCCGTCTGCTGTCGTGGTGTGGCAGGCGACACAGGTCCGGAACAGCTTGGCACCGCGGCTGCTGTGCTCCACCGCCCCGGAGGCGGCGGCAACCGCCGGCTCCCCTTCGGCCGCGCCCTCCCCGGCATCGCTTGGGCCGATTTCGCTGCGCGCCTCCAGGTCCCAAAGTCGCGTGACCGAGTCGGCGCCTGCTGAAAGCAGCTGCCGCCCGTCGGGCGTAAAGGCCAGGGCCCAGACCGGTTGGCGATGACCGGTGAGCGAGGTCACGATGCGGCGCCCCTCGATGTTCCAAAGATTGACGGTGCCATCGACCCCCGCGGAAGCGGCAAAGCGCCCATCCGGCGAGACCGAAACCGCAAAGACCGGCCCGTCATGACCGCGCAGAACCGCAAGCTGGTCGCCGGTCGCCAGATCCCAAAGGCGCACCGTTTCGTCCACCGAAGCGGAAAGCGCGTACTGGTCGCCCGGCAGGAAAGACAGGGCATTGACCCCGAAGTCATGCCCCTCCATGACCCGCAGCAGTTCCGGGCGCTGGCCATCGGCTGACAGGGACCAGAGGCGGATCGACGAATCATAGCTGCCGGTCAGGAGATAGCGGCCGTCGCGAGAGAAAGCGACCGAGTTGACGTTGCTGCGATGCTCGTCGAGGACATGGGTGGCCTGCCGGCGGGTCAGGTCCCAAAGGCGCACGGTCTGGTCCCAGCCGGCCGAGGCGGCGAGGCGCCCGTCCGGCGCGACGGCAACTGCTGCGACCTTGCCCTGGTGGCCTTCGAAGACATGCTCCAGCCTGCCGCTCTGGAGGTCCCAAAGCCGCAGCGTGCCATCGTCGCTGGCCGACAGAGCCTGGCGCCCCTCACCCGCCAGGGCGACGGCATTCACCGCCCCCTCATGATCGTTGAGAACCTGCAGGGCGCGCTGACTTGCCAGGTCCCAGACGATCAGGCTGTAGTCGAAGCTGGCCGTGACGGCGCGCGATCCGTCGGGCAGCACCGCGACGCCCTTGACGAACCCGCCGTGGCCGCGCAGCTCGGCTTGTGCGGCGGTGCCCGCCACAATCAGGGGAAGCACAATCAGGGGAAGCCTAAGAAGCGTGGCGCGGCAGCAGCCGCGCAACATCGCGAGCGCCACGGAAAAGGCGCGCAGCGGATCAGCGTGCTTCGAAGGGTTCATTGGCCGTCGATTTGCCGAGGTTATCGACCAAGGGCGGCACCATGGCGCGCGCCACCCGCTCCGCATCCGGGGACTGCAGTTCGTAGTAGGCATCGCCCTGCCACAGCACCTCGCCGTTGGCCTGATCGCGCAACACGGCGTTGATGTGGAAAACGCTGGTGCCGACGCTCTGGGCTTCCTGGCGCCCACCCAGAACGCTGTCTTGCGTGTTCGACCAGACATTCACGTTCACGTCGACCTCCACGTCGTCGCTCCCGTCCTGGCGGGACGGATCGTCCCCTCTTCCCGAGCGGGCGGAGACACTGCCGAGGCTCGGGCGCCGCGGGGCCTGTTCGACCGGAATGATCTTCGACTCAAACAGCAGCAGCAGACCGGTCTCGGCCTCTGCGACTTTGCGTTCATTGGCCTGCAGCTCCGTCTCGAACTCGGCCTTGAGCTGCAGATTGAGATCGTTGTCGTCATAGGGCGTGACGGTGATCGGTGCGGCCGCGGAGAAGTCCTTGAAGGCCTGGCTGGTGATCATGCCCGGTGCCTGCGGTCCGCCGGCCCCGTCAGCCTGGGCCAACTGAACGTCGGTCGCAGCGGCGAGGTCCGGCCCCGCGACCAGCGCAGAAACGACGATACCGATCCCCGCGGCAAGCGACGCGACCGAGACCCTCATGGTTCTGGCCAATGTGTTCCCCAGGCCCAGTGCGCTCCTCAGGCCCAGTGCGCTCCTCAGGCCCAGTGCGCTCCTCAGGCCCAGTGCGCTCCCCAGGCCCAGTGCGCTCCCCAGGGCATCTCCACGCATAGCGCCTCCACGGCAGTCGGCCGGCGTTCGACAGAGCTCGCTCATGACAAACGCTGGCAACCGGGTGAAGTCAAGAAACCTCCTTGGGTCATGCCGACAAGGCGGTTCCGCGCAGCGCCTTTCATCTCCGACGCCCTCAGAAAGGGCGCCCGCCGCCGGCCGCCGGCGGCGGAAGATCGTAGCCGCTGTTGCGGTGGCGGAACGACGGCAGCAGATCGCCGCTCTCCTGGTCGATCGCCAGAATGTGCACCTGGAAGGTTGCGTTGCTCGAGCCTTCGGGCTGCATCACGGTCAGCAGCCAGATCGCGCGGCCGTCGCGTTCGCCAGGGCGCACGCGCAACACCTCGACGCCGAACTCTTCGGCGATGCGCTCGGCCGCTGCTTCCTTGGTCACCGCCGCGGTTGCCGGCGAGGACAGCATCAGAGGGACCGCGATCACGGCGACCGTGGCGATGATGCCAAGGCACAGGCTGCGAAGCGGCTTAGGGCACACCATCGGGTCGACCTCCTTTCTTGCCGGCTCTTGCCGGAAGCCTTCCGGCCGGCCTACTCGGCGGGTTGCGAGCGGTTGCCGGTCACCTGGGCTGCCCAGACCGAATGGTGCTCGCGCGCCCAGTTGGAGTCCACCTGTCCGCTGCCCATGGCATCGAAGGCGCCTTCCATGCCGACGGAGCCGATGTAGATGTGACCGATCACAATGGCGATCAGCACCAGCGAGACGATGGCGTGCCAGACCTGCGAGAGCTGCATCTCCTGGAGCATCGTCAGCTGCGTCGGCAGGCTGAGGCCGAAGATGTTCAGGAACTCGAAGGTCTTGCCGAAGAAGGCGAACTCGAAGGGGAACATCAGGGCGATCCCCGAGACGCTGACGGAGCCACCGCCGAGAATCACGGCCCAGAAGATGAACTTCTGCCCGGCATTGAACTTCGCAGCCGGCGGATGCACACCCTTGGAGAAGAGCCCGCCGCCCTTGGCCAGCCATTGCAGGTCCATCTTGTTGGGAATGTTGTGGCGCACCCAGAGCACGAACATCATCACGACGCCGACCATGAAGGCGAAGGAGAGGAAGTTATGCGCGTACTTCCCGCCGATGCTGATGGCGGTGAAGATCTCCGGCCCGAGGACCGGCAGCAGCACATGGCGCCCGTAGAGCATGTTCAGCCCGGTCAGGGCCAGAACGATGAAGGAGACGGCGGTCAGCCAGTGAGCCGTCCGCTCGATGAGGTTGAAGCGCTCCACCGTCGTTCCGCTGGGACCGGCGTCGATCTTGATGCGCCCGCGCAAGACAAAGAACAGCGCGACGACGATGATGATCCCGAGCATGGTCCAGGCGCCGTAGACCGTGACCGGCCCGTTGCGCCAGGCGCGCCAGTTGTCGCCTTCCGACTGGATGAGAAAGGCCGCCTGCGGGTCCGGAATCGAGACCGTCCCCGCGACGCCGCCGCGCACGGCGCGCCACATTTCGCTATCGGCCTCGCTGCCCAGCACGTTGCCGGGCACCTCTCCGCCGGTCGGGCTTTCCTCGGCCACCGGCGTGCTCGACTGCTGCCCCCAGGCCGCGGAGGTCAGGCCGCCGAAGGCGAAGAGGACCGCGGCCAGCAGCACGACGGCAAACGGCAGAAGGCTGAAAACGCGGTCGGCGCGGGCTGCGGCGGCCGGCATTGCATGTCTTTTGTCAGCAAGGCTTCGCATCACAAAACTCTTCGTTCAGCGGGTTGTTCCATGGGTTCGGTGAAGGGTTCCACGCGATCGGCCGGGCCACCCTTAGCAACAGCCGGGGTCCGCACCTTTGGCCGCACCGGGCTAGTCGCCCTGCAGCGACGTGCGGGACCGCAGGATTTCGCGGGTCTCTTCGGAAATCTCTGTGTCTGCCGGCCCCAGGTAGGTTCCCTTCTCGTAGAACAGCATGCGCCCCTGTTCGTCCTCGTCGCAGGCCGCAAGGCCAAGCATCAGGACCGCACCAAGAGATAAGGGAATCAAGGATTTCAGCGCCATAACGACTCTCACTCCTCCGATCGAGGCAAGCAGCACAAACGGTTATGGTTAACTCTCTGCTTATGGAGACGATGGGCCTGTCGCCCCTCGCCACCGCTTCATGTCGTTCCACGCGGTCCGCCGGGATGGGAAGGGGCGGCGCAGAGACGCCGCCCCCCTCATCACGAAGTTACCCGTTCAGGCACTTCGAATGACTCCCGGAAGCCGGATCAGGATCCGGACTTCTGGTCGTAGGCGGTACCCCAGCCCCAGGCGCCGGACCCGAAGCCGCGGGCGACGACGCGCTCGCGGTAGATGTCCGACACCATGTCGCCGTCGCCGGCGAGCAGGGCCTTGGTCGCGCACATTTCCGCACAGAGCGGCAGCTTGCCCTCGGCCAGGCGGTTGCGCCCGTAAGCCGAGAACTCCGCTGCGGACATGTCCTCTTCCGGCCCGCCGGCACAGAAGGTGCACTTGTCCATCTTGCCGCGGCTGCCGAAGTTGCCCGCCTGCGGATACTGCGGTGCCCCGAAGGGGCAGGCATAGAAGCAGTAGCCGCAGCCGATGCAGAGGTCCTTGGAGTGCAGCACGACACCGTCCTCGGTCTCGTAGAAGCAATCCACC
>NZ_JANQKD010000069.1 GCF_028281305.1 Pelagibius sp. | reverse complement strand
GCGGGCCGCCGGCCACCGACCCGCTCCGACCGGGCCGGCGCCGATGTCTCCCGCGAGGGCGTGCAGCGCGACCTGCTGCCGCTGATCGAGGGTACCACCGTGGCCACCAAGCACGGCGCGGTGCGCACCGACCACATCCTGTTCATCGCCTCCGGCGCCTTTCATATGGCCAAGCCCGCCGACATGCTGGCCGAGCTGCAGGGGCGCCTGCCGATCCGGGTGGAGCTGGACGCGCTCACCCGCGACGACTTCAAGCGCATCCTGACCGAGCCTGAGAACAGTCTGATCCGCCAGTACAAGGCCCTGATGGACACGGAAGGGGTGACCCTGGATTTCACCGAGGACTCCATCGACGCCCTGGCCGACCTCTCCGCCGAGATCAATTCCTCGGTGGAGAACATCGGCGCCCGGCGGCTGCACACGGTCCTGGAAAAACTGCTGGAGGAGATCTCCTTCACCGCCACAGACCGCAGCGGCGAGACCATCACCATCGACGCCGAACTGGTGCAAAGCCGCGTCGGCGAACTCTCCAAGAACGCCGACCTGTCGAAGTTCATTCTTTAAGAAGCCGCTGCGATCCCCTTCTGGGAATTCTCCAAGACTTCCTGCCGCGCGTCTTCCGTGTCCAATACGAAGGCGAAAGCGAGCTGACCATTCTTTGTCAGTTGTACGATTAGCTTTGGGTCTTCCACCATGAAGACCTCTTTTCCGTCGGTCACCATGAACCGTCGTACGATCGCTTCTTCCGGCGTCAATCCCCTCAGTTCCTTCTGAGCATCAAGCATCGACTGCTTGAGCCGGGCCACTGGCACACCTGCGGACAAAATCCTGTTAATTGCGCGCAGAAGGACCACGTCCCAAAACGAGAAGAGCCGCGGACGTCCTCTTCCAGGGGCTGAGCGTAGGGACGGCACCAAAATCTTCTGCCGACACAAGTAGTCGACCATCATGTGATTTTCGAAGCCTGATAAGCGAGCTGCTTCTCGGCAAGTAAACTTCTGAATTTCAGTCATTAATAAATATAGTTCAGCACTGAACTCTTAATAAATAGAAAAAGCAAGCACAACATCTTGCGGATTAACTTCTCGTTAACCCGAATTGTAGTGACTCAAAGAATATATTGTGGTAGCTAGTAGATTGAGCACAGTATACGGCTCAAGAAGGCGGATGCCCACCTCAGCCGATCAGCTATTAGGTGGGCATCCATTCCTAAACCTGTACGGCATAGGAGGAAAAACCATGCCTTATCAGTATCCCTTCCGCAACGCCGATGAGAAGCTGAAACGAAGCGTTTGGCAGAAAGGCCGGCCGATTGACGGTTATGACCCCAAAGTCTGGCGGCGCGATGCGTGCAATCACGCGATGCGTTACGCCGACCACGGGGACACGTCATCGAACTTCGGTTGGGAGATCGACCATATCAAGCCCACCTCCGAAGGGGGTTCGGATGATTTGGATAATCTTCAGCCGCTCTACTGGGAAAACAACCGCCGCAAGGGCGACACCTATCCCTGGTATTGCGAAAACGCGGCCTGACAGGCCAGACACTTCGCTGACTAAAACGAAAAATTTCTGGCTGGGTGCGGGTCAAGTGGGGCTCGCACCCGATTTCTTTCAGATACGGGAGCTTCCCTCACGGCAGCCGCAGTTCGAACTCTTCGTCGATGGCCGGCGGGTTGGCCTGCCAGGCGGAGTGGTCGGCGTGGATCTGGCGGTCGCGCATCTGGCCGATCAGCATCATGTCGATGGCCTCGCCGTCCGCCGCCAGCGGCATGAAGATGCGGGCGATGGTGCGCGGCCCGGTGATCTCCGCATAGTTATAGCGGGTGCGGCTGTAGAGCGCCCCGGGCCCGGCCGCACCGCGGCTGAACAGGGCGGTGATGTGGTCGCGGTAGGGACCTTCCGGCACCGCCTCGTGCAGGAGCTGCCCGGTAGGGTCGATGCCGAAGGCGACGTCGGTGCCGACGAGGCGCAGGCGGAACTGCAGGCCCCCGCCAGATTCCCCGGCAGCCCCACCGTCCAGCACGTCGGTCAGCATGACGAAGGGCAAGACGGTCGGGATCTCCGAGGGCAGGATGTCCGCGCGGGCGGGCCAGGGCCGGCCGCCGCGCTTGGCGGTCCAATAGTCGTACAACTGGCGCAGCGGCAGCTCCGTGATCTCGGCGCTCGGCCTGCTGCCGTTCAAGGCCCGGCCCCGCTTTCGGCGTCTTCGCTTTGGCCGGGGCCCTCCCGGGCGGCACCCTCCGGATCGACGATCCCCAGCAGGCGCTCCAGGTCGGTACCGTCCAGCTCGCCGATGCGCTGCGCCAGCAAGTTGGCCAGCAGGGTCGCCTTGGGATCGAGCCCGGCGGTGTCCACGGCGATGCGCGGATGGGAAAGGTCGGCCAGGCGCTGCAGTTCCTCGGCATCGTCCCAGATGATGCCGAGATACTGGCAGACCCGGTGGACGAAGCGCCGGCTGGGCTTGCCGCGGCGGCCGTGTTCCATGGCCGAGAGATAGGCGGGGGAGACCTGCAGGCCGGCCGCCATGTCCTTCAGCGCCAGCTTGCGCCCGGCCCGGATGGCCCGCAGCTTTTCGCCGAAGGGCGTCACGAGGCCCCCGGCTCCCCGTCCGTCTCCTCATAGAGGCCGTGCTTTCTGTGCCAGTCGGCCAGGGAGTCGTCGGGGTAGCCGGCATAGCAGTCGGCGCGGTCGGCATCCGGCGGCAGCTGCACCCAGCCCGGCTTGAACTCCAACATGATGCAGACGCTCTCCGGCGCCGCCGGCAGCGGTGTGTCGATGGCCGAGGCGAAGGGGTGCAGCAGCTCCGGCCAACGCGGGTCGAAGACATAGAGGGCGGAGCCGCAGTGCTTGCAGAAGTGCCGGCGCGCCGGGCTGACCTCCTCAGGGTCGCGCCCGCTGCCCTTAGCCTGATAGACGGTGATGTGTTCCTCGCCGTCAACGCTGAGGCTCGCGGCCTCGCCGGAGAGGTTGATGGCATAACCGCCGCCTCCCGCCGTCTTGCGGCAGATCGAGCAGTAGCAGCGCATGTAAGGCACCGCGGCCCGTGAGGATACCGAAAAGCGCACGGCGCCGCAGTGGCAGGATCCTTCGAGGTGCGGCACACTTGCTCCCTTGAGTCCCCGGAAAATAACCGGATCGGAGTTTAGCGGTTTTTGCCGTGGAAGGCGATTCCTGCTTGGCCCCGATCAGCGCCTCTTGCGCAGCAGCACGTAGAGCGCGCCGGTGCCGCCGTGTTTCTGCTGGGCGTAGTCGAAGGAGAGCACGCGGGCGCGGTTCGGCGCCTCGTTCAGCCAGCGCGGCACCGCGGCGCGCAGGACCCCGCCCTGGTCCTTGTGGACGCCCTTGCCGGTGACCACGAGAACGCAGCGTTTGCCCTCGGCCTGACAGTCGGCGAGGAAGCGCTCCAGGCGGCGATGGGCCTCGCTTTGGCGCAAGCCATGGAGGTCGAGGGTCGCCTCGATGGGCAGCTTGCCACGCCGGAATCGGTCGGCCTTGCGGCGGTCGAGGCCGTCTCGGCTGCCGTGGGTGAGCGCCGCCTCCGGCCGGCGGGTCGAACCCGACGCCGCGGATGTCTGCGGCTGTGCCCTGGGTCTGGAAGGGCCTGCGACCGGTCCCGCAGCTTCCTTGCGCAGGCTCGGCTGTCCATCGTCGCTAAGCAGGTCGTCTGCCCGGGAGCGTAGCTTGTCGCGGCCGCTGAGTGGCGCGGCCTGCTCGGCGACGTGGCGCCAGAGGCGGCGGTCTTCCGGCGAGAGGCCGGAAGGGGGCGCTTTGCGTTTACCGGTCATGGCTGCCCGCCGGATCGTCAGTCCGCGGCCGCCGGCTGCTCCGCGTCCTCGATCAGAAGGACGTGGAGGCGGCGCGGCCCATGGGCGCCCAGCAGGATCGTCTGCTCGATATCGCCGGTACGCGAGGGCCCGGTGATCATGTTCACCGCCCGGGGCATGGCCCCGCTGCCGAAACGCGCGCGCAGGCGGGTCCAGGCTTCCTCATAGGCCCCGACAACATCGGAAGCCCGCAGCACCACGATGTGGTTCTCCGGCAGGAAGTTCAGGGTTATCGGCGCCTCGGGTCCGGAAGCCATCACGAGGGTTCCGGTCTCGGCGATGCCGGCGAAGGCACCGGTTACGGCGGTGGGGTCGGTTTCCTGGGCACTGCCCTCGGCCACCTCCAACAGCGGCTGGCTGTCCCAGGGCAGGGCGCGGAGATCGTCCCGCGGAGCCAGGCGCAGACGCGGCGGCAGGTTCTCGCTCTTCAGATAGTCGGCGACGGCCTGCGGCACCTCGGCGGCATCGTCGAGACGCGCAACGGTGGCCGAAAGCTCGGTCAGCATTTCTTCCAGGAGGTCGAGCTGCGCAGCGTGGCCGCGCTGGCCGCGCGCCGGAATCAAACCGGCCTGGGGCTGTGCCAGGCGCTCCTCCAGCAGACGGCGCTCCTCGGGTGCGGGCTGCTCGCGCTTCAGGGAGCGGCGCAGGGCTGCCATGATCTGTCCCTTGCTGCCGTTGGCGCGCGCCTCGCTCATGATCCCGCCCTGCCGTTGTGCCGCTCTGCCCAGAGCTGCTGGAAGGTCTTTCCTTCCGGGGCCGGAAAGTCGCGGTGCCTGGTCCAGCCGCCGGCAAAGGGCAGAGCGTTGAAGCGGCCCTGGGCGCGACCCAAGGCACCGAGCACCCGCATCTTGAGGCCGAGCAGCCGGTGATAGAGCTCCGGCCGCCGTGCGAAGAAGGCCCAGAAGGCGAGCCCGAAGCGCACCGCCTTGGGGCTGAGATGGCGTTCGAACTCGCGTTCGCGCCAGTGGCGCATCATGCGCGGCAGCGGGATGCGCATGGGGCAGACCGACTCGCAGCGCCCGCAAAAGGTGGAGGCGTTGGGCAGATGCCCCGCCTCGTCGACGCCGATCAGGCTGGGGGTCAGCACCGCGCCCATGGGCCCGGGATAGACCCAGCCGTAGGCGTGGCCGCCGACGGCGTGATAGACCGGACAGTGGTTCATGCAGGCGCCGCAGCGGATACAGCGCAGCATGTCCTGAAACTCGCCGCCCAGCATCTGGCTGCGCCCGTTGTCCAGCAGGATCACGTGGTACTGCTCCGGCCCGTCGAGGTCTTCGGGCCGGCGCGGCCCCGTCGAAAACGTGGTGTAGGCGGAGAACTCCTGGCCGGTGGCCGAACGCGCCAGGACGCGGAGGATCGTCGTGGCGTCCTCCAGGTTGGGAACCACCTTTTCCAGGCTGGCGATGACGATGTGGACCTTCGGCAGGCACTGGGTGAGATCGCCGTTGCCCTCGTTGGTGACGATGATCGAAGTGCCGGTCTCCGCCACC
>NZ_JANQKD010000036.1 GCF_028281305.1 Pelagibius sp. | reverse complement strand
CCGCTTTGCGGCGGCCGGCACCCTTCGACACGGATGGGGGGCATCCCGTGACCGAAGCTGCTGTCAAAATTGAAGACGTTTGGAAGATCTTCGGCCCGCCGGGCGCCGTTGCCGAGGCGATGGCGGCGGTCAAGGACGAGGGCATTGGAAAGCCCGAGGTTCTGGAGCGCTATGGCTGCGTCGTCGGCGTGGCGGACGCGAACTTCGCGGTTCCCCGCGGTGAAATCTTCTGCATCATGGGGCTCTCGGGGTCGGGCAAGTCGACCCTCGTGCGCCATGTCAACCGGCTGATCGAACCGACCGCCGGCCGGATCGAGATCCTCGGCCGGGACATCGCCCAAATGGGCGAGAAGGAACTGCGGGCGGTGCGCGCCAAGCAGATCGGCATGGTGTTTCAGCACATGGCGCTGATGCCGCACCGCTCGGTCCGCGACAACGTGGCCTATCCGCTCGAGATTCGCGGCGTTTCCAAGTCCAAGCGCTGGGCGGTCTCGGACCACACCCTGTCCCTGGTCGATCTGGTCGGCTACGAGGACCGCCTGCCCAAGGAGCTTTCGGGCGGCATGCAGCAGCGCGTCGGCATCGCCCGTGCGCTGGCCTCCGATCCGGAAATCCTCTTGATGGACGAGCCTTTCTCGGCGCTCGATCCCCTGATCCGGCTGCAGCTTCAGGACCAGTTCAAGGCCCTGGTCGCGGAGCTTCAGAAGACGACGCTCTTCATCACCCATGACCTGGACGAGGCGATCCGTATCGGCCACCGCATCGCCATCATGAAAGACGGGCGGATCGTACAGATCGGTACGCCGGAAGACATCGTGACCAACCCGGCGGACGACTATGTCCGGGAATTCGTCCAGGGCATCTCCAAGCTCAAGCTCGTCAAGGCCCATTCCATCATGGAGCCGCTGGACAAGGTCAACGGTGCGCTTGACGCTGCGCCGCGCGCCTCTTCCGAATGCGATCTGGACGAGCTCATCGATCTCTCCGTCGGCACCGATCTGCCGGTCGTCATCACCGAGGACGGCCGCGACGTCGGCGTCGTGACCAAGCCGCGGCTGCTGCGGGGTATCCAGGGAGGTAAGGAATGACCGATATGACCGTCACGGCGGCCTCGCAGATCGAGGTCGACCGCGCCGAACTCGATGCCTCCATCTCCCGCTTCGCCGGCAGTAATGGCGAATACTATGCCGAGGCTTTCCACAAGATCCACGAAGCCACGGGCGTGGTGCCGACGGGTTTCAATCTTGCGGCCATGCTGCTGGGCCCGATCTGGGCGGCGATGCGCGGCGTCTGGGGATTCTTTTGGGGCTTCCTGATCCTGGAGGTGATCGCCTGGGTTCAGATCGGCCGCGGTGCCTGGGGCAACCCGGGGGCGGAGTATCTGGAGCGTGCGGCGAGCCAGAGCGAGCGCGCCGCCTCTTTCACTGAGCGCGCCGAGGCTGCCCGCGCTGCGGGCGAGGACCCCAGCCGCTTCGAGACGCCGGCGGCCAACCTGGCGCGCGCCGCGGAGCGCAACCTGCAGGCCGCGGAAGCGGCCAACGCCGAGGCTTTCACCATCCTTATGGTCGGTCTGGCCCTCTTGCTGGTGATCAAGCTGGTCGAAGGGTTCTACAGCAATGTCATCTACGAAAAGCAGTACTCGCGCTGGCGCATCGATCCCGAGCGCGTCGAGGCGGGCGTCAGCACCCAGCGTCTGCTGCTTGGTATCGCTCTGGTCTTGGCGATCGCGCCCCTGACAATCTACAAGTTCACAGCTAGCAGCCCGATCGAGGTGTTGAACAGCTTCCCGGAGCGCGAAGTCAGTCAGGTCTTCTTCGCAGCCGACAATCAGACGATCTACTCGGGTACGGCAAACTGGATGGACGAGCAGATCGATGCCGCAGCAAAAGCCGGGGCTGGTGTTTTCGACAGCGTCACGGCTGGCGTGCGCGCAGTGCTTGACACCCTGACTCTGGCCCTGATTGGCACGCCCTGGCCGGTGGTCATGGTGGTGATCTGCGTGGTCGCCTGGCGCGCGGCCGGGCCACGGGTGGCGATTTTCACGGCGGCTGCCCTCGCGTATCTGGCATTGCTGGGCTTCTGGGAGGTTTCCATGGAGACCGTGGCGCTGGTGGGCGCTGCGGTTTTGATCTGTGTAACCGTCGGCATCCCGCTTGGCATCTGGTTCGGTAAGTCCGCGCGTGCTTACAAGGGCGCGGAGCCGGTGTTGGACCTGATGCAGACCCTGCCGGCCTTCGTCTATCTGATCCCCATTATCGCCTTCTTCGGCACGGGCAACCCGCCGGGGATCCTGGCCACCATCATCTTCGGCATGCCGCCGGTGATCCGCCTGACGGCGCTCGGCATGCGCGGTGTGCCGGAGAGCATCAAGGAGGCGGCGGTCGCCTTCGGCGCCACCCGCTGGCAGTTGCTGAAGGACGTCGAAGTTCCCCTGGCGCTTCCTTCGATCATGGCGGGCGTGAACCAGACCATCCTGATGTGTCTGTCCATGGTGGTGATCATCTCGCTGATCGGCGGCGGCGGCCTCGGCAAGGAGATCCTCGACGCGCTGCAGTACGTTGCTAAGGGTTCCGGCTTGCTGGGTGGCCTCGCCATCCTGTTCTGCGCCATGGTGATCGACCGCATCGTCCAGGGCGCCTTCCGACGCGCCGACCAGAAGTAGCATCGCGCAAGCATCACCTGCGCAGTTGGCGCCAACAGATCCGGCCCGGGGAAGAACCCCGGGCCGGGTGTGGCCCCGCACTCCATCAGGCTGGATTACACGCTCAGATAGCAGTTCGTAGGTATTTGTTAACCTTGTCTTGATGTCATGGAGACTGGCAATTGCTCTTCCCGTTGCCGCGGGTGGAGCTGCTGGTCCGGAGATCGAGGTTGGCAGGGCACGAAATTCTGCTTCACATAGCCGGTGGCGTGGCGTTGCTGTTGTGGTCGACCCGCATGGTGCGGACCGGGCTGCTGCGCGCCTTCGGGACGGAACTCCGCCAGCTGATCAGCCGTTCCACACGCTCAACGCCTTCGGCCGCTTTGGTCGGCTTTGGTGTGACCACCGCCCTGCAAAGCTCCACCGCCACCACCATGCTGGCCGTGTCCTTTGCCGGGCGCGGAATGATCGCCTTGGCGCCGGCGCTGGCATTGATGCTGGGCGCTGACCTCGGCTCGACCATGGTGGTCCAGTTTCTGTCCTTCGATCTCTACTGGCTGTCTCCGGCCCTGCTGTTGCTGGGCGTGCTCTGCTTTATGACCGGCGGCGCCCCTCTGCGCCGCCAGATCGGCCGCGTGCTGGTCGGGCTCGGGCTGATGGTGCTCGCCCTTGATCTTACAGTCGGTGCGACCGATCAGCTCCGCTCGAGCGAGACCCTGGAAGGCCTGCTGTCTTCCTTGGCGGACGAGGCCGTGCTGGCAGTGCTGCTGGGGGCCCTGCTGGCCTGGCTGTTTCACTCCAGTGTTGCGCTGGTCCTGCTGATCGTGGGGCTTGCCGCCGGCGGCCTGCTGGAATCGGCGGTGGCTTTCCCCCTGGTGCTCGGCGCCAACATCGGCTCCGGCATCATCCCCATGGTTCTGACGCTGCGCAGCAGCAACGAGGGCCGGCGCATTCCCCTGGGCAACCTCCTGTTCCGGGTGCTTGGCGTTGTCGCGGTGCTGCCGTTCCTGGGTGTGGTCACGCCGCTGATTGCCGAGTTGGGGACCGATCCGGCGCGCCAGGTCGCGAACTTCCATTCCCTGTTCTGTGCCGCGGTTCTTGTGGTCGGATTGCCCCTGGTCCATGTCATGGCCAAGGTGACCGAGCGCCTGCTGCCGGCGACGGAGGAGGAGGGGGACATCGGGCCGCGCTACCTGAACAAGGAGGCCGCCCAGACCCCGCAACTGGCCTTGGCCTGCGCCAAGCGCGAGGCCTTGCGCATGGCTGACATCACCGAACGGATGCTGAGCAAGGTGACCGACGCTTTCGAGCCGCAGGGACAGACTGTGGCCGATGAGCTGGGCGACATGGACGATCAGCTCGACGAACTGCACGAAGCGATCAAGCTCTACCTGACCGAGCTCTCCAGCGAACCACTGGATGAGGCGTCGAGCCGAAGCTGCAACGAGCTGCTGTCCTTCACGACCAATCTCGAACACATCGGCGACATCATCAGCAAAAACCTGCGCAAGAGCGCCCAGAAGAAAAGCCGCAAGAAGCTGTCTTTCTCGGACGAGGGCTGGAGCGAGCTGCTGGATCTTCACGCCCGGGTCGCCGATCACTTGCAGCTGGCCCTGGGGTCCTTCGTCACCCGAGACCCCGCCAGCGCTCAGCAGCTTGTGAAAGAGAAGCGGGAGTTTCGCGAGCTGGAACAGGAAGCCAGCGAAGCCCATCTCAACCGCCTGCGGCGGGGTCGGGTCGAGAGCATCGAGACCTCCGGCCTGCACATCGACGTGGTCCGCGACCTCAAACGGATCAATTCGCACATCACGGCGATTGCCTACGAGGTTCTGATCACCGAGGAACCCCGTTGGCTGGAGCGCAAGCGCGCCTGATCCCGGCCACCCGGCCGCTTCCGGATGCTTCGCACTGCTGGCCGTGCCATATCCGGCCGCCTCCTGAAACCGATCGAACCCGGCGTTTACAGCCCCCACGAGCGCGGAGGGCCAGCCTTCTGTCCGCGCAGCCGCAGCCCGGGTCTTGCGAAGGGGCTTGTTCTCTCCGGAAGAAAAGACGTAAAATGCATAAGAACGCATAAATTGCGAAGTCTGATGGATCTCAGGGAATGCAGGATTTCGGGGCTGCCTTTGCGGAAGCCTTTGCGCTGATCGTCGGATTGGATGCGGAGCTGGTGGCGATCATCGGCTTGTCGCTGCGGGTGACCTTTTCCGCCGTGATCATCGCCTGCCTGCTCGGTTTGCCTTTGGGCGCACTGCTCGCCGTCGGCCGTTTTCCCGGCCGTGGCGTCGTCATCGTCGTGATCAGCGCCCTGATGGGCCTGCCGCCCGTGGTCGTCGGCCTGGCGGTCTATCTCATGCTTTCCAGCGCCGGGCCGCTGGGGGTCCTGCAACTGCTCTACACCCCGACGGCGATGATCATTGCCCAGGCCGTCCTGGTGACGCCCATCGTCGCCGCGCTGACCCGCCAGGTGGTCGAGGATCTGCACGGCGAGTACGACGAACTGCTGCGCTCCATGGGCAGCAGCCGTCTCGGTACGATAGCGACGCTGCTTTGGGATGCCCGCTACTCCCTGCTGACGGCGGCTCTGGCTGGGCTCGGGCGTGCCCTGGCGGAGGTCGGTGCGGTGATGATTGTCGGCGGCAACATCGCCCATGTGACCCGGGTGATGACGACCGCCATCGCGCTGGAAACCTCGAAGGGCGAGTTGGCGCTGGCGCTCGGCCTCGGCATCATCCTGGTATGCCTTTCGATTCTCATCAACGCCGGACTCCTGGGCCTGCGGCGCACGGCGGAGCGCCTGGCCTATGCCTGATGGTGCCGTGATGCCGCTCTGCGAGCCCTGTCACCCGCAGCCGAACACGCCTCCGGCGGTTGTGCTTGATAACCTGGTGCTGGAGCGTGGTGGCAAGCGGCTGATCGACGGTCTCAGCATGACGGTCCCCGCGCAGGGTGTGACGGCCGTCATGGGCCCCAACGGTGCCGGCAAGAGCCTGGCGCTGCGCCTGATCGCCGGGCTCATCGCGCCGAGCGCCGGGCGCCTGGAATGCATGGCGGGCGAAGAGACGCGTCGGCGGATCGCTTTCGTCTTCCAGAAACCGGTTCTCTTGCGCCGCTCGGTGCGCGCCAACCTGGATCATGCGTTGCGCACCTACGGGACGCCGCGCCGGGAGCGCGCGGAGCGCCTCGCCGAACTCCTGGCTCTTGGCCAACTCACGGAGCTGGCCGAACGGCCGGCCCGGGTGCTGTCCGGCGGCGAACAGCAGCGTGTCGCCATGGTGCGTGCCCTGGCCGCGGCGCCCAAGGTGCTGCTGCTGGACGAGCCGACCGCCAGTCTCGACCCGCAGGCAACGGCGGCCATCGAAGCTCTGATCCGCCGCGCGGTGGACGATGGCGTCAGCATTGTCCTGGTGACCCACGAGGCCGGGCAGGCCCAGCGCCTGGCTGACAACGTTTGCTTTCTGCACCAAGGCCGGCTGCGCGAGGCGGCGCCGGCCGCTGCGTTCTTTCACAGTCCCAGCAGCGTGGAAGCACGTGCCTATCTGGCCGGTGAGTTGCTCATTTAGAGCGCCAACCCATACCTTGAGGAGAGAGGTCCATGCAGGTGAAAGCCCTTACGTTCGCAGTCGCCCTGGTCGCAGCCACAGCCATACCCGCTGCCGCGGCCTGGGCCGAAGACTTCATCATCGTGCAGTCGACGACCTCGACCCAGAACTCCGGCCTTTATGATCACCTGTTGCCGCAATTCCAGGAGGCCAGCGGGATCGAGGTGCGGGTTGTCGCGGTCGGGACCGGCCAGGCGATCAAGAACGCACGCAACTGCGACGGCGATGTGCTGCTGGTTCATGCCAAGCCGGCGGAGGAGAAGTTCGTCACCGAAGGTTATGGCGTCAGCCGCGCCGATGTCATGTACAACGACTTCGTCATCGTCGGACCGGCCGACGACCCGGCGGGTATCGGTGGCGGTGCCGACGTGGCCGAAGCGCTTGCCAAGATAAAGCAGTCAGAGGCGGTTTTTGCGTCGCGCGGCGATGATTCCGGTACCCACAAAAAGGAACTGGCGCTCTGGAATGCCGCCGACGTCGATCCCAGCAGCGCCAGCGGGACCTGGTACCGGGAAACCGGCTCCGGCATGGGGGCGACCTTGAATGTCGCCATCGGCATGGGCGCCTACACCATGACCGACCGGGCCACCTGGATCGCCTTCGGCAACAAGCAGAACCACAGGATTGTTGTCGAGGGCGATACGCGCCTCTTCAATCAGTACGGCGTCATCCTGGTGAATCCCGAGCGCTGCGAGAACGTGAAGGCCGAGATGGGCCAGAGGTTCATCGACTGGATCCTCTCCGACGAAGGCCAGTCCGCCATCGCCGACTACACCCGCGATGGTCAGCAGCTCTTCTTTCCGAACGCCCGGATGAGCTAGCGCTGGATGAGCTGAGGCCCAGTCAGCCTGGACGGCGTGCGGCAAAGCGCACGACCTGCGCGATGCCGCGATGCCGCCGTCCTTCTTCCAGGTGCACCTCTCCCTCCAGCGCTTCCACGACAGTCAGGCCGGGTGTGGCCGCCCGCAGTTCGGAGAGATCATAGAGCAGGTCCGGATTGTCCGGCCCCATGGTTGGCTGAGCGGCCTGCGCCTTTGCAAAGGCCTCGACGACCAGCCAGCCCCCGGGGGCGAGCGCTGCTGCGGCCTGGTCAAGAGCGCGCAGCCGCGTGCCTGTCGGCGCCTGCAGGTAGAGCAGCGTTATCAGATCCCAGGTCTCGGCGGGTTTCGCGCTCCAACTGTCCAGATCGGCGGTCAGCCGCTTAACCGCGACGGCGTTGTCCCGGTCGAAGGCCAGGGCCCTTTCGGTGGCCACCGCGGAGATGTCGAGCGCCGTAACGGTCAGGCCTTGCCGTGCCAGCCAGGCTCCGTTGCGCCCGTCGCCATCGGCCAGGCAAAGCGCACTGCGCGCGTCGAAGTCCGAGCGGGCGGTCACCATCCGGAGGTATTCGTTGGGCGCCGTCCCGAACGGCGGTTCGTCCGAGGCTGCGTAGCGTGCGTCCCAGCGCTGCGCTGCTGAGGAGGGCTTGGTCATCCCGGCCGCCTGTCCTTCGTGAGACCGTGATCTAGGGTCCGTTCCACTGGACCCGGCCGAAGCCGCTGACATCGTATCCGCCAAGAGCTTCGGCTTTCTCCGCGAAGGCCGGGCGGCGGCAGAAGGCCATGAGGCTCTGCATCGGCGGTTCGAACCAGCAGCGGCGGTCGGCGACCAGATCGAAGCGCTCCTCGGCGAGGGCGAGGAAGGGCAGTCCGAACTGCCGCGCCATGGCCTGCAGACCGAGCGCGGCTTCCGCGTCCCCGGCGGCGACGGAGGCCGCCGCTTCGGTTTCCGTGCGCGCCAGTCCGGGCAGCCAGTCGATGTCTTCCGCCGAGAGGCCGTCGCGCTTCAGCAGGTGATTCAGCAGCAGCGCCGCACCGGCGGCCGGCTGGCGCCGAACCACCTTGCGTCCGCGCAGATCGGCGGGTGCCTGCACGTCTTTTTCCAATCCCTTCGCCAGGATCAGTCCCTGCTGCCGCCGGGCGAACTCGACCACCACCACCGGCTGGCCCGCCAGCTTCGCGGCGACGTGATTGACGTTCCAGTCGTCCCGCGCTGCCTCGAAGACATGCATGCCGGCGGCAGCAGCTTCGCCGGTTGCGATCCGCTCAAGCCCGTCTAGGGAGCCGTCGAAGAAGGTCGCGAGCCCCGATCCGGACTCGCGAATGGCCCAGTCGAGCAGGGGATCGTGGCTGCCGGCGACCACATTGGGCCGCGCCGCGGCCGGCTTGGTCGCGCCTGCGCTGCCGGTCAGCCAGGCTTCCAGTTCCAGTCGCGGAAACAGCAGCTTGCCGGTGACGCGCCGGCACGGGATCTCGCCCTCGGCGGCGAGGTCATAGACCTTGCGTTCCTTGACCCGCAGCAACTCGGCCACTTCCTTGGTGGTCAAGAAGGCGGGGGAAGCCTCTCCCTCTGTCATGGCTGGGCTCTCATGGGCAGGCTCTCATGGCCGAATGCCACGATGACGGGGGGATGAAACGATGACCACGCGGGTGCCCTCGGGTGAAAGAAGTGCCAGTGGAAAAACCTTGCGGGCGGATGATAGGGCATCGCCGATCGCAAAGGCAAAGCCAGCCAGGCAAAGCGGCCTTTCCTCGGCGGACCTGGAGGCAATGATCCGGACTCTGTGCTGCGGGTCGTTTCGGCAGCCTGCTGGAATGCACAAATTCTAGGCGCCGCTCTGGACATGATTAATCCCTAGGCAAATGAGAATTATCGTTGTTTTACAAATGTTTGTATACGACGTTTCCCCGCCGGCAAGGAATTGCGCGGACTTCCGCCGCAATCATCCCCGCTCCACGGACTGGCACGCGGCTTGCTGAGACTATGAGTGCAGGGCGTCTAGGGTTCCGGCCGTTTGGGTGACGGTG
Organism: Pelagibius sp.; assembly: GCF_028281305.1. Classification (GTDB taxonomy): domain Bacteria; phylum Pseudomonadota; class Alphaproteobacteria; order Kiloniellales; family Kiloniellaceae; genus Pelagibius. Next base: position 51,218 of record NZ_JANQKD010000036.1, on the reverse strand, counting down.
TCTGGTCCGAGAGGCGCACTCCGGGCAACGCACCCGGAGCCACGGCGGGCCAAAATCCCGGGAGATCACTGCAAGAGGTCTGAGGCCGTCTTACAGGTGATTCCCATTCCTGATGTCGACCTCTGACGCAAAGAAACGAGATCGAACAGGAGGTTTGGGATGCTGCAGTTTCTATCGCAGAGAGGGGTCGGGCGGCGCAGCTTCGCAGCGATTGTTGCCGCGCTTTGTTTTGCGGTCTTGACCGCATCGGGTCAGCCGGCGGAAGCCGCCAAGAAGGAGAGCTTCCGCATCGCCTGGTCCATCTATGTCGGCTGGATGCCCTGGGCCTATGCCGACGAGATGGGCATCGTGAAGAAGTGGGCGGACAAGTACGGCATCGAAATCGAAGTCGTGCAGATCAACGACTACATCGAGTCCATCAACCAGTTCACCGCCGGTGCCTTCGACGGCACCGTCATGACCAACATGGATGCGCTCAGCATTCCCGCCGGCGGCGGTGTCGATTCGACCGCGCTGATCCTCGGCGACTTTTCCAACGGCAACGATGGTCTGGTGGTGAAAGGCGGTGGAGGTATCGCCGCGCTGAAGGGCAAGAACGTCAACCTGGTCGAGCTTTCGGTGTCCCACTACCTGCTGGCCCGGGCGCTGGACAGCGTGAAGCTGGCGGAGCGCGATCTGACGGTCGTCAATACCTCCGACGCCGATATGGTGGCCGCCTTCAAGACGGCGGATGTCGAGGCGGTGGTCACCTGGAACCCGCTGCTGAGCGAGATCGCCGCCGAGCCGGGCGCCAAGGTGCTCTACACCTCTGCCGATATTCCCGGTGAGATCATCGACATGATGGTGGTGAACACCGAGGTTCTGAGTGCCAACCCGGACTTCGGCAAGGCGCTGGTGGGCGCCTGGTACGAGACCATGGCGATCATGTCCGCTGACGACGAGGCCGGTAAGGCCGCGCGCACTTTCATGGGCGAAAAGTCGGGCACCGACCTGGCGGGCTATGAAGCGCAGCTCGCCACCACCAAAATGTTCTACGAGCCCGCCGAGGCGATCGCCTTCGCCAAGAGCCCGGAACTGGTTGAGACCATGGACGTTGTGCGGCAGTTCCTTTTCACTCACGGCATCCTGGGCGAGGGCGCACCGAGCCCGGACTATGTCGGCATGACATTCCCCTCCGGCGCGACGCTGGGCGACCAGGGCAACACCAAGCTCCGCTTTGACGCCAGCTTCATGAGCATGGCCGCGGACGGCATGCTGTAAGGCGCGGCGGATTTGCCAGCGGCGCGGCATGGCACGGGCACTGAACCGGCGGCCGGGGCGGGCGGGACTGATCCTGCTGGGGGCCTTGCCCTTCGTTGTCCTGGTCGCCGTCTACCTGGTCGCCTCCGACGCCCGCCTGGCGGTCAATCCGGCGGACAAGCTGCTGCCGTCGCCGGAAAGCCTTGCTGCCGCCATCGATCGTCTCGCCTTCCAGGCCGATCCACGCAGGGGAACCTACATCCTATGGTCGGATACGCTGGCCAGCCTGCTGCGCCTCTTCCTGGGGCTTGCGATCGCCACCGGCATCGCGCTGGCCGCGGGAATCGCCATCGGCCTGCTGCCCCTGGTGCGCGCCGCCTTCGCGCCCCTGGTGGCGGCCCTCTCCATGGTGCCGCCGCTGGCCATCCTGCCGATACTCTTCATCGTCTTGGGGCTCGGCGAGCTGTCCAAGGTCGTCCTCATCGTCATTGGGATCGCGCCGTTTCTGGTGCGCGATCTCTCCATGGCCGTCGGCAGCCTGCCGCGCGAGCAGCTCGTGAAGGCGCAGACCTTGGGAGCCTCCACCTGGCAGATCGTGACCCGTGTCGTGCTGCCCCAGACCCTGCCGCGCCTCATCAGCGCCCTGCGGCTTTCGCTGGGGCCGGCCTGGCTCTTCCTTATCTCAAGCGAGGCCATCGCCTCGACCGAAGGGCTCGGCTACCGGATCTTTCTGGTGCGCCGCTACCTCGCCATGGACGTCATCCTGCCTTACGTCATCTGGATCACGCTGCTCGCTTTCCTGCTCGACTATTTGCTGCGGCTGCTCGCGCGGCGCGCCTTCGACTGGCTGCCGGGGGAGCAGCAGCCATGAGCCTGATCTCGGTCAGAGACGTCTCGCAGACCTATGGCGCCCAGACCGTGCTGGAGCGCATCAACCTGGACATTGAAGCGCAGGAGTTCTGCACCATTGTCGGCGCGAGCGGCTGCGGCAAGTCGACCTTCCTCAGGCTGCTCTTGAGCGAGGAGCGCCCGACCCGCGGCGTTATCGAACTGGACGGGGCCCCGCTCGGCAGCGAGCCGGATGCCGACCGTGGCGTTGTCTTCCAGCGCTACTCGGTCTTTCCCCACCTGACGGTCATGGAGAACCTGATCCTGCCTTTGGAACTGCGGGCTTCGAAGCTGTGGGGCCGGCTCTTCGGCGCGCGCCGGCGCGAGGCCATGGCACAGGCCGAACACCTGCTGGAGCGTGTTGGCCTCGCCCATGCCCGCGATGCCTTTCCAAAGACCCTTTCCGGTGGCATGCAGCAGCGCCTCGCCATCGCCCAGGCCCTGATGCCCCGGCCCAAGGTTCTGCTGCTGGACGAGCCTTTCGGCGCGCTCGACCCCGGCACGCGGGCGCGCATGCACGAGATCATCCTGTCGCTCTGGCAGGAAGAGAAGATGACCATCTTCATGGTCACCCATGACTTGAAGGAGGGCTTCAAGCTCGGCACGCGCCTGCTCGTCTTCGACAAGCTGCGCTGGGACCCCCATGCGCCGGAGGCCTACGGCGCCACCATCACCTACGACCTGCCGCTGAAGGATCGCCGAACCCTGCCTGACGGCGTCGCTGCCGCTGTGAGCGGGAGCGAGCGCGACGACACTCAACGCCTGCCTGAGAACAAAGGATCTCTTGATGTTTTGCACTGATAACCGCCGGCGCGCCACCAAAGCGGCCGGCCCCGCGGCGCACCTGCCGGGAAGCCGGCGCCACCACCACCCGGACTTCGACAAGATGCAGCTCCAGGGCTGGCGCTCGGCCCTGAAGGAGGCCGACCTGCCGGAAGACGGCTGGCAGAAAGAGCGGCAGTGGGCGGTAAAGGTCGGCCTGGCGGCGGCGGACAGCATCGAGGACCGGGGCATCTCCACCTTCGCCCGGGGCGAACTGCCCCACTATGCCGGCATCAACACCTTCCTGAAGGCTCCCTATATCGAGGACGTGGCCAAGGTCGGCGGCTACGACGCGGCGGTGATGGGCGTGCCCTTTGACGGCGGCACGACTTATCGGCCCGGTACCCGCTTCGGGCCGCAGGGTATCCGCCGGATCTCCGCCCTCTACACGCCCTACAACTACGAGATGGGCGTCGATCTGCGCGAGCAGATGACGCTCTGCGACGTCGGTGATGTCTTCACCATCCCGGCGAACATCGAGAAGACCTTCGACCAGATCTCCCGCGCCGTCTCCCACGTGTTCTCCTCCGGCGCCCTGCCGCTGATCATGGGCGGCGACCACTCCATCGGTTTCGCCACCGTGCGCGGCATCGCCCAGTGCACCTCCAAGCGCATCGGCATCATCCACTTCGACCGCCATGCCGACATCCAGGAGAAGGACCTGGACGAGCGGATGCATACGACGCCGTGGTTTCATGCCACCAACCTGGAGAACGTGCCGGCGACCAACCTGGTGCAGATCGGAATCGGCGGCTGGCAGGTGCCCCGCGAGGCGGTGGTGGAGGCGCGCAAGCGCGATACCACCATCATCTCCATGGCCGATGTGGAGAAGCTGGGCCTCGATAAAGTCGCCGAGATCGCCCTGGAGACGGCCTGGGCAGGGGCCGATGCCGTCTACCTGAGTTTCGATATCGATTCCGTCGACTGCGGCTTCGTGCCCGGCACCGGCTGGCCGGAGCCCGGGGGCTTCCTGCCGCGCGAGGCTCTCAGCCTGGTCAGCAAGGTGGCCGCCGAGGGGATCTGCGGCATGGAGGTGGTGGAGGTCTCGCCGCCCTACGACACCTCCGACATCACCTCGCTGTTTGCGACGCGTGTGATGGTCGACGTGCTGGGCACTCTGGTGGCTCACGGCAAGCTGGGTGCCCACCGCGCCCTCATCGAAAAACCCATGATTCCCGCCGTGGAGGGCGGCACCGCATGAGCGCCCGCCACAGCCACGCGCCGGGCCATAACCATCCGCCCGATCATGAGCACCTGCACTCCCACCTGCACGACGGACCGCATGCGGCGGTGCCGGGCCAGCCGCGGGACGACGAGGACCTGCTGGCCGATGCGCTGATGGAGGGGTTCGATGCTGCCGAGGACAAGGCGAGCTTTCTGCGCATGGCGCGCATTCCTCAGCACCTGCACGGCGCCGATGGATCGGTCCTGCGCCTCGTCGATGTGGAACTGCGCTACGCCTATCAGGTGGCAACCGCCTCGCCGGCGTTCAACGCCGACCATCTGGTCTATCTGCCGTTCCCGGCAAACATGATCCGCGAGCGCGCCACCATGGTTTTCGTCTACGTCTCGCTGCGGGAGCGGCGCGATGTCGACCTGAGGGAAATGATCCGACTGCTGGAAGACAAGGAGTAAGCGGCACAGAGGGAAGGCATAGGGGAGAGGGCGCGTCGCATCGCGGGCTGGTGGCCTCCAGGCTCCTGCGGGCACCTGGAGGCCGAGAGGCCTCAGGTGTGCAACATCAGCCTCCAGCGGAGCTTGCGATCCGCACCAGTGCCCATAGGCGCTGTCGCAGAAGGGGTCAAGGGATTGGCTGCCGGCGGCGCGGGACCGGAGGCGCTCGTCAGAGGTCTGACGGAAGTCACGTGGAGGCAATGTTATGTCTCTGCGCGATACGTTATTGTATTTAGCAAGTAGAATGAAAAAAGAATCTCAGAGAGATCAATAAAGATAACTATTCAATCTTGACATTGCTTGTCGCAATTCAGCAATATTTTGCGGTGCAACATCAACTCTAGCGGAGTGATCTCAATGAAATCCGTGATCAGGGGGGCGATGAGCGCTGCGGCCATGGCAGCCGTTCTCGCCGGCGGCGCAGCGGCCCAGGCGGCCGACGACGTCATCAAAGTCGGCGTGCTCCATTCACTTTCCGGAACCATGGCGATCTCGGAGACCACGCTGAAGGACACCGTCCTGATGATGGTCGACGACCTCAACAAGAGCGGCGGCCTGCTCGGCAAGCAGGTCGAGGCGGTGGTGGTCGACCCGGCCTCCGACTGGCCGCTGTTTGCCGAGAAGGCGCGCGAGCTGTTGGAGAAGGAGCAGGTCGACGTGGTCTTCGGCTGCTGGACCTCGGTTTCGCGCAAGTCCGTGCTGCCGGTCTTCGAAGAGCTCAACGGCCTGCTCTTCTATCCCGTGCAGTACGAGGGCGAGGAAAGTTCCCGCAACGTCTTCTACACCGGTGCGGCGCCGAACCAACAGGCCATCCCGGCGGTCGAATACCTGATGAGCGAGGACGGCGGCGGCGCTGAGCGCTTCGTGCTGCTGGGCACCGACTACGTCTATCCGCGCACCACCAACAAGATCCTGCGCGCCTTCCTGAACGAGAAGGGCGTCTCCGATGCGGACATCATGGAGAACTACACGCCCTTCGGCCATTCCGACTGGCAGACCATTGTCGCCGATGTGAAGGAGTTCGCCTCCCAGGGCAAGAAGACGGCCGTGGTCTCCACCATCAACGGCGATGCCAACGTGCCCTTCTACAAGGAACTGGGCAACCAGGGCATTGCCGCCGAGGAGATCCCGGTGGTGGCTTTTTCCGTCGGGGAGGAGGAGCTTGCCGGTCTCGATACCGGACCCTTGGTCGGCCATCTCGCGGCCTGGAACTACTTCATGAGCGTCGAGGCCGACGTGAACGACGGCTTCATCGAGCAGTGGCACGCCTTCATCGGCGACGAGGACCGGGTCACCAACGATCCCATGGAGGCCACCTACATCGGCTTCAAGATGTGGACCCAGGCGGTGAAGCAGGCCGGCACCACCGAGGTCAACGCCGTGCGGCAGGCCATGTACGGCCAGACCGTGCCCAACCTCACCGGCGGTACGGCGGTGATGAACGCCAACCATCACCTCTCCAAGCCCGTGCTGATCGGTGAGATCCAGGATGACGGCATGATCGAAACCGTCTGGTCGACCGACAAGGAAGTGGTGGGCGATGCCTGGAGCGACTTCATTCCGGAAAGCTCCAAGCTGACCGCCGACTGGACCTATCCCTGGGTCTGCGGCAACTGCGAGGCGCCGACCTACGCGACCAACTAGCCTGCTTGCGAGGGGGGAGAGGCGCCCGCCGTCTCCCCCTTCTGTTCTGTGACCCTTGTTCGGGTGGTGCCTGTGTTTCGTAAGGTCTTGAGGATATCGCTTGTCGCCGTCGCGCTGGCCGTCTTGCTGCCGGCGGCGGCGCGGGCGGATCTGCTTCAGGACCTTCAGGCCCTCACCGAGAAATCCAACGAAACCAAGGCTGCGGCGGTGGAGAGCCTGGCCGCCGGCGGTCATGAACGGGCGCTGCCCATCCTTGAAGCCTACCTCGATGGGCAGCTGTTTCAGGTCAAGGCCGATGACCGCATGGTGATCGGCGAAGAGGCGGGCAAAGGCTACCGCATCTTCGATGCCGTCACCGGCGAGGCCGCGGGCGAGCTTGGCAAGCGCAAACTGCGCAAGGTCAGAATCAACAATCGCCTGCGCCAGGTCGTGAAGGCCGCCCTCGGCGGGCTGACCCTGGGCAGCGCTGATCCGGCTGCGCGGATGCGCGCTGCCGATGCGGTCTTCCGCTCCGCGCCGGCGGAGATGGTCGCTCCGCTGGAGGCGGCGCTGGCGAGCGAGGAGAATGCTAGGGTTGCCGAGCGCCTCAGGCGTGCGCTGGCGGCCACGCGCCTCGTCAACGCCGAGGACAGCGCGCTGCGTGTCGCCGCGTTGCAGACCCTGGCGGACTTCACCGATCCCGATGTCCGCGCCGTAGTGGCCGGTGTCCTGCGCAATGACGATGCAGGGGCACCCCTGGAGAGCGACGCGGCGGTGCGCGCCGCAGCGCAGGAGACCCTCGCCACCATCGAGCGGGCGCTGGAGTTCAACAGGTTTCTCGCCAGCATCTTCCAGGGCATCAGTCTGGGCTCCGTGCTGCTGCTGGCGGCCATCGGCCTGGCGATCACCTTCGGGGTCATGGGCGTCATCAACATGGCCCACGGCGAGATGGTGATGCTGGGGGCCTACACGACCTTCGTGGTGCAGGAAGTCTTCCGTACCTCCTTCCCCGGCGCCTTCGACTATTCCCTGGCGGTCGCCATTCCGGCCGGCTTCCTGGTCACCGGCCTGGTGGGCATCGGCATCGAGCGCGGCATCATCCGCTTCCTCTACGGACGCCCGCTGGAGACCCTGCTTGCCACCTGGGGGCTCAGCCTGATCCTCCAGCAGCTTGTGCGCAGCATCTTCGGGCCGACCAATCGGGAGGTGGGGAACCCCTCCTGGATGAGCGGCGCCTGGGAAGTGGCCGGCGGCCTGACGCTGACCTACAACCGGCTCTGGATCATCGTTTTCGCCCTGGTGGTCTTCGCCCTCCTAATGGCATTGATCCGCTTTTCCAGCTACGGCCTGCAGATGCGTGCGGTGACCCAGAACCGCCCCATGGCCTCGTCCATGGGCATCCGCACCGGCTGGGTCGATGCCATGACCTTCGGGCTCGGCTCCGGCATCGCCGGGATGGCCGGCGTGGCCCTGAGCCAGATCGACAACGTCAGTCCCAACCTGGGGCAGGGCTACATCATCGACAGCTTCATGGTCGTGGTCTTCGGCGGCGTCGGCAACCTCTGGGGCACCCTGGTGGGGGCCTTCTCCCTGGGGCTGGTGAACAAGTTCCTGGAACCCTATGCCGGCGCCGTGCTCGGCAAGATCCTGGTGCTGGTCGTGGTCATCCTCTTCATCCAGAAACGTCCGCGCGGCCTCTTCGCCCTGCGCGGCCGCGCGGTGGAGAACTGACGCCGTGCTGCTCTCCAACGACCATGGCCGCCTGCTTTCGCCCCTCGGCGCGAAGATAACCCTCGGCCTGCTGCTGGCCGCCGGGGTGCTGGTCCCGTTGCTGAATCTGGCGGTGCCGCAGGACTCGGTCTTTCACGTCCCCACCTATCTGGTGAGCCTGCTGGGCAAGTATCTCTGCTTTGCCCTGCTGGCCCTCTCCGTCGATCTGATCTGGGGCTACTGCGGGATCCTGAGCCTCGGTCACGGCGCCTTCTTTGCCCTGGGCGGCTATGCCATGGGCATGCACCTGATGCGCCAGATCGGTGACCGCGGGGTCTACGGCCATCCCGTCCTGCCGGATTTCATGGTCTTCCTGAACTGGAAGGAACTGCCCTGGTACTGGTACGGCTTCGACTCCTTTCCCTTCGCCATGCTGATGGTGGTGCTGGTGCCGGGCCTTCTGGCGCTGGTCTTCGGCTGGCTCGCCTTCCGCTCTCGCGTTACCGGGGTCTACCTCTCCATCATCACCCAGGCCATGACCTTCGCCCTCCTGCTGGCCTTCTTCCGCAACGACATGGGCTTCGGTGGTAACAACGGTCTTACCGACTTCAAGGACCTGCTCGGCTTCGACCTGCAGTCCGACGGCACCCGCGCGGCGCTCTTCGCAACCTCGGCGCTGGCCCTTGCGCTCGCCTATCTGCTCTGCCGCTGGATCGTCGGCTCGAAACTTGGCCGCGTGCTGATCGCCATCCGCGATGCCGAGAGCCGTACCCGCTTCCTCGGCTACCGGGTCGAATTCTACAAGCTCTTCGTCTTCGTACTCTCGGCCATGCTGGCCGGCATCGCCGGGGCGCTCTACGTACCCCAGGTCGGCATCATCAACCCCAGCGAGTTCTCCCCGGCCAACTCCATCGAGATCGTCATCTGGGTGGCCGTCGGCGGGCGTGGCTACCTGCACGGCGCCATCCTGGGAGCGGTCCTGGTGAACTACGCCAAGACCTACCTGACCGGGGCAGCGCCGGAAATCTGGCTGTTCTTCCTCGGCGGCCTCTTCATCGCCGTCACCGTCTTCATGCCCAAGGGAATCATCGGCTCGCTGGAGCAGGTGTCGGCGCGTGTACCCCTGCTGGCGCGGGTCGCCGGAGGCAGGCAATGAGCGAAGCCGCGCCGGAGATGGCGCCGGCGGAGGTCGAGCCTTCGCAGCTGACAGAGGTGCCGGCGGCGGTGCGCGCGGCGGCCGACACGATCCTCTACATGGACGGTGTCACCGTCAGCTTTGACGGCTTCAAAGCGCTGAACGGTCTCAGCCTCTATGTGCTGGCGGGCGAACTGCGCGCCATCATCGGCCCCAACGGCGCCGGCAAGACCACGATGATGGACGTGATTACGGGCAAGACCCGGCCGGACAGCGGTCAGGTCTTCTTCCAGGGCGAGACCGACCTGACAAAGCTGGACGAGGCGGCAATCGCCAATCTGGGGATCGGCCGCAAGTTCCAGAAGCCGACGGTTTTCGAAAGCCACAGCGTCCTGGACAACCTGGAACTGGCGCTGAAGGGCAACCGGGGCGTCCTTGCCAGCCTGCTGTCCCGCCTCGCCGCCGATCAGGAGGCGCGGATCGATGCGGTTCTGGAGCGCATCGCCCTGCAGGATCAGCGCAGGCAACTCGCCGGCAGCCTCTCCCACGGTCAGAAGCAGTGGCTGGAGATCGGCATGCTGCTGATGCAGGACCCGGACCTGCTGCTGGTGGACGAGCCGGCGGCGGGCATGACCGACGCGGAAACCGCCAAGACCGCGGAGATGCTGCAGGAGATTGCGCGCTCCCATTCCGTCGTGGTGGTGGAACACGATATGGAATTCATTCGCGCCCTCGACTGCCACGTCACGGTGCTGCATGAGGGCTCGGTCCTGGCCGAGGGTTCGCTGGAGAGCCTGCAGGACAACCGCGACGTCATCGAAGTCTACCTCGGCCGGTGAGGAGACACGCGCTGTGCTGAAGGTCCAGGACATCGATCTCTTCTACGGCGCCAGCCAGGCGCTGCGGAAGGTCAGCCTGACGGCCGCCAAGGGGGCGGTCACCTGTGTTCTCGGCCGCAACGGTGTGGGCAAGACGTCTCTGCTGCGGGCCATTGCCGGCCAGCAGGCGGTGAAGAGCGGCTCGATCACCTGGGAGGACGAGGCGCTCGACGGTCTGCCGCCGCACCAGCGGGCGCGGCGCGGCATCGCCTTTGTGCCCCAGGGCCGCGAGATCTTTCCGCTGCTGTCGGTGGAAGAGAACCTGCGCAGCGGCTATGCGGCCCTGCGGCGAACCGAGCGCTTCATCGAAGACGAGATCTTCGAGCTCTTTCCCGTCCTGAAAGACATGCTGCGGCGGCGCGGCGGCGATCTTTCCGGCGGCCAGCAGCAGCAGCTTGCCATCGCGCGGGCCCTGGTGATGCGCCCGCGCCTGCTGATCCTGGACGAGCCCACCGAGGGTATCCAGCCCTCGATCATCAAGGACATCGAGCGGGTCATCCGCCTGCTCGCCGGGCGCGGCGATATGGCCATTCTGCTCGTCGAACAGTATCTTGAATTCGCAAGGGACCTGGCCGACAGCTATGCGGTGATGGATCGCGGGGAGATCGTTCTGACGGGTCGGGGTGAGGAGATGGTGGAGGCCGATGTCCGTCGCTACATCGCCGTGTGAGGCTGCGGCTGTCCCGTTGGACCGGGGGGCGGGGTCCGTCGTACCGCTGCGGCGTCCGGCAGTGCACGGCGAGGCGGCGCTATCGCTACGGCACCTGGACGGTGCGACCCGCCCGGCGGATCTCTATCAGCGCGACCCGCTGTCGCTGCGCCTGCCGCGCCCCGCGCGGGGCGACATCCTGGAGGCCTGCCTGATCACCACCTCGGGCGGCATCGTCGGCGGCGACCGGCTGGACATCGCCGTTACGGCGGGGCAGGGCGCGCGGGCGCGGGTTTATCCCCAGGCGGCCGAGAAGGTCTACCGTTCGACCGGCGCCGACAGCCGCATCGACGTTGCGCTGACAGCCGAAGCGGGCTGCTGGCTGGAGTGGTTGCCGCAGGAAACCATCCTGTTCGACGGCGCGCGCCTCAGGCGGCGCACCACCTTGGACCTGGCAGCGGGCAGCCGGGTACTGGCCGGCGAGTTTCTGGTCTTCGGCCGCCGTGCCTCCGGCGAGCAGCTTGCCCGGGGATTGATCCACGATGCCTGGCGCGTGAGTCGCGACGGCACGCTGGTCTGGGCCGATGCCCTGCACATGGACGGTGACCTTGCCGCGCCGTTGACATCGCCGGCCTGTCTCGGTGGGGCAACGGCTTTCGCCTCGATGATCTATGCAGCCGACGATGCGGCGAGCCATCTTCCGGCGCTGCGCGATCTCCTGCCGGCGGAAGCCGCCGAGGCGCAGCATGCGCTGACGGCGGTGAACGGTCTCGTGGTCGGGCGCTTCATCGGCGAGGCCCGGGCGGTGCGCCAGAGTTTCGGCGGTTTCTGGGCGGCGGCGCGGGCGGCTCTGGCAGGCCTGCCGCCGTACCTTCCCCGCCTTTGGCAACTTTGAAGAAAAATGAGAAAAATTAAGGGAGTAAGACGTGAACCTGACGCCGCGTGAAAAGGACAAGCTGCTGGTGGCCATGGCCGCCATGGTGGCGCGCAACCGCCTGGGTCGCGGGTGCAAGCTGAACTATCCGGAGGCTATCGCGCTGATCTCCGACTTCGTGGTGGAGGGCGCGCGGGACGGGCGCCCGGTGGCCGACCTCATGCGCGACGGCGGCACGGTCCTCGGCCGCGATCAGGTGATGGAGGGCGTCGCCGAGATGATCCACGAGATCCAGGTGGAGGCCACCTTTCCCGACGGCACCAAGCTGGTGACCGTGCACCAGCCGATCCGCTAGGGAGGGCGCGCGATGATTCCCGGAGAAATCATGGTCGCCGAGGGCGACATCACCCTGAACGAAGGGCGGGAGGCGATCACCCTGATGGTCGCCAACAGCGGCGACCGCCCGATCCAGGTCGGCTCCCACTATCATTTCTACGAGACCAACGAGGCGCTGGTCTTCGACCGCGACAAGGCCCTGGGCCGCCGGCTCGACATCGCCGCGGGAACCGCCGTGCGCTTCGAGCCCGGCCAGAGCCGCGAGGTCAGCCTGATCCCCTATGCGGGCGCGCGCCGGGTCTACGGCTTCAACGCCAAGATCAACGGCCCCCTCACCGAAGACAGGGAGGGCTAGCGCCATGCCGCAGAAAATCGACCGCGCCGCCTATGCCGCCATGTTCGGCCCCACGGTCGGGGACCGGGTGCGCCTGGCCGACACCGAGCTTGTCATCGAAGTCGAGGAAGACAAGACAACTTACGGAGAAGAAATCAAGTTCGGCGGCGGCAAGGTGATCCGCGACGGTATGGGCCAGGCCCAGGCCAGCCGTGCCCAGGGCGCCGTCGACACGGTCATCACCAACGCGCTGATCGTCGACCACTGGGGCATCGTGAAGGCCGACGTGGGTCTGAAGGACGGGCGCATCGCCGCCATCGGCAAGGCCGGGAACCCGGATGTGCAGCCCGGCGTCGACATCGTCGTAGGCCCGGGCACCGAGGCGATCGCGGGCGAGGGGCGCATCCTCACGGCGGGTGGGATCGACGCGCACATTCACTGGATCTGCCCGCAGCAGATGGAGGACGCGCTCTACTCCGGCGTCACCACCATGCTGGGCGGCGGCACCGGGCCCGCCGAGGGGACCAACGCCACCACGGCGACGCCCGGGCCCTGGCACATCGCGCGCATGCTGCAGGCTGCCGAGGGCTTTCCCATGAACCTCGGCTTCTTCGGCAAGGGCAATGCCACCAAGCCGGATGCCCTGCGCGAACAGATCGCCGCTGGCGCCTGTGCACTGAAGCTGCACGAGGACTGGGGGACCACGCCGGCGGCCATCGACACCTGTCTTTCGGTGGCCGAGGAAATGGACATCGGCGTGGCCATCCATACCGACACCCTGAACGAGTCCGGTTTCGTCGAGAACACCGTGGCCGCCTTCAAGGGGCGCACCATCCACGCCTTTCACACCGAAGGGGCCGGCGGCGGCCATGCGCCGGACATCATCAAGGTCTGCGGCGAGACCAACGTCCTGCCGTCGTCCACCAACCCGACGCGGCCCTTCACGGTGAACACGGTGGACGAGCATCTCGACATGCTGATGGTCTGCCACCATCTGGACCCCAAGATCCCGGAGGACCTGGCCTTCGCGGAAAGCCGCATCCGACGGGAGACCATCGCCGCCGAGGACATCCTCCACGACCTCGGCGCCTTTTCCATGATCGCCTCCGACAGTCAGGCCATGGGGCGCGTGGGGGAAGTGATCATCCGTACTTGGCAGACCGCCGACAAGATGAAGAAACAGCGCGGCACCCTGCCGGAAGACAGTGACCGGAACGACAACTTTCGGGTCAAGCGCTACATCGCCAAGTACACCATCAACCCGGCGCTGACCCACGGCATCGCCGACTCGGTGGGCTCCATCGAGGTGGGCAAGCTGGCCGATCTCGTGCTCTGGAAGCCCATGTTCTTCGGCGTGAAGCCGGATCTGGTGCTGAAGTGCGGCAGCATCGCCGCGGCGGCCATGGGCGATCCCAACGCCTCGATCCCGACGCCGCAGCCGGTCCACTACCGCCCCATGTTCGCCGGCTTCGGCAAGGCCATGACCGAAAGCGCCGTCACTTTCGTTTCCCAGGCGGCGGCAGAGGGCGACGCGGGACGGCTGCTCGGGCTCTCCCGCCAGGTCGTGCCGGTCTCCGGTATCCGCAAAGTGACAAAGAAAGACATGGTGCTGAACGACTACACGCCTGACGTGGAAGTCGATCCTGAGACCTACGAGGTGCGGGCCGACGGCACGCTGCTGACCTGCGAGCCGGCGGAGGTGCTGCCCATGGCGCAGCGCTACTTCCTGTTCTAGGCGCCGGCGCGATGCAAAGAGCGACCACCGTGCGCGCGGCCGGAACCTGGTCCCCGGCGGAGGCCTGCGATGCGGTGCGCCTGGATTTCGACGCGCGCCACCGCCGCCGAATCGTCATGAAAGGCGAGGCGGGCGTCGAGTTTCTGCTGGATCTGCCCGAAGCCATGGCGCTGTCGGACGGCGACGGCCTGGTACTGGAGGAAGGTGGAACGGTCGCTGTGGTGGCGGCGCCCGAACGCCTGATCGAGGTCCGGGCCGGCCCTGGCGCCGACCTGCTGCGCATCGCCTGGCATCTCGGCAACCGTCATCTGCCGACCCAGTTGCTGGGCGACCGGCTGCGCATCCGTGAGGATCATGTGATCCTGGAGATGCTGCAGAAGCTGGGCGCGCGCACGGAACGGATCGAAGCGCCCTTCAGTCCCGAAGGCGGCGCCTACGGTCACGGCCGAACACATGGTCACGGGCATGGCGGGCACGGGCATGGCGGGCAGGGGCATGACTGAACCACTCGATCACGCCGGGCTTTACCGCCTGATGACCTGGCTGTCGCCGTCCTACCCTGTGGGCGCCTTCAGCTACTCGCACGGCCTGGAGTATGCCGTCGAGAACGGCGCGGTGACCGATGCGGCGGCGCTGGAGGCTTGGCTGCGGGACCTGTTGCTGCTCGGCTCCGGACGCAACGATGCCTGCCTCTTCCGCCATGCCTTTGAGGCCGCGGATGATCCGGAGAAAGTGTGGAAAGTCAGCATATTGGCGGCGGCTTTTGTCGCATCGTCTGAGCGTCACCTGGAAACGACCGCGCAAGGCCGCGCCTTTGCCGAGGCCACCCGCGACGCTTGGCCTTGTGCCGCGCTCGACCGTCTGCTGTCGGTTGCGGCGGGGCCGCTGCCTTATCCGGTCGTGGTGGCCGTTGCGGCGGCCGGACATGGTTTGCCGCTGGCCGCCAGCCTCCACGCCTACCTGCACGGCTTTGCCGCCAACATCGTTTCCGCCGGGGTGCGTCTCATCCCGCTCGGCCAGAGCGACGGGCAGCGCGTGACGGCGGCGCTGGAGCCAGCCATTGCCGAGACCGCGGCACTGGCACAGACCATGCCGCTGGAGGATCTCGGCGGTGCTTCCGTCCTGGCCGACCTGGCGGCAATGAAACATGAAACCCAGTACACGAGGTTGTTCCGATCATGACCACAGCACAGACAGGCCCTTTGCGGGTCGGTATCGGCGGGCCGGTGGGCTCCGGCAAGACGGCGCTGATGGACGCGCTCTGCAAGACGCTTTCGCAGCGCTACGACATCGCCGCCATCACCAACGACATCTATACGCGCGAAGATGCGGAGTTCCTGACCCGTTCGGGCGCGCTGCCGCCGGAGCGGATTGTCGGGGTGGAGACGGGCGGCTGCCCGCATACGGCCATCCGCGAAGACGCCTCCATCAACCTGGCCGCCGTCGCCGACCTGCGCACGCAGTTTCCCGAGCTGGACCTGGTGCTGATCGAGTCCGGCGGCGACAATCTGGCGGCCACTTTCAGCCCGGAACTGGCCGATATCACCATCTACGTCATCGACGTATCCGCCGGCGACAAGATCCCGCGCAAGGGCGGGCCGGGGATCACCCGTTCCGACCTGCTGGTGATCAACAAGACGGACCTGGCGCCGTTGGTGGGCGCGGATCTTGGCGTCATGGACCGCGATGCCAAGAAGATGCGCGGCGAGCGGCCCTTCGTCTTCGCCCAGGTGAAGGCGGGGCAGGGGGTAGCCGAGGTCGCCGCCTTCATCGAGCGCCTCGGCGGCCTGGCGGGAGACGTCGAAAGCTCCGTCGCCTAGGGGACAGTGAGGCGTTGGTCGAGGGAGTCCACTACGTCTTTCGAGACGGCCTTTCAGGCCTCCTCAGGACGAGGCGTGGAGCTTAGCTGTTTGACCTCATGCTGAGGAGCGAAGCGTCTCGAAGCACGAGGTCAAACAGCACTCCCGCTCCAAGTTGCTCAGCCCAAGATCTCGCCTGCCTCAGCCGGCGTTGGCGATTTCGCCGAGAAAGACGTCGGCGAAGTCCCGCAGCTTGGCGGTGCCGACGCCGTTGACGGCGGCGAACTCGCTGTGGCTGCGCGGGCGCCGCCGGGCCATGTCGGTCAGGGCCTTGTCGGGGAAGATGACATAAGCGGGGACACCGCGCTCCTTGGCGAGGCGCAGGCGCAGTTCCTTGAGCCGGCCGAGCAGGGAGTTCTCCTCCGCCGTCAAGGCGGTTTCCGGCGTCTGCTTCCGGGCTCGCGGTTTGCGGCCGTGTGCGGCCACCCGGTCCGGGCGGTAGTGGAAGGCTTCGGCGCCGGCCAGGAGGTTGCGGCCTTTGGCGGTGATCTTGAGGCCACCGTATCCGGCAATATCGAGCTGCAGGAAACCGGCGGCCACAAGCTGGCGGATCAGGGAGCGCCAGGCCTCCTTCTTGCCCTCCGCCCCGGCGCCGAAGCCGGCAAGCTGGTCGTGCCCGGACTTCACCACCTTCTCGGTCGCCGTGCCGCGTAGGATGTCGACGATATGGGCGACGCCGAAGCGCTGGCCGGTCTGCTCGATGACAGCCAGGATCTGCCGGCCCTCCGCAGTCCCGTCGCTGAGATCCACCGGGTTGCGGCAGATGTCGCAGTTGCCACAGGGTTCCAGGTCTTCGCCGAAGTAGTTCAGCAGCAGGCGCCGCCGGCAGGTGGGGGACTCGCAGTAGCCGATCAGGGCGTCGAGACGCTGGTGCTCGCGCCTGCGCCGGTCGTCGCTGCTCTCTTCCTGCTCGATGAAAACCCGGCGCATGCGGATGTCGTCCAGGCCGTAGAGCATCTGCGCTTCGGCGGGCAGGCCGTCGCGGCCGGCGCGGCCGATTTCCTGGTAGTAGGCCTCCACGGAGGCTGGCAGGTCGCAGTGGAAGACGAAGCGCACATCCGGTTTGTCGATGCCCATCCCGAACGCAATGGTCGCGACCATCACCACGCCATCCTCGGTCATGAAGGCGTTCTGGTTTGCATCCCGCGCCTCCTTGTCCATCCCGGCGTGATAGGCCAGGGCCTTGATGCCGTTCTCCACCAGAAATGCTGCGGCTTCCTCGGTCTTGCGCCGGGACAGGCAGTAGACGATGCCGCTGACGCCGTGGTGGCACTGGAGAAACGCCAGCAACTGACTCTTCCACTGCCGCTTCACCTCGACGCCGAGCTGCAGGTTCGGGCGGTCGAAGCCCAGCACGAAGCTTTCGGCGTCTCCGCCGAAGAGCTTGTCGACGATGTCACTTCGCGTGGTGGCGTCGGCCGTCGCCGTCAGGGCCGCAATCGGAACCTCGGGAAAGATCTCCCGCAGCTGCGCCAGGTCCTCGTACTCCGGGCGGAAGGCCGGTCCCCATTGGGAGATGCAGTGCGCTTCGTCGACGGCGATGAGCCGGACGTCCAGCCGCTTGAGGGCGGCCAGCATGCGCTCTGTCATCAGGCGTTCGGGCGCCAGGTAGAGCAGGCGGGTTTCCCCTGCGGCAACGCGCCGCCAGGAGTCGACGTTGTCGGCGCGCGGGCGCGCCGAATTGATGGTTTCCGCCGCGACCCCGGCCAGACGCAACGCGGCGACCTGATCTTGCATCAGGGCCACCAGCGGCGAGACCACGATGGTCAGGCCGCCCCGCGCCAGGGCCGGCACCTGAAAGCAGAGTGATTTCCCGGCCCCGGTCGGCATGACGGCGAGCGCCGAACGCCCGGCCAGCAGGGTGTCGATGATCTGCGCCTGACCCGGGCGGAAGCTGTCGAATCCGAAGACGTCTTTGAGTATCAGCGCTTTCTGATCGCTCACGCGCACCCCGCAGCGTCGGAGGCGGCCTGGGGCGGTCCCACCAGCAGAGGGGTTCCATGTCGGCTTGCGAATCGAAAGGGCCGGATCAGCATGACCCGACGTTCATGCCTGGGCCCCGTCCGGGCCTCAACCCTTTTTGCTGTGGGTAACAGGGATCGGCGCGACGGCGCCGCGTGCAGCCCCGCCATGCGGACGCGAAGGGCCTATTCTGCCTCTTCAGCGGCCCCTTCGGCATCGTCGTCCACCTCGATGACCGAGATCGGCTGCTTCAGCTTCTTTAGTTTGTTGTACTGCTTAAGCTTCTCGATCATGGCCGGGGAGAGGCGGTGCCCGCTGGCGAGGACCAGGACGTCGGTTTCGGTGACCACGTCGGCGGCCAGCTTGTGGGATTCCTTGAGCTGGAAGAGCTCGACCTGCTGAACCTCCGGCTCGGCTGACGCGGTGCCGCCGCTGTCTTCCTCGGGGAGCAAGCAGGCCTGGGCCGCCTTCAGGATCTCAGGGTCGTACTGCGCGCGCTCCCTGGCCAGGGTCTCGAAGGCCGTGCGGCTGGGCCATTCGCCTGTTGTCGCCCGCGCCAGGTCGGAGAGTACGCGCAGGATCCGTGCCTCCCGCGGCAGCGCCTCGCCTGTCTTGCCGCCGCCGGGAAAGCCGCTGCCGTCGAAGCCGGCGGCTTGGTAGTAGACGGCTTCCGCGACGGCGTCGAGCCGGGGGATGTTCTTGATCAGGTCGCGGGCGGTCTCCGGCGTCCGCGCCAGCATCTCGGCTTCGACGTCGCTCAGCGTCTCGCCGTCGCGCAGCTTCTGGCTCACTTCCCTGGGCAGGGTGATGCGGCCGATTCCGTGCAGCATGATGGTCATGTTCAGAGCCCAGCCGTCGCTCAGCTTCATGAAGCGCGACAGCATGCGCGCCCAGAGCTGCAGCCGGGCCGTCTCCTTGAACGCCTCCGGGTCGTTCAGGGAGAGCACATCGACCAGAACCTTGATGCTGCCGGCCAGGGTCTTCTCCAGCAGTTCCCGTTCGGCGGCGATCAGCCGGTACTGCTGCTGCGCCGCTTCCACTGCGACGGCCAGGTCGTCCGGGCCACAGGGCTTGGTCAGGAAGCGGAAGATGTGGCCTTCGTTGACGGCGTCCATGGCTGTTTTCTGATCGGCATTGCCGGTCAGCATCATGCGCACAGTCAGCGGGGTCTTCTGCTTGACTTGGCGCAGAAAGCTGATGCCGTCCATCTCCGGCATCTGCTGGTCGCTGACCACGACAGCAAAGGGGCCATGCTGGTCGATCATCTCCAGGCCGGCCGCGCCCCCTTCGGCGGTCTTCAGGTCGAACCGCTTGCGCAGACCGCGCTTGAAGGCGCTCAGGATCTGCGGGTCGTCGTCGACGAAGAGGACCTTTTCGCTCACGCAGCGCTCCCGAGCCGGCGCCAGCCTTCGGTCCAGTCGGCAATACTTTCGACGCAGCCTTCCTGGCCAAGGAATTCCGTGTCCAGGCGTGCGGCGACCGTGTTTGCCGGCTCTCCGGCGTCGCAGGCGCTGACAATGCCGAGCGCAGAATGGACGGCCAGAAGCGGCAGCCGCGCATCGTCGCCTTGCTGGGAGGCACCGGGCTGGCGATGGTGGCGGATCGCCTCGACGACCGCCGGGGGCATGCCCCAGGCGGCGGCCAGGTAGGCCCCAAACACCGCGTGGGACGCGGCAAAGATGCTCCGCTCGGCCTCTTCCAGGCTCTTGCCCTCGTCGACCAGGGTGACGACGCGCGCGTAGTCGTCGCAGGCCTGATCGCAGAGCAGCAGACGGCCGAGATTGTGGAGCAGGCCGGCGAGACGGGCCTGTTCAAGCACGTGAGGGGAGGCCCCCCGCTGCTCTGCGATCCAGGCGGACAGTTCGCTGACGCTGCGTGCCTGAGCGATCGCCTGCTCGTAGGTCGTGCGGCAAGGTCCCGAAGGATAGGGCGAGACGAAGGACTCGTTCACGAGCAAGGCACGCAGGACGTCCCAGCCCAGCAGGTTCGCAGCCGCCTTGGGACTGAACACCGGATCGCCGATCCCGAAGTAGGCGGAGTTTGCGAGCTGCATCACCTTTGCGGCGAGTGCCGGCTCATCGGCGAAGAGCTCCACCGCCTGATCGATGGTCGCAGATTCCGAGTCCAGGAGCGCGGCAAGGGCATCGAAGGTGCTCCGCGAAGTGGCGAGACACCGAACGCCGGTCACCAGCGCCCCCGTGTCGATGCTCTCGAGCTCGCTGCGCCGCTGCAGACAATGGCTGATGACCGCGACAATCCGTTCGCTGTTCGATGGCTTCGGAAAGAACTGGTGGCTGGTTACGACCGTGCGGAATGTCGCCTCGGTGTCGGCCTCCCCGGACAGGATGAAGCGCAACATCTGCGGATAACGCTCCGCCACCTGGTCCAGCAGTTCCGCGCCCCCGATTCCGGGCATTTTCATGTCCGTGACAAGCACATCGTAGCTTTCCCCCTCAAGCAGTTTCAGTGCCTCCTCGCCGCCCTCGGCGAAGTCCATGGCCCACTCGTTACGCATGCTGCGCAGCATGCGCCGAAGGCCCTGAAGGATGTTGCTTTCGTCGTCGACGAAGAGAACTCTCGGCTTCATCTAGACAGCCTCCTTCAGGGCTTCGGCCTCCCCAACCGGCAGATGAATGATGAATGTGGTGCCGACGCCGACCTCGGATTCCACCGAGATGGTTCCGTCGTGCTTTTGCGTGATGCTGCTGTAGGCGATCGACAGGCCTTGACCGGTCCCCTTGCCGACGCCCTTGGTCGTGAAGAAGGGGTCGAAGATCTGCTTTTTGTGTTCGTCGGAGATGCCGCAACCGGTATCGCTGATGCGGATTTCGGCCATCTTGCCGCGCTGCAATGTCTCGATGGTGATCTTGCCCAGGTCCTCCTTGTTCAGGCTTTCGATCGCGTGGGCCGCGTTGATCACCATATTCAGGATGACCTGGTTCAGCTCGCCCGGCAGGCAGGGCACCATGGGCAGATTGTCTGCGAACTTGGTTTCCACCTCGGCGATGTACTTCCACTCGTTGCGGGCGACCGTCAGGGTGGTGTCGATGGCCTTGTTCAGATCGACAAGGCTCTTTTCCGCGGTGCCCGGGTGCGAGAACTCCTTGATCGCGGTGACGATCTTGCTGATCCGCGCAACGCCGTCCAGGCCCTGCGCGATGGAGGTGGGAACCTCCTCTTTCAGGAAGTCGATGTCGGCGTCGTCCTTGCAGGCCTTCACCGCGGCGATCTCGTCGCCCAGGACGCCGGCAGCTTCGGCGGCCTGCAGCAGCGTCTCCTGCGCTTCCAGCACCTTCATCAGATCGGTGAAGGCGTCTTTCAGAAAGTGGCCGTTGTCGCTGACGTACTGAACCGGCGTGTTGATCTCATGGGCGATGCCGCTCGCAAGGGTGCCGAGCGACTCCAGTTTCTGCGTCTGGCTCAGTTCCTGTTCCAGCTTAGCCCGCCTTTCCTCGGCTTCCTTGCGGGCGGAGACGTCCTTCAGGATCCAGACCGTGAAGGTGCTGCCATCCATATCAAGCTGGGTGATGGCCAGCTCCATTGGGAAGGTCGCACCACCTTTGCGCTGGCCCACGGACTCGATGGACTTGTCCGAGGTGTTCAGTTCCTGGTGGAGCTCCGAAACGGCATCGTATCCACGTGCCGCTTCGCGGGTCTCCGGGCTGAAGAGCTCAAAGAAGTCGGTTCCCAGCATCTCTTCCTTGGACACTTCGAAGGTCAGTTCGGCCACGCGGTTGGCGCGGACGATCTGATCCTTCTCGTCGACCAGGAAGATCGAAGCCATGGCGTGGTCGAGAACCGCCTGGAGCTGCTGCGACTGAGCCTTGATGAGCTGCGCCGACTTGGAGACCTGCTCGCTGGCCAGGTAGAGGTCGCGGCTCTTGGTCTCCAGCAAAGACTCAGCCTGCCGTCGCGCAATCTTCTCGCGCGCCAGACGCTTCTTGAGAACGTCCGTATCCATGGTTCTAAGACGCTCTTGTAAGCAGGAACCGGACGCTGCTGCCGCTGTCGTCGATGTCCTGGCGTTCGACGCTCATCTTCTCGCCGAAGTAGTCGACACAGCCCAGGATCAGGCCGTGCGCGGCATCGCCAAGGCAGCGCTGCGACTCGTAGATGACTTCAAGTTTGTCGTCGCCCTGGCGCGTGGCCGTGATCATAGGCGGCTTTGAATCGGTGTAGAGCTTGCGGACCTCTGCGTGAACGATGCTCTCCACGCCTTCAAGGAAGGTGAAAGCGTCCTTGATCCCCGAGAAGAAGCGCGGGTAGGTGCGCACGAAGCGTTCGAAGAGATAGAACCCATAGGCGCGGACGAGGTCGGTGACCGGTGTATCGGTCTCCTTGCTCAGCTGAACCACCAGTTGGACCAGCTCGGTGTGGTCGTAGGTCCCAATCGTGGTGTAGGCGCAGCCCGAAGGAACATCGACCTGGTCGATGATGCGCTCGGTCAGCTCAGGCGAAAACTTCTGGTCCACCATCTCCAGAAACTCGGTGAAGAGTATGCCCTTCATGGTAGCGTTTCTCCCGTCGGCTCCAGCGGGTGGCGGGGTGCCCAGCCAGGCCCAATCCTTGGCCCTAGGTCGCCGGAGACGGCGGCGATGAGCTCCCGGTCTGCAGGTGAGAGGAGAAAATCCCTTCGCTCACCTGCGTTTCTGATCAAGAACTATCGACAGTAATTCTAGACAAAGCGTTAATTACTTTAGATTGAAAATACCGAAAATGATTATTTATAGAAGGTTGAGTTGCGTGGGGTTTGAGGGCCGCAACTGCTGCTGGTCTTGGGGGTGCTGACAGCCTTTCAGGCGGCTGCGGCGTCCGCGTAGACCCCGCGCAGGGCCTCGACGAGCGGGGCGACAAGATGTCGCTTCGGGCAGTCACTACGCAGGCTGACCGCCAAGTGCCTTAGCACCGGGGGCGACCCGAAGGAGCGGACCCGGATGTCCTCGGGAAATCCGCTGCCCGCTGCGGCGGCCGGAACGATGGAGACCCCCAGGCGCTGACGCACCAGAGAGACGACCGCTTCCAGCGTATCGATCTCCATGCGGGAGGTCACCGCGATCTTGCGCCGCTTCAACTCCGCGTCGATCAGCCTTGCCACCCGGGCCTGGCGGCTGAACCGTACATAGGGCTCCGAGGCCATGACCTTGGTGACGTCGCGCCCCTTGATGTCGCGGTGGGCGATCAGCACCAGCGGCTCGCTGCAGACCCGATGACTGACGAGGTCCGAATCTCCCGGTGCCGCCTCCGTGACGACAGCGCAATCGAGGGTGCGGCGGCGCAGCCGTTCTTCCAGGTCGTGCGAGAGCCCGGTGGTGAGGCGTACGGAAACCTCGGGCCGCTCCGTCTGCAGCCGGCGCAGCGCGGCGGGGACCGACGAAGCCACCGCGGTGTGCACCGCGCCGACCCGCAGGACACCCCGCGCCGGATCCCGCGACAGGCTTTCGCTCAGCGCCTCCCAATGGGCGATCACGTCGCGGGCGCGGCTGACGAAGTCCCGGCCTTCCTCTGTCAACTGCGGCGGCCGGCTGCGGCGGTCGAACAGCGTGATGCCGATCTCGTCTTCGAGAGCGCGCAACTGAAGGCTGACAGCCGAGAGCGAGAGGCCAAGCTGCGTGCTGGCTTCTGCGAAGCTGCCGCAGTCCGCCGCGGCGATCAGGGTGTAGAGCGACTTAACGTCCATGCGGGGCCGCGGATGCTTCTTTTCCTGTTTTTCTAAACTTAGTTAGCGCTTGATTGAGATTTGCAAAAGCATAGACTGGCCATAGGCAGAACGAAACAGTCTTTGTGCAGGGAGCAAGTGCCGATGCGCGGTGCGGATCATTTGGCGGGCGCCATGGCGCAGGCCGGCGTCGACGTGGTCTTCTCGCTCTCGGGCAACCAGATCATGCCGCTCTACGATGCGCTGATCGACCCGGGCATCCGCATCGTTCACAGCCGTCACGAGGCCGCAGCGGTTTTCATGGCCGATGCCTACGCACAGGTCTCGGGCCGTATCGGCGTTGCCCTGGTGACGGCCGCCCCGGGCTTCGGCAATGCCCTGGGCGCGCTCTACACCGCCGCTATGTCGGAAAGCCCGGTGATCTTCCTGTCCGGTGATTCGCCGCTCGGGCTGGACGGGAAGGGGGCTTTCCAGGAGTTCCCGCAGGGCGCGGCGGCGCGCCCCTTTGTGAAGGCCAGTGAGCGGGTACAGAATGCCGACGACCTCGCCCCGGCCTTTGCGAGAGCCGTTCGGCTGGCCAGGGCGGGCCGCCCCGGCCCGGTGCATCTCGCGCTGCCCTTCGATGTCTTGAACGCAGAAGCGGGACCGGCGGTGCCGATGACCTCTGCGGACTTTGCCGCCCCGGTGCGCAGCGCCGACCCCGAGATGCTGGCAGCGATCCAGGCACGGCTTGCGGCCTTTGAGCGCCCCTTGTTGTTCGCCGGCCCCAGCCTGAACGTCCTGCGTGGCGGCGACCGCATGACGAAGCTTGGCGAGGCGCTCGATCTTCCGGCCATTACACTGGAAAGCCCGCGGGGCCTGCGGGATCCGGCTTTGGGCGCCTTTGCCGAGGTGCTGGCCACCGCGGACTGTCTCTTCTTCCTCGGTAAAGCGACCGACTTCATGTCCGGCTTTGGCGGGCTGGCGCAGTCTTCTGCCGCACCCGTGATCCTGGTTGACCCTGACCCCACCGCCATCACGCGTGCCAAGGAGACGCTGGGCGGGCGCCTCGAGCTTACGGCGATTGCCGATCCGGGGCCGGTGGCGGCAGCCCTGACGGCAGCGGGCGGTGGCGGAGAGGCGCGCGCCGCCTGGCGCCGGGAGGTGGCCGACGCGCTGGCCTGCCGCACGGAGCCGGAGCACACCCAGGCCATTCACGCCGCTGAAGTCGGTGCCGTGGTGCAGTCCGCCTTGCAAGACAGCGCCGATGCGATCCTGATCTGCGACGGCGGGGAGTTCGGTCAGTGGATCCAGGCCACGACCCGCATTCCCCGTCGAATCATCAACGGGCCCTCCGGCGCCATCGGTGCGGCGCTGCCCTATGCCATCGGCGCCAGACTGGCGCAGCCCGATGCGCCGCTGGTCGCCCTGATGGGTGATGGTACCGCAGGCTTTCATCTCAGCGAATTCGAAACGGCGGCGCGGGAGCAGACCGCCTTCGCCGTCATCGTCGGCAACGACGCGCGCTGGAACGCCGAGCAGGTGATCCAGGTCCGGGACTATGGCGCGCAGCGCAAGATCGGCTGCGACCTTCTGCCCGGCGCGCGCTACGACAAGGCGGCCGAGGCGCTCGGCTGCCGGGGCTTTCACGTGACCGAGGCCGGGCAGCTCCAGGGCGCACTCGCCGATGCGCTGTCCGGCGGCGCGCCGGCCTGCATCGATGTCGCGATCGCGCCGCAGGCGGCGCCCAGCGTGTCGCGCAGGTCCCCGGAACCCGTGAAAGCGCCGGCATGACCGAAGGGCCGGGAAACGCGCTGAACGTGCGCATCTGGCGCGGCAAGGCGGAGGGTCGTTTCGAGACTTACCGCGTCCCGGCCCGCGACAACCAGACAGTTCTGGACGTGGTCACGGAAGTGCAACGCCGCCAGGCGCCGGACCTGGCATACCGCTTTGCCTGCCGCGTCGGCGTTTGCGGCTCCTGCGCCATGACCGTCAACGGCCGCCCGCGCTGGACCTGCCGCACCCACGTGCGTCGGGTCGCGCTGGAAGGGACGCTGACCGTGGAGCCGCTGCGCAATCTGCCGCGGATCAAGGACCTGGCCTGCGACATGGCGCCCTTCTTCGACAAGTGGCAGCGCGCCGGCGGCCGGTTTTCCGGAACCGCAAGCCGGCGGGAGCCGCCGCAGCGGGTTGATCCGCAGTCACCACCGCGCCTGGCCGCTTCGGCGGCGATCGAGTGCATCAACTGCGCGGTCTGTCACGCGGCCTGTGACGTGGTTGCCTGGAATTCCGACTACCTGGGCCCGGCTGCCCTGAACCGCGCCTGGACGCTGGTGAACGATGCGCGCCACGGGCCGCGCTCGGACACCCTGGACCGCGCCTTTGCCGAAGGCGGCTGCACCTCCTGCCACAGCCAGGGCAATTGCACGCGCCACTGTCCGGTCGGTCTCAGCCCGTCGGAAAGCATCGCCGCGCTGAAGCGCAGCGCCTTCTTCGGCCTGCCGAAACTGGAGGCCCCGGAGTGACGGAACGGCGGCTCTTTGTGCTCCAGCGGCTGACGGCGTTGATTCTCGCGCCGCTGGTGCTGGCGCATCTGGGTCTCATCCTCTATGCGGTGCGCGACGGCCTGACGGCGCAAGAGATCCTGGGCCGCACCCAGGGCAGCCTTGGTTGGGCGCTCTTTTACGGAGCCTTCGTGCTGGCCGCCGCCGTCCATGCGCCGCTTGGTTTGCGCACCATCCTGCGCGAATGGACTGCCGCCAGCCCGCGCCTTGCAACGCTTGTCTCTCTGGCTTTCGGCATCTTGCTCGCCGCTCTGGGCCTCAGGGCCGTGATCGCGGTGGTTGCCTGAGCTCATGCAGCCCCTGCGCAACCACGAGAGCTACCTGGCCTTCCTGGGCCACCGCCTGTCGGGGCTGGCTTTGGCCGTCTTCCTGCCATTTCATTTCCTCGCGCTCGGTCTGGCGCTCGAAGGCGCCGAACGGCTGGATGCCTTCCTCGTCTTCGCCGAGCTGCCGCTGGTAAAGGTTGCGGAGTGGGGGCTGGTCACGCTGCTCACGCTACACCTCTGCTTCGGGCTGCGCCTGCTGGCGCTGGAGCTGCTGGTCTGGCCTTACCGCAACGACCCGCGCCTGCGCTGGATCTTTCCGGGAACAGCCGCCGCCATCGCCGTCGGCGTGGCCTTCTACGCGCAGGTCTGGTGAGCCATGCGGATCGAGCGGCTGAAGACCGATATTCTCATTCTCGGCAGCGGCGGCGCCGGCCTCTTCGCCGCGATTCACGCCAAGCAGGCCAATCCCGACCTCGACGTGACCATCGCCGCCAAGGGTCTGCTGGGCAAGTCCGGCTGCACCCGCATGGTGCAGGGCGGCTACAACGTCGCGCTGGGCGCCGGTGATTCCATCGAGCGGCATTTCATGGACACCATCGTCGGCGGCAAGTGGCTGCCGCGCCAGGACCTCGCCTGGACGCTCTGCGTCAAGGCGGTCGAGCGCATTCGGGAAATGGAGAACGAGGTCGGCTGCTTCTTCGATCGCAATCCCGACGGCACGCTTCATCAAAAGGCCTTCGCCGGTCAGAGCTTCGACCGCACGGTACACAAGGGCGATCTGACGGGCATCGAGATCATCAACCGCCTGATGGAGCAGGTCTGGGCGCTGGATGCGCGCCGGCTGGAGGAGCACCGCGCCATCGAACTGATCCCGGCGCGCGACGGTTCCGGCATCGCCGGCGTTTTGTTGATCGACATCCGCGACGGCAGCTACCGGCTGGTTGAGGCGAAGGCCGTGCTGCTGGGCACCGGCGCCGGACCCACAATGTACCTCTACCACACGCCCTCCGGCGACAAGAGCTGCGACGGGCTGGCCATGGCCCTGCGCTACGGCCTCGCGCTGCGCGACATGGAAATGGTGCAGTTCCATCCGACCGGTCTTCTGGGCGGGCCCGACACCCGGATGACGGGGACGGTTCTGGAGGAGGGGCTGCGCGGCGCCGGCGGCTATCTGCTGAACGGCGCCGGGGAGCGCTTCATGGAAAACCAGCATCCGGCTGGCGAGCGCGCGACCCGCGACATCGTCTCGCGCGCCATCTATGCGGAGATGCGTGCCGGTCGGACGACCCCCATGGGCGGGGTCTTCATCGAAATGGCGCACCTGGGGCCGGAGCGGGTCGAAGATCTCTTCCCGGGTATGGTGAAGCGCTGTGCCGACTGCGGCTTCGACCTGGCCGGCGGCCGGGTCGAGGTGGTGCCGACGGCCCACTACATGATGGGCGGCGTCGAGTTCGAAGCCGACTGTTCGACCGCATCGCCCGGTCTCTTTGCGGCGGGGGAGGACTGCGGCGGCGTCCATGGTGCGAACCGCCTGGGCGGCAACGGTGTCGCCAACTCCACCGTCTTCGGCGGGATCGCCGGCGAGTCCATGGCCGCCTTTGTTGCCGGGCAGCGGAACTGGCGGGAACCCGACGAAAGCGTCATCGATGCCGCCATCGCGCGGGCGGAGCGGCCCTTTACGCAGGCCGGTGGCGACCTGAATGGGCTGCGCGAGACGCTCTGGCAGCAGATGTGGGACAACGTCGGCATCCTGAGAACCGCCGCCGGCCTGGAACAGGGCCGCGCTGCGGTAGCTGACCTTGCCGCGACCCTGGAAGGGACCGGCCTGGCGGACGCCGACCGGGCATTTAATCTCACCTGGCACGACTGGCTCAATCTGCAGAACCTGCTTACCATCTCTGGCGTTATCGCCGAGGCGGCGCTGGCCCGCGAAGACTCCCGCGGTGCCCATTTCCGCGAGGACTTTCCGGAGACCGGCGATCTGGCGAAGAGCGCTTTCACCCGGGTGCGCTTGGAAGGGCAGGATCTTGAGACTGCGATGGTGCCGGTGATCTTCGACCGGGTGCAGCCGGGCGAGTCGCTGATTGCCGACGAGGCCGGGGCACCGCCGGTAGCGGCGGTTTAGGGAGGATGACATGATCGAGAATGCGGCGATCGAAGCGGCCGGCTACGAAGTCATGCGCAAGGCCGCCATCGATATTCCGGAAGACTATCTGGCCGGCATAAAGGGCATGATCGACGTGGAAAACGGCGATCTCTCGGCCTTTGTTCTGCAGTCCATGGTGGAGAACTGGGAAGCGGCCAGCGAGGACCGGCGGCCCATGTGCGCCGACACCGGCCTGCCGCGCTACTACGTCAAGGTCGGCGACCGTGCGGCCTTTGCCGGCGGCTTCACCGGGATCGAGCGGGCGCTGCGCAGCGCGACGGCCCGGGCCACGCAGGACGTGCCGCTGAGGCCCAACCGCGTGCACCCGCTTTGGCGCAGCGAGCACAACAACAACGTCGGCATCAACGCGCCGGAGATCGAGTGGAGCTTCGAGCCGGAGGCGGACTGGATCGACATCACCACCGTGCACAAGGGCGGGCTCTTCGGCTCCGACTACCGCATGCTCTTTCCGGGCGACGGTATCGACGGCATCAAACGCTTCCTGCTGGATACCCTGATCGCCTTCGGCAAGCGGGGGCTGGCCTGTCAGCCGGCCATCGTCGGCGTCGGCATCGGCGGCTCCAAGGACACCTGCATGGTGCTCGGCAAGCAGGCGGCCTGCCTGCGTGTCGTCGGCGACCGCAACCCCGACCCGAAGATCGCCGCCCTGGAACTGGACCTGAAGGTGCTGGGCAATTCCATCGGCATGGGCGCCATGGGTTTCGTCGGCTCCTCCATGGTGGTCGATTGCCACATCGAGGTCGGCTACACCCACACCGGCGGCATGCCGGTTTCCGTGCACACCTTCTGTCTGTCGTCGCGCCGTGCCACGGCACGCCTCGCCGCGGACGGGTCCGTTACCTACCGCAGCGACCCCCAGTGGTTCACCCCTTACATGCGCCGGGAGACCGTGGAATGGCCAAGCCAGGATCGAAGCTTAAACAGGTCCGCCTGAGCCTGCCGGCGAAACCGGAAGACATCGCGGCGCTGGAACTGGGTTCCGTCGTCTATCTCAGTGGCCTTGTCTATACGGCCCGCGAAGGCGTCTACAACCGGGTGCTGGTTGAGGGGGGTGCACTGCCCGACGGCCTGACCGAGGCCAGCAACGTGAACTTCCACTGCTCGCCAGCCGCGGCGCCACAGCCCGACGGCAGCTACGTCATCGGTGGCGTGACCGCGACGGCCAGCTTCCGTTTCTCCAAGTATCTCGGTGACTGGCTCGACCTGACGGGCACAAAGATCGTGATCGGCAAGGGCGGCATGCCGCGCGACGACTACAAGCAGGTCTTGGCGCCGCGCGGTGCGGTCTATCTGACCACTGTGGGCTACGGCACCGGCGCCCTGCTGGGCCGGGGGGTCAAGGCCGTACGCTCGGTGCATTGGCTGGAGGAGTTGGGCATCGCCCAGGCGCTCTGGCTGTTCGAGGTGGAGGGCTTCGGGCCCTTCATCGTCGACAGCGATCTTACCGGCAATTCGCTCTTCGCTCAGCAGGGTGACATCGTCAACAAAGGGATCGGCAGGCTCTACAAGGGTCTGAAGCCGCCGGCGCTGCATCGCTACGGCGAAACCGACGACCGCGAAGACGAGGTGATGTAGGCGGCTAATCCAGCTTGAAGCCGCTAATCCAGGCGGAACCCTTTGGCGCGGACGAAGGCGCCGAAGCCGGCGCGCTCGGCCTTTGCGTACTGGCGTGTTTTGTCCTCCGACCAGCCGTAGTCGGTGTCTTCGCCGAAATCCTCGACGAAGCGCTGCGCAGCATAGTGTCGCAAGGGATCATAGGTGGCGATGGCTTCGCGAACCCCATCCTCATTGAAGCGGTTCTCGTGCAGCGTGACGGAAAGCGGCAGGCGCGGGCTGATCGGGGCCGCTTCGGCCGGCCAGCCGACGGCCAGCCCCGCCACCGGAAAGACGTGATCCGGCAGGCCGAGAAGGTTGCTGACCTGCTCGGCATCGTTGCGCAGTGCCGAGATCGGGCAGGTCCCGAGGCCCAGGGCTTCGGCGGCCACGACGAAGGTGGCGAGCGCGATGCCGCCATCCACCGCGGCGTTGAAGAAGGCATCCAGGTGGTCGTTGGCGAAGGCATGGCCGCGCCAGTCGTGGATCTGGCGCTGGCGGCGGTTGTTGCCGCAAAAGACCAGAAGGCTGGGCACGCCGGCGGTCCAGGTCTGATCGGCGATCAGGCGGCCGAGTTGGGCCCGCAGGTCCTTGTCCGTCACGACGACGATGTCGCGCTGCTGCAGGTCGCTCTTGGTCGGTGCCGAGAGGGCGACGGCGGCGAGCAGGCGCAGCAGGGCGGGGTCCACGGGCTCCGGCTTGAAACGGCGGACGGAGCCGCGGCCGGCCATTGTCGCCAGGCTGTCGAGCGCCGTCAGTTGTTCATCGGTCCGCAGCGAACCTGCGTCGCTGAAGCGCGCAGCCAAGGCGGACTGCAGGGCTTCGAGCCCCTGCGAGCGGTCCATTTGGGATTTCCTCTTCCGGTTGTCGCTGCGGCTGGCGCCAGAAGGTGCCGCCGGGATTGGGCCCTGTCCACCCATATTCGCCGCCCCGGTCGCCCCGGGTTTTGGTTCAACCCATCGTCAGGCGCTGCGGCGGTTCTGCCCGATCATGCTCTCACGCAGGTAGTCGGCAACCTGGCGGGCCGCCGGGTTGGTTTCGATGTTGCTTTCGTAGAGGTTGATCGTGAAATTCGGCAGCTCCGGCAGACCGCTGTCCCGCCTCAGGACCTCCATGTCCCCCGGAATGAACGACCCGAGAAAGGCCGTCACCGCCAAGTCCGAGCGCACGGTGGTCATGGTCGCTTCGAGGGTGCCGTACTCGAAGACCGGGCGCCAGGGAATCGCCCGCGCTTCCAAGGCCTCGACGATGGGGTCGCGGAAAGCGCAGGTCTCGCTGACGATGGACAGTGGCAGGGGGCGCTTACGGTGGGCCGTGCCGTTCTTGCTGCCGATCCACAGCAGACGTTCGACGGAGAGGCACTCGCCCTTGGACTCGCCAAGCGGCTCCTCGACCAGTGCCACATCGACGCTGCCGTCGCGCAGGCTTGCGAGAAGCGCCTTGGAAGTGGCGCAGTTGAGCGATACCTCGATCCGCGGGTTGGCCTCGGCAAAGCCCTCGAAGACCAGCGGCAGATAGGTCGACACAAGGTCGAAAGGAATGCCCAGGCGCACCTTTCCATCGATGGCCGGACCGGTCATCTCCTGCAGGATTTCATCGTTCATGGCCAGCAGGCGCTTGGCGTGGCCGAGCATCTGGTCGCCGCGGGCCGTAAGCTTGAGACCGCGCCGCGCGCGATCGAAGAGCACGCAGTCCAGCATCTCTTCCAGGCGCTTCACCTGCTGGCTCACGGCCCCCTGGGTAAGGCCCAGGCGGTCCGCGGCTGTGGTCATGCTTCGGGTGCCTGCGACCGCGGCGAAGGCCCGAAGCAGGCCGATGTCGAGGTTTCTGTTCATGGTTCAATCATCATGATTGCTAATTTTAAATATTAATAGAATTGCCTTTCATAATATCTTGAACGAACCCTAATGTGAAGCCTCTTCGAAACCGTGGACGAGGGGCTGCCATGTCGGAGGTCTTTCCATCCCTGCTGCTCTTTGCAGTGGTTGCCACCATCACGCCCGGCGGTGCCACCACCTTGGCCACGGCCTCAGGCGTGCGTTTTGGGTTTCAGCGCAGTCTGCCGCTGGTGCTCGGGATCGCCGCCGGGCTTGCCGTTCTGGCGGCCTCCGCCGCCTCCGGCCTCGGCGCCCTGCTGCAGGGGTTTCCGGGGCTGGGACTGGGGCTGAAGCTGGCCGGCACGGCCTACCTGTTCTGGCTGGCCTGGCGCATCGGCTCTGCCGGCACGCCGGACGATCAGGCGGCTGATGCGGCCCGGCCGCTGGGGTTTGCCTCCGGGGCCGCGCTCCTGCTGGTCAACCCCAAGGCCTGGGCCATGGTTTTCGGCGCCGCGGCCTCCTTCGCCTCGCTCTCGGCCCAACCCCTGGAACTGGCCGTGGTGATGGCGGGCACCTTCGGTGCTGCCGCAGTCGGATCGCTGTGCCTCTGGTGCGCCGGCGGTTCGTTGCTGGCGCGCGCGCTTAGCAAGGACTGGCAGTGGCGCGCGGTTAACATTGTCCTCGGCCTGCTGCTGGTTGCCTCCGTTCTGCCGATCTGGATCGCCTAGCCGCGCACCGTCTGCGCAGCCTTGTCTTGTCTTCATTCTTCGGCTGAAATCGCGCGCATGACACCGCTTGCGCGTTTCCAGCCAATCCATGGGTGAGGCCGATCCAGGCACGAACCTCTGGTCAACCACTGCCGGGGAGACGCTTGCCGCCGCGCCGCTGGAAGGGGATGTCTGTGCCGACGCCGTGATCGTCGGCGGCGGCTTCACCGGCTGCTCCGCCGCGCTGCATCTGGCGGAAGCCGGCGTAGGGGTGCGTCTCCTGGAAGCGCAAAGCATCGGCTTCGGCGGATCCGGGCGCAATGTCGGGCTGGTGAATGCCGGCCTCTGGCTGCCACCCGAAGAGGTGGAGCAGGCCTTGGGGCAAGCGGTCGGCGGCCGCCTGAACGCTGCACTGGCCGCCGGGCCGGATCTGGTCTTCTCCCTGATCGACCGCCTCGGCATCGACTGCGAGGCGATGCGCAGCGGCACCCTGCACTGCGCCCACAGCCAGGGCGGTCTCGATGACCTGAAGGACCGCCTGCGTCAACAACTGGCGCGGGGCGCGCCGGTCGAACTGCTGGATGCGGAAGAGACGGCCGCGCGGACCGGCACGCGCATCTATCGCGGTGCGCTCCTGGACCGCAGGGCCGGCACCATTCAGCCGCTCGCCTATTGCCGGGGCCTTGCGCGCGCCGCCCGCGATGCCGGGGCCGTGCTGCATGAACAGACGCCGGTTCTGAGCATCGCCCGCGCAGGGGATGGCTGGCGGGTTGCAACGCCCGGCGGCAGCGTCTCGGCCGGGGCGCTGCTGATCGCGGTGAATGCCTACGGGCGGCCCATGGCGGGCCTGACGCCGCCGGCCTACGTGCCGGTCCACTACTTCCAGATCGCAACCCGGCCCCTGACCGACAACCTGCGGCGCAGCGTTCTGCCGGAGCGCCAGGGCTGCTGGGATACGGCGCCGGTCATGTCGTCCTTTCGGCTGGATGCCGCCGGACGGCTGCTGATCGGTGCCGTGGGGTCGCTGGAGGGAGCGGGTGCGCGCTGGCACCGTGGCTGGGCCGCGCGCAAGCTGGCGGCCCTGTTTCCCGATCTCGCGGGTATCGACCTGGAGCATGCCTGGTGCGGGCGCATCGCCATGACGGGCGACCATCTGCCCAAGATTCTTCGCCTCGGGGAGCGCAGCGTTTCCGTCTTCGGCTACAGCGGCCGTGGGATCTCGCCCGGGACCACCTTCGGCAAGGCCGTGGCGGCCTATCTGGTCGACGGTGACGAGCGCGCGCTTCCCTGCGACCCAGTCGACGCTCATAGCGAGAGGCTTGCCGGCGTAAAGCAGGCCTACTATGAGTTCGGCGCTTCGCTAACCCATGCGGTCGGCGAGCGTTAGCCGCCGCAATCCTCCGCAACCACACCTCCACGAGCAGAGCTGCCCCATGAGTGACAAACCCCGTCTGTGGATCACCCGCAAGCTGTCCGCTGCGACCGAAGCGAGAGCCCAGCGCGACTACGACGTCATCCCTAATCCCGAAGACGAGGTCTTCTCCGCGGAGGAGTTGATCGCCAAAAGCGCAGAGGTCGACGCAATTCTGCCCTGCCACTCGGAAGTCTTTTCGGCTGACGTGGCCGCCCGGCTTTCGGACCGGGTGAAGATCATCGCCAACCACTCGGTCGGTGTCGATCACTGCGATCTTGCGGCCTTGAAGGCGCAGGGCATCGTCGTCACCAACACGCCGGACGTGCTCTCCGACGCCACGGCGGAGATCGCCTTCCTGCTGCTGCTGGGCGCGGCGCGGCGCGCTTCGGAGGGCGACCGCATGGTTCGGGCCGGGGCCTGGACCTCCTGGAGCCCCGCCTTCATGGTGGGCCAGCAGGTGACGGGAAAGCGGTTGGGCATCGTCGGCATGGGCCGGGTCGGACGGGTCATGGCGCGGCGCGGCCGCGGCTTCGATATGGAGGTGCACTACTACAACCGCAAACGCCTTCCCCCGGAACTGGAGGAGGGCGCGACCTTCCATGACAACCTGGACGATCTGCTGGCGGTCTCCGAGTTCCTGTCACTGCACTGCCCGGCGACGCCGGAAACCACCGACCTGATGAACCGGGAGCGTCTGGCGAAGCTGCCGGCGGGGGCGATCCTGGTCAACACCGCCCGCGGTGCCCTGGTGGACGAGGCGGCCCTGATCGAGGCCCTTCAGTCCGGCCACTTGGCGGCTGCGGGCCTGGATGTCTTCCGCCAGGAGCCCGGCGGCAATCCGGCCTTTGCGGCACTCGACACCCTCTTCATGCTGCCGCACATCGGCTCGGCGACCCGGGACACCCGCGACGCGATGGGCTTCCGCGCGCTGGACAACCTGGACGCCTTCTTCGCCGGGCGCGAGCCGGCCGACCGGGTGGCCTGACCGGTATCCAGCGCTCTATGGCGGAAGCCCGCCGAAAACGCTATACCCTTCAGCAAGCAAGGCGGCCGCAAGGCCCCGTAAGCTGAGGGGGAGGGGGATCCTCCAGGACCGTTCCGACCCAGGTCGTGCCTTTTCAGGCGCCGGCCGGACGCTGGCGGTGCCTTCGGCAGCTAGGAAAGCAGGGCCTTCGCGCGAAGGCCGCAAAGGGAGAACAGGAGGGAAGAGCATGAACAAGGCATTGGGGGGAATGGCGCGGGGAATGGCTCTGGGTGCAGCGGGGCTGCTGGCGGGCCTCGGAACGGCCCAGGCCGAGCCCATGAAGATCGGCATGATCACGACGCTCTCGGGGGGCGGCTCCAGCCTGGGGATCGACGTGCGCGACGGCTTCCTGCTGGCGGTGAAGCAATCCGGCGCCAAAGATGTCGAGGTGATGGTCGAGGACGATGCCCGCAAGCCGGATCTCGCCAAGCAGATCGCCGACAAGTTCATTCAGCGCGACAAGGTGGATATCCTGACGGGCATCATCTGGTCGAACCTGGCCATGGCGGTGGTGCCGGCCAGCGTGCGCCAGGGTATCTTCTACATCAGCCCCAATGCAGGGCCTTCGGCACTGGCGGGCAAGGGCTGCCACGAGAACTACTTCAACGTCGCCTGGCAGAACGACAACCTGCACGAGGCCATGGGCGGCTACGTTCAGGCCAACGGATTCAAGAAGCCTTTCATCCTGGCACCCAACTATCCAGCGGGTCAGGACGCGCTCACCGGCTTCAAGCGCTACTACACCGGGGAGCTGGCAGGCGAGATCTACACCAAGCTCGGCCAGACCGACTATGCGGCAGAGATCGCCCAGATCCGCGCCGCCGATCCGGACTCGATCTTCTTCTTTCTGCCCGGCGGCATGGGCATCGCCTTCATGAAGCAGTATGCCCAGTCCGGCCTCGAAACACCGGTCTTCGGCCCCGCTTTTTCCTTTGACCAGGGTATCCTGAAGGCCGTGGGCGATGCGGCGCTCGGCGTCAAGAACACCTCCCAGTGGTCGAAGGATATCGACAACCCCGCCAACAAGGCCTTCGTCGAAGCCTTTCAGGCGGAGTACGGGCGCCTCCCGTCGCTCTACGCCAGCCAGGGCTACGATGCTGCCAACCTGATTCTGGCGGCCCGGGACAAGGCCGGCGGCCTGGAGGACAAGGCAGCCTTCCGCGCGGCCCTGAAGGAAGCGGACTTCGAGTCCGTGCGCGGCGCCTTCGCGTTTGCCGACAACAATCATCCCGTGCAGGACATCTACGTGCGCGAAGTGGTGAAGGAGGGCGATGTGCTGACCAACAGGATCGTCGGCGTCGGCCTTGCCGGGCATGCCAACGCCTATGTCGCGGACTGCAAGATGTAACGCCGCGGCGACGCAGGTTACGGGGGCTGCCGTCCGGCGGCCCCCGTTTGTTTTCAGGGTCTTCCACCAGCCGCCGGGCGCAGCGTGTTCTTTGCCTTCCTGATCGAGCAGCTTCTGAACGGCCTCCAGTTCGGCGTGATGCTGTTTCTGATGGCCGCCGGCCTGACGCTCGTCTTTGGTGTCATGGGCTTGATCAACCTTGCCCACGGTTCGCTCTTCATGCTGGGTGCCTTCTTCTGCTCGTGGATTGCAGAGGCCAGCGGCTCGTTCTGGATCGGCCTCGGCGGCGGTTTCCTGGCCGCGGCCGCGGCCGGCGCCCTGATCGAATTCGCCGTCATCCGGCGGCTCTATGACCGCGACCACCTGGACCAGGTCCTGGCCACCTTCGCGCTGATCTTGATCTTCTCCGAGGTCACGCGCTGGGTCTTCGGTGATCAGCCACTCTATCTCGACATTCCGCCGCTGCTCTCCGGCTTCCTGCCTCTGCCCGGCGGCGGAGGCTATCCGGTCTACCGCCTGGCGATCATCGTCGTCGGCCTGCTGACCGCCTACGGGCTTTACCTGCTGATCACGCGGACACGGCTCGGCATGCGCATCCGCGCCGGGGAATCGGACCGCGAGATGATCGGCGCCCTCGGCGTCGATATCCGCAAGCTCTACACCGCCGTCTTCGCCCTCGGTGCTGCGCTGGCCGGGCTTGCCGGCGGCATGGTGGGGGCGCTGCAGTCGGTACAGGTCGGCATGGGTGAACCAGTGCTGATCCTGGCCTTTGTGGTCATCGTCATCGGCGGCATCGGCTCGGTGAAAGGGGCGCTCGTCGCCTCCATCCTGGTGGGCCTGACCGACACCCTGGGCCGGATCTTCCTGCCGCAGGCCTTCGCGCTGGTGTTGCCGGTTGCCGAAGCCACCGCCGCCGGCTCCGCCCTGGCCTCGGTCGCCATCTATCTTCTGATGGCGGCGATCCTCGCCTGGCGGCCGAAGGGCCTCTTCCCGGTGAACGCGTGAGCCGCCGGCGATGATCGAACGCTCCCGCGAAACCCTGGTGAACGCCGTGCTGGCCGGGCTGCTGCTGGCAGCGCCCCTGGTCGCAACGCTGCTGGACGAGCCCTTCTACGTCTCCCTGGCCAGCCGGGTGGCGATCCTGGCCCTGGCCGGCGTCGGCCTCAATCTCGCGCTTGGTTACGGCGGCATGGTGAGCTTCGGCCATGCCGCTTTCTTCGGCCTCGGCGGCTATGTGGCCGGCATCGCGGCATTCCATGCCTTCGAGGGCTCGGCCTTCCTCTCCTGGCCGGTCACCATCGGCGGCAGCGATCAGCTTCTGGTCGTCTGGCTGGTGGCGGCCCTGGTGACCGCACTGGCGGCGCTGGCCATCGGCGCCATTTCGCTGCGCACTTCCGGCGTCTACTTCATCATGATCACCCTGGCCTTTGCCCAGATGATCTACTACCTCGCCATTTCCATCCCCGCCTACGGCGGCGAGGACGGGCTTGCGATCTACCTGCGCAACCAGCTGCCGCTCGCCGACAGCAGCGACCCGCTGGTGTTCTTCTTCCTCTGCTACGGTCTGCTGCTGCTGGCGCTGTTTCTCTCCGCGCGCATCGTGGCTGCGCCCTTCGGCATGGCGCTGCAGTGCGCGCGCATGAACGAGGTGCGTCTCGCCACCTCCGGCATCGCACCCTATCCGATAAAGCTCACCGCCTTCGTGATCTCCGCCGTGATCACCGGGATCGCCGGCGCGCTCTTCGCCGACTTGAACGGCTTCGTCGGCCCTTCCATGCTGTCCTGGCACCGCTCGGGCGAGATCATGATTTTCGTCATCCTGGGCGGCGTCGGGCGCCTGTTCGGCCCGCTGGCCGGAGCTGCGCTCTTCATTCTGCTGGAAAGCTTTATCGGTGGCTTCACCGACCGCTGGCAGCTTTTGCTCGGCGCGGTGCTGCTCGGCGTCGTGCTCTTCGCGCGCGGCGGGGTGATGGGGCTGCTGGCGGGGAGGGCGCGCCATGACTGAGCCGCTGCTGGAACTTCAGGGCCTGAGCAAGGCCTTCGGCGCCGTGAAGGCCTGCGACGGCGTCGATCTCACGCTCCTGCCCGGGGAGATCCACGCCCTCATCGGCCCGAACGGCGCCGGCAAGTCGACCCTGATCGCCCAGGTCGCCGGCTGGCTGAAACCGGACGCCGGGGCTGTGCACCTCTTGGGAGAGGACGTTTCCCACCTCTCCGTCGCAGCCCGGGCGAACCGCGGCCTGGGGCGCAGCTTCCAGGTTTCGTCTCTGGCCGGGGAGTTCAGCGCGCTCGGCAATGTCCTCCTGGCGCTGCAGGGGCGTGACCACGGCGCCTTTCGCTTCTGGTCGCCCCTGCGCAAGGACACGCGCCTGCGCGCAGAGGCCGTGGCGATCCTGGAGCGCGTCGGCCTGGCGGAACGCGCCACGGTGCAGGTCTCGACTCTCTCCCATGGCGAACGCCGCCTCCTGGAGATTGCCCTGGCGCTCGCCTTGCGGCCAAAGGTGCTGCTGCTGGACGAACCCATGGCCGGCCTCGGCCCGGAAGGCACGCGCCAACTCACCGAATTTCTGCAGCCGCTGAAGAACGAGGCGGCGATCCTGCTGGTGGAGCACGACATGGATGCGGTCTTCGCTCTGGCCGACCGCATTTCGGTCCTGGTCTACGGCAAGGTCATCGCCTCCGGCCCGGTGGAGGACATCCGCCGCTCCGCCGCGGTGCGCGAAGCCTATCTGGGGGATTCCTGATGCTGGAGGTCAGAGGCATCGAAGCCGCCTACGGCTCCTCCCAGGCGCTCTTCGGCGTCAATGTGGCCGTCGGTGAAGGGCAGATGGTGGCCTTGCTCGGGCGCAACGGCATGGGCAAGACCACGACCATCCGCACCCTCTGCGGCCTGATGCCGGCGCGCGCCGGAACCCTGCGCTTCCTCGGCGAGGACATCGGCGGCCTGCCGGCCTACCGCATCGCCCGGCGGGGCATCGGCCTGGTACCGGAGGGGCGGCGCTGCTTCCCGAACCTGACGGTGCGCGAGAACCTGTTGGCCACCGCGCGGGGCGAGGGTTGGGACCGGGCCGCCGTCGCCAGGCTGTTCCCGCGGCTTGAGGAGCGCGCCGAGCAGATGGCGCGCACCCTTTCCGGCGGCGAGCAGCAGATGCTGGCCATCGGCCGCGCCCTCATGACCAATCCGCGCCTGCTGATCCTCGACGAGGCGACCGAGGGCCTGGCGCCGGTCATCCGGCATGAGATCTGGGCCGCCATCGCCGCGGTGAAAGCCCGCGGCCAGGCGATCCTCATCGTCGACAAGAACCTGAAAGACCTGCTGCCGCTTTCGGACGCCTGCGTGATCCTGGAGAAGGGCCGCAGCGTCTGGCGCGGCAACCCGGACGACCTGGCAGCCGATGCCGACCTTCAGGACCGCTATCTCGGCCTGTGAAGACTCACGCAGCGTGGGTGCGTCGTGATTGCAGGGCGGTTGCTCCCTTGCCCTCCGCCGTCTCGCGCCGGGACAGCAGGGAGGATTTCTTGTGGATGCCGAGCGCCCGTTCCAGGACGGCCATGCCCTTGACCAGGGCCGCGCGGTCCTCCGCCGACAGGCCCTCCATCAACTCCGCCTCAAAGCGCAGGACCTTCGGTGCCAGCCTGCGGTAGGCGGCGATCCCGGCGGAGGAGAGGGCGAGGTGTTCGATGCGCCGGTCCCGTTCGTCGGTGTGGCGTCGCAGCCAGCGGCGGCGCTGCAGGGCGGCCACCGCCCGGCTGACCTTGGTCTTGTGCATGGCCGAGTGCGCGCCGATCTCGGTGGCCGTGGCGACGCCGAACTGGCCGAGGGTGGCCAGGGTCCGCCACTCCGGCACCGTCAGACCGAACTCGTTGCGGTAGATCGCCGAGAACTGGCGGCTGGCGATGGCCGCCGCCCGGTTCAGCCGGTAGGGCAGGAAGGCCTCCAATTCCAGGGCGTCCGGCGCCTGGGCCTGCGATGGATCGGTCTTCAGGGTCATTGCACGCAATCCCTGTTGTGGTCCCCGTTCGGTGTCGCTGCCAATTGGGAGTTGTTTCCCTGCAGCTTGATAGTTACATCTGCAACTATCACAAAGGCCCGGGTCTGTGCAAGCGGTCCGGCACAGGTCTGCAGGAAGGGCGGCCCGCGGTTGCCGCTTGGGAATAAGGATGAAGGAGTGAGCCCATGGCGCTGAGCTATCTCTCAGGCTTCGGCAACGAGTTTCAGAGCGAGGCGCTGCCCGGTGCCCTGCCGGTGGGGCAGAACTCGCCCCAGCGCTGTCCCTACGGCCTCTATGCCGAGCAACTGAGCGGCACCGCCTTCACCGCACCACGGGCCAGCAACGCGCGCACCTGGCTCTACCGCATCCGGCCCTCGGTCAGCCACCAAGGTCCCTTCCAGAGCGTGGATCTGCCGCTCTGGGAGACGGCACCGCGGCCGGCGGCGGCGGGGCTGGCCTTGGGTCCGCTGCGCTGGGGGCCGCCGCCGATCCCGGAGGAGGCTCTGACCTTCGTGACCGGCATGCGGACCGTGACCGCCGCCGGCGATGCCCGCGTGCAGGACGGCATGGCCGCCCATCTCTACTTCGCCAACCGCTCGATGGAGCGGGAGTATTTCTACAACGCCGACGGCGAGATGCTGGTGGTGCCGCAGCAGGGCGGCCTGCGCTTTGCCACCGAACTGGGCGTGCTGGAGGTGACGCCGGGCGAGATCTGCGTACTGCCGCGCGGCATGAAGGTCCGCGTCGAACTGCTTGCGGGACCGGCAAGAGGTTACGTCTGCGAGAACTACGGCGCGTGCCTTGCGCTGCCCGGCCTCGGGCCCATCGGCGCCAACGGCCTCGCCAACCCGCGCGACTTCCAGGTGCCGGTCGCGGCCTACGAGGACACGACGGAAGAGGCGCGCCTGACGGTGAAGTGGGGCGGTGCCTTCCAGGCCTGCAGCATCGCCCAGTCGCCGCTCGACGTGGTCGCCTGGCATGGCAACTACACCCCCTACAAGTATGATCTCCGGACCTTTTCTCCGGTCGGCTCGGTCCTGGTGGACCATCCGGATCCGTCGATCTTCACGGTGCTGACCTCGGCCTCGGCGACGCCGGGCACCGCCAACGTGGACTTCGTCATCTTTCCGGACCGCTGGATGGTGGCGGAAGGCACCTTCCGCCCGCCCTGGTACCACATGAACGTGATGTCGGAGTTCATGGGCCTGATCTACGGCGTCTACGACGCCAAGCCGGACGGCTTCCAGCCCGGCGGCATGAGCCTGCACAACGCCATGCTGCCCCACGGTCCCGACCGCAACGCCTTTGCCAAGGCGAGCACGGAGGACCTGGGCCCGGTCAAGCAAAGCGGCACCCTGGCCTTCATGTTCGAAACCAGATTTCCACAGCAAGTGACTGACTTTGCGGCTAATCTGGAGACCTTGGATAAGGATTACGTGACCTGCTGGGACGGCCTGGAAAAGCAGTTCGACGGCACGCCATAACGGCCGGTCTCGGCCAAGAAGAGGGGACCCATGAAACTCGCAACGCTGAAAGACGGCCGCCGCGACGGCCGCCTGCTGATCGTTTCGCGCGACCTTTCCAGGGCAGTGGAGGCGCAGACTGTGACGACGCTACAAGCCGCCCTCGACGACTGGGCCGCGACGGCCCCGGGCCTGGAAGCCGAGGCTGCGGCTCTGGAGGAGATCGTGGAAGCGGGGGGCGACGGCGGCGACAGCTTTCCCTTCGAGCCCGCGAAATGCCATTCGCCGCTGCCGCGGGCCTATCAATGGGCCGACGGCTCGGCCTACGTGAACCACGTGGAGCTGGTGCGCAAGGCGCGCGGCGCGGAGATGCCGGAAAGCTTCTGGACCGACCCGCTGATGTACCAGGGCGGCTCCGACTCTTTCCTCGGGCCTTGCGACCCGATCCCCTTCGTCGACCCGGCCTGGGGTCTCGATCTGGAGGGCGAGGTGGCGGTGATCGTCGACGACGTCGGCCCGGGCACGGCTCCGGCACAAGCGGCGCAAGCCATCCGTCTGGTCATGCTGGTGA
The DNA here is from genome assembly GCF_028281305.1 of Pelagibius sp. GTDB lineage: Bacteria > Pseudomonadota > Alphaproteobacteria > Kiloniellales > Kiloniellaceae > Pelagibius. Next base: position 8,939 of record NZ_JANQKD010000036.1, on the reverse strand, counting down.
ACGACGTCAGCCTACGCGGCCTGATCCCCGGCGAACTGGCCAAGGGCTTCGGCTTCTTTCAGGCCAAGCCGTCCTCGGCCTTTTCGCCGGTCGCTGTGACCCCGGATGAACTGGGCCCTGCCTGGGATGGCGCGAAGCTCAGCCTGCCGCTTCTCGTCCACGTGAACGGCGAGCCTTTCGGCAAGGCCGAGGCGGGGGAGGACATGACCTTCGACTTCGGCCAGCTCATCGCCCATGCCGCGCGCTCCCGCCCGCTGGCCGCCGGCAGCATCATCGGCTCCGGCACCGTCTCCAACCGCGACGCCTCGGGCGGCCCCGGCAAACCGGTCGGCGCGGGCGGGCGCGGCTATTCCTGCATCGCCGAGGTGCGCATGGTGGAAACGATCCTGGGCGGCGAACCCAAGACCCCCTTCCTGCAGGACGGCGACAGCGTGCGGATCGAGATGTCGGATGCCGACGGCCGATCGATCTTCGGCGCCATCGACCAGCGGGTGGAGCAGGCGGGCTAACACCGGGCCGTCGGCGGCTCAGCGCCGGCTGCGGCGCTCCGCTTCGGCCATCAGGTCCGCTCCCTCGGGTCGCTGCGGATGCAGACGCAGGAGTTGGCGGGCTAGGTCTCTTGCCTCGTCGAAGCGTTGCTGCTCCATCAGAAGGAAGCCCAGGCCGTAGAGGATCTCGGGATCCGACGGCGCCAGGGCCAGGGAGTCGCGCATGCGCGCCTCGGCGGCCTCGGGCCGCTCCGCGCGGGCCAGAGCGAGGGCGAGGTTGTAGTGCAGCCGCGCGTCGCCGGGCAGCAGCCGGGCTGCGGTCTCCAGTTCCTCTATGCCGGCGCTCAGGTCCCCGCGCTCGATCTCCAGCAGACCGAGCGCGCGCCGCAGGCTACCGGCGTTGGGGAGCCTTGCGAGACCGGCGCGGAAGCTCGCAGCGGCCTCGGCGCTGCGACCGCGCCCCTGCTGCAGGCTGCCAAGCCGCAGCCAGGCGTCCTCGAAGTGGCCGTTCAGATCGAGCGCCCGATTCAGCGCCGCCTCCGCCGCCCGCGGATTGCCGGTCCGCAGCGCCAGGCTGGCGATGTTCATCTGGGTCTCCGGCAGATCGGCCGACGCCAGCAGGCTCGTACGGTACTCGGCCGCCGCCCGGTCGAAGGGCAGGACGGCCTCGGCGGGAAAGGCGAGGGGCGTGACGTCGACCATCAGGCGCGCTGCGGCAATGCGCACGGCCTTCAGCGGGTCCTCCAGCAGCGGGGCCACGCGTGCCACCCGCTGGGGGCCTTCGGCGACCTCCTGCAGCAGCACGGCACTGCGCCGCACCAGCGGGTCCGGATCTTTCAGCAGGGTTGCGGCGGCGTCCGCGGCCGCCGGACCGTAGCGCCGCAGCAGGTCGAGTGCAGTGGCCCGCAGGATGCCGGGCTGGCCCTCGTCTTGCGCAAGCACTACAAGCGCTGACTCCGCTTTCGCCTCTCCGCGGCGTCCCGCTGCGATGATCTCCCCAAAGTGGGCCCGGCCACCGCGGCCATCCGGGTACCAGGCCGCTACCTGCTGCGCCGCCCAGGCAGGGTCACGCTCAGCGTGGCAGAGCGTGCAGGCGTTGGGCGTACCGATCTCGACGGAGAGGTCCGGCCGCGGCACCCGGAAGCTGTGGTCGCGCCGCGGGTCGACGATCATGTAGGTGCGGGCCGGCATGTGGCAACTCACACAGGTGGCACCGGCGGTCCCCGCTTCGTGGAAGTGATGCTCCGGCGAGTCATAAGTCTTCGTCGTCAGGCTCGGAAAGGCGCTGTTGCCGGCCGGACTGTGGCACTGGGTGCAGAGCGCGTTCCCTTCGGCCTTCAGTTGCGCGCTGTGGGGGTCGTGGCAGTCGCTGCAGGTGACGCCCTCAGCGTGCATGCGGCTTTGCAGGAAAGAGCCGTAGACATAGACCTCGTCGAGGATCTGACCGTCGGCGTGATAGAGGCCCTCGCGGAGCAGGGCGGGGACGAAGTGGTCGAGAAAGGGCGCACCGGCGGGCCGGCTCTCGGCGCCCAGAGACTGCCGCCTTGCGTGACAGGCGGCGCAGACTTCGATCTCCGTGCCCGGACTGCGCTCCCGCTGAGAGGGGCTCAGGCTTACGGTCAGGCCTTTGGTGCCTTGCTGCGCGGGGCCGTCCGGGTCGCGCGCCCAGGCGACATGGGCCGCGCCGGGGCCATGGCAGGACTCGCAGCCGACATTGGCTTCATGCCAGCGGCTGTCGAAAGCGCCGCTGCGCGGATCGAGCCCCTTCGTAAAGCCCGTGGAGTGACAGTCGGCACAGCGGCTGTTCCAGTTGTTGAAGGTGCGGCTCCAGTGCAGACCGTCCTCTTCGGCGATCTCGGGGCCGGGATAGAGATGGAACCACTGCTTTGCCTCTACGTCCCAGGCGACGGTGAGCGCCTGAAGCCGTCCGCCGTCGAGCATCACCAGGTATTGCTGCAGCGGCGCCACGCCGACGGCATAGAGGATTTTGTGTTCTTGCCAGGTGCCGTCCGGATTCCGAGACCGGGCGACAAAGGCATCGCCGCTGCGCTCGAAGCGCCAGGTTTCTCCCTGCTGGTCGAAACGGTTGCCACTGAAGTCGGCGAGGACGGTGTCGTCGGCCGCTTCCTTCAGCGCCCAGTCATGATGGGAGCCGAGCCAGGCCGCATGTTCGTCCGTATGACAGTCTGCGCAGATGGCGGTGCCGAGGTAGCCTGAACCCGTCGGATCGCTGGGCGCCTCTGCGGCGGCGTAGGACAGTGGCGGAAGAAGCAGCCACACCAAGAAGGAGAACAGAAGGCCGGCGCGAAGGAGTCTGCACCCGCGTCTTGCTGCAGCTTTTCCTAATGTCTGCGTCACAAAAGGATCACACCTTGAGGTAGAGAATCTTTCAGCCAAGAGTAGCGGTAATCGGTCTGTTGTCCTAGGCTTGGATAGGGTGCAATCGGAGAGGGGGAGTTCTGAGATGAGGATGCCGTTCCCGCGCAGTCGAACTGCCGTCATCACCGCCGCCGTTGTCGTGGTCCTCTTCCTTGCAGGGCTCCCGTCTCCCGTTCAGGCGCAAAGCGAGAGGCCGAACATCCTCGTCATCTGGGGCGATGACATCGGGATAACCAACGTCAGCGCCTATGGCTTCGGCGTCGTGGGCTACCGCACGCCGAACATCGACCGCATCGCCGCCGAGGGGATGATGTTCACCGACTACTACGGCGAACAGTCCTGCACCGCCGGGCGCTCGTCCTTCATCACCGGCCAGAGTGTCTTCCGCACCGGTCTGTCGAAGGTCGGCCTGCCCGGCGCGGAGCTGGGCATGCGGACGGAGGACCCCACCATTGCCGGCCTTCTGAAAGCGCAGGGCTATGCCACTGGCCAGTTCGGCAAGAACCACCTGGGCGACCAGAACAGGCACCTGCCCACAAACCACGGTTTCGACGAGTTCTTCGGCAATCTCTATCACCTGAATGCCGAGGAAGAACCGGAGCACGAAGACTATCCCAAGGACCCCCGGTTCAAGGAGCGCTTCGGGCCGCGGGGGGTGATCAAGTCCGCGGCGGACGGCGCCATCGAGGATACCGGCCCGCTGACCCGCAAGCGTATGGAGACCGTCGACGACGAGACCATTGCCGGCGCCCTCGATTTCATGGAGCGTCAGGCGGAAGCGGAAACCCCCTTCTTCCTTTGGTGGAACGGCACCCGCATGCACTTCCGCACCCACGTGAAGGAAGAGCTGCGCGGCATCTCCGGCCAGGACGAGTATGCTGACGGCATGGTGGAGCACGACCGTCATGTCGGCCAGTTGCTGGACAAGCTGGAGGAACTGGGAATCTCCGACAACACCATCGTCTTCTATTCCACCGACAATGGGCCGCATATGAACACCTGGCCCGATGCCGCCATGACGCCCTTCCGCGGTGAGAAGAACACCAACTGGGAGGGCGGCTGGCGCGTACCGGCGATCGTGCGCTGGCCCGGCCAGATCGAGGCGGGGCGGGTGTCGACCAACATCATGCACCACATGGACTGGCTGCCGACGCTGCTGGCGGCCGCCGGTGTCTCGGACATCAAGGAGCGGCTTCTCGAAGGGGGCGTGGAAGCCATCGGGCGGGAGTACAAGGTCCATCTCGACGGCTACAACTTCCTGCCCTATCTGACCGGCGAGAGCGACGATGCGCCGCGCGACGAAGTCTTCTACTTCTCCGACGACGGCGACCTGACAGCGCTTCGTTACCAGGACTGGAAGCTGATTTTCATGGAGCAGCGCGTCGAGGCCACACTGCAGGCCTGGGCCGAGCCCTTCGTGCCGCTGCGCGTTCCCCTGATCTTCAACTTGCGGCGTGATCCCTATGAGCGCGCGCAGTTGACCTCGAACACCTACTACGACTGGCTCATCGACCGCGTGTACCTCATCGTGCCGGCGCAGGCCTACGTGGCCAACTTCCTCGGCACCTTCGAGGAGTTTCCGCCGCGACAGGAGGCTGCCAGCTTCAGCATCGACCAGGTCCTGGAGCGGATGCAGCAGAACATGGGGTCGCGGTAGCAGCGTCTGGTCTTCAGATCCGGAGGGGGTCATGACCCGTCTTCGCCTGTTTGTTCTCGTTCTTGCCGTGGTTCTGCTGTCTGGGCCCGCAGTGGCGGACCCTTTGCCGTCCTGGAACGACGGCCCGTCGAAGGCGGCCATCCTGTCTTTCGTTGAACAGGTGACGGAAGCCGGCGGCGCGCACTACGTACCGCCGCCCAAGCGCATCGCCGTCTTTGACAACGACGGCACGCTGTGGGCGGAACAGCCGATGTACTTCCAGCTCATCTACGCGTTCAACTACGTAAAAGCCCTTGCGCCGCGTAACCCCGGCTGGGCCGAAAGCCGGGTCCTGCGGGCCGCGATGGTCGGCGATGTCGCGGAGGTTCTGCGCAACGGCCAGCAGGGCGTGATGCAGGTCGTCATGGCCAGCCATGCCGGCATGACGGTCGATCAGCTCCAGGCATCGGTCCGTGACTGGCTGGCCGAAGCCCGCCACCCGACGACCGGGCGGCCCTACACGGCCATGGTCTACCAGCCGATGCTGGAGCTACTGACTTACTTGAGGGCGGAGGGCTTCAAGACATTCATCGTGTCCGGCGGCGGCATCGACTTCATCCGGGTGTTCGCTGAGGAGGTCTATGGCATTCCGCCGGAGCAGGTCATCGGCTCCAGCCTCGTCGCCGAGTTTGTGGAGACGGCTGAAGGAGGGGTGATCCGCAAGCTGCCCGAGGTCAACTTTATCGACGACAAGGCCGGCAAGCCGGTGGGCATCAACCTCCACATCGGGCGAAGGCCCATCGCCGCTTTCGGCAACTCCGACGGCGATCTGCAGATGCTGCAATACACGACTGCCGGCGAGGGTCTACGCTTCGGCCTGATCGTCCGCCACAACGATGCCGAGCGCGAGTGGGCCTACGACCGCGACAGCACCATCGGCCGCCTGGATACGGCGCTGGACGCTGCCGAGGAAAGGGGCTGGACCGTCGTCGACATGAAGTCCGACTGGCGCGTCATTCACCCAGCGGAAGCGGACTGAGGCCTAATGAGCGGCGGTCTGAGCGCTGCGTTCATCCAAAGCCAGGATCTGCTCATAGAGCCCCGGCTCCTCAAGGATCGCGGTTGCCACCTCCAGGCTGATGTCGGCGCCGTCGCCGCGCGGCGGGCAGAGCGCGCGGAAGGCTTCGACAGCTTCAGCGTCTTTGGGGTCTATGTCGCGGGTCCGCGTGGCCCAGTCGATGATGCCGCGCTCCGAGCGTAATGCGGTGAGGATCTCTCCGGTCGTGGCATCGCCGCCGGAGCAGACGGTCGGCATGACGCCGCGCTTATCCAGCCGGTAATCGCTGGGCACTATCGCCTCTGCCCAGGTCAAGGAGATTGCGGCGGCGTTGGGCAAGGGCACGACGTTTCGAATAGTGCCCGAGCCAAAGGTGGTGCTTCCAACAACGACGGCGCGTCTGCTGCCTTGAAGTGCTGCAGCGACAATCTCCGCGCCTGATGCTGTTTGCTCATCCGTCAAAATGACCAGCCGCAATCCATTTGCCTTCTGATCTCGTGCCGCAGAGAAATGCTGGTGACTGTCAGGATGTCGGCCTGATGTCGAGAGGATTTTCCCCTCGGCCATGAAGCTGTCGGCAAACTCGATGCTCGTAGGTAAAAGGCCGACGGGATTGCTGCGAAGATCGATGATGATCCCGAGATAATCCTTGGTGTCGTCACCGAGGTTCTCGTTGAGGATCGCATGAAGATCCTTGACTGTTGCACGACCGAGCGAGGCGACGAGAATGCGAAGCGTCTTGCCTTGATGATGGGCGCCCACTGTGTTGCTACCTGATAGCTCACGGCGCAGTGTTACCGGGACCGCTGTGGTTTCATCCTCGGTCAGCATCGTAAGCGTAACGGGGCTATCAACAGGTCCCAACAGGCGCGCAAGAAACTCGGCGGAATCTGCATCCTGCACCGGAACCCCATCCACAGCCAGGACTGTGTCGCCGCGGGAAATCAATTCGGACTCGAGCAAGCCGATGCTCAGTATAGAAGAGACCTGCCAGCCATCGACGCTGGGTTTGAAAGAGGCATTGACCGTTCCGGGACCCAACGGAAGCTTTTCCCTGATCGCCACACGTTGTCGGTGAGGCCAGTACTTACCCCCGAGACTTAGACTGTCGGCAATGCCGTGCGCGAAGCTGTCAGATAGTTCCGTAAGGTCGGGCGCACCTTCCTCTGGAAAGGTATCGCGCAGCCGCGTCAGCGCAAGAGCGGTCTGTTGTCCAAGCAAACGTGGGTCCAGTTGCACGCCTCGATCGATGCGATGAACCTCGGCGTCGCCAACGAGAACGATAACTGCGCCTGTCTCGACCTTCACTTGCGTCGGCGGATGGTTTTCGGCGACTTGGCGTAGACCGTCGACAGTCAGCTCGAAAAGATCAGGTTCCTCGATGTAGAAGTCGTCAACCTGCTCCAGCACGGAGGTTGCGAGTATCTCGACACGCTCCGGGGACATCTCCATCCAGCCGCCGGATCCGCTGGAAGCGCAGCCGGTCAGGGATAGAAGTCCCAAGAAGCAGAGAACGAGAACAGATCTGAATTGCGCCACAGGAGCCTCCGACCAAGCCCAAACAGTCCAGTTTCTTTACTGCTCGCAAATTCTCGTTATGGTTTCAAGGGGCTTTTGCACCCTCGCGAGCCGCGGCGAGCGGCGAGGGTCGGATGCGGCGAGATGATCTACCCGTAAACCGCCTGCGAGAAGGCGCGGAAGAGGCGGGTGGAGAATGCGTTTTCCAGGGGCTTGTACTCCGGGTGCCACTGGACGCCGAGGGCGAAGGCCTTGGCGCCGCTGACGGTGACCGCTTCCGGCGTGCCGTCGGGGGCGTGGCCTTCGATCGTGAGGCCCGCGGCGGGCCGGTCGACGCCCTGGCCGTGCAGGGAGTTCACCTCGATCTCGGTGGCTCCGGCGATCTCGGCAAAGCGGCCGCCGGCGGTGAAGGTCATGGCGTGGCGCGGGCCATAGCGTACATCCGGATCGTCGTGCTTGGGCATGCGGTGGTCCATGCGGCCCTCGACCTCGTGAACCCGAGGGTGGAGTGTACCGCCCAGGGCCGCGTTCAGCTCCTGGAACCCGCGGCAGATGAAGAGCGTCGGCAGGCCCTTCTCCAGCGCCGCCTCGATCATCCGAAAGGTCATGGCGTCGCGCGCCTGGTCGTAGGGCTCGTAGCGCTCGCTGGGGGTGTGGCCGTAGAGCGTCGGGTGGACGTTGGAGGGACTGCCGGTGAACAGCAGGCCGTCGAGGGCCTCCAGCATCGCCGCCGCCTCCTGGCTCTCGGCCATGGCCGGGATCACCAGCGGCGTGCAGTCCGCCGCCTCCCAAACTGCCCGCAGGTACTTGTCGCCGACCACATGGTAGGGCGCGTTGTCGTAGGTGCGGTAGTCGGCGGTGACGCCGACGAGGGGGCGTCTCATGCCGCCGAAGCCCCACGGGCCTGCATCTCCGCCAGCAGTTCCGCTGTCTCGGCGATGCGGGCATAGCCTTTCATGACAGCCAGGCTGGCCGCCTCCTGTTCCGCGCTCTCGGTGGCGCAGGCGTCGGCCACCATGGTGACCAGATAGCCGCGGTCGGCGGCGTCGCGCACGGCTGATTCCACGCACTGGTTGGTGAAGACGCCGAAGACCGCCAGGCGCTCGATCTCCAGGTTGCGCAGCAGGTAATGGATGTTGGTGGCGTTGAAGATGCCCGAAGCCGTCTTGGGGAGGACGATCTCGTCACCCTTGGGTGCCAGGGCCGGCATGACCTGCCCCCCGGGCGAACCACGCGGGATCAGGAAGTCGCTGCGCTTGTGGTCCAGGCTGCGGTCGCGGCCGTCCTTGGTGAGCGCCTCGATCACTGTATAGATCACCTCGATACCGGCAGACCGTGCGCTTTCGACCAGCTTGGCTGCGTTGGGCAGCACCGTGCTGTCCAGGCGCTGCCAGTAATGATCGCTCGCGGGAAAGCCCAGGTCTTCGGCCAGAGCCCTGTCGCAGAACCCGCGTTGCAGATCCACCACCAGCAGAGCCGAACCGCCGGCCGAGAGGCTGAAATCGTAGCCGGGAGCGCCTTCGGTCATGGTTACGCCGTTTCCGCCTTCTCGCGGTGGTAGTCGAAGGTGGCGTTGATCATGTCCAGCAGGTGCTGGCCGGAGGTGGTGGGCGGAAACTTGGCCGGCCGCTCCGCGCTCACGCAGCTCGGCAGGGCCTCAACCTTCGCACGGAAGTTCGGATCGTAGAAGAAGGGCAGGGAGTAGCGCTCTGTCCCCGAGAGGTTCACCACCCGGTGCTGGGTGGAGGCGAAGAGGTCGTTTGTCCAGCGCGCCATCATGTCGCCGATGTTGATGACGAAGGCGCCCGGAATGGGCGGCGCGTCGATCCAGGTGCCGGCGGCATTCTTCACCTGCAGGCCG
>NZ_JANQKD010000030.1 GCF_028281305.1 Pelagibius sp. | reverse complement strand
CGTCGGCGTGTCGGAGATGATGACCCAGACCGGCCGCGCGCTGGCCGCCGAGAACCGGCCGGAGCTGCTGATCCCCTTCTACAGCTTCGTGCTGATCTGTTTCTTCGCCTACTGCTATCCCATCGCCCTGGCCACCCGCCGCCTGGAGCGCCGCTATCAGGTGAAGCTGTGATGGAGCGGGCTCAGTCTTTCCTCCTCCCCCCTTGCGGGGGAGAATCGAGGAGGGGGGTGTCGGCGCAGCCGAGAGCGAAGCGCGCTGCGGAGCGTTCCACCCCCACCCCATCCCTCCCCCATCGAGGGGGAGGGAGAGCCTCTTTGCACCGGCCACAGGGTTCGAGACGCCCGCTGTCGCGGGCTCCTCACCATGAGGTTGAAGAGTGCCTCACCCTGAGGAGGCGCGGCAGCGCCGTCTCGAAGGGTGCCCGCGTGATGAATTGAGAGAACTGTCATGACCTGGACCCCGGACCAACCGATCGTCGCCTGCCAGGACGTCCACAAGTCTTTCGGCGAGCTGGAGGTGCTGAAGGGCGTGTCCATGGAGCTGATGAAGGGCGACGTGGTCTGCGTCATCGGGCCGTCCGGGTCCGGCAAGTCGACCTTCATCCGCTGCATCAACGCGCTGACGCCGGTGGACAGCGGCTCCATCAGGGTCGAGGGGCAGGAGGTGAACGATCCGAAGCTGGATAAGCTGGCCCTGCGCCGCAAGGTCGGCATGGTCTTCCAGCAGTACAACCTCTTCCCCCACAAGACCGCGCTCGAGAACGTGATGATGGCGCCCATCAAGGTCCTGAAGGAGAACAAGGCCGAGGTGGAAGACCGCGCCCGCGCGCTGATCAGGAAGGTCCGGCTGGAGGGCAAGGAGGACTCCTATCCCGGCGAACTTTCCGGCGGCCAGCAGCAGCGCGTCGCCATCGCCCGCTCGCTCGCCATGCGCCCGGACATCATGCTGTTCGACGAGGTCACCGCGGCCCTGGACCCGGAAACGGTGAAGGAGGTGCTGGTCACCATCCGCCAGCTTGCCGAGGAAGGCATGACCTGCATCCTGGTGACCCACGAGATGGGCTTCGCGCGGGAGGTCGCCGGCCATATCTACTTCACCGACCGCGGCATCATCGTCGAGCACGGGCCGCCGGCCACCTTCTTCACCGAGGCGAAGGATCCGCGGACGCGGGAGTTCCTCAGCCAGATCCTGTAGGCGCCAGGTCCTGTAGAGACGCTTGGCCGCGCCGGCCTTACTGCAGCAGCTTCGCCATAGTCGCCGTATCCGGCAGGCCGGTGACGGGCAGCGCCTCGCTCTGCTGAAAGGCCTCCAGCGCGCGCCGGGTGTTGCCGCCGTAGAGGCCGTCGACCACGCCGACCTGATAGCCCCGGTCCTTCAGCGCCTGCTGCACGCGGCGCACCTGCGCCTTGGTGACGGTCACGGTGTTCTCGCCGGCCGTAAGGTCCACCAGTTCCGGCTTTATCGTGAGGCGGCGGTCGTAGAGCAGCCGGGTCAGGCGGGAGGCCGCCGCCCAGAAGGGGCGCTGCGGATCGGCCTCGCAGATCTGCTCCACCGCCGCGATCAGCTGTTCGATGGGCGCGCCGGAGGAGATGTCGAAGGTCTCCGGCTGGAACTGGTTGTAGGCCGAAAGATAGCCGTTCAGCCAGCTGCGGAAGAAAGGATAGCTCTCCGTGTTGCCGGCCTTTTCCTCCAGGTAGCGCTGGCAGGTGATGATGCCGAGCCCGCGCGAGGAGAACGCCTCGTTGCGGTCGGCGGCCAGGGCCGGGCCGGTCGGCGAGACCAGCGCCAGAGTCATCGCCAGAGTCATCGCCAGAACCAGGATTGGGGCAAGCAGCAGGCCGGAACCCGCAAACAGATTCACCGGAAACGGACTCTTCGGGGGCAACCAGTTCGCGCGCATGGGCTCTCCCTCCCTCAGCCGCAGCATACCTCTCGGATCCTGCCGTCCTGCAGGCCGGCGCCATTAAAGCCCATCGGCGCGCCCGCCACCACTGCCCCTCTCGGGGTATTCACTCCGTGTATGGGGGGCCGGTGCAGTGGGGCCTGCGCAGCGGGTCCGGCGTAGCGACCGGCTGGGGTGCCCGGGGTGATGTTTACGCCACCGCGGGCGCTACGTTGTTCTGGATCAGGTTGATTGGGGCCGGGTGGGTTTGCGCGGGGCCCACACCCGCCGCTGGAAACTGCAGCATAAGAAGGAGGATCAGCAGGTGGATCGCAAGACGCAGATGGTGACCGGTCATCGTTCTGCAGAGTGGCACCGCCGCCCGCCCGTCAAGACCGACGGCACGCCGGTCTGCCGTATTCGAGGCAAATCGGTTGCATACGGCCGTACGGCGCGCTCCCGGAATTGTGACCCCAAATGGACTATCCACAGTCACAATGATCGCTAGAGTTCTACCGGAGGTCAGGATTCTGCCCCTTTATCGCCCCAGAAGCGCCCAATGCCATAGGCATTCTTAAGGTAAGCAATGCTATGGCTTTCGACATGACGGCAGCACCGCAGGACTTCAGTCTGCCGCCCGGTTGCGCCCCCAAGATCCGGGCGCTGTACGACTACTGGCGGTCCATTCACCCGGAGGCAGGGCTTCCCGGGCGCCAACACTTCGACCCCATCGACGTGCCCGAACTGCTGCCCAACATCTGGATGGTGGACATCAACCGCGAGCCCCTGCGCTTCCGTTTTCGCCTGGTCGGCACGGCGATCGTGAAGTTCACGGAGCGCGACGCCACCGGCCAGTGGCTGGACGCCGTCTATCCCGACTACTGGAACAGCGACGCCGCGGCCTACCACCGCGCCTGCGCCCTCGACGGCACCCCCGCCTACCGCAAGAGTCACGCAACCCCGCCCAGCGGCGGCCCCGGTAGCATAACTGGGGGCGATGTCGAGTCCCTCACCCTGCCGCTGGCCGGCAACGGCCGCGACGTCGACATCCTGCTCAACATGACCCTCTACCCCGAAGACCCGGTGATGGAGATGGAGCGCTAGGGAGATGACCGCTGGCGCGGAGAGTCGATCCCCGCAACGGTCATCCCTCTCCCCTCGTCCTCACCCCTCCCCCCTGGTTCTACCCCTCTCCCCTGGCGGGAGAGGGTTGCGCAGGCTTGGCGAGCACAGCGAGCCTAGCCGAAGCTGGGTGAGGGGGAACCGCAGTAGCGGCAAGCGGAGCTCCCGGGCCCCGACAGATGCAAAGCGGAACCACCACCCCCTCACCCTCCCGCTGACGCGGGCCCCTCCCTCTCCCACGAAGGGAAGAGGGAAAACTCGTGGGAGAGGGGCAGAATGGGGGAGAAGGATAAAAGCGAGGAGAGAAGGATTTGATCGCGAAGAGCTGGCCCCTTGACCATGTCTTCAATGAAAGTCCCGCGACTTCGGCATGGGGTTCACGTTGCGCGGGTGGCGGGCGGTCGACGTTTCATAGTTGGCGGGGCGGTGGTCCCTTGTCGGGCGTTTGACCTCGTCGGCGTGGGCATGCGCCGGTTCCAGGCCGCCGTCGGTCTTTGAGACCACGTCCGGCTTCAGCTCCAGCAGCCAGGGGGTGAGGTCGATGAGCTCCTCGGCGACCACGTGGATCACCAGGCCCTCGCGCTGCAGCCGGCCCCGCACGCCAAGCATGCCGGCCTTGAGGACGATGGAGCGGTAACGCTCGAAGACGTCGGGCCAGACGATGGCGTTGGCGGTGCCGGTCTCGTCCTCCAGGGTCGCGAAGATCACCCCCTTGGCGCTGCCCGGGCGCTGGCGCACCAGCACCAGCCCGGCGATCTTCACCTGCCTGTCGACCGGCAGGTCGGATAACTGCATCGTCTCCACCATGCCCTCGGCCGCCAGGCGCGCGCGCAGGAAGGCCAGGGGATGGGCCTTCAGCGAAAGGCGCAGCGCGCGGTAGTCGTCCACCACATGCTCGCTCAGCGCCATCTCCGGCAGGGTGACGGCGGGTTCTTCGCCAAGCTCTTCCGGACGGTCTTCGGTGGCCGCTTTGCCATCTTCTTCAAAGGCAAAGAGGGGGAGCTGCTCGGCGCGCTTGCGCTCCCCCGGCAGGCGCTTCACCGCCCAGAGCGCCTCGCGCCGCGCCAGCCCCATGGAGCGGTAGGCATCGGCGCGGGCCAGCGCCTCCAAGGTCAGCGGCCTCAAAGACGCGCGGCGCCAGAGCGCGAGGGGCTCGGCGTAACCGGCGCCGCGGTTTTCCATGATGGCCTGCGCTTCCTCCTCCCCCAGGCCCTTTACCTGCCTGAGGCCGAGACGCAGCGCATAACCATCCCCATCACTCGCCGGCTCCAGGGTGCAGTCCCAGTCGCTGGCGTTCACATCCGGCGCGCGGATCTCCACCCCGTGTTCGCGGGCGTCGCGGACGATCTGCGCCGGGGCATAGAAGCCCATGGGCTGGCTGTTCAGCAGCGCCGCGGCGAAGACCGCGGGGTAGTAATGCTTCATCCAGGCGGAGACGTAGACCAGCAGCGCGAAGCTGGCGGCGTGGCTTTCGGGAAAGCCGTAGGTGCCGAAGCCCTCGATCTGCTTGAAGCAGCGCTCGGCGAAGGCCGGGTCGTAGCCGCGCGCGGCCATGCCGTCGATGAACTTGCGGCGGAAGGTGTGGATGGTGCCGACGCGGCGGAAGGTGGCCATGGCGCGGCGCAGGCGGTCGGCCTCGGCCGGCTCGAAGCCGGCGGCGACGATGGCGATCTGCATGGCCTGCTCCTGGAACAGCGGCACGCCCAGGGTCTTCTCCAAGACGCGGCGCAGTTCTTCGGAGGGGTAGTCCACCGGCTCCAGCCCCTGGCGGCGGCGCAGGTAGGGATGCACCATGTCGCCCTGGATCGGTCCCGGCCGCACGATCGCCACCTCGATCACCAGATCATAGAACTTGGCGGGCTTGAGGCGCGGCAGCATGGACATCTGGGCGCGGCTTTCCACCTGGAAGACGCCGATGGTGTCGGCGCGCGAGAGCATGCCATAGACTTCCGGATCCTCCGCCGGCACCGAGGCGAGGGTGAAGTCCGGCCCGTAGTGCCGCTTGATCATGGCAAAGCCCTTGCGCAGGCAGGTCAGCATGCCGAGCGCCAGGATGTCGACCTTGAGGATGCCGAGCACGTCCAGATCGTCCTTGTCCCACTCGATCACCGTGCGGTCCTCCATGGCCGCGTTCTCGATGGGCACCACCTCGCTCAAAGGCGTCTGGGTCATGACGAAGCCGCCGACGTGCTGGGAGAGGTGACGGGGAAAGCCGATCAGCTCGTGCACCAGCGCCAGCGCCTGGCCGAGGCGGCGGTCCGTGGGGTCGAGGCCCAGCTCGCGCACCGCCTTGTCCTCCACACCCTCCTGGCTCCAGCCCCAGATGGCGCCGGCCAGGGCGGCGATGGTGTCGGCGGAAAGCCCCATCACCTTGCCCACCTCGCGCATCGCCCCGCGCGAGCGGTAGCAGATCACCGTGGCGGTCAGCGCCGTGCGCGCGCGCCCGTACTTTGCGTAGATGTACTGCATCACCTCTTCACGGCGCTCGTGCTCGAAGTCGACGTCGATGTCAGGCGGCTCGCGGCGCTCGGCGGAGACGAAACGCTCGAACAGCAGGTCCATGCGCGCCGGGTCCACCTCGGTGATGCCCAGGCAGAAGCAGACCGCGGAGTTGGCCGCCGAGCCGCGGCCCTGGCAGAGAATGTCCTGGGAGCGGGCAAAGCGCACCACGTCCTCCACGGTGAGGAAGTAGGGCGCATAGTCGAGCTGGGCGATGAGGCCCAGTTCGTGGCGGACGGCCTTCTCGACCTCGGGCGGCACGCCGTCGGGATAACGATCGGGCGGGTAGCGCCGTTGCGCGCCGATCCATGTCAGGTGCTCCAGTTCCTGCTGCGGCGTGCGGCCCTCGCGGGTCAGTTCCTCCGGGTAGTCGTGGCGCAGCTCGTCGAGGGAGAAGCGGCAGCGCCGGGCGATCTCCAGGGTGTTGGCCAGCGCTTCGGGGGTGTGGCGGAAGAGATGGGCCATCTCCGCAGGCGTCTTCAGATAGCGCTCCGCATTGGCCTGCAGGCGAGTGCCGGCCTCGTCGATGGTGCAGTGCTCGCGGATGCAGGTGACAACGTCGAGCAGGGGCTTGCGCTCGGGCGCATGCAGGCAGACGTCGTTGCAGGCGGCGAGCGGCACGCCGGTCGCCCGCGCCAGCGCCGCCAGGGCCTGCAGGCGCCTCGCATCGCTGCCGCCGTAGAGCGCGCGGGCGCCCAGGAAGACGTCACCCGGGAAAGCCGCGACGAGGGCGCGCAGGCGCGTCGCGACGGCTTCGACTTCGCCGTCCTCGGACGGCAGCACGACGAAGACCTGGCCATCGCCGTGCTCGATCATCTCTTCGAAGGAAAACCGGCAACCACCCTTCTCCGCCCGGCGCTTGCCCAGGGTGAGCAGGCGGCAGAGCCGGCCGTAGGCGGCACGGTCGCGCGGGAAGCAGAGCACCTCCGGCTCTTTTTCCGGCCCCTTTTCGGCCGACCCTGTCTCTTCAAGGGCTTCCGGAATGAGCCGCGCGCCGACCAGAAGCTGGAGTCCCACCTCCCGCGCCGCGGCATGGGCTCGTACCACGCCGGCCAGGGAGTTGCGGTCGGTGATGGCCAGCGCCGGCAGCCCCAGCGCCGCCGCCCCCAGCACCAGCTCCTCCGGGTGAGAGCCGGAGCGCAGGAAGGAATAGTTGCTGGTCACCTCCAGCGGGACATAGGTGGCGGAGGATTGAGTCGGCACTGAAGTATTCTTCATCGCACTCCGATCCTTCTATTGCCCGATCTTCCTGTCGCTGCGGGCGCCCTCCCCTCACCCTCCCGCTGACGCGGGCCCCTCCCTCTCCCACAAAGGGGAGAGGGAATTTTGTAGCGGCCTCTCACTGGCCCCCTCTCCCCGTTTTAGCCCTCTCCCCTGGGGGGAGAGGGTTGCGCAGACTTGGCGAGGTCGTAGACCGAGCCTAGCCGGAGCTGGGTGAGGGGGACCCGCTCTCTTCCAAAGCTTCCGCGATCTTCGCGAGCACCCCTTCCAGGTTTTCCAGCACTTCATGATTCCAGAACCGCAGGACGCGAAAGCCCCGCGCCTCGAGCCACTTTGTCCGCGCGGCATCCTTTTCCTGATGGTCAACATGCTGCCCACCCGAGTGCTGACCGCCGTCGAGTTCCACCACCAGCTTCTCGTCGTAGCAGGCGAAGTCGACGACGAAGCGGCCGAGCGGCACCTGGCGGCGAAACTTGTGGCCGGCAAGCTGGCGGTTGCGCAGCGCCGCCCAGAGCCGCCGCTCCGCCTCGGTCTCGTTGCGCCTGAGGCGCCGGGCATTCGACATCGTCACTCCCTCACCCAAATGTCCCCCTCACCCTCCCTCTCTCACCGTTCTGATCCCTCTCCCCGTTTTCTGTCCCTCTCCCCCGGTGGGAGAGGGCTGCGCAGGCTTGGCGCGCCCAAAGGGCAAGCCTAGCCGAAGCTGGGTGAGGGGGAACTGCAGCGGCGAAAACCGAACTTCCTCTTCCCCGCAGGCACCGGGTGGCACCACTGCCCCCTCACCCTCCCGCCCAGCTTTATATCGGGCGCGGGCCCCTCCCTCTCCCACCAGGGGAGAGGGATTTTTTTGGCAGCCTCTCATCATCTCCGCGCCTCACCCGAAGAGTCCGTGCAGGAACCAGTTGCCGGCGCTGCGGTAGAGCCAGTAGCGGCGGCCGTCGCGGTCTTCGACGCGGAAGTAGTCGCGCGGCGGTTCGTCGCCCAGCTTCGGGTCGATCTGCCACCACTCGCCCAGCAGGCGCTCCGGCCCCTCGGCGCGCACCACCTCGTGCAGCACGCGGCGCCAGCGGAACTGGGCCGGCGGATGGTCGGGCAGCAGGGCAACCACCTGCACCGGCTCCGGGCGCGGCAGCAGGCGCAGAGGCCGTAGCGCCGCCTTGGGGGTCTGCGCCCAGCCTTCGGCGGCGCTTTCGACAGCAGCGGTCTCCTCCACGGCTTCGAGAACGAAGGCACGTTCCGGCAGGTGGCTCTCGCGGGGCTGCGGCCGGCGAACGGCGGCGAGGCCGAGGCGGCTGCCCAGACGGTCGACGAGGTCGGGCAGGTCTTCAGCACCGTCGGGCGCGCAGCCGATGGCGCTCCCGGAGGGCGCTGGCGGCGCCGCGGCAGGCTCCTCTTTTGATGTCTCCGTCTTGCCGCTCGCTTCCGGCTTTGGCGCAGACGATTCCCTCTGCGACGGCCCCGCTTGGGGCGCGACCGGCAGGCTCATCTGGCGGGCGCCCAGGGGGTCGCTGCGGCCGGCGGCCAGGGTCATCACCTCGATGCCGAAGCCGGGGTCGATTTCGGCCAGGCGCTCGGTGAAGAGGCGGCGCAGGTGTTTCGCCTCGCGGCTCGCCCGGCTGGTGCCGAGGGAGAGGGACTGCAGGCTGCCGTCGCAGCGGTAGGCGGTGAGGTCGAGGCGCCGCGCCCCGCGCCCGGCCAGCGCCAATTCGCGGCAGAGCCGCGGCAGCAGCGCATCGAGGCTGCGGGCGATGTCGGCGGCATCGCTGATGGGTTCGGCGAAGATCTGGCGCACCAGGTGGGCCGGCGGCGGCTGGCGCGGGGAGAGCGCCTCGGCCTCCTGCCCCAGGGCCTGGGCGAGACGGCGCGCCGCCAGCGGGCCGAAGCGCGGCGTCATGACGGCCGGCGTCAGGGGATAGAGATCCTCGATGCGCCTGAGGCCCAGGCGGTCCATCACCTCGACGACGGAGTCCGGCAGGCGCAGGGCCCCCGGCGGCAGGGCGGCGATGGCGGCGCGCTGGCTGCCCGGCATGACGACGACGCAGGGGTGCGCGGGCGAAGCGGCGAAACGCGCCATGGCCCAGGCGGCGCCGATGGTGTCGGCCATGGCAACGCGGGCCGCGTAGCCGAAGGCCGCCAGGCGCGCCTGCAGGTCCTCCAGCAAGGTTGCCTCGCCGCCGAAGAGGTGGCAGCAGCCGGAGACGTCGAGCAGGATGCCGGCGCCGCCGCCGGGCCCGCGGCCCTCCCCCTCAGCGGTGGAGCAGGGCGCGGTCCAGGGGCTGTAGCGGCCGCACCAGGCGGCGAGGCGCGCGATGGCGCGGGCGTCGGCCTCGGGCTCGTGGGGCGCGGTGACGAGGCCGGGCAGCAGCGCGCGGGCCTCGGCCA
Organism: Pelagibius sp.; assembly: GCF_028281305.1. Taxonomy (GTDB): domain Bacteria; phylum Pseudomonadota; class Alphaproteobacteria; order Kiloniellales; family Kiloniellaceae; genus Pelagibius. Next base: position 2,094 of record NZ_JANQKD010000030.1, on the reverse strand, counting down.
GGGGCAGGCCGGGGGTGAGGCCGCCCGCGCCCGCCGCCGCGTTCACCGCCGCGAGGCCGAGCTGCCCGCGCTCCGCCGTCACCAGCGCCAGCGGGCGCTGGTCCGCATCCGTATCGCTATTAGCCGGCCTGCCGGAAGGCAAGAAGCCCGGCTGTCCGAAGCCTTGCTGGCTCGCGCCCCACTGCCGGCTGAGTCTTTGCCGGCGCGCCCTTTGCCAGCGGTCGGTCGCAAAGCGCGGGAGCCAGAGAGAAACCACACGCCGCATCGTTCCACTCCACCTGCCATGATCCCGGCGCCGCGCCGCGGCAGCGCAGGAGGTCCAGCCGCCAGCGCGGGCGGCCGATGAATGCCGTATCTGCTTCGTCGTGCGAGGCCGCTGCCGTCACCCGCCAGCGGCTGAGGGCGGCGCTGGCCTCGCGCGCGCGCCGGCGCGGCCGGAAGCGGCGGTGCAGGGCGAAGGCGGTGACGCCGCCCGCCCCATTTTTCAAAGACTCTTCGGCGGCCAGTTGCAGGCGCCGCCCGGCGAGACGGTCGAGGCCCTCGACCTCCCCCACCACGGCGGCGAGGCGGCGGCAGCGCAGCCCCTCCTCCATCGCCCAGAAGAGGTCGGCCTCGTTGCGGGCGCGCACCAGCACCAGGCGGCCGGGGTCGAGTCCGCGGGCGGCCAGCGCCGGCGGGTAGAGATCGCCCTGGCGCGAGACCCAGAGGATGTCGCCGGCGCCGGGGAAGCGGGCCTGATGGCGCGCCAGCAGGGCGAGGCAGAAGCCGAGCGTCACGCCGTCGTCCCACTCGGCGCGCTCGCCCTCGATCTCGTGCAGCGCCCCCAGCGGCAGCCCGCCGCCGGGCAGCGCCGCGTCCAGGGCGGCGAGGCCGAGGGGCAGCACCGGCCGCGCCCGGCCGGGAAGGCCACCGTATCCACCGGGCCCCTCTTCGATCTGACGCACCCGCGCCCGCAGGGCCGAGAGCCCAGCCCGCGCGCCGGCTGGGGGACCGGCTGGCGGGCCGTGCCGAAGCCCCGGAGTCGCCGGCCCTCCAGGGAGCCCGGAAACCGCCGAAACCGCCGAAACCCCGGGGCGCCCCGGAAACCGGGAGACCCCGAGCGGTCCCGGCGCCCCGGCCTCCCGGCCTTTTGCGCGCAGAGCAGGTGCCATATCTGGCCCCTCAACCTAGAGATTGCGATGGTGTTTGTTCTTGTTTTGTTCTACATCCCTCTAGGCAGAGAGTCAAGGTTGGGGGGTGGAAGCGGCCGGACTGAGTGGGCATCTGTCCCGATGGCGGCATTGCGCTTCGGACACCCGGCCACTTTGCCGAAATGCGGTCCCTCCGGCATAATCCGGGCATGAACATCTACGGCTTTGACCACATCGTCCTTTGCGTCCGCAGCGTGGAGGCGACGCTCGCGTTCTATCAGCGCGTCCTGGGTCTGGAGGCGCGCGAGGAACGACCCGGCAAGTGGTCGCTGCATTTCGGATCGAACAAGATCAGCGTCCAGGATGCCGGCACCCTGCCCAAACTCGCCGAAAGAACGGTGCCGGGCAGCGGCAATTTCTGCGTCCTGACCGAGACGCCGATGGAAGAGGTGATCGCCCGGCTTCGCGCGCATGACGTGGAGATCGTCGAGGGACCCGCAGAGAAGGCAGGCGCGGTCGGGACACTGATGTCGGTCTATTTCCGCGATCCCGATGCCAACCTCGTCGAGGTCAGCAACAGAATCTCCTGACCCACCGGCCGCGGGGGACGGTCCTCGATCTCATCGATGTCCACAGGAGATGTCCACAGGGTATGTCTGCAGGACGGCTCTTCGCGGCTCTTGCGACGTTCACCGCCGGTGACCGCTTGCGGCGCGCTCGTCCGGCGTCGAGGCAAGACGGCGCGGAGAATCCCCCTCACCCAGCTCCGGCTAGCTTCGCTACGCTCACCAAGCCTGCGCAACCCTCTCCCCAGCGGGGAGAGGGAGGGGCCCGCGAAGTGGGAGGGTGAGGGGGATTCCCCGCAGGGGCTCACCCGGCGCCCAGGATTGCTCCACACCCAGGATTATCCCACGCCCCGGATTACCCGGCGCCCAGACTCACCCGACCCCGCGTCCCTCCAGAT
>NZ_JANQKD010000001.1 GCF_028281305.1 Pelagibius sp. | reverse complement strand
CAGCGAGATCCGCCTGTGGTCCCTGAACCGGGTCACCGACAGTTCCGGCAACGCCATGACCTACCACTACATCGAGGACTTGGCGGACAAGAGCTACCGTCTCGACAAGATCGCCTACGCCTACGATGCCGCGGTCACGACGGCCAAAAGCGAAGTGCGCTTCCTCTACGAGGCCCGGCCGGATATCCGGACCGGCTACCTGGCCGGCGCCGAACTGGCCATGACCCGGCGCCTCACGACCATCGAGACCTGGACCGACAACGGCGGCGGGCTCGCGCTGGTGAAGGACTACCGTATCGCCTACGAGCTCAGCCCCGCAACAGACCGATCCCGCATCACAGCCATCACCGAGTGCGATGCAACAAACAACTGTCTGGAACCCATAGTCTCCGGTTGGCAGGGACAGACACTGGGATACACCTACGACCTTGTTCGGGACACCTGGGGCATGAGCGATGCCCATTGGGACGCGACCAAGCGGAAGATCCACATCGTTGATTACAACGGAGATGGTCTGAGCGACATCCTCCTACAAGGCCTGCAGGACACGCAGGACACCATCCTGCTCACCTCCAACGGTAGCGGCTTCAACTATACAGAAGTCACAGACTCCTGGGGAATGACCGGTTCTGAGTGGTCTGCGACTCGCAAGAACCTATTTGTCCTAGACCACAACGGCGACGGCCTCAGTGACATCCTGCTGCAAGGCAAGACCGACAGCAATGGTTCGGTCTTGCTGACCTCGAACGGCAGCAGCTTCGACTTCTCGAACGTCAGCACATCATGGGGCATGACCGGCGGGCACTGGGATGCCAGTAAACGGCGCCTTCACATAGTCGACGTCAACGGCGACGGTCTTACCGATCTCCTCTTGCAAGGTCAGATCCAGACCCACGCCAGCATCCTGCTTACCAACAATGGAGCCGGCTTCGACTATTCCAACATAACCAACTCCTGGGGCATGACCGACGGCCAATGGGCTGCGGATAAACGCCAAATCCATCTCCTCGACTACCAAGGCGATGGCCTCAACGACTTGCTGCTGCAAGGTCAATCGGGAACTGAAGCGTCAGTTCTTCTCACCCATGACGGCCCCACCCCCGACCTTCTGACCTCGGTCACCGACTCTCTCGGCCGTGTGTCGACACTCACCTATGCACCGCTGACGGACGGGACGGTCTACAGCAAGGGCGGCGATGCCGTCTTCCCGGTGGTCGACATCCAGGCGCCGCTCTATGTCGTGAAGTCCGTCTCCTCCGACGACGGCCTGGGCGGGCAGAAGGTCACGGCCTACGACTATGCCGGGGCCAAGGTCCACGTCCAGGGGCGCGGCTTTCGTGGTTTCAGGCAGATGACCGCCACCGATCAGCAGACCGGCATCGTCACGGCGACGACCTACGAGCAGGCCTTCCCCTACACCGCCCAGGTCAAGGGCTCCGCCAAGACCCTGGCCGACGGCACCACGGTCAAGACCATCGACAACACCTGGGACCAGCTCTCCCTCAACGCCGGCGCCACGGTCTATCCCTATGTCGCCACCTCGGTGTCGGAGGACTACGAGATCAACGACGGCCTCGGCAACCTGCCCGTCGTCAGCCGCAGCGCCAGCGCGGTCTTCGACAACTACGGCAACCCCACATCGCTGACGACCACCACATCAGGCGGTGGTGAGACCTTCACCGAGACCGTCGCCAACACCTACACAAACGACACAACCAACTGGTTCCTCGGCCTGCTCACCCGCTCCGAGGTCACCCGCAGCAGGGGAGCAACGCCATGACCAGCCACCGCAGCGCCGTCACTCCGCCTGCCTCTCTGCACCGCCTTCCCGCCGCCAGCACCCATCCGGGAGATCCCGTCATGACCCGTGCCGTCCCCGTCTCCGCCCCGCAGCACGTGCGCAATGAGGGCTTGCGCCTTGGCGTCAAGACAACGCCGCTCGCCCTGGCGGCGGGGCTGCTGCTGGCGGCCGGGCTGGCGCCGCAGGGGGCCTGGGCGCAGGCCAGCGAGACCCGGGTGCAGGCGTTCAGCTACCACCCCACTACCGCCCTGCTCACCCAGCAGGTGAACGAGCCGGACACCGCCGCCATCGCGCTCACCACCGACTACACCTACGACGGCTTCGGCAACCAGCTCTCGGCCACCGTCTCCGGCCCCGACATCGCCAGCCGCGCCACCTCCGCCACCTATACCCCGGACGGGCGCTTCCTCGAGACCGCCACCAACGCGCTGACACACTCCGAGACCCACGCCACCGACGCGCGCTTCGGCACGGTCACCAGCCTCACCGGCCCCAACCTGCTGGCCACCACCTGGGTCTACGACGGCTTCGGGCGCAAGACCACGGAGACCCGCGCCGACGGCACCGAGACCCGCTGGACCTACGAACTCTGCGTGGCGCAGTGCCCAACGGGCGGCGTCTATCTGGTCACCGCCCAGGACTTCGATTCCGGCGGCACCGCCAGCTCCGCCAAGGCGATCCAGTACCTCGACACGCTGAACCGCGTCTTCCGCTCGGAGACCGAGGGCTTCGACGGCACCCCGGTCTACGTCGACACCGAGTTCACCGCCCGCGGCGAGGTCCACCGGGTCTCCAAGCCCTACTTCCAGGGCACCCCCGCCCAGGACATCCTCTGGACCACCTATGCCTACGACGTGCTGGGCCGCGTCACCTCGGTCACCCTGCCCGACGGCGGGGTGGAGTCCACCGCCTACGACGGCCTCACCACCACGCTCACCAACGCCCTCACCCAGACCTCCGTCCGGGTGGAGAACGCCCTGGGTGAGCTCGTCTCGGCCACCGACAACCTCTCCAACGTCACCACCTATGCCTACGACCCCTTCGGTAACCTGACCGAGACCAATGCCGCCGGGGTCGTCACCACCATGACCTACGACGTCCGCGGCCTGAAGCTCACCATGGACGACCCGGACATGGGCGACTGGTCCTACGATTACAACGCGCTGGGCGAGTCCATCAGCCAGACCGACGCCAAGGGCCAGGTCACCACCATGGCCTACGACGTCCTCGGGCGCATGACCGCGCGCACCGACGCTTTCGGCACCGTCGATGCCGTCACCATCACCTGGACCTACGACACGGCCACCAAGGGCATCGGCAAGATCGCCAGCGTCTCCGCCCCCCACGACAGCTATGCGGAGGCCATGACCTACGACAGCCTGGGCCGGCCCAGCACCGCCAGCGTCACCATCGACGGCACCGCCTACGACACCAGCACCCTCTACGACACGGCCGGCCGCGCCGACACCCTGGTCTACCCGACGGGCTTCACCGTGCGTTCCTCCTTCACGCCGCGCGGCCACCTCTCCCAGGTCACCGACGATCTCGGCAGCACCGTCTACTGGCAGGCCGACACCGTGAACGCAGAGGGCCAGGTCACCGCCGAGACCCTGGGCAACGGCGTCACCACCGCCCGGGTCTACGACACCGCCACCAGCCGCATCGATTCCATCCTCACCACCAAGGCCGCCGTCACCATCCAGGACCTGGGCTTCGACTTCGACACTCTGGGCAACCTCACCGAGCGCCGCGACCTGCGCCAGGACCGCGCCGAGGCCCTCACCTACGACGGCCTCAACCGCCTGAAGTCCACGACGCTGACCGACACCGCCACCCTGCAGACCCTGGGCACCCCGGTCACCTATACCTACGACGCCCTGGGCAACATCACCAACAAGTCCGATGTCGGCGCCTACACCTACGGGACTGGCGCGCCCGGCCAGCCGGGGCCGCACGCCGTCGTCACCGCAGGGGGCAGCAGCTACACCTACGACGCCAACGGCTCCATGGTATCAGGAGCCGGCAAGACCACCACCTGGACGCCCTTCAACAAGCCGAAGCTCATCGTCGCCTCGCCCAATGACGAGACCTTCTTCGTCTATGGGCCGTCCCGCGCGCGCTTCAAGCAGAACATCAAGAAGGGCGGCCTGATCACCAATATGATCTACGTCGGGTCCCACTTCGAGAAAAAGACCCGCCTCGGCGAGGACGACGAGTTGGTGCACTACATCCGCGCCGGCACCACGGTGGCCATCTACACCGAGTACCGCGACGCCCAGGACACGGTCACAGGGAGCAAGACCCGCTACCTGCACCGCGACCACCTGGGCTCGGTGGAGTCCGTCACCGACGAGGCGGGCGCAGCGACCGAGTACCTCTCCTACGATCCGCATGGCAAGCGCCGCCTGACCGACTGGCAGGCCGGCACTCCCGTGGCTGCCGTCGAGACCCCCCGGGGCTTCACCGGCCACGAACACCTCGACGCCGTCGGCCTCATCCACATGAACGGAAGGGTCTACGACCCGACCCTGGGACGGTTCCTGAGTGCGGATCCTTTCGTCACCTACCCGGAGACCACGCAGGGCTTCAACCGCTACAGCTACACCGACAACAACCCCCTCAGCTACACCGACCCAAGCGGGTTCGGCTACAAAGATGAGCGCGACTTTCGTGGGGGATCAGCCAAGAAGGGCAAGTCTACCGGGCGGTCATCTCGGGACTACGGAAAGACCGGTTGGGAAATGGCGAAGGAGCGAAGAAAAGCAGAGTTTCATCAAGCAGCGAAAGAATACTGGAAAAACCCGGGGCTTTCGTGGCGCGGAGCGCTTGGACAAGTCCGGGGCAATGGGTTTCAGACCGCAAGCAAACAGTTGGCTGACCATTGGTGGCGCATTGAGGATGGAATCTGGAAGAGTACGTCGGGAATCACGTTCGACGCCAGGACACGGCAGCGTATTGGCTATGATGTAATGGAGGATGCATTTGCAAATCGAGAAGTCGACCCTGTAACGGGTGAAGTCACGTATACGCGAAATCCCGAAGTGGTTCGAGCCAGCTACGCCCTCGAAGTAGCTCTTATCGATCCGCAAAACTATGCTAAAGCCCATGGAATACCGGCTGCATTCGATTACTACAACAATCCCAATATAGACAGCATCCGGAATGCCGCAGCCATGCAGGCTGCAAATAAATGCCAGTGCAAAGTTGCCGGACGAGTACCCTACGAAGATATGGCTTACGTGGGTTTGAGTGCTGCTGGCATAGCAGTCACCGCCGCAACGAGATCTTTCTATCGTGGAGCCGCCAAAGGTCAGGTACCCGACTTCAAGGCCGCTTCTAGGGAGTATAGGGTTGATCCAACAACCGGATACGTGAAAGATTCCCATGGGGTCTCCGTGTTTGACAACCCCACCAGCGTTAGACAGAAAGGATTTGAACCACACGAAATTGATCTGAATTCGATCCCCGCTGAGCTACAGGTGAAACAACGAGGCCTTGATCCTAGACACTATGAAATTCGCCCGCGTCCGGGCACCAAGCTCACCCCCGAGCAGTATCAAGAAAAGCTGGATTGCATTCAGTGTTTCTAGGTGTGTGCCGGGAATAACGAATGGGTAACTACCAAATAGTTTGGCCCTCAGATTTTGATAGAATTGAGTGGCTGTTGGAGTCAAAAGGCGTGCTGTTTGACATAGAAGTGAAGGTCGGAGACCATACAATTATGGCGACCTTTTACGATCCAGTGAGGCTGTCGCAAGATATTGAAGAAGAGATTCAAAGTTCTGGGTTCTTTTCGGAGACTTTCATAATTGTTCTCGAAAGACTCACAAAGAGGAATATCGAAGCGACACTGGACAAGATGTATCGTTCAGGATTGTTAGAATCTATGGCTAAGGCGCAATTTGATCGCTAAGGAGGAAAGCTGCTCAATGGTGTTGAATGAACTGCTTACCAAATGAGTTTGATGTCCTTCTGGCAGATATCCAGCGCCAGGATTAAGGTGACAGTGCACTCAATTGACGTTGTCAGAACTCGGGTATAGCTTGCTTGTATGGCTCGTTTGGCGCGCGTGGTGATCCCTGACCTGCCGCACCACGTCACACAGCGTGGCAATGGCCTGATACCGACCTTTTTCAGCGACGACGATTGCCGGCTTTAACCTGATCTCTTGCGCAAACACTGTACGGAGGCGGAGGTCGGCATTTGGGCATGGGTACTCATGCCAAACCACGTGCATCTGACCTTAACGCCGCGGGACGCGGACGGCATCCGGCGGGCGCTTTCGAAGGTGCATCGCACCTATGCCGGCCGCATTCACGCGCGGCTGCGGAAGACCGGCCACTTTTGGCCCGACCATTCTTAACTGGGGCGGTTCGGTTGCGTGCCGATGGATGAAACCCATCTCGCAGCCGCCCTACGCTATGTCGCCCTCAATCCCGTGCGCGCACGCCTTGCGAAGCGGGCGACGGATTGGCGATGGTCGAGTGTGCACGATCAGCTCTCGCGCAAGCGGAGATGTACGCTCACCGATACGGCGCCGGTGCGCGAGCGCTATCCCGATTTCGCCGCCTTCATCGCCGCGGGCGAGGATGAGGACTTGTCCATGGCGCTGCGCCGGGCGGAGACCATCGGTCGCCCGCTGGGCGATGCGGCATTCGTGGAGCGGCTCGAGCGCCAAACCGGCCGCACCCTCCGGCCCGCCAAACGCGGGCCGAAGCCGCAACAGGCGGGGAAGGTGACAAGATGAGATCATCGATTAGGTGCACTGTCACCAGAGCCCCTGAGGCCCCGGAGGCGCATGGTTCGAGACGCATCCTGACGGATGCTCCTCACCATGAGGGTGTGGTGTGGTCCTCACCCTGAGGAGCTTGTGCAACAAGCGTCTCGAAGGGTGGAGCCCCACTCATGGTTCGAGACGCGTCCTGACGGAGGTTCCTCACCATGAGGTCGTAGCCATTCCCTTATCCTGAGGAGCTTGCGGAGCAAGCGTCTCGAAGGGTGTAGTCCCGCCCATGGTTCGAGACGCGCCCTGACGGGCGCTCCTCACCATGAGGGTGGTGCCGGGCGCACAGACGGCGCCGTGGTTCTTGCGGCGAGGCGCCGGGGCGCCTAATGCTGTCGGGGTCTTCGGTCTCACTCGCACGCACGCCCGGGTTCCGCTTTGGTCGTCCCCCTTCTCCCCCTCCTCCTCGCACCCTTCGTGGGCTCGTTCCTCGGCACGCTGATCGCGCGGCTGCCGGAGGAGCGGCCGGTGGTCTTCGACCGCTCGCGCTGCGAAGCCTGCGGGCATGTGCTCGGCGTGCGCGATCTGATTCCCGTGTTCTCCTGGCTGGTCCTGAAGAGGCGCTGCCGGCACTGCGGCGTGAAGCTCAGCACGTTCTATCCGCTGATCGAAGGGACGGCGCTGGGGGTCGCGGTCTGGGCGGTGCTCACCGTGCCCGCGCCCCTGGTCTGGCCGACGGCGGCGCTGGGCTGGGTGCTGTTGGCGCTCGCGGTGATCGATTACCGCCACTTCATTCTGCCGGATGTGCTGACCCTGCCGCTGATCCCGGCGGGGCTGGCGCTGGCCTGGTGGCTGGACCCCGGCACCTTCGGCAGCGGTCTTCCCGGCAGCGCCCTGCTCCACCACGCCCTGGGCGCGGCCGCCGGCTTCCTCGGCTTCGCCGGACTGGCCTGGGTCTACCGCACCCTGCGCGGGCGCGAGGGGTTGGGGCTGGGGGACGCCAAGCTGCTGGCGGCGGCGGGGGCCTGGCTGTCGTGGACGGGCCTCGGCTCCGTCCTGCTCTGGGCCGCGCCTCTCGCCCTGGTGGTAACGCTTGCCGCCGGAGTTATACAGGGTACACTATCCGATAAGTTGGCCGGCCGGTCGGCCCTGCCCTTCGGCCCCTTCCTGGCGCTGGGCTTCTGGCTGACCTGGCTCTACGGGCCGATCCGGCTCGGCGGACTGGGATAAACTGCGCCTTTCCAGGATCTTAACGGGAAAGGCCGGGACGTGAGGGGGCCGATCCCATGGGGGATCCCGCGGCGCTGCAAGGGCCCAGCCCAGGATTGGGTGAAGGGTTGCATGAGGAGCCTGCCGTAAAGCCTTCGGTGGAAAGACTTTCCGCCGGGGCTGCGCCGGCGGCGGGCCCGGCTTCAACCTCAGATACCAGACCGAACGGGGCCGCTTCGGAGGCCCCGGCGGACGGGAACGGGGCTGGTGCTCTGCATCCTTCGACAGAGCCCTCCGGACGCCCTCACCCTTCGAGACGGGCCTTCGACCCTCCTCAGGATGAGGGGAGTTTGGGGCCTCGCTCAACGCCTCATCCTGAGGAGGCGCCCCATAACCGAATGGGCGCCGTCTCGAAGGATGACGCCGCCGCACCCAAAACCGCTCCCCACCGCTCCGCCGGCGATCTGCTGGTGGCGCGGGGGCGGCTGGAGCCTGCGGCCCTGGCGCGGGCGGAGCGGGCCCAGGCGGAAACCGGGGAGCGGCTGGACCGGGTGCTGACGCGCCTCGGCCTCGTCGGCGAGCGCGACATGGCCGAGGCCCTGGCCGAACAGCTTGGCCTGCCGCTGGCAACGCGGGAGGACTATCCCGCCCTGCCCCTCACCGAAGACGCCCTTCCGGCGAAATTCCTGAAAGACAGCCGGGTGCTGCCCATCGCCCTCGACGAGCGCCGCGTCACCCTCGCCATGGCCGACCCGCTGGACGATTTCGCCGCCGAGGCGGTGGGCCTGCGCCTCGGCCTCGCGGTCGCGCGCTGCGTGGCCGTCGCGGCGGAACTGGAGGATGCGCTGGAGCGGCTGGCCGGTGCCGGCGCAGGCTCCCTGGAGCAGATCGCCGAAGCGGCGGCAACGGCTGAGGAGGAGTCCACCGAAGCGGACGTTGCCCGCCTGCGCGACCAGGCGAGCGAGGCGCCGGTCATCCGCATCGTCAACCTGCTCATCGCCAAGGCCGTGGAGGCCCGCGCCTCCGACATTCATATCGAGCCCTTCGAAGCCTCCTTGCGCGTACGCACCCGCATCGACGGCGTGCTGCGGGCGGTGGAGGCGCCGCCGGCCCGCCTCAGCGCCGCCGTCATCTCGCGCATCAAGATCATGGCCGGCCTCAACATCGCCGAGCGCCGCCTGCCCCAGGACGGGCGCATCAAGATGGTGGTGCGCGGCAAGGAGGTGGACCTGCGCGTGTCCACCCTGCCGACGCTGCACGGCGAGGGCGTGGTGCTGCGCATCCTCGACCGCGAGGGGGTGGTGCTGGATTTCGACGCCCTGGGCTTCGATGCCGGCACCAAGGCCCAGCTGCTCGGCCTGCTGGAGCGGCCCAACGGCATCCTGCTGGTCACCGGCCCCACCGGCAGCGGCAAGACCACCACGCTCTACACGGCGCTGAAGCACCTCAACGCGCCGGAGAAGAAGATCCTCACCGTGGAGGACCCGGTGGAGTATCAGCTCCACGGCGTCAAGCAGGTGCAGGTGCGCCCCAAGATCGGCCTCACCTTCGCCCAGGTGCTGCGCGCCATCCTGCGCCAGGACCCGGACATCATCATGATCGGCGAGATCCGCGACCTGGAGACGGCGCAGATCGCCGTGCAGGCGGCCCTCACCGGGCACCTCGTTCTCGCCACCGTTCACACCAACACGGCGGCGGCCACCGTCACCCGCCTGTTGGACATGGGGGTGGAGGACTATCTGCTCACCTCCACCCTGGTGGGCATCCTCGCGCAGCGGCTGGTGCGCCGGCTCTGCCCACACTGCCGGGAGCCCTATGCGGCGCTGCCGGAGCTGGCCGAACAGATTGCAGGAGGGGAGATCGAGCCCAGCGGTTCGGAGGTCACGCTCTACAGGCCGCGCGGCTGCGCCGCCTGCAACGGCACCGGCTATCACGGCCGCGCCGGCATCCTGGAGATCCTGCCCATGGCCGACGAGATCCGCCGCCTCGTTCTGCGCCATGCGGAATCGCGGGAGGTCCACAAGGCGGCGCTGGACCTGGGCATGCGTTCCATGCGCCAGGACGGCCTTCTGAAGGCGCGCGCCGGCCTCACCTCCTTCGAGGAGGTGGCGCGGGTCACCTCCGCCGCGGACGGCTAGGGGCGGGCGGCATCATGGCGAGCTTCCGCTACAAGTCGGTCAGCGACAGCGGCGAGGTAGTGCAGGGCACCCTGGAAGCCCTCGACCAGAGCGGCGTCGTGAGCCAGCTTCACCTCATGGGCCACACGCCGCTGCGCATCGAAGCGGCGGGCGGCGGCGGTCTGCAGGAGCTGCTGAACCGGGAAATCGTGCCGGCGCGGCCGGCCGCCGGCGGCGAGCTGGCCACCCTGACCCGCAAGCTGGCGACGCTGCTGCGCGCCGAACTGCCGCTGGACCGGGCGCTGGAACTGCTGACCGATCTCTGCGAAACGGCGACCAGCAAGAAGATGGTGGCGCGTCTGCTGACCGCGATCCGCGGCGGCAGCACCCTGGCCGACGCCCTGGACAAGGAAGCCCGCGCCTTTCCCAGCTACTACCGCTCCATGGTGCGGGCCGGCGAGGCCGGCGCCAGCCTGGAGGCTGTGCTGACGCGCCTCGCCGACTTTCTGGAGCGCGCGCAGCAGGTCCGCGCGCAACTGCGCTCCGCCCTCATCTATCCGGCCTTCCTGCTGGTGACCGCCGGGGTCTCCCTGGTGATTCTGCTGACCGTGGTGCTGCCCGCCTTCCAGCCGATGTTCGAGGATGCCGGCGCGGATCTGCCGGTCGTCACCCAGGCCGTGGTTTCCCTCGGTGCCTTCCTGCGCGAGGCCTGGTGGGCGATCGTCCTGGGGCTGCTGGCGCTGGCGCTGGCGCTGCGCCTCCACCTCGGCACGCCAGCCGGGCGGCTCTGGTGGCATGCGCGGGTGCTCAGGGTCCCGGTGCTGGGGGCGCTCTGGCTGAAGGGCGACATCGCGCGCTTCGCCCGCACCCTCGGCACGCTGCTGGCCAACGGCGTTGCGCTGCTGACGGCCCTCAAACTGGTGCGGGAAGTGATGGGCAACGCCGCCCTGGCCGAGGGCATCGCCGCCGCGGAGCCGGACGTTCAGGCCGGGCGCGGCCTGGCGGCGCCCCTGGGCGAGAACCCGCTGTTCCCATCGCTGCTGGTTCAGCTCATCCGCGTCGGCGAGGAAAGCGGCCGGCTGGAAGACATGCTGCTGAAGCTGGCCGAGATCTACGACCAGCAGAGCGAGGAGACGACGCGGCGGCTGATGGCGCTGCTGGTGCCTGTCCTCACTCTCGGCCTCGGCGGGCTTATCGCCTTCATCGTCGCCTCGGTGCTCTTCGCCCTCTTCTCCGTCAACGAACTGGTGCTCTAGATGCTGCAGGAAGACCGCAAGCCAATGGATCCGAGAGACGCGCGGGCGCAGCGCCACCGCAAGCGGCAGGCGGGCATGACCCTGATGGAACTGCTGGTGGTGATCACCATCCTCTCGCTGCTGACGGTCACCGCCGGGACGGTGGCGCTGAACTACCTGGGCCGCGCGAAGTCGGAGACCTCTTCCCTGCGCATCGATCAGGTGAGCTCCGGGCTGGAACTCTTCTATCTCGACGTCGGACGCTACCCGACGGAGGAGGAAGGCCTGTTGGCCCTGGTGGAAGGACCGGCAGGCCTCGACGACTGGCGCGGCCCCTACCTGAAGAAGCGCGAGGTGCTGGAGGATGCCTGGGGTGCCCCCTTCCTCTACGCCAACCCGGGCCGGCACGGCGAGGTGGACATCTATTCCCTGGGCGCGGACCAAGCCGAAGGCGGCGATGACGACGACAAGGACGTCACGAGCTGGTAGCCGCGCGATGGCGCGGCCTGGACGGCAGGGCGGCTACACCCTGCTGGAACTGCTGGTGGTCATGGCCATCGCCGGGCTGCTGGCCGTGACCTTGACCGGCACCGTCTTCTCCGGGCGCGAGACCGTCACCTTGCGCGCCGCAGCGGAGGACCTGACGGCACTGCTGAAGCGCACGCGCGGTGCGGCACTGCGGACGAACCGCGAGGCCGCGGTCTTTGTCGACGTGGCTGAGAAGACCTTTGGTGTGGAAGGCGGGCCCAAGCGCTGGCCGCTGCCGTCCGACAGCGATGTGACTCTGCTGACGGCGGCGGAAGAGATCCTGCACGAGGACCGCGGCGCGATCCGCTTCTTTTCCGACGGCAGCGCGACGGGCGGCGGCATCCGCCTGAGCCAGGACGGCAGCAGCTATCAGGTCAGCGTGCACTGGCTGACCGGGCAGGTCTCCCTTGCGAAGTGACCGCGCCCTCCGCCGCCGCCAGGGCGGCTTCACCCTCATCGAGGTGCTGGTCGCTTTCACCATCTTCGCGCTCAGTTTCGCCGCCATCCTGCAGATCTTCTCGGGCGGGCTTCACAACGGCGCCACCGCCGACCGTGCCCTGATCGCGCTGGGCCATGCCGAGTCCCTCATGGCACGCGCCGGCGTGGAGGAGCCGCTGACGCCGGGGCAAACCAGCGGGCAGATTGACGAAGGCATGACCTGGCAGCAAAGCGTCAGCCTCTACCGCGACGCCGCCATGACCGCCGAACCGCCGCCGCCCGGCATGACCCCCTATGCGGTCACCGTCTCCGTCACGTGGCAGGACCGCGGACGCACCCGCGACGTCACTTTGAACTCCCTGCGATTGGGAGACGCGCCATGACCCGCACAGCCAGAACCGCACGGCGCAACGAAGGCGGCTTCACGCTGATGGAACTCCTGGTCTCCATCACGCTGCTGGGACTCCTGGGTGTGATGATGGTGGGCGGCTTGAACTTCGGGGTCCGCGTCTGGGAACGCACGGGATCGGAAGTGCAGGATCAGGGCCGCGTCGCCGCGGTCCAGGCCCTGCTGCGCCGACAGCTTGCCGAGATGCAGCCATTGGAAGTGCGCGGTCTCGACCGCCGCCCGCGCGTCGCCCTCGACGCGACGCCTGGGGCGCTGACCTTCATCGGCCCGGTGCCGGAATACCTGGGCCGCGGCGGCTATCATCTGATCAGTCTTGGAACCGAAACGGTCAGCGGTGCGCGCAGTCTGGTCTTGCGCTGGGAGCCTTTCACGCGCAGCCAGCCGGGCCTGACGCTGAGCGATGACGCGCACAGGGAGGTTCTTCTCACCGGCATCAAGGACCTGCACTTTCAATATCTGGGCCAGGACCAGCGCGGGCAGTCCACCGGCTGGAAAGCGACCTGGACCGACCGCAGCCGCCTGCCCCATCTGGTCGAAGCGACCATCGTCTTCGATGACGAACGGAAGGAACGCTGGCCGCGCTTCACTGCGGCAATCATGACGGAGGCAATCCGGCGATGATCGGCGTGGTGCAAAAACTGCTGTCCGCCGTCGGCGCCTTCTTCCGCTGGTGGTTCGGCGAGCTGGCGGCCCTCGTGCCCGCACCCCTGCGCCGGGTCTTCAGCGGCAACGGCGAGCGCCTGCTGCTGGAACTCGACGGCGCCGAAGCCCGGCTCTACCGCCAGCGCGGCCGGCGCCGCGAGCAGCTCCCGGACAATGCAGTCAAGAAGCGCGCACGCGGCAAAGCGCTTGGCGTGACCTTGGCCTTGCCGCGCGCCCTGCTGGTGACCCGCGATACCGAGCTGCCCCTGGCCGCCGAAGAGAACCTGCGGGAGGTCCTGGGCTTCGAAATGGATCGCCTGACCCCCTTCAGCCGATCCGAAGTCTACTATGACTTCAAGGTCGCCGGGCGCGATGCGAAGCGCGCAAAGCTCCGCGTCTCGGTTCTGCTCTCGCCGTGCCGCGCGGTCGACAGTCTGATCGCCGAATCGGAGCGTCAGGGCTTCTCCGTAGCGGCAGTGGACGTCGCGGCCGAAACGGAGGACGAGACGCTTGGCGTCAATCTGCTGCCGTCGATGGCCAGCCGCCCGGCGTCGCGCTTCGCGCGCTTCGCCGCCGGGGCGTTGACGGCCAGTGCGGCTACGCTGCTGTCTCTGGCTGCAGAGATCCCCATGCAGCGCCAGGCCGACTATGCGGAAGCCCTCAGCCAGCAGGTTGCGGCCGAACGCGCGCGCGTCACGGCCTTGCGCAAGCTCGAAGCGGAAATCGCCGGCCTGCTGCAGCAGGACATCTCGCTCGCAGACTTGAAGAGCGCCGATGCGCTCTCCTTGGCGAAGCTCGATCACATCACCCGCCTGCTGCCGGATGGTGCCTGGCTGACGCAGTTGAGCCTCGCCGGCGACCGCCTGGAGCTGTCAGGCTTCTCGCCGGCCTCTTCGAAGCTGCTCACTACCTTCGAAGAGTCTCCGCTGTTCACTGAAACGGTCTTCCGAGCACCGGTCACGCAGGATCCGCGGCTTGGCCTGGAACGTTTCAGCCTTTCTTTGAAAGTCGTAGCGCCGGAGGCCAGGCCATGACCCGCCTCCACCCCCTGCTGAGCCGCGCCCTGGCGTTCACTCTCCTGATCGCAGCGGCCGCCGCCGTCTATCTGCTGGCCGTGGAACCCTATCAAGAGCGCAAGACGGAGTTGGCCGACTCCATTGCTCTGTCGGAGAGCGTTCTCGAACGCTTGATGCAGGTAAGTGGCGACCCCGAGGCCTTGGTGCGCCGGCGCGACGCCTTGGCCAATGCAAAGCCTGCCCCCGACGGCCTGCTGCGCGGCAACAACGAGCCCATCGCCGGCGCCTTCGTGCAGTCCTTCCTGACGGTGGCGATCGAGGGGCGCGGGGGGACCGTGCGCTCGATCCAGGTGCTGCCGGTGCGCCCTGAACGCGGCCTCAGGCGTGTTTCGGCGCGCGCTCAACTGCGCATCACCTCTGCGGGCCTGCGCGACCTGTTACACCACATCGAGGGCGCCCGGCCTTCTCTCTTCATCGACAACCTCGACATCCGCAGTGGCCAGCAGGCGGCCGGAAGAAACACCGCGCAAGAGGAAGCCGTTCCCCTGCTGGTCCGCCTGGATGTCTACGGATACCTTGCCGCTGCGCCTGTGGCGGAGGAGCGCTCATGAGGGCGCTCACCGCATACAACATCCTGGTCCTCCTGGCCTGCGCGGGGCTGGGTGCCTGGACGTTCTCGGAAACAACGCAGGCGCCCCCTGCCCTGCCGGAACGCCCTGACTCCATCGTCACGGTCCAACCTGCGACGCCGCCGGCACCCCAAAGCGCCTTTCGCATGCCACCGAAGAACACCTACCGGCAGCTTGTCACCCGGCCGCCGTTCTCTCAGACCCGCCGGCCCCCGCGGGCGAAGCCGGCGCCCAAACCGGTCGTCCAGAAGCCGGCCGTTCCGCCGCCCCCGGCGCCGGTTACCGAACCGCAGATTACCCTGGTGGGCATCGTGATCCATGCGGGAAAGAGCGTCGCCATGGTGCGCAAACCAGGAGAAAACGACCTCCTGCGCCTGGCCAAGGGCGCCGACCTCGACGGCTGGCTCGTGGAGGGTGTGCTGCCGGACCGTCTCTTGCTCAGCCATGGGGAAAAACTCCTGGAACTGGAGCTCACCGAGGCTGCTCAGAAGAGCACGGCAAGCGGCCGTAGCAGCCCCCCGGCGCGACCCAGGCGGCAGTGACCCATGGGAATTGCCCGATTCACGACTTGTACCCATAGATTTCTTAGACCGCGGGCGGCTAAACTCATGGTCGAACATCATAAGGGGGGTTAGGGCGAGAACGTGGGGAGGTTCTGGCGCATCAAAGCAGGCCTGATCGCTGCCCTGCTCGCGGGCGGAGTGGCCGCTTGCGAGGCTCCGAAAACCAGCAGCCATGAGTTCTTTCGCGACGTCTGGCATGCGGAGAAGCAGCGGCCCGTGCAGCTCCCTTCTGAACAGGGCAGCGCGGAGACCTACGAGCCGCAGGCCGTAGCGGATGCCAGCGGCGGCATCCAGCCGTTCGAGGTGCGTGGCAGCGGCCAGCTGGCGCGGGTGCCCGGCCCGCGGCCCAGCCTGCAGATCGCCCAGGTCCAGGACACAGCCGAAGGCGTCACCCTCAACTTCGTCGATGCCGATCTTCGCGAGGTGATCCGGGCCGTCCTGGAAGACACGCTGGACCTCAACTACGTCATCGATCCCAATGTGCAGGGCCGTGTGACCCTGCAGACCAGCCAGCCGCTCGAGCCGGAGCAGGTCCTGCCGACGCTGGAGGAACTGCTGCGCATCAACGGCGCCGCCCTGGTGGAGATGGAGGGGCTGTTCCGCGTGGTCCCGGCCGACCAGGCGGGCCTCGGCCTTCCCAATCTTTCCTTCGACGGCGCCGGCGGCCCTGCCGTTCCGGGCGGCGTCAGCACTCGGGTCATCCCGCTGCAGTTTGTCTCCGCCGAGGAGCTGGGCGGCCTCGCCCAGTCCTTCCTGGCAAACCCCGGCAACATCCGGATCGACGCCGCCCGCAACCTCCTCTTCGTTACCGGCAACAGGGCCGAGATTTCCTCTCTCCTCAGCCTGATCTCTGTGTTGGATGTCGACTGGCTGTCCGGCATGTCCTTCGCCCTGGAGCCGCTGGAAGCCGTCACGCCGGAGGTGATGGTGGCGGAACTGGAGCAGATCCTCGACAACCCCGGCGGCCCGCGTCTCGGCGAGTTGCTGCGCTTCGTGCCCATCGAGCGCATGAACGCCGTGCTCGTCGTCTCCAAGCAGCCACGCTATCTGGAGGAGGCGCGGCGCTGGATCGCCCGTCTCGACCAGGGCAGCAGCAACGCCCAGCGTGTCTTCGTCTACTATGTCCAGAACCGCCGTGCGGAGGACTTGGCCGATACGCTGGGTCAAATCTTCGCCACCGATACGGCGACGGTTTCGCTGGGCAGTGAGACCGCCGTCGCCCCGGGCCTGACTCCCGCGAGCCTCACCAGCAACCCGGAAAACGACGGGGCGGAGCCTCCGGTCTCCTTGGCCCCACCTGCGGATACGCCGGCTGCAGGGGCAGGCGCGGCCTCGGGCGGCACGGCGCTGGGGGGCACGGCGTTGGGCGGCGTGGGCGAGATCCGCATCCTCGCCGACGAGAAGAGCAACTCCCTCGTCGTCCTGGCAACGCCAGAAGGCTACCGACGCGTGGAGGCCGCCCTGCGCCGCCTCGACATCCTGCCGCTGCAGGTGCTGATCGAGGCGACCCTGGTCGAGGTTACCCTGAACGACGACCTGGAGTACGGGGTGCGCTGGTTCCTGGAATCGGGTAACTCCAGCTTCACCTTCACCGACGCGGCCACCGACGCCGGCGCTGCGGCGCTCGGCTCTTCCTTTCCCGGCTTCTCCTACGTCTTCGACAGCGACAACCTGCGCGCCACGGTGAATGCCCTGCAGGGCGTCACCGACGTGAAGTTCCTCTCCGCCCCCACCCTCATGGTGTTGGACAACGAAACGGCGCGCCTGCAGGTGGGCGACGAGGTGCCGGTGGTGACCCGTTCCTCCACCAGCACCGTCGACGACGATGCACCCATCGTGAACACCGTGGAGTTCCGTGACACCGGCGTCATTCTCAACATCACGCCGAGAGTCAACGCCGGCGGCCTGGTCATCCTCGACATCGACCAGGAAGTCAGCGAGGTGATCGAGACCACCACTTCGGGCATCGACTCCCCCACCATCCAGCAGCGCAAGCTGGAAAGCACGATCGCCGTGCAGAACGGCGAGACAGTGGCCCTCGGCGGCCTGATCCGTGACCGGCTGGAAGAGAACGAGACCGGCATTCCCGTACTCGGCGACATCCCTATCTTCGGCAACCTGTTTAAGGCGACCGACAACTCCGCGACACGCACTGAGCTTCTGGTGCTGATCCAGCCCCGCGTGGTGCGCAATCAGGAAGACGCCCGCGCCGTCACCGAGGAACTGCGCCGCAAGCTCCCGGCCATCTTCCCGCCGGAAGAAGCAGAGGCACCGGAAGACGGGGTGGCGCCGGCGGCAACGCCGAGCGGCTGACGGGCCCACCCTTCGAGACGGCGCTGACGCGCCTCCTCAGGGTGAGGGCTTAACTCAACGCCTCATCCTGAGGAGGGCCGAAAGGCCCGTCTCGAAGGATGAACGAGCACACTCGGCCCTGCACCACATACTCCCTTAGCAGGGGAGCGCAGTTGCGCGCGACCCAACTCAAACCCTCATCCTGAGGAGGGCCGAAGGGATGCGTCGCTAGGGACGGAGCTTCGCATGACAAACACACCCTTCGAGACGCTTGCTGCCGCAAGCTCCTCAGGGTGAGGCTTTACAGATACCCTCATCCTGAGGAGCCACGCAGTGGCGTCTCGAAGGATGGGATGCCGCGCTCCCCTCCCCCTCGTGCGCGTTACCGCCGCCCCTGCTCCCAGGTGAGGATGTGGAAGGGTTTGCGGGCGCCGGGGGTGAGCGCCACCACGGCCTCACGGACGAAGACGGCGCCGCCTTCGGTCTCCGCCTCCGCGCGGATGGTGACGATGGGAATGGCGCTGGGCACGAGGTAGGGGCTGTCGCCGAGAGCACTCCCAAGCTCTCCCGCCTCACCGTCCCGGCCGGCAGCCAGGGCCTCAGCCTGCGCGGCGCTCACGCCCGGCAGGGCGGCCAGCGCCGCCGCCGGCGCGGTCACCGGATCGATGCCCTTGGAGCGGGCATAGACCGTCACCGCCGGTGCCACGGCATCATAGACCTGCCGGGTCATGCCCAGCACCTGCAGCAGCTCGTCGCGCCGCTCGAAGGGCCGGTCCTTGGCACCCCAGGCGAGCCCGGCGCTGCGATAGTCCGCATCCTCCGCGCCCCGCGGCTGCGGATCGGAATCGGCGTCGCGAAAGTCCGCCACCGCCGCCGCCAGAGCCTCGGGATCGCGCGCACCGCCCGCGGCAAAGAGTCCCGCCAGCAGCCCGGCCTCGGCGCCGTTCAGATCGATCTTGCCGCCCTCGGCCTGCACCGCGGTCGTAACCCGGGCCCCGCCGAAGACCCAGTCCCGTTCGCGCCCGTCGCGCGCCACCGCCTCACCCTCAGAGGCCAGCGCCAGCACCGCCCGGTGAAGCCCCGCATCCGCCAGCGCCCGCGCTTCCGCATTCTCGATCTGATTGCGCGCGCCGACGATCTCCGTGCGTTGCGTTGTCGCAAAGCTCGCGGCGATGGCCGCCAGCAGACTCACGGTCCAAAGCACAGCCACTAGCGCGATGCCCCGGCTCCGGCAGCGTTGCGTATCAGATCGGCTCTGCGGTTGTGCGCGTGCTCTCATGAGACACAGCCTAGCCTGCCTTTGCGGGAACCAGAAGCCGCAATCGGGTGCATGCCGGCCCGCCAACGAAGTGAACCGCGTCCGCCGCTACGCTGCCGGTGTCGTTGGCGACGAGGATGACGGAGGGACTTAACAGTGGATCGAAGCTGTCGCTGTCGTGAAGATTTTAGGGAACGATAAGATCTCGTATTTGTAGAGCTGAGCCATGCTAAAGAACATGCAAGTCTTCAATTCGCACAATAACATCATCGTTATCAATTCGAATGTTCATTGTCAAAGTCAGGTCACTCAGCCCTTCCTCCACTGTCCAAAGAGGCAAGTCGACAGACCATTCAGCGTCCGAGCCTTCGATGGGATAGCTGTCTGCGAAATTCCACCCATCATCTGGTAGTGATATCAGCTTGCGGCCATACTCGGCGATTACCCGTCTTAAATCGCTAGCGGTCAATCGCCCTACTCGACCATCCACCTCCAACGCCCCAAAGTCGCCTTTAACAATGTGCTCGACCAGATCCCAAATTGCGGGCTTTAGTCGCGAGTCTAGGGGCATATCTCTATCTCCGATTCCCAGGAATGCGGGTTGTTGTACTTGGCGTTACGCCAATCGATTGGAAGTAGTCATCAGACTGCTCAATCGCTTTCCTAGCATCTTGCCGAGAAGTACCGCCGCGCCGAAGTGCTTTGTACCCGATCCTGCGCTCGGCAGCATATGACCCACCGCCCGCCTGCCGCTGTACTTGTGTCGCAGCATAATGCGGAGATCCGACACGTGTTGACGGTCCCGATAGCTGGACTGCAGGCGCGCGGCTGCGACTATAACCTGGTAGGTTTCGGACGGCAGCATCCTGAATCACATGATGAGCATCTTTGAGTCCTGCTCGTCTCAGCGCTCCGTATGTACTTGCCGAAAAGCTGCTAATCGCCGTACTGGCGACTCTTCCTCCAATGGAGTTACGTGCAGCACCGACTCCCTTTCCGACAGCCTCACCCGCCCGGCGCAGGCCCGGCAGGTATCGCACGCCCAGCGCCCAAGCCCCTCTGCCGAGCATCCCGCCAGCGGGGCCGAGAACGGCACTGATGAGAAGTCCTTCAGCCGTAATCGTGCCGGTGAAGTAGCATTCAAGAGCTCCACCGACTGCGACACCGATAATGATCGGTACAAGCTGAGCCGCCTCGCCCGTCGGATCCGTATAGCGCAGAGGGTTGGCGTGGACATAGGCGTAGGTGTTGAGGCCGCCCTCCAGCCCGATGGGATCGCTCTGTATGTATCGTCCCAGCGCCGGGTCGTAGTCGCGGAAGTAGTTGTAGGCGAGGCCGCTTTCGCTGTCGGCGAACTGGCCGGGGAAGCGCAGAGGGTTCTGGCTGAAGCCACCCGTCGCGACCGTCTGGCCGAAGGGCGTCTGGTCGCGCCACCAGAGGAGCTGCGCCCCGGCATCGGTCATCGCCTGGGGCGTGCCCAGGTGGTCCGTGTGCAGGTAGGCGATGTCGGCCGTCCCTGCCGGGCCGCCGACGAAGCGGACCGCGTCCGCCGCCACGCTGCCGTTGCCGTTGGCCACCAAGGTGACCGTGGGATTGTTGAGCGGATCGAAGCTATAGCTGCCGAGATACTGCCAGAAGCCGCCACCGACCCGCTGGTTACGGGTGACCTCCGCCGTGCCACCGTCGTGCACGATGCTGTAGCGCGCGTCGCTCGCCCGCGTCTCGTCCGAGGTCCATTTCGCGTAGACCTGATAGGCTCCCGCCGCCGGCAGGACCGGCGCCCAGGTGACGGCGTCGGTGAGGGGCTCGGCCTTCACGACATAAAGGGCATCGGCCACGACGACACCGTTGGCGTCGTCCGACAGGGTAATGCCGTAGGCAAGTCCGGCCTCCATGGCGAAGACGCCCAGCTCGTTCCACTGGCCGCCGCGCTGGGCCTGGCTGACGGTCACCACCGTGGGGCCGCCGGTATGCTGGATGGTGTACTTGGCATCGGTGGCGTGGCCTGGCCCCTCCGGCCAGCGCGCGAAGACCCGGTAGTCGCCGCTCTCCGCCGGCGTGTAGGCCCAGGTGGCCGTGCGGATCTGGGAAGGGTCGGCCGTCAGGCGCACGGCGTCTGCAACCACTTCCCCATTGGCTTCATCGGTGAGTACCACGGAACCGGAACCGTCACCGGGGATCAGATAACTGCCCAGCGATTTCCAGACCCCGAGATCGACCTGCTGATTCATGGGTACAGTATCGCTGCCGAGCAGGTGGTTCACGGTAAAGGGTGCGTTTGTCGCCCGGTTGCCGTTGGAAATCCAACGGGTCTCGACGGTATAGAACTCGTCCACCGGTACGTTCAGCGCCCAGCTCACGCTGTTAGGCGCGCCGTCGGTGGGGATCATCTGGATGGCGTCGGCGAAGACGAATCCGCTGGGGGTGTTGCTCAACTCGATCCGATGGTTGCTGCCCGGCGCGAAGGTATAGGTCCCCAGCAGATTCCATTGACCGCCGAGGGCTGTCTGATCGACCACCACCGGCGATGATCCCCCAGCATGGTGGATGACGTAGGTCGCATCCGGCGCACGGTTGGCCGCCTCCGACCAGCGCGTGTAGACCGCATACTCCCGCGTCGCCGCGATGTCGGGCGTCCAAGTCGCGGTCGGCGGCGGCGCGGCAGGGTCCGGGTTCACCGGCTCGAACTTCACCGCATCGGCAAGCGTGGTACCGCGGGCGAAGTTCGTTAACTCCACCCGGTGGTTGCTGCCCGGCGCAAAGGTATGGCTGCCGAGCAAGACCCATTGCCCGCCATTGATGCGCTGATCGACCACTGCATCACTGCTGCCGCCGGCATGATGGATGGTGTAGGTCGCATCTTGCGCGCGCCCGCCTTCGGCGGTCCAGCGGGCATAGACATTGTAATCCTGGCTAACAGGTATCACCGGCGTCCAGGTTGCGGTATTGGGCGTACCATCGACCGGGAAAAACTGAATGGCGTCGGCGACGATCCGGCCGTTGCCCTCGTTAGTAAGCTCAACACGGTGATTACTGGCGGAATCCAGATTGAATGTGCCCAACAAATTCCAACGGTTGTTGTTGGTACGCTGATCCACAACGACATCCGTACTGCCGCCGGCATGGTGAACCGTATAGGTTGCGTCAGAAGCCCGGTCGCCCGCCTGATTCCACCAAGCATAGACACGGTACTGCTTGCTCGTCGGAATATCCGGCGTCCAGGTAGCCGTATGCGATGCGGGGCCACCGGGGACGCCTTCTTGCCAGAGAAAGTTCCCGCCATAGACTGCGCCTCCGCCGGTCCAACCGGATGTGTTCCAGCTGCCGGTGAAACTGAACCCCGGATCCTGATTGTCGACGACGGTCGCATCCGGCGACACGGTGGTCGCGTAGATCCAGCGCGCATCAAGGCCGAGCCGCCCACCACCGCCGTTCCAGGTCGATGTTTGCCAGGTACCGTAGGTGCTGAAACCGGGCGAGGCGTTGTCGACTGTCAGGGTATCCGCAGGATCGGCATCCGGCGCTGCGTAGACCATATCGGTGCCGTAGGGCGCGCCGCCGCCCGTATAGGGCGTCGGCCGCCAATATCCGGTTATCGAGAAAGCCGGGTCAAGATTATCAATATGGATCGTCTCCGCGGAGATGCCGTTCTCGTGACGCCAGAGGTAGTTCGGTCCCGAGTGCCCCCCAAGCGTTCGGCTGGCGGTGTTCCAGGGCCCAGCGACGGTCACCGCGGCATCAAGGTTGTCGACCTCCAGTTGATCGGCGAAGGGGCCGCTGGCGCTGCGGGCCTGGTAGTTCGCGCCCTCGAAGCCCGGCAGGGCACTGGCCTCCGGCCAGAGGCCGGTGGTGGAGAAGTCCGGCGAAGCGTTGTCCAGCACCGTCCCGCCGGCGGGCACCGGATCGGCGCCCGGGTGGACCAGGTAGTCCACGCCCTCATGACCGGGCAGAGTCGCTTCTGCCGACCAGTTGCCGAGGGCAATGGCTTCCGGGCTGTCGTTGTCCAGGCTCTGGTCGCTCTGGGCCCCGCCCCCACCGCCCAGCGGTTCGATCTGCGCGATGGGCAGGCCGTCGAGGTAGATGTAGCTGCGCTGGAAGGCGCCGAGGTCGTCGCTCTCTCCCAGCAACTGGCCGCCGGCGCCGTAGTGGAAGTGGGTGACGACGTTGGTCGCCAGTTGCTCCTTGGAGACCCGCTCGCCGAAGGCGTTGTGGCGATAGTCGGTCTCTGCAAGGCCGGCGATCTGGAGCTGCACCAAGCGGTCGTTGTCGTCATAGACGAAGCCCAGATCGTCGCTCAGGCCCCGGTCGTCGCCGGTGATCTGGCCGCTGGCGCTGTAGCCGAAGCCCTGGGTGGTCACCCCGTCGCTCAAGGTCAGCAGCCGGTTGCTGGCAGTGTCGTAGGTGTAGGTCTCGGTCAGCAGGCCGGCCATATCGTCGATGGTCCGGCTGGTCCGGTTGCCGACGGCATCATAGCCGTAGTCGATGGTGCCGTAGAGCCCGATTGCCTGGGTCAGGCGGTAAAGATCGTCGTACTGGAAGCTCTGGCTGCGGCTGGCGTCCAGGGCGTCGGTGATGGCGGTGATGTTGTCGGCGTTGTCGTAGGCAAGGGTCAGATCCTGTACCGAGGTGACGCCGTCGCCGGCGACGATGCCGGTCAGGCGATAGTCCTGGTCGTAGAGGTAGTCGAGGGCGACCCCGTTGCCGAAGGTGAGCCCCGAGACCGGCCCGAAGGGCTCGTAGACGATGTCCGAAGCGACGACCACCGGGGCCGCCGCCGCGTCGGCCTGGGCCAGAACCGAGGTGGCACGGCCCAGGTCGTCGCGCCCGTAGCTGACGATGCGGCCCTCGGGGTAGACGATCCGCAGGAGGTTGCCGGCGACGTCGGTGTCGTAGCGCGTCACATAGACCACCCCGCCGATGGTCCGGCTTTCCTCCACCAGGTGACCGTAGTCGTCATAGGTGAGACCGGTCGACCCCGTCCGGTCGGTAACACCCGTCAAACGGCCAACGCCGCGGTTGCCCAGGGTGGCGTCGTCGTAGCTGTAGGTGACGTCCTCCGCCGGTGCTGCCGGGTAGCTGCGGGTCAGCGGCCGGTCGAGCGCATCGTAGGTGAAGGCCGTCACCGCGCCGCGGGCATCGGTCTGGGAGAGCACGTTGCCGGCCGGGTCCAGGGTGAACACCGTGGTTCCGGTGTCCGGGCTCTCCAGTTGTATCACCTCGCCGAAACCGTTGTAGGTGTAGGTGGTGACCAGCCCGCGCGGGTCGGTGACGGTGACCAGGTTGTCCTGGGCGTCGTAGCCGTAGCCGGTGATGCCGTTCAGCGGATCGGTCATCTGGACCAGCCGGTCCAGGGCGTCGAAGGCCTGGGTCGTCGGCCCGTTCAGCGGATCGGTGATGGAGGTCAGGTTACTGTTGAGGTCGTAGCCGAAGCTGGTCGTCTGGGTGGCGGCGCCGACCTGCTGCAGCAGGCGCCCGAGTTCATCAAAGACACGGGTCTGGCTGCGCACGATGGCCCCGGTATCGGAGCGCAGAACCTCGCCCGTCACGTTGCCCATGGCATCCAGGGTGTATTCGATGCGCTCACCCTGCGCGTTGGCGATGGCGGTCAGGCGCTGGGCGGCATCGTATTCGTAGAGGAGCTTCTGGCCGTCCGGCTGGGTGACTGCGGTCATCAGGCCAGCGGCGTCGTAGCCGAAGGATGTGACGGCATCGCCGGCCGCCCCCTTGACCCGGCTGCTCATGAGGCGTCCGCGCGGATCGTAGGCCAGTTCGGTCTCGATGCCGTTCTCGTCGAGCAGCGTGAGCGGCAGGCCGCGGTCGTCCCGCGCGGTGATGCTGGAGACATGGCCCAGCGCGTTGGTGACCGTCTCCAGCTCACCAAACGTGTCATAGGCGAAGTCGACGGTGTCCGTCACGTCACCGCGCGGCCCGTCGAGGAAGACCAACTGGCGTGGGAGTGGCAGTTGGGGCACATCGGTGCGAATCAGATTCGCAAAAACGAAATCAAAATAGGCGTTGTTGGTAACGCCCGCACCCCGGACCCCGCGCAGGGTGATGCGCACGGAGCGCGCGCCCGAGGGGACAACCGCCATGAGTTGCCGTCCCTGCCACCAGGTCGTTGCGGCGAGAGGAACGGAAACAGGATGGCCAATGCCGAATCCGCCCCCATCCAGAAAGGTGGCGCTGGCGGTACCATAGTCGCTGCTGTCGAACGAGTACTGGCGCCAGGTCAACTCGAGATCGCGATGGCCGTCGTCTATGGCGGCGAACTGATCGGCCGGAAAGGGAACGACTTGTGAAAGATGGCTCTCCGGGAAATCTCCCGGCGCAAAATAATGGTCGGCTTGCGCCGGTACCGGCTCTGTCGTTCGGATGTAAAAACTGCCGAGGTCGCTGGTCCAGCCGGTGAGGTCTCCGGTCTCCGCATGCGGATTCTGGACGACAAGAGGAAGCCGCGCCGGGTCCCGCTCCTCCAGCGACATCGAAAAATCGTCGAAGTAAGAGTGATTGCCGATGGTATCGAAGCGGATCGCACGAACCTCGAGCCGGATCTTCCGCGTCAGGGGCGGGACATCTACGGCGATGCTTCGGGGAGACCAGGTTGCTATGCCGGAGCGAAGATGCTCGAAGGGGTCACCGATGGACTGATCCATCGCATCAAGGAAATGGATGATCACCGTGCCGTTGGCGCGGCCTTGGTAGGTGTCGTGCTGCCATTCGACTCGCACGGCGCGCGAGCCGGCATCGACCTCGGCGTGGTTCGCACCAGGAACCGCCACATCCTGATGCATGCGGCTGACCGGCATGTTTTCGCCGCCGTAGAAGTAGTAGCTCCCCTGGATCGGGTCCGGAACGGCCGAGCGCACTGTGAAACCGCCTTCGGTCAGCGTCCACCCGGTCATGTCACCAGTCTCCGCGTCCGGGTTGACCAGCGTAAGCGGTACGTCAGCCAATGGCGGTGGTGTGCCCGGCGCCGCGCCGCCGTCGCTGTAGGTGAAATCCCAGGTGCGCGTCTGCCCGTTGGTCGAGTAAGGCACCACGTGGCTCGTGGTATCCGTCACCGTCCGCTCGATAAGCAGGCCGTCGTTGTCATAGGTGAGGTCTGTGATCTGGCGCGGCGCGACGATCTGCGTCGGCAGCCGGAAGTCGTTGTGCCAGGTCGTGGTGGTGGTACGTTCCTCCGGGGTGCCAACCGCCTCGGTCAGGCTGGTGAGCAGGCCGCGGTTATCGTGGACATAGTCGGTGACGTTGCCCTCCCAATCTGTCGTGCTGGAGAGGAAGCCGTTGGCGTTGTAAGTGTAGTCTGCGTTGGCGGCCAGGCAATTGGCGCTGGCGTGCCCTTCGACCTGCGAGACCTTCGGGCCACCGTTGATGGTGGTGAAATGATAGGTGGTCTGCTTGCCAAACGGGTTGGTGACGGTCCGCGACCCATCGGGGTTGTAGGCAACATCGAAGGCATCGACGCCGCCCGCATGAACGCTGGAGATCGCCCGGCCCTCGCTGTCATAGGCCCAGGTCGCATAGCGCTCGCCGGTTTCGTCGATGAGACCGGTCAGCGCAACCGGAAAGGCCGGATTCTCATAGAGGTATTGGACGCGCGGATTATCGTCCTGATCCAGTGGCGTGCTGTCTGGGTAGGCGACTTCTTCCAGCAGCGTCTCGGCCTGGGCGACATAGTTGAACAGCTTCCGATAGCTATAGCGGACCTCCCGACCTCCGCTGTCCGTCAGCGAAACCAGCATGCCCTGCGAGTTGTAAGTGAAGCGCAGCCGGCCGCCGTGCGAATCATGGACGAGCGAGAGCTTACCGTCCGGTCCGTCGAACTCCAGTGCCTGTTGGTACCCGTTTCTCTCGGTGATGCTGAGAAGACGGCCGCTGCTGTCGTAGGTTTCGGTGCGATCAAGTTTGTCATTAAGCTCCCAGTGATCGCCCACCTGCGTGAGCGTAAAGATGACGTCGCTGGCCGGCAGCCAATCAGACCCGGCCTTGTTGAAGGTCAGGACCTTGCCGTCCTTGGCGTGATAGACGACCTGCGCGTTGCCGATGAAGAACAGTCTCCGGTCGAAGCTATGACGCCAGCCCTGCCCGAGCGAGGTCGTCACCTTGCTTTGGCTGTTGTAGTAGCGTGTGAACGCGAGGTTATGGGAGCCGGCGGTCTCGAAGTCCGTCACCACCTGGAACTTGTTGCCCGAAATGACCGATATGGGATTGCCGGCCGACGGAAGTGTATCGTTGGAGCCGTCGCCACAGAGCAGCCCTATCAGCCACTCCCAGAGGTTTAACTGGCACCCTGAGGCATTGTTCGCATTGACCTCATAGCCCGCCGGGCAACTGGGTTCTGTCAAATCTATGTAGTAAAGAGGCAGGTTATCGAGGGTAATATGGCAGTCATACCGAAAGATGTTCCCCGCGCTGTCGTAAAGCGGCTCGATCTTGTAGACGTGGGCATGGTTCGGATCGCGGAACTGCCGCCACCCTTCGCAAGCTTTCTCCACTGTCTCGCATGACCCGAGGAAACCGGCACCCGTGCAAACGGTCGACGACGATGGGCCGGACCACGCCGCCGTTGCTGGCGCACTGCCGGCACAAAGCGCCAGGACGACAATGAAAGAAGCAGCGAACATAACGGCTGCCTGCCGGCTTCTCCGTGTTCTGCCAAGTAGATCAAGCATCTTCAGCCCCCCATTGAGCCCCTGGTGGCTCAGACAAACCTCTCCCGTTCCGGCTTGGTCAGCCGGTTTCAGAACGTGATGATGATGGTCAGGAGGAGTGGTCGTTCAGGGTCCGAGTGTGCGCCGCATCGTGCTTCCCCCTCTGTCGCGCGCTATTCCGAACTGCAATCAGCAGCCGCAAATCCCCAATACGCGCTTAGGGCACAAAGCGTACGAGAATTCCCGCAGAAGTTCAATTGGCAGATTGATTATTTGCCTTGGCCTACCATCAAAAGGTGCAGTCAGCGGTTGGCGCGCATCGTGCGACCCGGTGGAGCCCCAGGTGCCGTACGGACACGACAAGAGCCGGCAAACCTGCCGGCTCTTGGGCATCTATGCGTTCGACCAAACGCTGAGTTGTGATGGTAGCGGGGGAGGGACTTGAACCCCCGACACGCGGATTATGATTCCGCTGCTCTAACCAGCTGAGCTACCCCGCCAGAGGAAGATCGGCACCCTATCACGGGGGCCGCGCAGCCGTATATGGCCTCGCCCCCTGCCCTGTCAAGCGGCTTTGGGCGGCTGCGGCGACTTGCGGCCGTAACGCCCGGCCGGCGAGTGATGGGCCGGCGCCAGCCCGGGCTCTCCCCTGCCCTGCCCCTGCCCAGCGCCTATCCAGCCCTACCCAGCCCTCTGCCCAGCCCTCTGCCCAGCCCTCTGCCCAGCCCCGCAGGCCCACCGGTAGCTCGACCTAATCATTCGTGCTAGACTTCGTGTTGAGGACTGGCCGTTGCCGTCGGGCAGAGGGGGGCCATTCGATGACAGCATCCGTACCGCAAGACGCCGGAACCGCCCGTGGGGGGGAGGCTTCGGCCAAGCGCCGCTTCCATGTCACCCTGATCAAGCCGTCCCACTACGACAAGGACGGCTACGTGATCCAGTGGTGGAAGGCCTGGATTCCGTCCAACTCCCTGGCCGCGCTCTACGGGCTGACACAGGACCTGCAGGAGCGCCGGGTCCTGGGCGACGGAGTCGAGCTGGCCATCGACGCCTATGACGAGATGAACATCGTCATCCCCTACAACAAGATCATCGCGCGCCATCGCCAGGCGGCGGCGGAAAGTGCCGATGGCGACAAGGGTGGCCGCGACGGCGGCGGCGGGCTGGTCTGCCTGGTGGGCGTGCAGTCCAACCAGTATCCGCGCGCCCTGGCCATCGCCCGCCGCTTCCGCGCCGCCGGGCAGCAGGTCGCCATCGGCGGCTTCCACGTCAGCGGCTGCCTCTCCATGCTGCCGGAGCTGCACGAAAGCCTGCAGGAGGCGCTGGACATGGGCGTGACGCTCTTCGCCGGCGAGGCCGAGGAGCACTTGCACAGCGTTCTGGGCGACGCCTTGGCGGGCGAGCTGAAGCCGGTCTACAACGCCATGAACCAGCTGCCGGACCTGCAGGGTGCGGTCACGCCGTTCCTGCCGGAGCCCCTGGTGCGCCGCTACGACGGCGTGCTCAGCAGCTTCGACGCCGGGCGCGGCTGTCCCTTCCAGTGCAGCTTCTGCACCATCATCAACGTGCAGGGCCGCAAGTCGCGCTTCCGCAGCGCCGACGACGTGGAGCGGCTGATCCGCGCCAACCATGCGCAGGGCGTGACCCACTACTTCATCACCGACGACAACTTCGCCCGCAACAAGAACTGGGAGGCGATCTTCGACCGCATGGCCGAACTGCGCGGCGAGGGCATCGACATCCGCTTTCTCATCCAGGTCGACGTGCTCGCGCACAAGATCCCGGGCTTCATCGACAAGGCCAAGGCGGCCGGCTGCAAGCAGGTCTTCATCGGGCTGGAGAGCATCAACCCGGCCAACCTGAAGGAGATGAAGAAGAACCAGAACAAAATCACCGAGTACCGCACGATGTTCCAGGCCTGGCGCGCGCGACAGGTGGTGACCTACGCCGGCTTCATCATGGGCCTGCCCAACGACACGCCGGAGACCATCCGGCGCGACCTGGAGATCATCCAGCGCGAGATCCCGGTGGACGTGCTGGAGATCACCATCCTGACCCCCCTGCCCGGCTCAGAGGATCACAAGACTCTCTACACCAAGGGCGTCTGGATGGACCCGGACCTCAACAAGTACGACCTGGAGTGCGTGACCTTCGAGCATCCGCTGATGTCGAAGGAGGACCTGCAGCAGGCCTACTGGGACGCCTGGGACCACTATTACACCCTGGAGCACGCGGAGACCCTGATGCGCCGCGCCATGGCCGACGGCATCAAGCCGGTCCGGATCTGGCAGAACCTGCTGCAGATCTACGGCGCCATGGGCTTCGAGCGGGTGCATCCGCAGCAGTGCGGCTACTTCCGCCGCCGCGTGCGCGCCGAGCGGCGCCCGGAGCTGCCGCGCGAGAACGCCCTGCTCTTCTATCCCAGGAACGTGCTGCGCACGCTGCGCAGTTACGCGGGCATCGGCCTCTACGCCTGGCGCCTGCACCGGATCCGCAAGCGCGTCGAGGCGGACCCGGCCTCGAAGACCTACCGCGATCTTGCGCTGACCCCGGTGGTGAGCGCCGAAGACGAAGAGTTGGAGATGTTCCACCTGAACCAGGCTGCCGAAGCCGCCGTCGCCAAGGCCAAGGCGGAAGCCGCGGCGCGGGAGCGCCAAGCCGCCAAGCGCGCCGCAACCGGCGCGGCGGACTAGGGAATTCAGGCGGAGGAAATCTGGGCCGTCAGTCGCCCAGCATGGTGGCCAGCTTCATGGCGACGCCCATGGAGCCTTCGATCTTCAGCTTGCCGGTCATGTAGGCCAGGGTGGGGTCGAGGCTGCCATCGATCAGGCTGCCGAGCTGATCGGGGCTGATGCGCAGGGTGGTGTCCGCCTCGGTGCCGTTGACCTCCACCGGCGCGATCTCCGCCGGGGTTTCCTTGCCATCCCAGAGGATCGCCCCCTCCTCGCCCAGGTCGAAGAGCACGCGGTAGCCCAGCGGCGGGTTCAACGCGGCCTGGGATTTCAACTGTTCGGTCAGACTCTCCAGGGACATGGCGGGTGGCTCCTCCGCTTCGGTCTTTTTTTCAGGCACCCATTATCAGACCCCGCGGCCTCTCAGGCCACGCGGCCGTCAGGCAGCGAGGCGGTTCTCCGCGGCGGCGATCCAGCCGCCGCCGAGGACCCGGTCGCCATCGTAACAGACCGCGGCCTGGCCCGGCGAGATGCCGAACTGCGGCGTTTCCAGCACCAGCTCGGCCCCGCCGCCCTCGTTGCCGGAACCCGCGCGCGGGAAGATCCGCGCGGACGCCGGCTCGCTCACTGAGCGCAGCTTCACCTGAACGGCGCGCCCGGCAGCCTCCAAAGGCGTGCCCGCCAGCCAATTGAGGCTGCGCAGCACCACCGCATCCGTAGCCAGGGCCGTCTTGGGCCCGACGACCACCCGGCGGGCCTCCGGCTCCAGGCGCACCACGAACAGCGGCTCGCGCTCGCCGCCAACGCCGAGGCCGCGGCGCTGGCCGATGGTGTAATGAATGATACCCTCGTGACGGCCGAGGACACGCCCGTCGACGTGCACGATATCTCCGGGATCGGAGGCGCCGGGGCGCAGCTTCTGCACCACCGTGGCGTAGGAACCCTGGGGCACGAAGCAGATGTCTTGGCTGTCCGGCTTGTCGGCCACGGCGAGGCCGTGGCGCTCCGCCTCCGCCCGCACGGCATCCTTCTCCAGCCCACCGAGCGGGAAGCGCAGGAAGTCGAGCTGCTCGCGGGTGGTGGCGAAGAGGAAGTAGCTCTGGTCGCGGCGGCGATCGACGGCGCGGTGCAGCTCCGCCCCCTCCGGCCCCATGACCCGGCGCACGTAGTGGCCGGTGGCCAGCGCATCGGCGCCCAGGTCGCGCGCCGTCGCCAGCAGGTCGCGGAACTTGACCGTCTGGTTGCAGCTGACGCAGGGGATCGGCGTCTCACCGCGCAGATAGCTGTCGGCGAAGTCCTCCATCACCGACTGGCGGAAGCGACTTTCGTAATCCAGCACGTAGTGCGGAATGTCCAGGCGCTCCGCCGCCTGGCGGGCGTCATAGATATCCTGGCCGGCGCAGCAGGCACCCTTCTTGGCGACCGCCGCCCCGTGGTCGTAGAGCTGCAGGGTGATGCCCACAACGTCGTAGCCCTCGGCGCGTAGAAGCGCCGCCGTGACCGAGGAATCGACCCCGCCGGACATCGCGACCACCACGCGGGTCGCGCCCACCGCCTTGTTGATACCGAGCGAATTCATGCTGGCGGACTATAGGCCAAGCGGCCCCCGGCGCAAGGCCGGGGCTTCGCCCGGTGCCTGGAAGCGGGTGCCGGATAAAAAATAAATGACAGATATTGAAATTTGTCATTCACTGCTCATATCCCTCCATCATCGGACTGCAATCATTGAACCGGCCATCATTGAACGGGAGGTATAGGCAATGCTGACGCGTCAACTCGGACAGAACGGGCCGACGGTTTCGACCCTGGGGCTGGGATGCATGGGAATGTCGGACTTTTATGGCCCCGCCGACCGCAAAGAGAGCCTCGCGACCATCGACGCGGCCCTCGAGGCCGGGATCACCCTGCTCGACACCGGCAACTTCTACGGCATGGGCCACAACGAGCTGCTGCTGCGGGAGGCCTTGGCCGGCGGACGGCGCGAGCGGGTCTTCCTGGCCGTCAAGTTCGGCGCCCAGCGCAGCCCCGACGGCGCCTTCATCGGCTTCGACGGCCGCCCCGCGGCGGTGAAAACGGCACTGGCCTATAGCCTTCAGCGGCTGGGGACCGACACCATCGACCTCTACCAACCGGCCCGCCTGGACCCCGCGGTGCCGATCGAGGACACCATGGGCGCCCTCGCCGAAATGGTGAAGGCCGGCTACATCCGACACATCGGGCTTTCGGAGGTGGGGGTGGAGACCCTGCGCCGCGCCCAGACGGTGCACCCGGTCACCGCGCTGCAGATCGAGTACTCACTGCTCAGCCGCGGTATCGAGGAAGAGATCCTACCGACGGCCCGGGACCTGGGCATCGGGATCACCGCTTACGGCGTGCTGTCCCGCGGCCTCCTCAGCGGCCATTGGTCGCCGGAGCGCAGCGCCGGGGCCAGGGAGCTCCCCAGGGACTTCCGCAGCCACCTGCCGCGCTTCCACGGCGAGAACCTGGACCACAACCTGGCCCTGGTGGAGACCCTGCGCGGGCTCGCCTGGGAGCGCTCGGTCACCGTCGCGCAACTGGCCATCGCCTGGGTGCTGGCACGCGGCAACGACATCGTCCCCCTGATCGGGGCGCGCCAGCGCAAGCGGCTGGACGAAGCGCTGAGCGCTCTCGATCTGCACCTGACAGAAAGCGATCTGGCCCGTATAGAAGAAGCGGTGGGGCCACAGGCGGCGGCAGGAGAC
Organism: Pelagibius sp.; assembly: GCF_028281305.1. GTDB lineage: Bacteria > Pseudomonadota > Alphaproteobacteria > Kiloniellales > Kiloniellaceae > Pelagibius. Next base: position 9,812 of record NZ_JANQKD010000001.1, on the reverse strand, counting down.
CGCTATGCTGCCGACCAGATGGCCATCCTCGACAGTGAAAGGGCGGCAGCGCCGGGCGCATGACCGAGACGGTACTGACAGCAGAGCGCATTCTCGATGCGGCGGAGCAGGTGCTCCGCCGCTACGGGCCGGCCAAGACCACGGTGGTCGACGTGGCCCGGGCACTCGGCGTCAGTCATGGCACCATCTACCGCCACTTCCCCAGCAAGTCGGCCCTGCGCGAAGCCGTGGCGGCGCGCTGGCTGCACCGGGTCTCTGAACCCCTGCAGGCGGTCATCGCCGACCGCAGCCCGGCGCCGCAGCGCCTGCGCCGCTGGTTCGACACCCTTATGAGCGTCAAACGCCGCAAGGTGCTGGAGGATCCGGAACTCTTCGCCACCTATCATGCCCTGGTCGAGGATGCCGGCACGGTGATCCAGGACCACATCGAAGAGCTCGTCTCGCAACTGGCTGACATCATCGCCGACGGCATCGCCGAAGGGACCTTGAGCGTCGACGATCCGCAGCAGGCGGCCCGGGCAATGTTTCAGGCGACGATCCGCTTCCATCACCCCGTACACGCCGGGGACTGGCAGCGACCGGGGATCGAGCACGACTTCGACGCCCTCTGGCAGCTTGTGATGGCAGGGCTCACCACCGGCGCACAAGGCCGGCCATCTAAGGGCGGGTGAGAATCTCCACCAGGCGGTCCAAAGGCTGCGGCTGTCGGCTCAGATCAAGAGAGACGGAGAAGTGCCCCTGCCGGCGGATGAAGAGATTCTCCGGCGGCACGGCCCAGCGCCGCGCCAGCGCAAGGCCACCGGCAAAGGGTGTGACCGTATCGGCTTCGCCCAGTGCCATCACGATCTGCTCCGCCGGCATCACCGGGGCGCCGCGCGGCTCCAGCAAGGGTACGTAGCGGGAGAGGTCGGCATCGCTCCAGCCGGCCCGGTGCAGGGCAGACCCGAAACCCACCGCCTGGGACAGGCTGCCGCCCAGGGCGATATCCAGCAGATCGCCGCTGGTCGCCACCAGGATCAGCGCATCGGGGCGCAGCCGCTCCGGCCAGGCGGCAGCGGCAACGGCCGTCAACTGGCTGGTCAGGGCACCCAGGCTGACGCCGCCGATGGCGACCCGCCTGCTGCCGCTGCGCCGCGCCCAATCGACCAGCACCGCAACATCGGCACCCCAGGCCGCAAAGAGCCGGCGGAACCCTTCCGGCCCATAGGCCATGGCCGGCTCCCCGCCATAGAACCCGGCGCAGCGGCGTCGACCGTGCCAGGGCCCCTCCGGCCTGATGACCCTGAGGCCCCGCTGCGTGAGGCTCGCAGTGTGGTCGACGGTCCCCTTCCAGAAATCGAGCTCCATGCCGATGCCATGAAGGTTGATGAAGGTGGGGGCACCCTCGGCATCCTCCGGCTCGAAAACCCGCGCCCAGGCCGTATCGCCGTCGAGGCCCGGCGAGGGGAAGCGCAGCCAACGCTCCGGTCCGAAAGGCCCGGGCACCGGATGCGATGCCTCGACCTGCGGCAGAGCCCCCTGCGCGTCGAAGGGAGCGGCGATGCAGGTGCCGGCGCTGGCGTGCTGGGCGTCGAGATGGTCCTGATCGGGCGGCGCCGGCACCTGCCAGGCCACCGCTGGGCTGCGGCTGCGGATGCCCAGGAACCCGAAGCGCGCAGCCATTAGGGTACTGGCCGAGGCGATGCGGTGCGCCTCGGCCTCGACCAGGTCGCGGTCCGCCGGCCGCGAGCGGCCGAAGAAGGCCGAGCGCCAGTGATCGTCTGCCGCTCTATGATGGTCCCGGCGCCTGAGGGTCGCGGCAACGGCCCGGCGCAGGCGCCGGCCGGTCCAGCCGTCGGGAAAGCGGTCCTGCCCGACAGCCCGGGCAAAGCAGTCTTCGTCCTCACCATGGGCCAGGGCCGCCGCCCAGGCACGCGACAGGGGCAGGTACCAGCGCGCAACGAGGTGAAGCGCACAGCGGTCGTACCACGGCCGCATGACGAGGTTCCCTAAAGGGTCCCAGTCAAGCGGGTTGCGGCCCGGCATAGGCAGATGCGAATCGGTCGTCGTCATGGCCGCGCGAGCATAGACGCTGAACGCCCAATTCACAGGGAATTTACGCAAGGCCCACCATCGCCTGAGGATAGAGTGGGATTGTCGTTCCGACCCGGGAAAGGACCACGGCCTATGCGCACCGCCCTCGCCGCCCTTATCCTCGCAGCCGGCCTGATCACAGCGCCGCCACCCGTGCGAGCAGACCTCAGTCCGCAGCCCCTGCCGGGATGGCAAGTCCTGAAGACCGGGCACAGCTACACGGACCTGGTGCAGCGCCTGGAAAGAGCCATCACCGCCAACAGGATGGGCCTCGTCTCCCGCGCCAGCGCAACCCTGGGGGCAAAGCGCGTGCTGAACAAGACCATCCCCGGCAACACCGTGATCGGCGTCTACCGTCCGGATTTCGCCGTGCGTATGCTGGAAGCCAGCCTCGCCGCCGGTATCGAGGCGCCGATCCGCTTTTACGTCACCGAGAACGCGGACGGCAGCGCGACGCTCAGCTACAAGATGCCGAGCGCGGTCTTCGCACCCTATGCGGATGGCGGCGAAGCCCTTAAGACTCTGGCGGAGGAACTCGACGCGATCTTTGAGAGGATCGCCGCCGAGGCAACCGGAAGCTAGGGTAGGCAGCCGATGCGGGAGCAGGCATGAGTCTGGAGAAATCAGAGCCGCCAAAAGCGAAGCCGCTCGATCTGGACGGCCTCGACCTCTGGCTCGTCGAGCGGGGCATGCAGGGCCTGCCGCTCGGCGAACAGATTGCCGGGTTCTGTCAGAAAGTGTTCGATAGCGGCTTTCCGATGAAGCGGGTGTCGATGGGCATGTACACGCTTCATCCCCGCTACGGTTCGCACACCTTTCTTTGGGAGCCCGGCGTCGCAACCATCGAGCACACGCCGCAGGAACGCGCCGTTCTCAGTCGTGACGTCTACCTGAAAAGCCCGGTCCACCATATGCGCAGCCGGGGACTTCTTTCGCTGCGCCGGCGGCTCGACGGCGTCGATACGGACGATTTTGTCCTGTTCCCCAAACTGCGGGCGGAAGGGCTCGTCGACTACGCCGCCTACATCGTTCCTTACGAGTCCCGGCAGGCGGAGGCCATGTCCAAACGGACGGGCACGATCAGTGACCCATACAGTCCAGGGCGGGCGCTCGACGGGATCTTCTTCTCCTGCGCCACCGACCGGCCGGAAGGCTTCGACGACGGACAACTCGGGCAGGTCGTCCAGGCGCTTCCCTATCTGGCGCTATCCGTAAAGTCTCGGCTGACCTACGACGTCGCCAGCACGGTGCTCGAGACGTACCTCGGCAAGGATGCCGGTCACCGCGTGCTGACAGGCGCGATCGAGCGCGGCACGGCCGAAGCGATCCGGGCCGTGATCTGGTTCTCCGATCTCCGGGGCTTCACCCGCCTGACCGACAGCCTGCCGCGCGACGTTCTCATGGAAACGCTCGACGACTACCTCGAGGCCATGGCAGCGCCGGTCCACGAGAACCATGGCCAGATCCTGAAGTTCATGGGCGACGGACTGCTTGCAACCTTCGACCTGACCGGCCGTGACGAAGCCGCCGTCTGCAAGGAGGCCCTCACGGCCGCCGCGCAACTGCGTGACGACCTCCCTGTCTTCAATGAGGAGCGCCGGGCAGCGGGCAAGCCGGTGATGGACTTCGGCCTCGCTTTGCATCTGGGCGAAGTGCTCTACGGCAACATTGGCGCAAGCGAACGCCTGGATTTCACGGTCGTCGGCCCGGCGGTCAACGAAGCCAGCCGCCTCCAGGCTCTATGCCGGCCGCTGGAGCGCAACGTGCTGATCTCCAGCACCCTGCGCGACAGCGCCGGCGAGAGTGCCGCAGGCCTCGTGTCCCTGGGTTTTCATGCACTGCGGGGGGTGCGCGAACCGCACGAGCTCTTCACCCTCGGCGCATGAATTCGGCTGCCCTGGGCCTTGCCGCGTCGCTGGCCTGACGGCATCTGCGGTGCTGCAACCGGTCCTTCGCGTGCCCCCGCCGGCTGCGTAGGGACGCCGTCCAGCAGCAGCGTATGGAGCACCGGATCGGTTCCGCCAACCGGCCCGCTGATCATCAGCGCCGTGAGCTGACGCTGCAGTTCACCCTCTGCCGGGGTGCCTCGCTGGAGCCGGGTGCGGCCCGCCGCGCCCATGATCTGGTTGAATATTTTTCCGAACATACCGACAAAGTTAGCGGTTCTGCATTGACAATCAAACGCGAAGACTGCGATAGCTATTGAAGTTTCTTCAATCAAATGTCGGCCATGCGCGCTCTTCCATCGCTGAGAGGCATCCAGGCCTTCGAGGCTGTCGCCCGGCTGCGGACCCTGGCCGCGGCAGCGGACTTTCTCGGCATCACCCCCAGCGCCGTCAGCCACCGTGTCCGCGGCCTGGAGAAAGAGCTGGGCGTGCAGCTCCTCAAGCGATCGCCAAAGGGGCTTTCCCTCACCGATGCGGGGCGCCGCTACCGGGGCGGCGTCGAGGATGCTTTTGCCGGGCTGGCACAGGCAACGGCCGATCTTCTGGACCGCGACACCGCCCGCCCGCTGACCATCAGCCTGACGTCCGAGGTCGGCATGCGCTGGCTCATGCCCCGATTCCACCGCTTCAGAGCGCAGCACCCGGATGTCGACACGGCGATCCTCAGCACCTACCGCATCGCCGATCTGCAGGCCGGCGAGGCGGACCTGGCGCTGCGCTACGGTAACGGACAGTGGACCGACGCCGAGGTGGAACCGGTACTGGAGTTCTCCGTCTCCCCAGTCTGCACAAGCACCCTGCAAAAAAAGGTCGCCGGGCTGACACCGGCGGACGCGCTGAAAGGACAGATCGTTATTCGCGATGCCTATGACGACTGGGATCTCTGGTTCGAAGCCGCCGGCATGGCGGACTTCGAGCCGTCGCGCCAGCTTCATTTCATGGACTATTCGATGGCGGTCACCGCCGCGCTTGCCGGCGAGGGCTTCATGCTCGGCTATTCGGGCTACGTCGATCAGGAACTCGCATCCGGCACCCTGGTCCAGCCCTTCGACCTCACAGTGCCGACGGGCAAGGGGTACCATCTGGTCTATCGCCGCGAGCGGCTTTCCGATCCCCGGGTGCGCAAGTTCAGGGACTGGGTACTCTCCGAAACCGCCCGCGCGCCCGCACCCGGCCTTTAGCACGCTACGCCGCAGTCTGCTTAGAGAAGACGACCCCAAGGAGCCGTTATGGCCGCAACGCCCGATCCGCTGACCCGCTTTCCCGTCACCGGAGATCGCTCCGTGGTCTTCCTCAAGGCCATCGTCAGCAATCCGCAGATCGAAGTCGGCGACTTCAGCTACTATCATGACTTCGACGACCCCGAGGGCTTCGAGCGCAACGTGCGCTATCTCTTCCCCTTTGTCGGCGACCGGCTGATCATCGGCCGCTTCTGCGCCATCGCCAGCGGGGCAACCTTCATCATGAACGGCGGCAGTCACGCGACGGAGGGGCTGTCCACCTATCCCTTTTCAATCTTCGGCGGCGACTGGGCGGAGGCCGCGCCCGAGGCCTGGCCGCACCGCGGCGATACGGTGATCGGCAACGATGTCTGGATCGGCCACCGGGCGACGCTGCTGCCGGGCGTAGCCGTCGGCGACGGCGCCGTCATTGCCGCCGAAGCCGTGGTGACGCGCAACGTGCCGCCCTATGCGGTAGTGGCGGGAAATCCTGCGGAGGTGGTGCGTCTGCGCCTGCCGGAAGCCAGCATCGCGCGCCTGCTCGCCCTGCGCTGGTGGGACTGGCCGCCGACGACCATCACCGCGCAGGCCAAAAACATCGTGTCTGGAAACCTGGAAGCCCTGGAAGCGGCAGCCCTGGAAATGGATCGGTGATCCGCCGTCGGCGCCCGCCGCGGCGTCCGCGCAATCTAGCTTTCGGTCCGCTGCTCGCTGTCGTCGTCGCGCTGCTGCGGCAGCAGGGGGGCCATAGGCGGCATCCACGGCGCCCAGGCGGCCTGGGTCAGGCGCGTCCACATGAGCAAGGGGTTTGCCCAGGGATTGGACCAGGGATTCATGATGGATGCGGCGCCCAGAGACAAAAACGGAAGGCTGCCCTGCTTTGCCAGATGATCGGCAAAGGCGCCGAGCGACGGCACCGCGGTCATCCGCAGGGTAATGGTCTCGGCGTTCTCCTCCGGCAGGGAGCGCCGCGTGATCTCCACATCCAGATGGGGCAGTTTGGCCGCTATCTTGGTCTCTTCCATCGCATCATCCTCAGGGAAGGATCAGGCCGGCGTCAGCCGAGCATGTTGTTCACTTCCTTGGGCAGCTCCACCTCAAGCCCGTCGAGCTCGTCGCTCATGACGATCTGACAGCCGAGGCGCGAGGTGGGTTTCAGGCCGAAGGCCAGATCCAGCATATCCTCTTCGTCTTCAGACGGTTCGCCCAGCTTGCCGTACCACCCATCTTCGACGATGACGTGGCAGGTGGCGCAGGCCAGCGAGCCCTCGCAGGCCCCTTCGATATCGACGTCAAAGCGATGCGCGATCTCCATCACGGAGAGGCCGTTGGGGGCATCGACCTCCTTGCGGTTACCGTCCTTTTCGATGAACACCAACTTCGGCATAAAACCCTGCTCCCATTCTGCAAATCACAATGCGCGCCAGCGGGGCACTGTGGCTACTCCGCGGCCTGGCTGCCCGCAGCGCGCAGGGCGCGCACCTTGCTCACCAGTTCCTCGATCGCCACATCGATCTCCGCCTCGGTGGTGAAGCGTCCGATCCCGATCCGCAAGGACGCGCGCGACAGTTTCTCCGGCAGGCCCAGGGCCTGCAGCACGTAGGACGGCTCGACCGAGGCCGAGGTGCAGGCCGATCCGGTCGAGACCGCAAGCCGCGGTGTCGCCCGCATCAGAGCTTCCGCATCCACGCCCTCAAAAGCCAGACTGAGGTTGCCGGCGATGCGCTGCTCGGCATGGCCGTTGACCTGCACGCCATCCAAGCGGCGTCTAATGCCCTCTAGGAGCCGGTCCTTCAAGCGCGAAATCCGGGCCGTCTCCTCCGCCATTTCCGCGGCCGCCAGGCGCGCCGTCACGCCAAGGCCGACACAGAGCGGTGTCGGCAGGGTGCCGGAGCGCAGGCCCCGTTCCTGGCCGCCGCCGTCAATCAGCGGCTCCAGGCGGACCCGCGGGCGCCGGCGCACGTAGAGCGCCCCGACGCCCTTGGGCCCATAGACCTTGTGGCCGGAGATGCTGAGCAGATCGATCCCGGCGGCGGTCACATCCAGCGGGATCTTGCCGACCGCCTGGGCCGCGTCGCAGTGGAAGTAGGCCCCCTTCTCGCGGCAGATAGCCGCGATCTCCGCCAGCGGCTGGATCACGCCGATCTCGTTGTTCACCGCCATAATGGAAACAACCGCCGTCTCCTCGGTGACCGTCTCCCACAACAGATCGAGGTCGATCAGGCCGTCGGGCCGGACCGGAAGAACCGTGAGCCGGTGACCCTCCCGCTCCATCTGGCGGCAGCTCTCCAGCACGCACTTGTGTTCGGTGGTGCAGGTCACCACGTGCGGGCGCCGCTCGCGGTGGAAGCGGGCCGCGCCCTTGATGGCCAGGTTGTTGGACTCCGTGGCCCCGGAGGTGAAGACGATTTCGCGGGCCGAGGCGCCGATCAGCGCCGCCACCTCGGCGCGCGCCTGCTCAACGGCTTCCTCTGCGTCCCAGCCGTAGGCATGGCCGGTCGAGTGCGGGTTGCCGAAACGCTCGGTAAAGAACGGCAGCATGGCCTCGACCACCCGCGGGTCGGTGGGCGTGGTCGCCTGATTGTCGAGATAGACCGGCTGCACCGAACGGTTGGGCCGCCCTGCCCCGGACTCCTGCTCGCTGGTCTTCTGCTGCTCTGCCATACGCTTCTTCTCTATGCCGCCTGGCTGCGGCGGTAAAGATCGCCCCAGGCGGCCAGAAAGCGGTCGACCTCGGCCTCGGTGCTCTGCCAGCCGAGGCTGACGCGAATGGCCGAGGCCGCTTCGGCAGCGCTCGCTCCCATGGCGGTCAGAACATGGGAAGGCTGCACCTTGCCGGAGGAGCAGGCCGCCCCGGCGCTGACCGCGACCCCGGCAAGATCGAGGGCCATGATCTGGGTCTCCGCCGGCAATCCTGCGACCGCCAGACAGCTCGTGTTCGCAAGACGCTCCACCTCGGCACCGAAGACAATGGCGTCGGGCGCAAGGGCGCGGACCCCCGCTTCCAGGCGGTCGCGCAGGACCTCGACTTCGGCAAACCCCGGCAGGTCGCGCCCGGCCGCCGCGGCTGCCGCAGCGAAGCCGGCAATGCCCGGCAGGTTCTCGGTTCCCGCCCGGCGCCTGCGCTCCTGCCCGCCGCCGCGCAGCAGCGGCGCCAGGGGAACGTCGTCACGGCACAAGAGGGCGCCCACCCCCGGCGGCCCGCCCAGCTTGTGAGCGGAAAGCGTCAGGCAGTCGACGCCGAGCCGGCGCATGTCCAGCGGCAGCTTCCCGGCGGCCTGCACCGCATCGCAATGCACCCGGGCACCGGCCGCCCGTGCCAGGTCCACCACCGCCTCGATGGGCTGAAGGACACCGGTTTCGTTGTTGGCCAGCATCACCGAAACCACAGCGCCCTGCGGCGCCTCCGCCAGCGCAGTCTCCAGCGCGGCAAGATCGACGCGGCCATCGGGACGAAGCGGCAGACGGCGCGCCTCCGAAACCGCCTGCAGGACGGAGTCATGTTCGCCGGCGGACACGAACACCGGGCCGCCGAGCCCCTTGAGCGCCGTGTTGTTGGCCTCTGTCCCGCCGGAGGTGAAGATCACCCAGGCCGGCTCGGCGCCCGCCAGCCGGGCCACCTGCTCGCGGGCGCGCTCGACAGCTGCGCGGGCCCGGCGGCCGGCGCTGTGCACCGAGGAAGGGTTGCCCGGCGCCGCCAGGGTCTTGGTCATGGCGGTGAGAGCCTCGGGCCGCAGCGGCGCAGTGGCGTTGTAGTCCAGGTAGGCAGTCATAAGCTTCTGTGCCGGGATATCCCTGTCGGTGCGCCTGTCCGGTGACGCTGACGCGGGGTCACTCGCCTGCTTCGACCAGCAGAGGAGAGACGTCTTCGGCGCCGCAGCTGCCCGGCATCACACCGCTGGTGCCCAGGATGCGCCGGGCGATGACATCTTCCACCGTCACCGAAGAAAGATAGAGATAGATCTGGTTGCCGAGTTCCTCCCAGAGATCGTGGGTCTGGCAGCGGCTCTGGTTGCCGCGGCAGCCGATCGGCTGGCCCGGCATGCAGCGCGTGGCTCTGATCGGTTCATCGACGGAAAGAATGATGTCGGAAATCCGCGTGTCGCCGGCCTTGTGGGCCAGAAGGTAGCCGCCGCCCGGCCCGCGCACGGACTTCACCAAGCCGCCACGGCGCAGCTTGGCGAAGAGCTGCTCCAGGTAGGAGAGCGAGATCTCCTGGCGTTCGGCGATATCGGCCAACGCCACCGGCTTGCCCTCGGCATGGGTCGCGAGGTCGCACATCGCCATCACTGCGTAGCGGCCCTTGGTGCTCAGTTTCACGTCTGCCTTCCTTTCGTTGGCCTCAATCCGTGCCGGCCCTTAATGCGTCAGCACTTGCCTTCGGCCGTCTCTGAGGTCTCGTCATCGCGTTCATCGCCGGCGCCGGCAGGCTCGCGTCCATTGCCGGTATCCGCGCCGCCACCTTCGAGGGCATTCACCCTTGCGCGCAGGCTCTGCACCTCGTCCAGCAGCCCGTCGAGGGCACGGGCGACCGGATCGGGAATGTTGCCGGTGGGCGTTCCGTAAGCCACGA
>NZ_JANQKD010000029.1 GCF_028281305.1 Pelagibius sp. | reverse complement strand
ACGTCGGACTGGGTGAAGAAGCGGAAGATCTGGGTCAGCAGGTTGCGCTCGGCGCCCGTCAGGTTGCGGTTCCAGTCCTTCACGTCGTCGGCCAGCGGCACCTCTTCCGGCAGCCAGTGGATGCGCTGCTGCATCAGCCAGGCGTCATAGGCCCAGGGGTAGCGGAAGGGTTTGTAGACCGGGCTGGCGTCGAGCAGGGACATGGCGTCTTGGTTCTCCCACGGCAGGGTTTTCGGATGCTGAGGCCGGCGGTCCCCCCGAACCGCCGGCCTCGGGCCTCCGAAGTATCCCCTACACACACTTGAAATCTTCGGAAGGCATTGCTTCGGCGGCCGCCTGCACCAGCGAGGGCCGGGGCCGCCTGATCGTTTAAGACGTGCCTACTGGCAGGCGAGGCACTCCTCGTAGTCGGTGGTGTTGGCGGCCGCCAGGGCCGGCGTCTCCTTGGAGGAGATCTTGCCCAGGTGCGGCACGGCAGCGGTGGTGCCGGCGCCTTCCGCCGATTCCGCCCGCTGGATCGATTTGGAGCGGCAGTAGTAGAGGCTCTTCACGCCCTTCTTCCAGGCCTGATAGTGGATCTGGTGCAGGTCGCGCTTGTGCACGTCGGCGGGCACGAAAACGTTCAGCGACTGGCCCTGGCAGATGAACTCCGAACGGTCGCCGGCGTGTTCGATCAGCCAGCGCTGGTCCAGCTCGAAGGCCGTCTTGAAGACGTCCTTCTCGTCGTCACTGAGGAAGTCCAGGTGCTGGACCGAGCCCTCGTTGACGGTGATCGACGTCCAGACCTCTTCGGTGTTCTGCCCCTTTTCCTCCAGCAGCGCGGTGAGGTGCTTGTTGCGCACGTTGAAGGAGCCGGACAGCGTCTTGTGGGTATAGCTGTTGGCGGCAATCGGCTCGACACCGGGCGAAGCGCCGCCGCAGATGATCGAAATCGAGGCCGTGGGCGCGACCGCCATCTTGTTGGAGAAGCGCTCCATGATGCCGAACTCCTCGGCATCCGGGCAGGCGCCGCGCTCTTCGGCCAGCTTCCGCGAAGCGGCGTCGGCGCCCTTGCGGATGGCGGCGAAGATCCGCTTGTTCCAGACCTTGGCCATGACGCCTTCCATGGGAATGCCGTTGGCCTGCAGGAAGGAGTGGAAGCCCATGACGCCCAGGCCGACGGAGCGCTCGCGCATTGCCGAATACTTGGCGCGCTCCATGGAGTCCGGCGCGTTGTCGATGAAGTCCTGCAGCACGTTGTCGAGGAAGCGCATCACATCTTCGATCAGCGCTTCGTTGTCCTGCCATTCGAAATAGGTCTCCAGGTTCATCGACGCCAGGCAGCAGACCGCCGTGCGGTCGACGCCGTGGTGGTCGATGCCGGTCGGCAGGGTGATCTCGCTGCAGAGGTTCGACATCTTTACGGTCAGGCCGGCGAGCTTGTGGTGCTCCGGGATCTGCCGGTTCACGTGGTCGCCATAGATGATGTAGGGCTCGCCGGTTTCGATACGGGCGGTGAGGATACGGATCCAGAGATCGCGGGCCTTCACCTTGCGAATCACGGCGTTGTCCTTGGGGCTCAGCAGCCCCCATTCCTCGTCCTTCTCGACGGCGCGCATGAAGGCGTCGCTGATCACCACGCCGTGGTGCAGGTTCAGGGCCTTGCGGTTCGGGTCGCCGCCGGTCGGCCGGCGCATCTCGATGAACTCCTCGATCTCCGGATGCGAGATCGGGATGTAGCAGGCCGCCGAGCCGCGCCTGAGCGAGCCCTGGCTGATCGCCAGGGTGAGCGAATCCATCACCCGGATGAAGGGGATGATGCCGGATGTTTTGCCGTTCTGGCCGACCTTCTCGCCGATCGAGCGCAGATTGCCCCAATAGCTGCCGATGCCGCCGCCGCGCGCGGCCAGCCACACGTTCTCGTTCCACAGGTCGACGATTCCATCCAGGCTGTCGCCGGCTTCGTTCAGGAAACAGGAGATCGGCAGGCCGCGCTTTGTGCCGCCGTTGGACAGCACCGGCGTGGAGGGCATCAGCCAGAGCTTCGAGATATAGTCATAGAGCCGCTGGGCGTGGGCGCTGTCGTCGGCATAGTGGGCGGCGACGCGGGCGAAGAGATCCTGGAAGCTCTCGCCGGGCATCAGATAGCGGTCGGTCAGGGTCGCCTTGCCGAACGCGGTCAGCAGGTCGTCACGCTCCCGGTGGATGCGCACGCGGATGCCGCGCTCGTTCTGGAACTCGTCGCGAATCTGACCGTTGCCCAGCAGATCTTCGGGCAGATCTTCGGGCAGGTCTTCGGGCAGGTCTTCCGCAGCGCCGGCGTCGTCAGCAGTCTGCGCGGCCGTGGCGGCGCCCGGAACTCCGGAGGCGTCCGGCTTTGTGGATTCGTCGGGTTGTCTTTCCGCAGCGACTTCGTTATCCACAGTGGCCGGCCCGGTTTCGACATCGCTGTCAACCGCCCGGCTGCGCCCGAAAATCCCCGATCCATCCATGTTTGTTTCCCCTCAGTCCACAGCGTGTGGAAGACCCAAATGTGCAATGCGTGTACAAGATATAGGGTTAATTGCTGCCCTCACGCACCAGATATGGTCCAAATCTAGCCAGCAGTCTTGATTCTGTCATCATGAACAAAATGAGAACATTAAGCATAGTAGCGCAGCGGCACGGCGGGGCAAGGGGATTGCGCCGGTTACCCACAGGTAAGAATTTTGAGGCATGTGCGGACGCTTCCTTCTGACGGCGCCGGTTGAGGCGCTGCAGCGCCTTTTCGGCTTTCCCGAGCTGCCGAATCTGTCGGCGCGCTTCAATGTCGCGCCGGGCCAGGCGGTGGCGGCGATGCGTTTGGATTCCGAGCGCCGGCGGCACTTCGTCTGGCTGCGCTGGGGCTTGGTGCCGTCCTGGGCCCAGGGAAATGGGGCCAAGGGAAGTGGGGAGGGGGTTGTCCAAAGCGGCCGCGGGATCACGCCGCTCATCAACGCCCGCGCAGAAACCGTGGCCGAGAAGCCGTCGTTCCGTGCCGCCTTTCGTCAGCGCCGCTGCGTGGTTTTTGCCGATGGCTTCTACGAGTGGCGGCAGGACGGCAACCGGCAGCCCTACTGCGTGCGCCTTGCCGAGACAGCGCCGTTCGCCTTCGCCGCGGTCTGGGAGCCTCTGGCCCCAGGCACACACCAGGGTGCATACCAGGGCGCTGGCGACGCCGCGACCGGGGAGGTGGCCGGGACCTGCGCGCTGATCACGACCCAGGCCAACGACAAGATGGCGGTTGTGCACCACCGCATGCCTGTCATCCTACCGCCGGAGGCCGTCGGCCCCTGGCTCGATCCCGCCAGCGGCCAGGGTGATCTTTTCCCATTGCTGCGACCTCTGCCCGCGGCGGCCGTGGCCCTGACGCCTGTCTCGAAGCGTGTAAACGCGGTGCGCGAAGACGATGCCGGGCTGCTGGAAGAGTCGGTCCTGCCGGAGGCCCCGGCCCAACTGAAGCTGATTTGACGCTGCAATTCAGAGGGTGAGGGGCGGCTCTCGGCTCTAGCGGTCGCGTGACAGCAGGATGTTGTGCCGGGAAAAGTGTTCCATGAACACAGCAACTTCCTGCGGAACCTGCGGCGGCAGCACGTCGCTGACGTCCTGGCTTGCCAGGTCGACGAAGCCGGCGACAACCGACGCCTGATTGCGGTCCAGCCGCCGGAAGCCCATCGACCAATCGGGAAAGGCCCGCGCGTCGATCGGGCCCGCGATCAGCCGCAGCACGCCGCTGTGCCGCGGGTCCGCGGCGATCCGATCATAGAGGGTTTCGACGTGCTGTTGTTCTCCCTCGAGGCACTGTAGGAAGTGGCGGTCGCCGTAGAGCAGCAGGCCGGTGATGCTTGCCGCCACATTGGATCGGCGGGCCACCGTAAGGATGGCTTCCAGGTCTCCGTCGGACATGTCGTCACGGGCCGTGCTCATGTAAATGAGTCTGTAGAGCGGGTGTGCCGTCACTCTTCTGTCCGGTGCCTGCGGGAGAGATCAACAAACTGCCCACAGTTAGTTAATTTAGCCTTACCTTAATAACCGGCCCCTCAGGAATCGGCGCGGACCCGCCGGCTGCAGGGCGGCAGCCGGAACCAGGCGTATCCGGAATCAGACGTATCCGAAGTGAGGGCAGGCCCGGCGGAGGATCGGGCCCGCCAGGGATCTGCCAGCGTGAGAGCTGTTAGCCAGCTTGAGATCCGTCAGGCGGTGTTCTGCTGGCTCTCGAAGAGGCGCTGAACCAACTCGGGCGTTACCGCCGCGTCCCCTTCGGCACCGACGCTGCTTAGAAAGGCGCCGATGGCGCCGCGGGTCCGCGGGCCCATCAGGCCGTCGACCACACCTGCATTGAAGCCCAACTGGTTGAGGCTGTGCTGCACGAACATGACAGTCGGCTTGTCGGCAAAGACGGAGTCCCCGACCGCTTCAAAGGCGGCCGCTCCCGCCTTGCCGCGCTCCAACTCCTCGGCGGACATGTTGTTGGCAATGGCGGCGCGGATATCCTTGGCCGTGGCATGACCCTGCTGATCGGCAACCGAGAGCCAGGAGTAACCGGCCACCATGTTCTCAGGAACGCCCAGACCGGCGGCCTGGACCACGCCATAGGAAAACGCCCCTTCCGTATGGCCCTGCTCGGCGGCCTTGCCGTACCAGCGTGCCGCCCAGGAGAGGTTCTTCGTCACCCCGCGCCCGTTCGCGTAGCATTCCGCCAGCAGGTACTGGGCCGGGGCGTAGCCCTGCTCGGCCGAATCGGTGAGGTAGCGGGCGGCCCGTATGAAGTCCTGCTCGACGTCGTCACCGGCATAGTAAGCGGAGCCCAGGACATACTGCGCGCGCGGTTCGCCGCGGGTGGCCGCTGCGTTGATCCACTTGGCGCCCTCGTTGAGATCCTGCTCGACACCGCTGCCGGTGTTGTAGGCTTCGCCCAGTTCGTAGGCCGCCGGCCCGTGGCCGCGCATGGCGGCTTCGCGGAACCGCACCAGGGCTTCTTCCTCCGCACCGCTGTCGCGCAACCGCAGGCCTTCGTCATAGAGCGCATTCAAGGCGGCGCTGTCGACCAGGGCGTCCTGCTCGCCCGAGGGCAGAGGCGTCTCGTCGTCAAAGATGCTGGACACGCTTTCGTTGGCGCCGTCCAGGGTGTCCTTGACCTCCGTGCAGGCGGCGGTCGCGAGTCCGAGAAAGGCGACAGCTGCCACAGTACCGAGGCCGCGGCGCTTCTTGCCGGTCAGGTTCATGGAAACTCCCCTCAAGAAAAACGGCTCCCACAGCCGTTCCGCAATGCGGCGGTCCTTAGGATCTGGCCCGCGCCGGCCCTCAGAGGGCCCCCGGCGGGGCGGCCTCTGCGCGGCGCGCCCGCGTGCCGCGAGGACATGGGCGGGGTTATGGCCAGGGTTATAGCCAGGATCATAGAACGAACTTCGTCGGCGGTTCGTCCGGTGACTTTCATCGACTGGATCGACAATGACGTCAACCATTACCGACCCGTGCGCCAAGTCTGACCCGGGTGCCACAGAAACGGCAGGCATGGTCCCCCCTTTTTGAACAATGCCCTAAGGAAAACAGGCTTTTGGGCATCCTCTGCCCCGAATACGCCTGTTCAATCGACTGCTGCGCGAAACCGCAAGAGGCAAAATAGCGGCATAAAACACATATTGTGTTCGTTATTTATATCTATTTTACTTTGTGCAATGCTGATTTCGGAAGACTTTGAGCCCGCAAGGAGCGCCGCATGGGCACGACAAAGCGAAACGCGATCTTCACAACCCCGGCCCGTTTACTGAAAGTTCGCGTCCTGGGAGCCGCAGCTCTGATGGTCCTGGCCGCAGTCCTGATGCCGGGAGCGCTTACCGGGTCGGCGCAGGCGGCTGATGCGGCCGGGCCCCTGGTCGACGTCGGTTGGCTGAAGGCGAATGCAGACCGCGACGATCTCCGCCTGCTCGATGTCCGCAATCGGATAAGCGGCGGTTCGGCAGCGGTCTTCGCCGAGGGCCATATCCCCGGCTCGGTCTACAGCGACTATCTGCGCGACGGCTGGCGCCAGCCGC
Organism: Pelagibius sp.; assembly: GCF_028281305.1. Lineage (GTDB taxonomy): Bacteria > Pseudomonadota > Alphaproteobacteria > Kiloniellales > Kiloniellaceae > Pelagibius. The sequence continues at coordinate 2,721 of NZ_JANQKD010000029.1, read as the reverse complement.
GCGATGGCGTGCCCGGGCAGCTTCCCCCGGTTGCCGATCTGGAGGCCCTGATCGGGGGCCTGGGCATCGGCAACGATCATCACGTGGTGATCGTCGCTGCCGGGGCCAGCGCTTTGGAAATGGGCAGCGCGACCCGTGTCTATTGGACCTTCAAGGTGCTGGGTCACGACGCCGTTTCCATTCTGGACGGCGGCTATCGTGCCTACACCGCCGATCCGGCGAACCCGGTCGCCAAGGGTACGGCGTCGCCGCAGCCGGTCATGTTCAAGGCGCAGTTCCGCCCCGAGCTGATTGCCGACCGCAGCGATGTGGTTGCGGCCATGCAGGCCGGCACCCCCCTGGTCGACAACAGACCGACCCAGCAGTACCTGGGCCAGAGCGCGCATCCGGCGGCGCCGCGCCCGGGAACGATCCCCGGCGCCCTGTCGCTCCCGGAAGGGCGCCTGACGGACGGTGCCGGCCGCTTCGTCAGCAAAGCGCGGGCGGCTGCCCTGGCGCAGTCCGCCGGCATCGAGGAACTGGGCGAGGGGGCCATCACGTTCTGCAACACCGGCCACTGGGCATCGCTTGGCTGGTTCGTGCAGAGCGAGATCCTCGGGCGTGAGAACGTGCGCCTCTACGACGGCTCCATGGTCGACTGGGCGGCCCAGCCCGACCTGCCGGTGACAGCCGGCGGCGCCAAGGCGCCTTAGGGAATCCCCGCTCATCTCTGCTCACAATGCCGTGGGGCCGCCTCGACAGCGCCGATGCGGCGGTTTACTGAAGCCGGGCTGCACCGCCGCGTAGCCAAAACCGAGAACGATCCAATGGGGAGCAATCCGATGGAACGCCTGCGGGCTGGAGGAGCATGGCGCCGTTGAGCAGCGCAGAGACTGCCGCACCGGCCGAGGCGGCGCGCCCACGGCAGGTCGATTGGCGCGTGGCCGGGCCGGCCCTGCTGCTGATCGTCGCCGGCATGGTCGTCATCTCAGAAGACGCCAGCCAACGGATGGCATGGCTCTATCTTCTGGGCGCAGCGCTGGGACTGGTGCTTTATCACGCCGCTTTCGGTTTTGCCTCTGCCTGGCGGGTCTTCATTGCCGAGGGCCGGGGCGCAGGCCTGCGCGCCCAGATGGTCATGCTTGCCCTTGCGAGCCTGCTGTTCTTTCCGCTGATCCACCAGGGATCCTTCTTCGGAGAGACTGTGGGCGGCGGTGCCGTCGCGCCACTCGGCCTCTCGGTGGCCATCGGTGCGGCCATCTTCGGTATCGGGATGCAGCTGGCCGGGGGCTGTGCATCGGGCACGCTCTACACGGTCGGCGGCGGCTCCACCCACATGGTCTTCACCTTGATCTTCTTCATGATCGGCTCGCTGATCGGCACCCTTCATATGCCCTGGTGGATCGAGACGCCCAGCCTGGGAAGCATATCCATCCTGAGAGAATGGGGCTTGGTGCCGGCGCTCTCGGCCCAACTCGCCTTTCTGGGCGCCATTGCCGGCCTGACGCTCTGGGTCGAGCGCCGGCGCCGTCCGGCTGACGTGCTGCAGGAGATGCCGACGCGCGGCTGGCGGCAGTTCATCATCTCCGGCTCCTGCATCTCCGGCCCCTGGCCGTTGATCTGGGGCGCGGTGCTGCTTGCGGTCTTGAACGCCGTGACCCTTGTTGCCGCCGGCCACCCCTGGACCATCAGCTTCGGCTACACCCTCTGGGCCGGCAAGCTGGCCAGCGCCGCCGGGGTCGATCTCTCCGCCTGGGCTTTCTGGACCTGGCCCTTCCCGAGCCGTGCTTTGGCCGGGTCGGTCTTCGAAAGCAGCACCTCGGTGATGAACTTCGGCGTGATCGTCGGCGCCCTGTTGGCGGCAGGACTGGCCGGAAAGTTCAATCCGGCCTGGCGGCTGCCCTGGCGCAAGGTGCTGGCTGCGGCGCTGGGCGGTCTGCTCATGGGCTATGGCGCCCGGCTGGCCTACGGCTGCAACGTCGGCGCCTATTTCAGCGGCGTCGCCTCCGGCAGCCTGCACGGCTGGCTGTGGTTTGCCGCGGGCCTGGGGGGCAGTTACCTGGGCAACGCGCTGAGGCCGTTTTTCGGACTGGACGGCGGGCGGAAACCTGGGGCTCGCACCCGCACTGCGTGACAAGCGCTCTGCGCGGCCTGGATAAGGAACATCTTCCTTTCTCAACCATTTATGGTGCTTTCCGGGCCTTTGGTAACCTTAGAGTAAGCTTATAACTCCTTGAAATGTTTGCATCCGTCCCCATATCGCCTTCATGAAACAGTCATCTTTCAAGAAGCCGGTGGCGAATGTGCCGCAGGAAGCGGTGGTCAGACAGTGCCTGATGTGCCGTGACCGCTTCGAAAGCACCTGGCATGGCGAGCGGATCTGCAAGCGCTGCAAATCCACCGCCGCTTGGCGCGAAGGCTGAGGATTGCGAAACCGCCAGGACGGCACTGCCGTAGATGGAGTCATGAAGCAGTCAAAGCCTGTCAGCCCCTATCTCCAGCGTCCGCTGCGCAGCCTCAAAGAGGTCCTGCGGGACCGTGGCGGCGGCGCCTACCGGCGTGGCGGACCGCTTGCCTCCGGCGCGTCAAACCCGCCGTCCGCGCACAACAACAACGGCTCCGCGACGCGCTACAGGACCTCCAGGTCGGCCTAGGCTGTGGTGACAATTTGTTTGTTATCTGAGCCATAGCATGATTGCGGCGATGAGCACGAAGCCACGGAAGTTCTGCAAGAGCTTGTCG
>NZ_JANQKD010000063.1 GCF_028281305.1 Pelagibius sp. | reverse complement strand
TCGCGCGCTTCGTACCCAGCGCGCGCCCGGCGCCGGATGCCGCGCCCTATCGCTTCGCCCCGCTGCAGAACACCCTCTCGGCGCTGCGCACCGTGCGCGCGCGGCTGACCCTCTTCCGCTCGGCCATCGGCATCTCCTGGTTCTGGGCGGTCGGCCTGATCGTCATCTCGATCTTTCCGGATATCGCCCGCCGCGACCTCAACGTCTCGGCCCATGTCGCCAACACCCTGATCGGCGGATTCGTGGTCGGCATCGCCGCCGGTGCCGCCGTGGTCACGCGCCTTCTGAAGGGCGAGGTTTCCGCCCGCCACGTGCCACTCGGCGCCCTGGGCATGGCGCTCTGCCTGATCGACCTCTCCTTTGCCGTGCAGGCCTTCAGCCTGGCCGTGACCGTGCCCGGCGAGGTCGGTTTCGCCGCCTTCTTCTCCTCCTGGGCGGGCCTGCGCATCGCGCTGGACATGGCGGCGCTGGCGGCCTTCGGCGGCGTCTTCACGGTACCGCTCTATACCCTGCTGCAGGCCCGCGCGCGCCAGCAGACCCGCTCCTCCGCCATTGCCGGCAACAACATCCTGAACGGCCTCATCATGGTCGCCCTGCTGGGGCTGACGACCCTGCTGCTGGCGCTGGGGGTAAAGGTGCAGACGCTGTTGCTGATGCTGGGCATCGCCAATCTCTGCGTCACCCTCTACGTGATCCGCCTGATCCCCGGCGAAGTGATGAAGGCCCTGGGCGCCACCGTGCTGCGCTGGCTCTTTGGCGCAAGGATCGCCGGCCTGGAGCATTACGGCGACGGGCGCAGTCCGGCGGTGGTGATCGCCAACCACACCTCCTACCTCGACGCGATCCTGCTGGCCTGCCTGCTGCCCGGCCGACCGGCCTTCGCCATCAACGCCTTCGTCGCCAAGCGCTGGTGGGTCCGCCCGGCCTTCCTCTTCGCCGACCTGATCCCCGTGGACCCGGCCAGCCCCTTGAGCGTGCGGGCCATGGTGAAGCTGGTGCGCGACCAGAAGCGCCGCCTGGTGATCTTTCCCGAAGGCCGCCTGACCGTGACCGGTGCGCTGATGAAGATCTACGACGGACCGGCACTGATCGCCGACCGCAGCGATGCACCCGTCATCCCGCTGCGCATCGACGGTGCCCAGTACACGCTGTTCTCGCGCCTGAAAGGCAAGCTGCGCCGCCGCCTGTTTCCGAAGATCACGCTCTCGGTGCTGCCGTCGCGCCGCATCGACGTGCCGGAAAGCTTGCGCGGACGCGCCCGCCGCGCCCATGCCGGTGCGCAACTGCACGACATCATGACTGAGATGGTCTTCGAGACCAGCCCGCGCGAGAAGACCCTGCTGCAGAGCCTGATCGACGCCAAGGAGCTGCACGGCAAGCTGGCGGTGCTGGAGGATATCGAGCGCCGGCCCCTTGGTTACCGGCGCATCCTGGCCGGCGCCTTTGCCCTCGGCACCCGTTTCAGAAAGGCCTTTCCGGAGAGCAAGCGCCTGGGCCTGCTGCTGCCCAACGCCAATGCCGCCGTGATCAGCTTCTTCGCCTGTCATGCCAGCGGCAAAACGCCGGCGATGCTGAACTTCACCGCCGGAGCCGCCGGCATCCGTGCCGCTCTCGAAGCGGCGCAGATCCGCGCGGTCGTGACCTCCCGCCGTTTCATCGAGAAGGCACGGCTGGAAGGCCTGGCCGAGGAGATCGCCAAGCTGGCCGAGGTCGTCTACCTGGAGGACATCCGTCCGGCCATCGGCCCGCTGGCGAGGCTGACCGCCCTGGCCAAAGCCACCTTCCCGCGCCTGGCGCTGCGTCTGGCCGGCCTGCATAAGGCAACGGCCGACGACGAGGCGGTGGTGCTCTTCACCTCCGGCTCGGAGGGGCTGCCGAAAGGCGTGGTGCTCAGCCATGCCAACATCCAGGCGAACCGTCACCAGGTCTCGGCCATGGTCGATTTCAGCCAGGAGGACCGGGTCCTGAACGTGCTGCCGATGTTCCATTCCTTCGGCCTGACCGCCGGCACGCTCCTGCCCCTGCTCTCCGGCGTGAAGACCTTCCTTTACCCTTCGCCGCTGCACTACCGCATCGTGCCGGAGGTGGCCTATGACACCAACGCCACCATCCTTTTCGGCACCGACACCTTCCTCAGCGGCTACGCGCGCCTGGCCCATGCGTATGACTTCTATAGTCTGCGTCTGGTTTTCGCCGGCGCCGAGCGGCTGCGTCCGGAGACCCGGCGCACCTGGTCGGAGAAGTTCGGCGTCCGCCTGCTGGAGGGCTACGGCGTCACCGAGACGGCGCCGGTCCTGGCCGTCAACACGCCGATGAACAACCGCCCGGGTGCGGCAGGCCGCCTGCTGCCGGGCATGGAGCTGCGCATCGTCCCGGTGCCCGGGATCGAGGAAGGCGGGCGTCTGCAGGTCCGCGGCCCCAACGTCATGCTGGGCTACCTGCGCGCCGAAGCGCCCGGCGTGCTGGAGCCGCCGGCGGACGGCTGGCATGACACCGGCGACATCGTCACCCTGGACGACGACGGCTTCATCACCATCCGCGGCCGCGCCAAGCGCTTCGCCAAGGTGGGCGGGGAGATGGTCTCCCTGGCCGCGGTCGAAGCGCTGGCCGCCGAGGTCTGGCCGGAGGCGCGGCTGGTGGCGCTGGCGATCCCCCACCCGCGCAAGGGCGAGCAGGTCGTGCTGCTGGTGGAAAGCGACGGCACCGAACGCCCGCTCGCGGCCCTCAGCGCCCATGCCAGGCAGAAGGGCTTCGCCGAGATCGCCCTGCCGCGTGAACTGCGTCCGGTCGAGACCATCCCGTTGTTGGGCAGCGGTAAGGTCGACTACGCGGGCGCTCAGAAGCTCCTGGCACCGGCCATGGCCGCGTGAGGAGGCGAACATGAGGTTGAAGAGGACTTCATCACCCTTCGAGACGCGGCCCGGCGCGCCGCTCCTCAGGGTGAGGGGAGAGATAGAAGGGATTGACCTCATACTGAGGAGCGCAGCGTCTCGAAGTACGAGGTCAATCGCTGCCTGAAGCCTCTCACACGTGTTTCGGAGCACGCCTAGCGCAGCGCGGCCTCCAGGTCCGTCGCCGCGGCGGTGAGGAGGTCGCGGCAGCGCCGCTGGTGCCCCAGGCCGAACTGGGCGGCGAGGCCGGAGAGGCAGAGCGCCCCCAGCAGGCGGCCGCCATCGTCGCTCAGCGGCACCGCGACGGCGGCGAGATGAGGGTCGCGCTCCCCGAGCGAGAGCGCATAGCCGTCGCGGCGCACCCGCTGCAGCGCCGGGTCGTCCTCGCCGCCATAGGCGCGCAGGACCTTGCCCGCCGCCCCCAGGGTGAGCGGCAGGCGCGCGCCCTCCTCCAGATGGTGGCGCAGCTCGCGCAGGGAGTTTTCCCGGTAGAGGCAGGTGCGGGTGAGACCGCTGCGCACATAGAAGGACGCCGTCTCCCCGCTGTCGTCGCGCAGGCGGCACAGCACTGGGCGCAGCAGCGCCTCCAGGTCGCTCTCGTCACGGTAGAGGCCGCCGAGCCGGGCCAGGCTGGGGCCCAGACGGTAGCGGCCGTCGGCCCCGCGCGTCAGATAGCCGAAACGCTCCAGCGAGCCGTTGAGGCGGAGGATCGTGCTCTTGTAGAAGCCGGTGTGCTCGGCAAGGGCAGCGAGGCTCAGCGCCGCCTCTCCCTCGGCAAAGGCCTCCAGGATCGTCAGCGCCCGTTCCACGGCCTCCACACGGTCCTGGACCGCCATGTCGCCTAATCCCAAATTCTGTCTGACAGAACACTATGGCCTCATTATAGCGCAATTTGTTGCGTTGAGCAGAATATCTGGCACAACAAGCCTTTGCCAAAAGCTGTCGAGGGAAGGCCGGAAGCGATGACCCCCTGTCTGCATGGCGCCTGTCTGCACGGCGTCAGAGTGCTCGACCTCACCAACGTGCTGGCCGGCCCCTTCTGCTGCCACCAGCTGGCCCACCTGGGGGCCGAAGTGATCAAGGTGGAGGTGCCGGGCAGCGGCGATCTGGCGCGTCAACTGGGCGCCGATGCGGAGTTGAACGCCCGGCGCATGGGCGTCTCCTTCCTGGCGCAGAACGCCGGCAAACGCTCCCTCACCCTCAACCTGAAGCATGCGGAGGGCAAGGCACTGTTCCGCCGCCTGGCCGCTACCGCAGATGTGGTGGTGGAGAACTTCCGGCCCGGCGTCATGGAGCGCCTCGGGCTCGGCTTCGAGACTCTGAAGCAGGATCGCCCCAACCTGATCTACTGCGCGATCTCCGGTTTCGGCCAGGAGGGGCCGCTGCGCAACCTGCCGGCCTACGACCAGATCATCCAGGGCATGTCCGGCGTCATGTCCATCACCGGCGACGCGGACACCGCGCCCTACCGGGTGGGCTACCCCATCGCCGACACCATCGGCGGCATGACGGCGGCCTTTGCGATCGCCGCGGCCCTGGCGCGGCGCGGTACCGGCGCCCAGGAGCCCTGCTTCATCGACGTGTCCATGCTGGAGGCGACGCTGGCCACCATGGGCTGGGTGGTCTCCAACTTCCTCATCGCCGGGCGCGAGCCCGAGCCGCTGGGCAACGAGAACTTCACCGCCAGCCCCTCCGGTACCTTCCGCACTGGCGAAGGCCTTCTCAACATCGCCGCGAACAAGCAGGAACAGTTCGAGGCTGTCTGCCGCGTGCTGGGCCGCCCCGAGCTTGCAACAGACGCCCGTTTCGCCGCCCGGCAGGACCGCCTGGCAAACCGCCGGGCGTTGAAGGCGATCCTGGAAGAGGCTCTGGCCGCCCGCTCCGCCGCCGACTGGCAGCAGGCGCTGAACGCGGAGGGTGTGCCCGCCGGCCGGGTGCTGACGGTGCCGGAGGCGCTGAGCGAGCCGCAGGTGCGCGACCGCGGCATGGTCGCCACCTTCGAAAACGCGCCGGGCGTCGGGCGCGACATCCGCGTGGTGCGCAGCGGCGTCAAGATCAACGGCGCGGCCCCGGCGGTGAGCGCGCCGCCGCCCCGCCTCGGCGAACACTCCCGGGACATCCTGGCCGAACTGGGGCTCGGCGCGGCAGAGATCGACCGCCTGGTGGAGGAGCAGGTGCTATGACGACAGAGGACAGAGACGCCGCGGAGTCCGATTGGTGGTCGACCGCCATCATCGAGATGGAGCCGGGCGTCATCCGCTACCGCGGCTACGCCATCGAGGAGCTGATCGGCCGGGCGTCCTTCGCGCAGATGATCTGGCTGCTGCTGCGCGGCGAACTGCCCGGCCGCCAACAGGCGGCGCTGCTGGACATCGCCCTGATGGCCGCGGTCGATCACGGCCCCCAAGCCCCCTCCATCGCCATCGCCCGCATGGCCGCCACCTGCGGCCTGGGCCTGAACAACGCCATGGCCTCCGCCGTCAACGTGCTGGGGGATGTCCACGGCGGTGCCGGCGAACAGGCGCTGGAGATCTATCAGCGCATCGCCGCGCGCATCGAAGGCGGCAAAAACATCGAGGACGCCTGCGCGGCGGAGCTCGAGGCCTTCTTTGCCGGGGGCGGGCGTTTCCTGCCCGGCTTCGGGCACCGCTTCCATCCCGTCGACCCCCGTGCGCCGCGCCTGCTGGAGATGGTCGACCGCTACGCGGAACAGGGCAGCGTCAGCGGGAGCTTCGCCGCCATCGCCCGCGCCCTGGAGACAGCGCTGGCGGCGCGCAAGGGCAAGGCCATCCCGCTGAACATCGACGGGGCGACGGCGGTGATCTATGGGGAGCTGGGTTTCCCGGCACCGCTTGCCCGCGGCCTCTTCTGCCTGTCCCGCTCCGTCGGCATCCTCGCCCACGCCTGGGAGGAATCGCAGTCGGGCCTGCGCAACAAGGGCCCGCTGCCGCGCGAACGCCTCTGGCGCTACGACGGGCCCGCGCCAAGGCCGGTCCCAGAACAGACCCAGACAGAACAGACCCAGACAGAACAGACCCAGACAGAACAGACCCAGCCAGAGCAGACCTAGACAGAGCAGACCTAGACAGAGCAGACCTAGACTGCGTCAGTCCTTCAGCCAGCGGTCCAGAAAGGCGGGAACCCTCTCCAGGGCGTCGGCCCTGGCCGCCGGGTCGCTGCCGACCAGGGGGACGACACCGCTCGCCAGACGGTGACGGGGGAGCGGCTGCCGGCGCAGGTTCGGCGCGTCGAAGCCATGCAGGGCGCCGGGATAGAGATGGATTGCGGCCGGAGCACCGCGCCCCGCAGCCGCCGCAATGAATGCCTTGCAGGGGGCAGCCGGGGTCCAGTTGTCGGCTTCGCCTTGAAGCACCAGCAAGGGCACCGCCGTGGTCCAGGTGCCCGGCACCACGCGCGTAAACGGCGCCGACTGCCGGGCTTCATCGCAGACACCGGGGTAGAAGGCGACCGCCGCGCGGAAATCGTGCCGCGGCGGCGGCATGGGTCGGCCAATGCTCTCGCGGACGATCGAAAGCAGCACGGCGGCACCGCCCTGGGACCACCCGAGCAGCCCGATGCGGTCGGGCCGGACGACGGGAGAGGCTTGTAGAAAGGCCAGCGCCGCGTAGGCATCCTTCGGGCGGTCGCGATACATGATCGAGCGCTCGGGCCCGCGTGCGCAGGTTTCCCCGAAGCCGCGCGGCCCTGCGGAATCGACCAGCAGAACGGCATAGTCGCGCTCCACCAGCACCCTGGTCCAGGCCGCATAGATGGCGGCAATCCCGCCGCCGGCGCCCAGGCCGCTGCATCCATGGAGCAGCACCAGCGCCGGAAAGGGCGGCTGTCCATCCGGTCGATAAAGGTAGCCGGTTAACTCGGTAACCCCGTCGAGCGAGGCGAAGCGCAGCGGCTCTTCCGCCCAGGCGCGGTCCTGAAAAAGAAGAACGGCAATCAAAAGGCCAAGGATGCGCACCACCGTCCACTCCCCCGGTACGGGAGCGGACAGGCTACCACCGTGGCTTTGCGGACGAACAGGGAGGAAGTGCTGGAAAAACAAAGGGCTCAGCGGCCATTGGCCGATGAGCCCCGGGGCAATGCTGGCTTTTTGAGCCTGCGCCGTCTCAGAAGATGGCGATCCCGGCCATCAGCACGACCCAGAAGGCGAGGCCGGCCAGGAAATGGTCTACCGAGATGCGGGTCGTCGACTCATTCATCTTTCCCGACATGGTCTTGATCCCGTGAGTTCCGAAGTCCGTTAAGGGGTATATAGGGAGGCCGCCCCTGCCTCGGTGTGCCAATTCCCACAAGAAATCGAACACTAACCCGGAATTTTCCCGCCCTGCGCGGGTCACAGCGCCTGCGGCAACGGAGACAGGGTCACAAAACCCCAGGGAATCCGCGCCACCGGGAAGCGTTCAAGCGACTGTGTTGAGCTGTGAATCGACCTTTTGCGGCAGATGATCACATCTCTGAGAGCGTGACTTTGACCACAAGGAAGGGCTCGCCATGCCGCCGCACCGCCGCTCTCTGCTCCCCGCGCTCGCCTTGGGGGCTGCGCTCACCCTGACCGCAGCCGCCGCCCCGCAGGCAGCGGCGGAGCCCGATGAAGAGATGCTGGGCCACAGCCTGGGCCTTTTCGCCGGCAATCCCGAGGCGCGCCGTGCCGCGGTGGAGGCGATCCGGGCGAGCGGACGCGAGGACATGATTCCCGCCCTGATCCAGGCGCGGCGGTTCCTCACCACCGTCCCGGGGATCGAAGAGGCGCTGATCGAGCTCACCGGCCACGAGGGCGCGGATTCCTGGCACGAGTGGATGCTGTGGCAGGAAGCCAACCCGCAGATCATGCCTTTCGAGGGCTTCGAAATCTTCAAGGCGGCGCTGTTCATGCGCATCGACCCGAACTTCGCCTTCTTCCTGCAGCCCGACGTGGCCCACGAGATCCGCCTGGAGGAGATCGTCTGGGGCGGCGTTGTGAAGGACGGCATTCCGGCGCTCACCAACCCGGTGCTGATCGCGGCAGCCGAAGCGGACTACCTGGGCGCCGAGGAACTGGTCTTCGGTGTCAAGATCAACGGCGATGCCCGCGCCTATCCCCTCCGCATCATGGACTGGCACGAGATGTTCAACGATGTGGTCGGCGGCGTTCCCGTCAGCCTCGCCTACTGCACGCTCTGCGGCTCCGGCATTCTTTTCGAGACCACGGTGGAGGGACGCGATGCGCCCTTTGTCTTCGGCTCCTCCGGCTTTCTCTACCGCTCCAACAAGCTGATGTACGACCAGGAGACCCATTCCCTGTGGAACCAGTTCACCGGTCGGCCGGTGGTGGGCCCGCTGACCGGCTCCGGCATCGAACTGAAAACACGCCCGGTGGCCATCACCTCCTGGCAGGCTTGGCGGGCGGCCAACCCGGAAACCAGCGTGCTTTCGCTGGAAACCGGCCATACGCGGGATTACAGCCCCGGCGCGCCTTATGGCGCCTACTTCTCCAGCCCGGACCTGATGTTTCCCGCCCTGGTCCGGCAGGACGACCTGCAGGCCAAGGACTACGTCTTCGCCCTGCGCTCCAGCGGCACCGAGAAGGCCTGGCCGCTGACCCGCTTTGCCGGCGGGCAGGTGATCAACGATCAGGCCGGCATCCTCCACATCGTGCTGCTCGGCGACGAGGCGACACGCACCGTGCGCGCCTACCGCCGCGACGGGCAGACCTTCACCCGCGGCGAGAGCCTGGCGGAACTGCGGTCGGAGGCCGGGACCTGGCAGGTTACCGAAGAAGCCCTGGTCGGCCCCGGCGGAGAGCGTCTCGCCCGCCTGCCCGGCCACGTCGCCTATTGGTTCGCCTGGGCCGGCTACCTGGGCGAAGAGGGCGAGGTGGCGGCGCAGTAAGCGCCGCTTAGTCTTCGCCCCGCGCATCCTTTTCGGGGCGGTCGCGGTTCTGGGCAGCGTCTGGCTCAGCCAGGTCGCCGGGCTGCGCCCGCGACGCCTGACGCCGTCCACCCTGGGACAGCCCTAACCAAAGGCGGAGTGGAGCAGCCGCAGCACCCGCGGCTGGCGAGACGTCGTCAGGTCCTGCCGATGTCCTTGAAGAACTCCGACCTGGGAAACAGCTTCCCCGGGCAGAGGGTCGCCTCGCCCGGGGTTTCCCCGTGTAGAGTCACCCGCTCCGCAGCGATGTCGAAGCGGCGCATCAGGTCGCGGCAGAGCGCGATGGTCGCGTCATACTGATCGGCGGAGGGCACGGTGTTCTGGAAGTTGCCGATCAGGCAGATGCCGATGCTGCGGAAGTTGCGGTCGGTGTTGCGCGCCGAGACATGGGCGCCCCAGAGCCGCAGCGACCAGCGCTCGCTGGGCACCACTGCCCCCGCCTCGATACCCTTCCCGTTGCCGATCAGAAAGTGATAGGGCACCTCGGGCACCGGGTCGCCGGCTTGGCGCTGGCGGTGAACGCGGCGCAGCAGCGCCAAGTCGCCGGAGGCCCCGGCGCTGTGGTGGATGGTCAGATAGTCCCAGCGGTTGAACCAGTAGAGCGGCAGCCCGGCAAGAGCCAGACTAGCAAACGATCCCTGCAGGAAATGCCGGCGCTTCATCGCCTTGCTCCCCAAAATGCCGATACGGCGGCGGCGCAAGCCTCGATCTACACGCAGGATAAGCCGGCAATGTGGCGGAGACGGGGCGGTATCAGGGCCAACCCTGCCCTTGCGGTCTGTTGAGCTTAGTGCCCAGCACAGGCGGCACAGCGGCCGTGCAACTCAACGGTCATGTGGCGGGTCTCGAAACCGGCCTCGCCGACAACGGACTTCAGCCCCTGCTCGCTGGCCGGAAAGGCGAACTCCGTCACCTCGCCGCAGTCGTCGCAGATGGCAAAGCCCGCCGCGGCCTGGTGATCGTGGGCGCAGCAGGCGACGTAGGCGTTGAGGCTTTCGATGCGGTGGACCAGCCCCTTTTGCCCGAGGGCCTCCAGCGCGCGGTAGACCTGCACCGGCGCGCGCAGCCCCGCCCCCCGCAACTGGTCAAGCAACGCGTAGGCCGAAAGAGCCGCTGAGCTGGCTGCGAGCCGGTCGAGCACGAGTTGCTGATTGCGGGTCAGCTTGGGTTTGGTCATGACGTCTTCTCCAGAGCGCCCGCGGGGCGCGAGCCGCGCCGCACCGCATGAGACAGCAGCGATAGCACGAACAGCAGCAGTGCCGCGACCACCACCGAGGGGCCGGAGGGCGTGTCGAACTGCAGCGATCCGAAAAGGCCCAGCACGACAGCAAGCATGCCGAGCAGCGAGGCGATGAGCGCCATGGCCTCCGGCCCCGGCGCGAAGCGCCGCGCGGTCGCCGCCGGGATGATCAGCAAAGAGGTGATCAGCAGGATGCCGACGATCTTCATGGCGATGGCGATGACCGCGGCCATAAGCAGCATGAAGATGATGCGCGCCCGTTCCGGGTTAAGGGATTCGGCCGCGGCCAGCTCTTCGCTCACGGTGCCGGCCAGCAGCGGCCGCCAGATCGCCGCCAAGAGAGCCAGTACGGCGAGCCCGCCACCGTAGATCAGGGCGATGTCGGTCTGCGTCACCGCCAGCAGGTCGCCGAAGAGATAGGCCAGCAGGTCGATGCGCAGCCACGCCATGAAGGAGACCAGCACCAGCCCCAGCGCCAGGGTGGAGTGGGCCAGAATGCCCAGCAGCGCGTCGGTCGGCAGCACGGCCTGGCGCTGCAGCAGCACCAGTGCCATGGCCCCGCCGGCAGCGATGGCAAAGACGCCGAGGGTGATGTTGACCTCCAGCAGCAGGGCCAGGGCGACGCCCAGCAGCGCGGAGTGGGCCATAGTGTCGCCGAAGTAGGCCATGCGCCGCCAGACGATGAAGCAACCCAGCGGCCCGGCCACCAGCGCCACCCCGATGCCGCCGATCAGCGCTCTCGTGAAAAAGTCATCCAGCATCGCGCGGGTCCCGCTTGGCCGCCGTCCCGTCTTCAGGGAGTGGTGACTCACGATCATGATGATGGTGGTCGCCATGGTCGTGCCCTTGGTCGTCCCCATCGTCATGGCCGACCACCCGTCCGTCGGGCAGATGCACGTGATCGTGGTCGTGGCGGTAAATGGCCAGGGCCGCCGCCGCGCGGGAACCGAACAGGGCGCGGTACTCCGGGCTGGCGGTCACCGTCTGCGGGGTGCCGGAGCAACAGACGTGACCGTTCAGGCAGATCACCGTGTCTGTCTGGCCCATGACGATGTGCAGATCGTGGGAGATCATCAGAATGGCGCAGCCCAGGCGGTCGCGGATCCCGCTGATCAGTTCGTAAAGCGCAATCTCGCCACCGAAATCGACGCCCTGCACCGGCTCGTCCAGCACCAGAAGCTGGGGCCGGCGGATCAGCGCGCGCGCCAGCAGCGCACGCTGAAACTCGCCGCCGGAAAGCTGCTGCACCGGCTGCTCGGCGAGATGGACGATCCCCACTTCGCCAAGCGCGGTGTCGATCTCCGCGCGCCCGTGCCGTCCGGTCAGGGTCATCAGCCGGCGCACGGTCAGAGGCATGCTGTAGTCGATGGAGAGCTTCTGGGGGACATAGCCGATCCGCAGGTCGGCACGGCGGGTCAGGTTTCCCTCCGTCGTTTCGAGGATACCCAGCAGCGCCTTCACCGTTGTGCTCTTGCCGCTGCCGTTCGGCCCGATGAGGGTGACGATCTCCCCCGGGCGGATGGCCAGGTCGACGCCGCGCACGAGCCAGCGGTCGCGGCCACGCACGCCCAGCCCCCGAGCCTCAATCAAGGGCGCTTCAATCAAGGGCGCCTCCGCTGCCTGAACCTCAGGCTGGGGCGTGTCGGTGCCGCTGCTATCCACCGGCATCGGCGCCGGCGTCACGTTTACCATGAGCCTTCCAGAGTTTCCCGTTGCAGGCTGAATTTCGAACGTTATATTGTTACAATCCTGGCGCCCCTGCCGCAAGCCGCTCGCCAGCCGACACCCCCTATTATGAGGACTCTTTGGACCATGCGCATCTCGGCCTCTTCCGCTGCCTTCGCCGCCCTGTTTTCCGCCGTCCTTCCGGCGGCCGCAGCCGAGGCGCCCGTGGTGGTCACCAGCATCGCCCCGATCCACTCCCTGGCCGCCGGAATCATGCAGGGCGTCGGGGAGCCGCACCTGATCGTCAAAGGCGGCGGCTCGCCCCACAGCTACAGCCTCCGGCCCTCCGATGCCGCGGCGCTGGAGAAGGCGGCGGTCGTGTTCTGGGTGGGCGATGAGCTGGAAGTCTTCCTGGAAGGCCCGATGAAGTCCCTGGCCGGAGACACCAAGGTGCTGTCCCTCGCCGAAGCGCCCAACATCGAGCTGCTGCCGTTCCGCGAAGGCGGCCCCTGGGCGGAGCATGACGACCATGGAGATCACGGTGCCCATGGTCATGAGGACCATGCGCACGAAGACCATGCACACAGCGGGCACGGCCATGAAGAGCATGCCGAAGCGAAGCACGCGCACGACGAACACGCCCATAGTGAACACGGGCACGAAGAGCACGGGCACGAAGAGCACGGGCACGAAGAGCACGGGCACGAGGCGCATGCGGATCACGCCCATGGTCATGCTCATGACCACGCCCACGAAGCAAAAGGCCATGAAGGCCACGCCCACGGCGAAAACGACATGCACATCTGGCTGGATCCGCACAATGCCCGGGCCATGGCGACCGCCATTGCCGAGGCCCTGATCGAGGCCGACCCGGACAACAGCGGCGTCTACCGCGCCAACCGCGAGATCCTGCTGCGCAGACTGGATCAGCTCGACAAGGAAATGACGTCCGAGCTGGCAAGCGTTCAAGACAAGCCGTTCATCGTCTTTCACGATGCCTATCAATACATGGAACAGCACTTCGGCCTGAATGCCGTCGGCTCCATCACCGTCAGTCCGGAACGCCAGCCCGGCGCCCAGCGCCTGAACGAGATCCGCGAGAAGATCGCCGAGCTGGGCGCGGTCTGCATCTTCGCCGAGCCGCAGTTCGAACCGCGGCTGGTCGGCGTGGTGGCCGAGGGCACGCAGGCCAAGACCGGAACCCTGGACCCCCTGGGTGCAGATCTGGAATACGGCCCGGAGATGTACTTCTCCCTGATGCGCGGCAACGCCGAGGCTCTGCGCAACTGCCTCAGCGCAAGCAGCTAACCGCGGCTCAGAAGGACTCCTAAAGGATCGCCAGGTAGTCGGCCTCGCTCGCCGCACGCGGGTTGGTGGCGTGACAGTGGTCGAGCAGCGCCGCCGCCGCGACGGCCGGTAGCTGCTCCCTGCTGACGCCCATGGCGGCGAGGCCTTGAGGCAGGCCGATCTCCCGATTCAGCGCAGCGATTTGGGTGTCCGGAGGGCCGCCCAGCATCGCTTCCAACCGGTCCCACTTGTCACCGACCGCCGGCCGGTTGAAGCGCAGCACCGCCGGCAGCAGCACGGCGTTCAGCGTGCCGTGATGAAGAGCCAGATCCGGCAGCGCGCCCAGCGGGTGGGAGAGCGAGTGCACCGCGCCGAGGCCTTTCTGAAAGGCCATGGCGCCCTCCATGGAAGCCATCATCATGTCCCAGCGCGCCGCGCGGTCCTGCCCCTCCGCCACCGCCGTCCGGATGGCTGCGTAGCCGCGGGTCAGCCCCTCGAGAGCGATGGCGTCCGCAGGCGGATTGACGGCGGCGGAGAGGAATGTCTCCAGGCAGTGCGCCAGGGCGTCCATGCCGGTCGCCGCCGTCAGCAGCGGCGGCAGACCCAGCGTCAATTCAGGATCGCAGACCGCCAGCGAAGGCAGCATCAGCGGCGAGAGAATGCCCAGCTTGCGGCCATCGTCCATGACGATGACGGCGCCGCGCCCCACCTCTGAGCCGGTGCCCGCCGTGGTCGGCACTGCGATCAAGGGCGGCAGAGGACCCTTGATGCGGGCGACGCCGCCTTCGACCGCGGCATACTGCGCGAGCGGCGGTGCCTGCCCAGCGAGCAGCCGCAGGGCCTTGCCCAGGTCGATGGAAGATCCACCACCGACGGCCAGCACGCCGTCGCAGCCTTCGGATTGATAGACGACAAGCGCGGCCATGACCGCCGCCTCCGTCGGATTGGCCGGCGTCCGATCGAAGATCGCCGGGCCTTCGACAAAGCGCTGTGCGATGGGCGCAATCAGACCCAGCGCCGTCAGCCCCGGATCGGTCACCAGCAGGGGCCGCTTCATGCCAAGCTCGGCGCAGAAGTCCGGCAGCTTCGCGGCCAGCCCGAAGTCGAACTCGATCCGCGTCAGGTAGCTGATGGTGGCCATCGCCTTATCCGAGCACCGAAAAGCTGCTGTCCTGGTTCACTTCGCGCAGACGCGAGAAGCTGCCGCAGTCGATGCTGTGGTCCAGGTTGCTGAGCTTGAAGCGCAGCGGCTGTGCGTCGTGGTCGCCGCCGCCCTCACAGTAGTCGATCAGCGCCGCCATCATGCGCCCGGCGACCGGCGCGTTCTTGAACTGGTTACCGCTGCTGCCGATCGCCATGTAGAAGCCGTCGATGGCGGACCTGTCATAGATCGGGATCCAGTCCTCGGTGACGTCATAGAGATCGACGACCCCTTTGGGGCTCTGGGAGACCTTCAGCGCCGGCAGGCGCTGGGCGTAGCGGTAGGCCTGGGTCACCGCCTGGTCGGTGAGATCGCGGTTGAAGGCGTCCGGGTCAACCATCTCCCGCGGGTCGCAGTCCGGGTCCTCGCTGCCCACCAGAATGTGGTTGCCGGTTTCCGGACGGCAGTAGCAGGCGATATCGCTGTCGGAGATCACCAGGCCGTTCTTTTCGAAGTCCAGGCCCTCCGGCGCCTTCACATGCACCACCTCCTGGCGCAGCGCCTGGGTGGTGATGCGCATGTCGCCCTCGGCCCCGGCCAAACGGTTGACTTGGGCCGAATGGGGACCAGCAACGTTTACCACCACCGGTGCTGAAATGCGCGAGCCGTCGTCCAGCACCACGCCCTGCACGCGCCCGCCCGATACCGGGATCTCGACGACGCGCTTGTTGAACAGGAAGGTCCCGCCGGCGGCCTCCGCGGCGCGCTGCAGGTTATGGGAGGCCAACTGCGGGTCGCTGATGTAGCCGGCGGTGGGGAAGTAGATCCCACCCTCCAGCGCACCACCCGTGGGGGCCCCGAAATCGGCATCCGTCATCAGCTTGGCCGGCCAGTGGCAGGCGAGGTCGTAACCGGGCAGCGCCGCACGGACCTGCTCCGCATCCCAGTGCTCGTGCGGGATGTCCAGGGCCTCCACGGTCTTCAGAACCTTGGCAAGGCGGTCGTTCTGCTGCGTCTTCATCACCAGGCAGCCGCAGTCGTGGAAGACCGCCAAACCCCGCTCGTCCAGACCCCGCTCGTCCGCACAGCTCAGATAATCCGCCCAGTGCTTCCAGTAGAAGTAGCCGTCATAGGCCAGGGCGGTGCCGTCCAGGGTGGAGTAGTGCACCCGGATGATGGCGCAGGAGTTGGACGTCGAGCCGTAGCCCGCCGCCGGCAGGGCATCGACGTTGAGGGTCTTGCGCCCGCCGCGCGCCAGTTCCAGGCCGACAGCGGCCCCGATCACCCCCGCGCCGATGACGATGGCATCGTAGCTTTGAGCCATGGCGTCATCCCACCTCTCGGGTCGCGGCACGCCGTGCAGCGGCTACCGCATCGGTGAACTCGCGCGTCAGCAGGTCGATGTCCTCGACGCCGACGGAGACGCGGATGAAGCCCTCGCTGATGCCGAGCGCCGCCCGCCCCTCGACAGTGAGGCCGCGGTGGGAAGAGCTGGCCGGATGGCTGATGGTCGTCCCGACGTCGCCCAGGGTCGGTGCGAAGGCGATGTTGCCGGCGGCGCGCACAAAGGCGTTTACGCCCGCGCGGTCTGCATCCAGCTCGAAGCTCACCATATGGCTGAAGTTGCCCTGCAGCAGGTCGCGGGCCAGGGCGCCGTCGGGGTGGTCCGCCTCCCCGGGGTAGAGCACCCGCAGCACGCCCGGCAGGCCGCGCAGGTGATCGGCCAGGTCCTTGGCGTTCTCCTGCGCGCGCTGGAAGCGCAGGTCGAAGGTGTTGAGGCCGCGCTCCGCCAGCCAGCAGTCGAAGGGGCTGGCGTTCAGCCCCCAGGTGGTGACCGCATCGTAGAGCGCGGTGGCGTGCCCGGGATCGCGCGCACCGACATAGCCCAGGGTGACGTCGCTGTGTCCGGCCAGCAGCTTGGTGACCGAATGGACCACGAGATCCGCGCCGTGGTCGAAAGGCTTGAAGGCGCGCGGCGTGGTGAAGGTGTTGTCGACCACGAAGATCAGCCCGCGCTCCTTGGCGAGGCGCGCCAGCCCCTTGATGTCGGCGACCCGCAGCGTCGGGTTGGCCACCACCTCCACCAGCAGAAGTTTGGTTTCCGGCCTCAGCGCCGCTTCCACCGCGGCGACGTCGGAGGCATCCACCAGGCTTGCCTCGAAGCCCATGCGCGGCAGGTCCTGCGTCAGCAGGCGCAGGCAACGGCCGTAGAGCTGGTTGCCGGCAACGATGTGGTCGCCCTTTTCCAGCAACGCCAGAAAGACCGCAGAGATCGCCGCCATGCCGGAAGCGGTCATGATCCCCTGCCCGAACCCCTCCTGCCCGGCCCTCTCCTGCCCGGCCCTCTCCTGCCCGGCCCCCTCCATCCAGGAGATCTTGTCGGCCAGGACAGAGGCGTTGGGGTGGCCCTCGCGGGCGTAGCTGTAGCCGCCGGCCCGCCCCTCGTAGACGGCATCCAGGGCATCCGCGTCCTCGGCGCAGTAGACCACCGAGGGAAAGAGCGGGGTCACCAGGGGTGTCGTCTCCGACGGCGGCAGGGTCGTACGGCGCACGACCGAACGGTCTTCAGGCTTCATGGTCCGGGCCTCGTCTCTGCGATCGATCTCTTGTCCTCCACTACGCACACCGCCGGGGATCGGTCAAGGGCGCGCCGGGACCTGTCTGCGTTCCGGCCCATAGCCCGTTTGAATAGGGCCCGAGATGTGGAATAAAGGGGGCCGCAATCGAAGACCAAGAAAAACAGGGGAGCCCGGACGGACATGCACTTCATGGCGGTGAACGGCCTGACGCTGCATATCAGCGACAGTGGGGACGGCGGAAACCCGGCCAAACCGGTGCTGGTCTTCGCCAACTCCCTGGGCACCGACTTCCGCATCTGGGACCGGGTGGTGGCGCGGCTGGGCGATAGCTTCCGCATCGTCCGCTACGACAAGCGCGGCCACGGTCTCTCCGACCTGGGAACACCGCCCTATGTGATGGACGACCACGTCGGCGATCTCTCGGCTCTCCTCGACGCCTTGAGCATCGACAACGCAATCCTCTGCGGGCTCTCGGTCGGCGGCCTGATCGCCCAGGGGCTCTACATCCGCCGGCCGGCGCTGGTGCGCGGCCTCATTCTCTGCGACACCGCCCACAAGATCGGCGACGACAGGCTGTGGAACGACCGCATCGCAGCCGTAGAGGCTGCTGGAATCGAGTCCCTCGCCGAGGGCATCATGGAGCGCTGGTTCACAAAGGCCCTGCGCGGCGACCCGGTGGAACTGGCCGGCTGGCGGAACATGCTGACCCGCACCCCCGCCGGCGGCTATGCCGGCACCTCGGCGGCCATCCGCGATACCGACTTCACCGAAGCGGCCAAGGCAATCGCCGTGCCGACGCTCTGCCTGGTGGGCGAGGAGGACGGCGCAACGCCACCCGCCTTGATGCAGGAACTGACGGCGCTGATTCCCGGTGCCCGCTGCGCGGTCATCGCCGGTGCCGGGCACCTGCCCTGCATCGAGCAGCCGCAGGCGGTCAGCGATCACATCCTGAGCTTCACGCAGGAGGCCGGCCTTGCCTGACGACAGCCGACAGAAGCAGGGACGGGCCACACGCGCTGCGGTTCTGGGCGAAGACCACGTCGCCCGCGCCGAGGCCGCGACAACGGACTTCGATGCCGACTTTCAGCGCTTCATCACCGAAGGCGCCTGGGGCGGCGTCTGGTCCCGACCCGGCCTCAACCGGCGGGAGCGCAGCCTGATCACCATCGCGCTGCTGGCCGCCCTCGGCCACGACGAGGAAGTCGCCATGCACGTTCGCGCCTGCGCCAACACGGGCGCGACGCCGGAAGAGATCAAGGAAGCGCTGCTGCACGTCGCGGTCTATGCCGGCGTGCCCGCCGCCAACCGCGCCTTCAAGATCGCCAAGAGCGTCCTGAGCGAGGGAGCAGCCGAATGAGCTTCAGGGCAAGGGACTGGTCGAGCCATCCGCCGCTGCTCTATCCGGACTACAAGTCCACAGGGCTGCGCGGCGCGACCCGGCCGCTGGTGCCGCTGCCGCAGGGCAGCACCGAAACCACCGGCCCGCACTACGGGGCCGAGACCCTGAGCCCGGCGGACGCGGACCTGACCCTGAACGGCCGCAGCAGTGGCGAACCGCTGGGCGAGCGCATCATCGTCACCGGCCGGGTCACGGATGAGGACGACAAACCGCAGGCCGGCATGCTGATCGAAATCTGGCAGGCCAACGCCGCCGGGCGCTACATCCACAAAGCCGACCAGCACGATGCGCCCCTGGATCCGAACTTCTTCGGTGCCGGGCGCTGCGTCACCGATGCCGAGGGGCGCTACCGCTTCACTTCCATCAAGCCGGGCGCCTATCCCTGGGGCAACCACGACAATGCCTGGCGGCCCGCCCACATACACCTGTCGCTTTTCGGCCCCTCGGTCGCCACCCGCCTGGTCACGCAGATGTACTTCCCGGGCGACCCACTGCTGGATCTCGATCCGATCTTTCAGGCGACACCGGCACCGGCCCGAGACCGCGTCGTCTCAACCTTCGATCTGGCGACCACGGAGGCGGGCTTCGCCCTCGGCTACCGTTTCGACATCGTGCTGCGGGGCCGGGACGAGACGCCCATGGAGCGGAAGCCATGAGCAAGGGCCAGACGCCGTCGCAGACCGTGGGACCCTTCTTCGCCTATGGCCTGACGCCGGAGCAATACGGCTACGCCTTTCGCAGCCTCGCCTCCGCGGACCTGCGCGACCCGGCAACGGAGGGACAGGAGATCCGCATCGTCGGGCAGATCTTCGACGGCGCCGGGGCAGCGATCCCCGACGCACTGGTGGAGATCTGGCAGGCCGACCCCGAAGGCCGCTACCTGCAACCGGGGGACACCGGCAACCGCGGCTTCACCGGCTTCGGGCGCTGCGGAACCGGCAGCGGAGCGGAAAACGAATTCGCCTTCGCCACCTACAAGCCCGGTGCCGTCGGCGCGGGGCAGGCGCCCCATATCTGCGTGATTGTCTTCATGCGCGGACTCCTGAGCCACCTTTACACGCGGATCTACTTCGCCGATGAGAGCGCGGCCAACGCGCAAGACCCGGTGCTGGGCGCGGTCGACCCCGAACGCCGGGCCACCCTGATCGCCGAGGCGGTGGAACCCGGCACCTACCGCTTCGATATCCATATGCAAGGGGAGCGGGAGACCGTGTTCTTCGATGTCTGACAGTCCGGTAAGCACGGCGGCAAGCACCGCCGGACCTTGCATCATCACCGTCGCCATCACCGGCTCGGTGCCGCGCAAGGAAGACAACCCGGCCGTGCCCATCACCGTCGCCGAGCAGGTCGAGTCGACCCAGGAGGCCTTCGAGGCCGGGGCCAGCATCGTCCACGTGCATGTGCGCGACGAGGCACAGCGTGCATCCTCGGACCCCGACAAGTTCGCCGCCTTTCAGGAGGGCGTGCGCAAGCATTGCCCGGGCATGATCGTGCAGTTTTCCACCGGCGGGCGCGGCCGCGCGCCGGAGCAGCGCGGCGCCATGCTCCACCACGCGCCGGACATGGCTTCGCTGGCCACCGGCTCGGTGAATTTCCCCAACATGATCTACGAGAACCCGCCCGATCTGATCGACAGCCTGGCGGAGACCATGCTGCGCCACCGGGTCAAGCCGGAGGTCGAGGTCTTCGACCTTGCCATGCTCTACGCCGCCGCCGAAATGGCCGGCGACGGGCGCCTGGAAACGCCGCTGCACGTACAGTTCGTCTTCGGCCTGAAGAACGCCCTGCCGCCGCGGCGCGAGATCCTGGAGTTCGAGGTGGCGCAGTTGAAAGCCCTGCAGCCCGATGCGACCTGGACCGCCGCCGGCATCGGCCGCAGCCAGCTCGAAGTGAACCACTGGGCGCTGGAGATGGGCGGCCATTGCCGCACCGGGCTGGAAGACAACATCCGCTTCGACCGGTCGCGCCTGGCGGCGAGCAACGCCGAACTGGTGGCCCGCGTCGCCAATCTCTGCGACGAGTACGGACGGCATCCGGCAAGCTGCCGCGAGGCCCGGGCGATCCTCAACCTGCCGGACGCGACCTGAACGGACAGCGATGGCAGCCCTTCCCTTCGACAGCCGACTCTACGGCGACCTGCTTTCCGACGCCGAGATCGCCGCCAGGCTCAACGACGCAGCGGAGCTGCGAGCCATGCTGGCTTTCGAAGCGGCGCTGGCCCGCGCGGAGGCCCGCTGCGGCGTCATCCCGCAGGATGCGGCAAAGCAGATCACGGCGGTCGCGGACAATCTCACCCTGGATCCTGCCGCCCTGGCGGAGGCAACGGCCCGCGACGGGATTCCGGTGCCGGGACTGGTCGCGGAACTGCGCCGGGCCGTCGGCGGCGAGGCGGCCAGCTTCGTCCACTGGGGCGCCACCAGCCAGGACGTCATCGATACCGCTCTGATGCTGCGGCTGCGGCGGGTTCTGGACCTGCTGGAGGAACGGCTGACGCGGCTGTGCCGAAGCCTGGCGCAGCGCGCCCGCGCCGAGCGCGGCACCGTCATGGCCGCCCGCACCTGGGGGCAGCAGGCGACGCCCACGACCCTGGGGCTGAAGATGGCCGGTTGGCGGGCGCCGCTGCTACGGCACTGCCGGCGCCTGGCCGAACTGCGCCCGCGGCTGGAGGTTCTCTCCTTCGGCGGCGCGGCGGGCACCCTGGCCGCCCTTGGCGACAAGGGCGTAGCGGTCGAGGCCGCGCTCGCCGAGGAGCTGGGGCTGGCGGTGCCGCCGCTGCCCTGGCACGGCCAGCGCGATGGCCTGGCGGAACTGGCCGGCTGGCTGGCGCTGGTGACCGGCAGCCTGGGCAAGATCGCCGGCGACGTCGCCCTTCTCAGCCAGAGCGGCATCGGCGAGCTCCGCGAAGGCGCGGGGGGCGGCTCTTCCACCATGCCGCAGAAGGCGAACCCGGTGCGCTCCAATGCCGTTGTGGCCCTGGCGCGCCACAACGCCGGCCTCGCCGGCCAGATGCAGACGGCGGCCCTGCATGGGCTAGAGCGCGACGGCGCCGCCTGGCAGCAGGAATGGCTGGTCCTGCCGCAGATGCTGCTGGCCTGCGGCGCGGCGCTCAGACAGACAACCGTGCTGATCGAGGACCTCCGGGTCGACGCCGCGCGCATGGCCGCCAACCTGGACGCGGCCAAGGGCCTGGTGCTGGCCGAGGCGGCAAGCTTCGCCCTCTCCGCCCACATGCCCCGCGACGAAGCCCAGGCGCTGGTGAAGGTCGCCTGCAAGGAGGTTGCCGCCTCAGGCCGTCACCTGATGGACGTCCTTGCGGAGATGACCGAGGCGCCGGTGGACTGGTCGCGCCTGCGCGACACGGCAGGCTATCTCGGCATGACGGAGCGCTTCATCGACCGCGCCCTGAGAGACAGCGACTGAACTCGGGGCGTAGATCAGCGCAGCCGTGCGCTCCGCAATGCCCGTTCCGCCACCTCCGCGTTGGCTGCGGCCTGAAAGAGCTCCCAGCGTTCTTCCTCCGTCAGGTCGAAGAGGGCTTTCGGTGGCCCCATCCGCTCGAGGATCAGGACCTCGACACGGTCCTTTGCATCGGCGATCACGAGCGTATTGCCGATGCGGCGGGAGAACAGCGCGGTGAAGGCCCCGATGATGTTCACGCAGCGCCCGACCCCCCGCTTGGCATCGAAGCTGGCAAAGGTGTAGCGCAGGCCGCCCCAGCGGTCCGAGAACGCCTTACACAGGGCTTCATGGATCTCGGCGTCAGAGGCGCCGCGGGGAACCCGGAGCGCGGCCTCGCCTTCCGTCCAGCCCGATGGTCCCTCCGCCGCAACCAGGGCCACCAGAGCGAAGCGGATCTCGGCACGGATGTCGTCGCTTCCAAGGACTGCATCGTCGGACCGCACGGAAAGGCTGCGCAACTCGGCCCGCCGGGCGGCCAAAGCCGCGCGGGCGCCCCGTAGGACAAAGGTTTCCCGCGGGCCGTCGCGCGGCGCGGCCAAAGGCAGGTAGCCCTGCGGCAAGCGGACCTGGAGACGGCCGTCCAGAGCAGTCTGCAGCGCGGTCGGACGGCCCGCACAGGCCGCAAGCCCGATGGCCACTGCGATGACGACTAGGACCCGACGCAAGATGTCTCTGCCCCCGGTTGCGACACGGATGTTCCTGCGACCCAGAGCCAGCTTATCACAGCTTTGGCGCCACTCGCCGAAGCCAGTGTCTCCGTGTCGTTTCCACAATGCGGAAAAGGCTTTCGGTGAGCTTTACGAAGCCACGCGCGCTGTTTCATAGTGCCTTAAAGGAAAGACCGGCCGAAGAAGACCTACGATGGCCGGCGGCACGGAAGAGGGAGGCTGAAACGCATGCGAGTCTGTGTAGTCGGCGCCGGAGCGATCGGCGGCCTGATGGCGGTGAAGCTGGCGCTTGCCGGCAATACGGTGACAGTGGTCGACCAGGGTGCCCATCTGGCCGCGATCCAGAAACAGGGACTGAAACTGATCTGGGAGGACGGCTCGGAGTTGACGGCCGAGCTGCGCGCCGTCGCTTCCACCGCCGAGGCCGGCAAGCAGGACCTCGTCATCCTGGCCGTAAAGGCCCACTTCCTCGACCAGATCGCCCGCGACATCGGGTCCTTGCTGGACAAGGATACCATGATCGTCACCGTTCAGAACGGCATGCCCTGGTGGTACTTCCACGGCTTCGGCGGCGATCTCGACGGCCGGCGCCTCGACACCCTCGACCCCACGGGCCTTCTGGGGCGCCACATTCCGGGAGAGCGCATTGTCGGCTGCGTGGTCTATCCGGCAGCGGCCGTGACCGGGCCCGGCGTGATCACGCACGTCGAAGGCGACCGCTTCCCCGTCGGTGAGTTGGACGGCACTGCGAGCGCCCGCGCCCAGACACTGCACGATGTTCTGGTCGAGGCCGGCTTCCGCTCCCGCATTCTCGACGACATCCGCTCCGAGATCTGGCTGAAGGCCTGGGGCAACCTCTCGTTCAACCCCATCTCCGCCCTGACCCACGCCACCTTGGAGGACATCTGCCGCTTCCCCCAGACCCGCGCGCTGGCGGCAGGCATGATGGCCGAGGCCCAGGCCATCGGCGAGAAGCTCGGCGTCACCTTCCGCCACACCATCGAAAAGCGCATCGCCGGAGCGGAATCAGTCGGGCGGCACAAGACATCGATGCTGCAGGATGTCGAAGCGGGCCGGTCCCTGGAGACCGAGGCCCTGATCGGTTCGATCCTGGAGATGGGCCGCCTGACGGACACGCCGGCCCCTGCGATCGAAGCGGTCTATGCCTGCGTGCTGCTGCTCAACAAAACCATGACGGCCGAGCAGTCCGGGGTACGGCTCGTCGGTGCGGCGTGATCCCAACTGCCCGGTGGAATCTACAACCTTTGGGAGAATCTTCCACCTTTAGTGGATCTTCCAGACCCGCGCATCACGGAGGACGACCAGCAGCGGAAAACAGCCGTTGATCCAAGCTGCGCGTTCCAATTAAGCTTTTGTTAGTCTTGCCAGGGCACAACTCTGGAGAGGCAGGGGATAACGAAACCGCACTTCAGACGCATGGGCACAGCACGCATTCGCCACGATGGCGGCCGCCGATGATACGGCGTGGGACAAGAGGTCTCAGCCTGAGCGCCCAATCGTCTCCGGGCGATCCCCTCCTTTCTTCGAATCACCGACATCCGACTGCGCTTCGCGGCACTCGCGCATCGCAGAGGCTTGCGCGCCGGGCGCGCGGGCACGGACTCGCAAGAGAGTTGAGCGACCGCCATGAGATCGTCCCTTCGCAGCTTTAGGTACGCCCCCGACTCCGATGGCCGGGAAGGCTTTTTCGGAGATCTGAGGGAGTCTTTCACCGACCTCTTTGCCTACGATCGCTTCGACTGGCCCGACCTGCCGTCGCCCAGCAGCGTGGCCTTCCACGCCATCAAGCCGGTGGAGGGCGCCCGCGGATCGTCAGGCATTGCCGACGACCCCGTCACGCTCTACACCACCACGAACTCCGACGTGCCGATCCGGACCTTCGGTCAGGTGGTCGAAGTGGACGGCGGAACGGTGCCGCTCTCCAACACCTCCGGCCCGGTGATCGGTGTCGATGATTTCCGCCTCGACGCCCGTTTCGCCGGCATCGACGGCAGCGGCTATTCGGTGGTCGTTCTGGACAGCGGCATCGATCTGGACGACCCCTTCTTCGGGCCCGACGCCAACAACGACGGCGTCGCCGACCGAATCGTCTACCACTACGACTTCGCCGACAACGATGCCGACGCCAGCGACGTCGACGGTCATGGCTCCAACGTCACCAGCATCGCCGCCTCCTCCGACGGCACCTATACCGGAATGGCCCCCGGCGCCGACATTATTTCGCTGAAGGTTTTCAGCGATAACGGCTCCGGCTTCTTCAGCGACATCGAACAGGCGCTGCAGTGGGTCATCAACAACGCCGAGGCTTATAATATCGCCAGCGTGAACATGTCGCTGGGCGACGGCGGCAACTATGGCTCGCCGGTGGGGCTCTACGGTATCGCCGACGAGCTCTCGGTCCTGGCCTCGATGGATGTGATCGTCGTCTCGGCCTCCGGCAACAGCTTTTACGAAGTGAACTCCATTCAGGGGGTCGCCTATCCTTCCGCCGACCCGAACTCCCTCTCCGTCGGGGCAGTCTACGACAGCAGCGGCGGCGGCTTCTCCTACGGCAGCGGCGCCATTGCGTACTCGCGGACCACGGACCAGATCACGCCCTTCAGCCAGCGCGACGACAACCTCTCCGACGTCTTCGCGCCCGGCGCCCCGATCACCGGCGCCGGTGCCGGTGCCGGCCTGACCACCATGCACGGCACCAGCCAGGCCGCACCCCATATCGCAGGGATCGCGGTTCTGGCACAGCAACTGGCAGAGCAGGAGCTGGGCCGCAAGCTGACGGTGACCGAGTTCACCGATCTGCTCGCCAGCAGCGGCGACAGCATCTTCGACGGCGACGACGAAGACGACAATGTCGTCAACACCGGCAGCACCTATCAGCGCGTCAACGTGCTGGCCTTGGCCGAGGCGATCATCGCCTTGGCACCGCCCGATCTCGACCCTGCGGTCTTTTCGATCTCTGCCCTTGATGCCGAAAAGCCCGAAGGCGACAGCGGGACGACTGGCTACAGCTTCACAGTGACCCGCAGCGGCAACACGTCAGGCAACGACAGCGTCGACTACGGCATCACCGGCAGCGGTGCCGACCCCAGCGATGCCGACGACTTCCAGGGCGGCGGCTTCCCCAGTGGCCAGGTCACTTTCGCGCCCGGCGAGACCAGCAAGGTCGTCACCGTCGAAGTGCTTGGCGACAGCGACCTGGAAAGCGACGAGGGCTTCACCGTCACGCTGTCCAATCCTTCCGTCGGCGCTCAAATCTCCATCGATTCCGCAGACGGCACCATTCAGAACGACGATACGGCCCCGCCACCGCCTGGTGAAACCGTCGTGCTGATCGATTCGGACTTCGACGATCCCGGCGCGGGCGCCGATGGCTTCACCTACGTCGCCGACGCCTTCGGCGGAACAACCGGTCCTTCCTACACGCGCGGCGCGTGGAGCGAGGGTGAACTCACCATGCTGCTCGGCGGCAGCGACAACGACGATATCTTCGACATGTCCGGCGGCTGGCAGCGCAGCTTCACGCTGGACCAGGACGCGGAGGTCTCGCTCTCCTTCCTCTACACGCTGACACAAGCCCAGAGCTATGAGGCCGACGAATACAGCCAGGTTCTCTTCAGCCTGAACGGCGGGCCGCCCCAGCTCGTCGCCGAGATCGTCGGCGACGGAAACGGGGGCGGCGAAAAGACCACCGGCCAACAGGCTTTCGTGGCCGACCTCGGCCTGCTGCCTGCCGGCACCCATACGATCGTGCTTGGCGGCTACAACAACAAGAAGACCTATAACAACGAAAGCACCGAGATTCGCTTCGACGATGTGCAGGTGACCGGCACCCCGACGGCCCCGCCGGCGACCTTCCTTGCCATCGCCGCAGACGATGCCGTGAAGGCCGAGGGCGATGGCGGCAGCACCGCCTTCACTTTCACCGTCACCCGCACGGGCGATACCAGCCAAGCCGGCAGCGTCGACTACGCGGTGACCAGCACCCAGGCCGACGGCGCCGACTTCCTCGGCGGCGTCCTGCCCGGCGGTACGGTTGCCTTCGGCGCCGGCGAGGCCAGCAAGACGCTGACCGTCGAGGTCGCCGGCGATACAGACTTCGAAGGCGACGAGGCTTTCACCGTCACCCTCTCCAACCCCTCCGCCGGCTCCGAGATCACCGGCGCCAGTGCAGCGGGCACGATCCAGAACGACGATCCGGTCCCGCCCGCGACCTTCCTTGCCATCGCAGCAGACGACGCCGTGAAGGCCGAGGGCGATGGCGGCAGCACCGCCTTCACCTTCACCGTCACCCGCACGGGCGATACCAGCCAAGCCGGCAGCGTCGACTACGCGGTGACCAGCGCAGAGGCCGACGGTACCGACTTCTTCGGTGGCACGCTGCCCAGTGGCACGGTTGCCTTCGGCGCCGGCGAGGCCAGCAAAACGCTGACCATCGAGGTCGCCGGCGACACCGACTTCGAAGGCGACGAGGCCTTCACGGTCACGCTCTCCAACGCCTCCACG
>NZ_JANQKD010000010.1 GCF_028281305.1 Pelagibius sp. | reverse complement strand
CTGTGACTCGGCGCTAGAAGAATTTCGACTTACGTCGAAGCAGTTCCAGCCCGCTCCCCCTCCCGGCCACCCATAGGATACTGGTGTTGGGTGGCCGGGAGGGGGAGCGGGCCGGTGCCGTCAAACAAGAGAAGCCCCTAGTCTTTGCCGGGCTCCTCGCGGCCCTCCAGGAAGGCGCGGGCGCCGGGATGCCACGGCACCGCCCGGTCTTCCGCGCCCTGGCCGGCGGGGACCAGCGCCGTGCCGACCAGGGCGGAAGCCACCAGCCAGGCATGCCGTTCGGGGAATTCGGCCCGGGCGACCAGAAGCCGGTCGTCCAGCGGCAACAGCAGGCGGAGAGCGACGGGCCCGTAGGCCGCAAAGCCGCCGCTGCCGGCCAGCATGGCCGTGGCATCGTCCGGGCCCAGGGTTGCCACGTCCATCTGCGCCGTCGCCAGCAGGCTGGCAAGGCGCCCGGCATTGGGCGCACGCGCGACCCGAGACTTCGCCGCCGGCAGGTGTTCGTCCAGCAGCCCCACCACCCGCTTGGCCAGATCGTAGGTCGCGGGATCGGCCCTGTGGCAGCCGATCAGCAGGTGCTTCTTGCGGTAGACCACCCACTGCCCATAGGGCGTGTGGCCGCCCAGCAGCACGACCGCCGCCGCCCCGGCGGCGACCCGCAGGCCCAGGCCAAGCGCTTTGCGGCGGGTTCGCATCCCGGTCACTCGGCGAAGACGTCCTCGTTCAGCACGGCGGTGACGACATAGTTCGGCACGTCGACCACCTGGCCGATCCGCAGGTCGACCGCGACACTGGCCAGGATGTAGGCCTGCTCCGCGGTCAGGCCGTGCTCGCGCTGGATGTAGGCGATCATCTTGATCAACGCATCACGGGCCGCCAAGGTCAGATCCTCGGAGAGGTTGGTGAGGTCGGCGATCTTCTCGCTGTCCAGGTAGGTGTGCGGCGGCGGGACCTCGCCCGCGGCCTTCAGCGGCAGGCCGATGGTCTGGTAGAACTTGGAGGGCTCGATGTCCTTGATCTGCGTGCCGCCTTCGACCTCGGGGCCCGTGATGACCGCGCCCTGGCCCTTGCGGATCTCCACCGTCAGCGTCACCACGGCGCCGGTCTCGATCGCCGTGCCGGAGACCTCGCCGTCACCCTGGGCAAAGTGCACATCGCCGACGAAGAGCCCGCAACCATCGACAAAGCAGGGCAGCAGCAGGGTGGTGCCGACCTGCATCTGCTGCACGTCCATGTTGCCGCCGTTCTCGCGCGGCGGAACGGTGCGCAGGCACTGATCCCGTGCCGGGCCTTCCGGTCCGCAGACCGCCGAGGGCAGCGCCCCGATAGGCTGCGGCGGCAGCGCGATGCCGCCGGCCTCGGCCAGCAGCCGTTCGCGCTCCAGCCAGGTCTCGACCTCCGACTGGCCGGGCATCACGCCGACCGAACCCATGAAGGCCTCGTAAGGCACCTTGATGCCGGGCATCTGGTCGGAGACGGCGTGGGTGCGGCTCAGCTTCCAGTTCACCAGATAGGGCTCGGTATAGATGTCGCGCAGGAAACCGAAGCCGGGCACGATGACGGTGTAGCCGTACTCGTCCGGTTCGATATCGACCAGGGTGACGGCGATCACGTCTCCGCGCTCGGCGCCTTCGATGTGCACCGGCCCGGTCATGGGATGCACGAGATTGAGATCCAGCGCGGCCAGGTCGTCGGCATTGGAGTCGAGCGTGAGATCGGAATCCAGCGCATCGCGCGTGTGGAAGACAATCATGTCGCCGGGGTTGGCGCGGACCGCTGCGGGGATGTCCGGGTGATAACGGTTGAAGCAGTTCGGGTCATCGACGCAGTGTGCACCCTGCTTTTCGACCACCACCCGGGTCTGCCACTTGACGTCGGTGGTGTCGGCCCCGGCGTCCCCCACGATGCCCCCGACGGGACCCCCCGCAATTCCAAGGGCTGCAACCGCACAGACTACGAACAGAGTTCTCATGATCCGCCTCCTGTCATGCCGGCTTGTTTTTGATTCTTCGCGCCGACGCATTGCAGCGGGATGTCCCAGCTAGATCCCCGCCAATCTGTGAGGATAGCAGGGGCCTTCGTGGACGGGAAGGTTGTCGACCGGAAGGTATAGCGGTCCGGTCATAGGCCTACGCCCGTTACGGCGCGGGGTGGACGACCAGATCGAAGCCTTCTTCCGCGCCCGGAGCCTGGAACAGGCTGGTGAAGAGATCGTAGTCCGCATCGCTGGGCGAGAACGCATGGTCGCCGGCCGCGTTTCTCTGCCGCAGGCGCGCTTTGCAGAGATCGTCGGGCAGGTCGAGAAAATGCAGACGGTGCTCCACCCGCGCCGCTTCGAAGATTGTGCGCAGCGCCCGCCGCGTCTCGACCGTGTTGGCCGGGGCATCCATGACGACGCTGAAGCCGCTGCGCAGCAGAGCGCTCACATGGTCCGCCATAACCGCGCGCAGGCGCCGCGAACATCGTCCGTAGTCTTCCAGAGTTGCGATCTCGCCCGGGTAGAGCCGTGCCAGCCAGTCGTCCTCGCAGATCAGCACCGTGTGCGGCGCCGCCGCCAGGCGGCGCGCCAGGGTCGACTTGCCCGATGCGATCTTGCCGCAAAGCAGATGCAGAACCGGCCCGCCTGCGGGCGGCGGGGCCGCTGTCATCATCCCCCGCGATTCTGCCCCACGTGCTTCTGAGAGGTCAGCACCGTATCCACCTCGAAGACCTGGCGCAGGCAGCGGGCGATGTAGTCGCCGGTCCGCACGTCCAGGCCGTCGACCTGGATGTCGACCGCCAGATCGCGGCCACCTGGTCCGGTGACGTCGCTGTGCCAGCGCGTCGGCACCAGGCCGCGCTTGGCAAAGAGCTCCAGAACCCGGGGCATCACCCCCGGCTCGGCGGTGGCCAGGATGGAAAAACAGTAGACCGGCGCCACAGCAGGCGCCCCAGAGGGCGTCTGAGTATTGACATCAGAACATGAAGAAGCGGGCCGCAGGGCGGCCGACGCGTAAACGGAATGCATGGAAGCGGACATTGTCTGTCCCCTGAAACGGTGATCGCGAAACGTCGAAACGGCTTGTCCCGGCTACCCTCTGGGTGCCGGGTCCGTAATTCGAATGGCGATGCCGTTCAGGCGGAAACTGTCCATAACGCCCCGATGAGACGGGATTGCCGGGCATTTGTCAACAGTGGCAAGCGGGGTGGGCGGAGGATCCGCGCCTCCTCCGCCCCGCGTTAACCCTGATTGTCCTCGCAGACCTAGGGCTCGATGGCCTCGACCTCGATGATCAGTTCGACCTCGTCGCCGACGGCCGGAGCATAAGCAGCCATGCCAAAGTCGGTGCGCTTCAGGCTGCCGCGGGCGGAGAAACCCACCGTCTCCTTGCCCTCATAGATCGGGTGCGGCGACTTCAAGTTGAAGGTGACGTCCAGGGTGACCGGCTTGGTCACCCCCAGCAGGGTCAGGTCGCCGGTCAGGGTGCCGGTGTTGTCGCCGGTCTTGGCGATCCCGGTACTGGTGAAGGTGATGGTCGGGAACTGCTCGACGTTGAAGAACTCGGCGCTGCGCAGGTGCTCGTCGCGCTTGGTGTGGTTTGTGTCGAGGCTGGCGGCCTGCATGACGATCTCCACCGCAGAGTTCTCGACCGCGGCTTCGTCGAAGGTGATGCTGCCCTGCACGTCGCCGATGCGCCCGACGGTGGCGGAGTAACCGAGGTGGTCGACCAGGAAGATCACATCGGCATGAGCGGAATCGAGGGTGTAGGTCTGGGCGGCCTGGGCGCCTTGGACGGAGGCGAACGCAAGCGGCAGCGCCAGCAGTGCGGCGGCAAGCGCGCGGCCGAGGTGTCGGGTTTTCAGGATCGTCAAGAGCGGCATGAAGGGTCTCCCAAGGTGTCGTCGTGATGGATGGGGAACGGCGGCACTGCGGCCCAAAGCTAAGGCCCAAAGCTATGACCCAGGGCGGCTGGCGGTGATGTCGATGCGGATGACCACCGCCTCGCCCACCACCGAGGTGTCGGCCCAGAGGCCCTGGCCGATGCCGTAGTCCAGGCGGCTGACCTCCAGTTCGCCGCTGGCCCGGGCGCGTTGGACGCCGCCCTCTTCGGTGATGGTGAGGGTGAAGGGCAGCACCACCGGCAGCGTGACGTCGCGCATGGTGAGGTTGCCTCCCGCCTCGAAGCGGTCGTCGCCCAGCGCGGTGAAGCCTTCGGCCAGGAAGCGTGCCTCGGGCCATTGCGCCACGTCGAAAAGCGCGGCGGAGCGGATGGTATCGTCGCGGTCTTTGCTCTCGCTGTTGACGCTGGCGACGTCGATGACGACGGCGACCCGGCTGGCGGCCAGGTTGTCGGGATCGAAGGCGATTTCCGCGGTGAAGGCCTCGAAGGCACCCTCCACCGGCGCGCCGGACTGGGTGGCGACGAAGCCGACGCGGCTGTCCTCCTCGACCGTCCAGAGCGGCACATCGTTGGCCGTCGCCGCGGCGCCCCACAGCGCGCAGGCCGCTGCAAGAGCGGGCAGGAGTGGCCTCATCGCCCGGCACCCGGCTTGGCGCCCGGACCGGCGCTCGGCCCGGCAAACGGCAGCATGCGGGTCAGCACGTCGTCTTTCACGACGAAGTGGTGGCGCAACGCCGCCAGAATGTGGACAACGAGCAGCGCCAGGATGACCCGGGCCAGCAGGTGGTGGGCGCTTTCCAGCACCTGTTTCACCTCCTCGCTCGGGCCGATCAGCGCGGGCAGGGTGAAGAGGCCAAAGACCACCACCGGGAAGTTGGCGGCCGCCGAATGCAGGATTCCGATCAACGGCTGGGCCAGCAGCACGACGTAGAGGGCGATATGGCTGGCATGCGCGGCGCGCCGCTCCCATCCTGCCATGCGCTCCGGCAGGCTGGGCGGCGGTGAATACCAGCGCCAGGCCAGACGCAGCACCGCCAGTGCCAGGATGGTCACGCCCACAGACTTGTGCAGGTTGATGATCTGGACCTTTTCCGGCGACAGCGGCATGCCGTCCTGGATCCACGCCAGCGCGAAGATGGCGATGAAGAGCGCCACCGTGACCCAGTGCAGGATCTGCGCGACGGCACCGTAGCGATCGGCGCTGTTGGTCATCCGCATCGTCCGCCGCATCGTCGATTGAGTCCCAGTTGGCCAGGCGGCGCAGGCAGGGTCGCCGCAGGGCACCCCAACCTAGGGCCGGCACCCCGACAGCGCTGAATCAAATATGTTTGAACGCCGGCCGCCTTGACAGTCGCGTCCTGGGAAATATACGCGCTGCGGCGCCGATCCATTCCCGGTCGACGTCGCAGACGCCTTCTGTCCATTAGGCGCACCCTATGCCAAAGCGCTCACTCGTCACCCTCAGGCTTGTCCCCTCTGGCGTCATAGGGGGTCCATCGGCCCGCCCGCTGGAACCTCTGCCGGAAAGCTTCAGTTCCGCCTCCGCCATGGATGCTGGGGTCAAGCCCGAGCATGACGGTTGAGGGATGACGGAGCCGATGGTGCATATCGCTCCTGGCGACATCCCCCTCACCCTCCCGCTTCGCGGGCCCCTCCCTCTCCCACCAGGGGAGAGGGGACATCTGCGGCGCCGCAGATTAAAGAATCCCTCTCCCCTGGCGGGAGAGGGTTGCGCAGGCTTGGTGAGCGTAGCGAACCTAGCCGAAGCTGGGTGAGGGGGAGCAGCGGGCGCCGTCCGCTGAAGCCTCTGCCGGAAAGCTTCGGTTTCGCCTCCGCCATGGATGCTCGGGTCAAGCCCGAGCATGACGATTGGGGGGCGGAGCAGCGGTCGCCCCCACCCCCCAAGAGCGGTTAAGCCCAGACCTCTATGCCCAAACCTGGCGGCGCTGGCGCAGCATGGTCTCCTCGAAAGAGCCCTGATAGGCGGCGGACTTGCGCACGAAGGCCATGTAGGAGGCATGGACCTTCTGCGTCAGGGCGTCGGTGGCGCCGATCTCCTCGGCCACCTCCCGCGTCACCGCGCCGAGGCGGGCGACGATCTCCTCGGAGAAGCTGCGCAGCTCCACGTCATAGTCGGCCAGCAAGGGACCGAAGGCCTCGATGTTGTGGTAGGCGAAATCGGTCAGCGTCTCCTGGGCCGTCGCCGTGGCCGCGGCCTGGAAGATGGCCTTCAGGTCGTCCGGCAGGGCCTCGAACTTCGCCTTGTTGACGGTGATCTCCAGGCCGGGCCCGGGCTCGTGAAAGGCCGGAGCGTAGTAGTAGCGGGCGACCTTCTGCAGGCCGAAGGCGACGTCGTTCCAGGGGCCGATCCACTCCGCCGCGTCGATGGCGCCGGACTGCATGGAGGGCAGGATCTCGCCCGGCGGCAGCAACACCACCACGGCGCCGATGCGCCGCATCACCTCGCCGCCCAGACCGGCGATGCGGATTTTCAGGCCCTGCAGGTCCTCGACGGAGTTGATCTCGCTCTTGAACCAGCCGCCCGCCTGCACGCCGCTGGAGCCGGCGTAGAAGGGCTTCAGGCCGAAGTCGGCATAGACCTCGTCCCAGAGGTCCTGGCCGCCGCCGTAGGTCAGCCAGGCCGGCAGCTCGACGGCGTTGAGCCCGAAAGGCAGCGTGGTGAAGTAGTTGAAGGCCTTGGACTTGCCGACCCAGAAGTAGGGGGTGCCGTGCAGGATGTCGGCGGAGCCCGACTGCACCGCATCGAAGCTCTCGAAGGGCGGCACCAGTTCGCCGGCGCCGAAGGTGCGGATGGTGATGCGCCCGCCGCTCATCGCCATGACCCGCTGGGCGAAGCGCTCGGCGTTGACCCCGACCCCCGGCGTGCCCTTGGGCCAGGGCATCACCATGTTCCATTCCACCCGGTCCTGGGCGATGGCCGGCGCCGCCAGCGTGGTTGAAGCAGCCGCAGCCGCCCCGCCTGCCGCCAGACCGGCGCGCTTCATGAAGTTCCGGCGTTTCATTCTGTGGTCTCCTCCCAACAAAGCTGCCTGCGCGGTCCCGCTTTACGGTGCCCGCGCGGTCGTGTTGGCCGGGAGCCTAACCGCGTTCTGTTTGAAGTTAAATGCCGAAACCTAGTTGGCGCGGAGGGTGCAAACGTCGCTTGCTAATTGAAACTAGCTCGTCAATCACTGCTGCTAGGCTAGCGCGTCCGGTCGATTTGCTGCGGCGAAGGGGTCTAGCTCCCTTGCTCACTAGGATGTCATTTCCCTCTGCCTCTGGCGGCATCCCTTCGTAGACCGGTGCGAACACCGGTAACCTAAGCTGAAGAGCTTCCTGGCCAGCTGCGATGGTTCCACCGGTGCGTCCAGCTTCAATGGCAACCAAAATATCACTGAGGCCAATTATCGTCTTGTTACGGGTCATTGCTTGGTGAGCATTCCAAGTCTGCCCTGGCTGAAACTCGCTAACGATGAGCACCCGCTCCCAATCCCAAACGTCTTTAAGCTCCTTCTTTACCCTGAACCTCAGGAGACCCTCCGGCAGCACAAAGATGGTTCTCCCTCCACACTCGAGGGCCCGCTTGTGGGCTGCAAGGTCGATGCCGGCGGCATTTCCAGAAACAACGACGAATCCACTTTCCACTATTTGCTCGACACAATCCTCGGCAGTTCTGATGCCTTTTTCACTGGCCCTCCGCGACCCACAAAAGCCAACGGATGTTTCCTCAAACAAAGAGGCGTTCCCGAAGTAACCAAGAACCGGAGGTGTCTCGTCTGCAAGGATATGTCGCAGCCGCTGTGGATAGTTATCATCCAAGACAGTCACAAATTCGCCGCCATCTATCAAAACATCATCAATCTGCGCTCGCAGTCTCCGATCCGCAGCTAGGACAGTATCTATTTGAGACCCTGACAAGTGATGACGCAAGATCGCGTGGTGCTTCTCAGTCAACGCACCAGCATTCTCAAATGGCTCAGAAAGCAAATCGCACAGAATTTTGGATGCCGCTTTTGGTCCAATTCCGCGTGCGCCTAAGAGCTTGTAAGCCAATTCGGCCCTAGAATTTGTCATACTTGGCGCATCCCGTTACTGGTTGTCCGTATCGCGCCAGGACTTCACCAACGCCAAACCAAGAATTTCGCCCGCATTCGCCTCCGCCAATCTTGAAGCCACAAATTGCATTGTCTGGCCCGACTGGTAAAGATCGTCAATTAGTATAACACGCGTACCGCTAAGATCGCCGCCGACAAAGTTGAGGCCCGCCGCCTCCAACTGATCCCACTTCTCCGCATCAGCCGCTTCTTTAAGGGAACCTTTGTCACCTGACCACTCGTAAAGGCTAGTAACATCAATCATCGAAAGTGCCTGGGCAACTTGACCTGCGATAGAAGAGGGAAGATCGAAGCCCTTATCTGGTCGAGGCGGTACTGCGGAGATATGTGTTGCATCCTTATAGGATGGAAGAGACCTGATGACTCTGACGCAAATCCCAGCAAGTTTGCGGACTGCAGATTCATCCTGTTGATACTTAGCATCATGCTCAAGCTTACCGAGCTTCGTGTAGCGGCGTTCTGCTTTCTCCATAAAATTGAAGCTCAGGGCAATTGAGGCATCCAAGCAATCGCGGAGAAATACTCTGTTTCTTTGGCTTTCAATCCAATCCGCAATAGCCTCGTATTCTGATTCGTCCCTTATCGACCGCCAGTATCCGTACTTGCTGCGAAAGAGCTCTAAGCCAGTCTGCTGCTCGAACACCAGTCCTACGGATTCCCAAAATGGCACACTGAAGCTTCCGTACCATTTTTCTCCTTCACTCCTTTTGAGTGCAGTGGAGTGAGTAGTCGGGAAATGAATTCGTCGAGCAATTTCATCGGACCTGATCTGCTCAAATCTCTCGCGGGAAATCTTTGGTCCCAGAATCTCCTCGAAGAAGCCGCTCATCAAATCATCCTCTGTACGGGAGAAAACTACTATACAGAGAACGAACTCAGAATTGTTAGCCAATAAAGGGAAGAAGAATTACGCCGCTTCCTGCGTCGTGCGATCGACGATGTCGACGATGTCGGCGAGGATGGCGGTGAGGTCGTAGTCCTTGGGGGTGTAGACCGCGGCGACGCCGGCGGCCTTCAGCGCCGCCTCGTCCTCCGGCGGGATGATGCCGCCGGCGATCAGCGGCACGCGGGTGAGGCCCGCCTTGGCCATGCGGTCGCGCACCTCGGTCACCAGAGCGACGTGGGAGCCGGAGAGGATCGAGAGGCCGATGACGTGGACCCCCTCTTCCAGGGCCGCGCCGACGATCTGGCCGGGGGTCAATCGAATGCCTTCATAGACCACCTCGAAGCCGGCGTCGCGGGCGCGCACGGCGATCTGCTCGGCGCCGTTGGAATGGCCGTCGAGGCCGGGCTTGCCGACCAGCATCTTCAGGCGCCGCCCGAGGCGGGCGGAGACTGCCTCCACCCGCGCCCGCACGGAGGAGAGGCCGTCCTCGTCCTCCAAGGCTGCCGAGGTGGCGCCGCCGACGCCGGTGGGGGCGCGGTACTCGCCGAAGACCCTGCGCAGGGCCTCGGCCCATTCGCCGGTGGTGACTCCGGCATGGGCGCAGGCGATGGAGGGCTCCATGATATTGGCGCCGTCGCGCGCCGCCGCTTCCAGCGCCGCCAGGGCCTGGGCCGCCGCGTCCTGATCCCGCGCCGCGCGCCAGGCGGTGAGGCCTTCGATCTGCGCCGTCTCGGCCGCCGGGTCGGGCGCCATGAAACCGCCGTCGGCGCCCTCGGTCAACGGCGAAGGCTCGCTTTCCTGATAGGCGTTCACGCCGACCACGGTCTGTTCGCCTGATTCGATGGCCTCCAGCCGCCGCGCTGCGCTCTCGACCAGCCGCTCCTTCATGTAGGCGTTCTCGACGGCGGCGATGGCGCCGCCCATGTCGTCGATGCGGGCCAGCTCCGCCCGCGCCTCGGCCTTCAACTCCTCCACCTTGGCGGCGATCACCGTCGAGCCCTCGAAGATGTCGGCGTATTCCAGCAGATCGGTTTCGAAGGCGAGGATCTGCTGCAGGCGCAGCGACCACTGCTGGTCCCAGGGCCGCGGCAGGCCGAGCGCTTCGTTCCAGGCCGGCAGCTGCACGGCGCGCGCCCGGGCATCCTTGGACAGCGTGACGGCCAGGGTTTCCAGGAGGATGCGGTAGACGTTGTTTTCCGGCTGCTGCTCGGTGAGCCCCAGGGAGTTCACCTGCACGCCGTAGCGGAAGCGGCGGAACTTCGGTTCCTCGATGCCGTAACGCTCCCGACAGATCTCGTCCCAGAGCTGGGTGAAGGCGCGCATCTTGCAGAGCTCGGTGACGAAGCGCAGGCCGGCATTGACGAAGAAGGAGATGCGCCCGACAACGCGGGGAAAGTCCTCCTCCGGCACCTGGCCGGAGCTGCGCACCGTATCCAGCACCGCCGTCGCGGTGGCCAATGCATAGGCCAGTTCCTGCACCGGCGTCGCCCCCGCTTCCTGCAGGTGGTAGGAGCAGACGTTGGTGGGGTTCCACTTCGGCACCTCGCGGTAGGCGAAGGCGATGACGTCGGAGATCAGCTTCAGGGAGGGCTCCGGTGGGAAGATGTAGGTCCCGCGGGAGAGGTATTCCTTGATGATGTCGTTCTGCACCGTGCCGGTAAGATCGGCGCGTGCCACGCCCTGCTTCTCGGCGCAGGCGATGTAGAGCGCCAGCAGCCAGGGGGCGGTGGCATTGATGGTCATGGAGGTGTTCATGCGCTCCAGCGGGATCTCCGCGAAGAGCTTCTCCATGTCGCCCAGGTGGCTCACCGGCACGCCGACCTTGCCCACCTCGCCGCGCGCCAGCGCATGATCCGAATCGTAGCCGGTCTGGGTCGGCAGGTCGAAGGCCACCGACAGCCCGGTCTGGCCGCGCGCCAGGTTCTTGCGGTAGAGCGCGTTGGAGGCCGCCGCCGTCGAATGGCCGGCATAGGTGCGGATCAGCCAGGGCCGATCGCGCTTGCGCGCTTCAGAAGTGTCCCGCTGCGGCGCCGCGCCGGAAGCCTGGCCGGAAGCCTTGTTTTCCGCCTGATCGCTCATCTTGCCACCCATTTCTGCCCTCATTTTCCGACAGGGCCCACCCGCTCCGGTCTGGGAAGTTTACCCTATCGCTGCACTGCACCAAAGGGACCAGATTAGGCGAATTTAGGTTATCATCTTCCTTTTTGAAACCATAAAACGACAGATCGTTACGAATACTATACGAAATATGTACATATCGTCCATCTTGTGCATTGCAATATGGGAATCGAAGGTCTAAGAGTCTGGCCAGGGGGCGCCTGGTGCGGACCCTCCAGACGGAATTTCGTGCCGGGGTCCGGCGTTGTCCCGGGGCAGAAGCCCTGGGGCCAAGCGTTGGGACCGGGCGTTGGGACAGGCGCAATAACAATGGCCCGGGGGAAAATGGCCCAGTGAACCAGAGCCGGAGGGCAGAAAGCGCCGTCCGGCCACTACGGCAGAGATCAAGAGGAGGGTAAGGGCATGGCTGAAGTGCTCGAAACGGTGGAAGGCAGCGGACCGCAGGAGACCCAGCGTCCGGTGAAGGACCTGTACGAAGTCGGCGAAATTCCGCCGCTGGGACACGTGCCCAAGCAGATGTACGGCTGGCTGATCCGCCGCGAGCGCCACGGCGAGCCGGAACAGGCCATGCAGGTCGAGGTGGTCGACACGCCCGAGCTCGACAGCCACGACGTGCTGGTCATGGTGATGGCCGCCGGCGTCAACTACAACGGCGTCTGGGCCGGCCTCGGCGTACCCATCTCCCCTTTCGACGTCCACAAGGCGCCCTACCACATCGCCGGCTCCGATGCCGCGGGCATCGTCTGGGCCGTCGGTTCCAAGGTGAAACGCTGGAAGGTCGGCGACGAAGTCGTGGTGCACTGCAACCAGGATGACGGCGACGACGAGGAGTGCAACGGCGGCGACCCGATGTTC
>NZ_JANQKD010000098.1 GCF_028281305.1 Pelagibius sp. | reverse complement strand
TCTGGGCCAGTCAATTTCTGGGCCAGTCAATTTCTGGGCCAGTCAATTTCTGGGCCAGTCAATTTCTGGGCCAGTCAATTTCTGGGCCAGTCAAATTTTGGGACAGTTATCCGGGGCCGTCCGTTTCGCCATGCCGACCCGCCTGCGCACCACCGCCCAAGACCTGCTGCCGAAGCTCGTGCTCTCGCCCAGCTTTGTGCTGATCCTGATCTTCGTCTACGGCTTCATCGTCTTCACCGGCTACCTGTCCTTTACGGACTCGCGCATGCTGCCGTCCTTCGACCTGGTCGGCTTCGCCAATTACTTCCGGCTTTTCGGTCTGCGCCACTGGTCGACGGCGCTTTCCAACCTGGCCATCTTCGGCATCCTCTACATCGTCATCTGCACGGTGATCGGGCTCACCCTGGCGATCTTCCTCGATCAGAAGATCCGCGGCGAGGGCCTGCTGCGGCCGATCTTCCTCTATCCCATGGCGCTCTCCTTCATCGTGACCGGGACGGCGTGGAAGTGGTTCCTCGATCCCGGCATCGGCCTGGAGAACGTCATGCATCTCTGGGGCTGGGAGTCCTTCGAATTCCGCTGGATCAAGGACCGCGACATGGCGATCTACACCATCGTCATCGCCGCCGTCTGGCAGTCCTCCGGCTTCGTCATGGCGATGTTCCTGGCGGGCCTGCGCGGCATCGACAACGAGATCCTCAAGGCCGCGCAGATCGACGGCGCCACCGCCTGGAAGCTCTACCGCCGCATCGTCATTCCCATGCTGCGCCCGGCCTTCCTCTCGGCCTTCGTGGTCCTCGCACACCTTGCGATCAAGGCCTATGACCTGGTGATCGCGCTGACCAACGGCGGGCCCGGGCGGGCGACCGAACTGCCGGCCACCTTCATGTACTCCTACACCTTCACCCGCAACCAGATGGGCGTCGGCGCCTCCTCGGCGGTGATCATGCTGATCATGATCGCCTCCATCATCATTCCCTACCTCTACAGCGAGCTGAGGGAGAAGAAGGCATGAGCGTGGCCACCAGCGAGGTCGCCCTGCGCACCGGCGCGCTGACCCGCGCGGCGATCTATGCCGTGCTGATCCTCTTTGCCGTCTACTACCTGCTGCCGCTCTTCGTCATGCTGGTGAACTCGGTCAAGCCCCTGGAGGAGATCCGCTCCGGCAACATGCTGGCGCTGCCGGAGGTCTTCACCATCGCGCCCTGGGTCAGCGCCTGGGGGGAGGCGCAGATCGGCGTGCAGCCCACCGGCCTCGCGCCCTATTTCCTCAACTCGATCCTGATGGTCGTGCCCGCCGTCATCATCTCCACTTTCCTGGGGGCGCTGAACGGCTATGTGCTGACAAAGTGGCAGTTTCGCGGCCACCGTATCGTCTTCGGACTGATGCTGTTCTCCTGCTTCATTCCTTTCCAGATCGTGCTCATTCCCATGGCGCGCATCCTGGGCACGCTGGGCATTGCGGGGACGACCTGGGGCCTGGTGCTGGTGCACGTGGTCTACGGCCTCGGCTTCACCACCCTGTTCTTCCGCAACTACTACGATGCCTTCCCGAGCGAGCTGATCCGCGCCGCCACCATCGACGGCGCCGGGTTCTTCCGCATCTTCCGGCGCATCCTGCTGCCGTCCTCCGGGCCGATCATCGTGGTGACGGTGATCTGGCAGTTCACCAACGTCTGGAACGACTTTCTCTTCGGAGCCTCCTTCGCCGACTTCGACAGCCAGCCGATGACCGTGGCCCTCAACAACCTGGTATCGTCCTCCACCGGGGTGAAGGAATACAACGTCCACTTTGCCGGAGCGATCCTGGCGGCTCTGCCGACGCTGATCGTCTACATCGTCTCCGGCCGCTACTTCGTGCGCGGGCTCATGGCCGGCGCCGTCAAAGGATAGGGACACCCATGGCCTTCCTGGAAATCCGCGACCTGCGCAAATCCTTTCACGCGTTCGATGTGCTGAAAGGCATCGACATTGCCATCGAAGAAGGCGGCTTTCTCGTCCTCGTCGGCCCCTCGGGCTGCGGCAAGTCGACACTTCTGAACACCATCGCCGGGCTGGAGTCCATCACCTCGGGCGAGATTCATATCGCCGGGCGCCAGGTGAACGACCTGCATCCTTCCCAGCGCGACATCGCCATGGTCTTCCAGTCCTACGCGCTCTATCCCAACATGAACGTCGGCGAGAACATCGCCTTCGGGCTGGAGATGCGCGGCGTGCCCAAGGCGGAGCGGGAGGCCGCCGTCGCCCGGGTCGCCGACATGCTGCAGATCCAGCACCTGCTGAAGCGCCGCCCCGGCCAGCTTTCCGGCGGCCAGCGCCAGCGCGTCGCCATGGGCCGCGCCCTGGTGCGCGAGCCGCAGGTCTTCCTCTTTGACGAGCCGCTGTCCAATCTCGACGCCAAGCTGCGCGTCGACATGCGCACGGAGATCAAGAAGCTGCACCAGAGCCTCGGCACCACGATCGTCTATGTGACCCACGACCAGATCGAGGCCATGACCCTGGCGACCCAGATCGCCGTGCTGAAGGACGGCATCCTGCAGCAGGTCGGCACG
Source organism: Pelagibius sp. (assembly GCF_028281305.1). GTDB lineage: Bacteria > Pseudomonadota > Alphaproteobacteria > Kiloniellales > Kiloniellaceae > Pelagibius. The sequence goes on along the minus strand of NZ_JANQKD010000098.1, from coordinate 12,379 downwards.
CCGGAGCAGGTCTACTCCAACCCGGCCAACATCTTCGTCGCCGACTTCATGGGCTCGCCCACCATGAACCTGATCCCGGCCAGCCTGCAGGCCGTGAACGGCACCGCCTCGGTGCACATAGGCGACTTCAGCCTGAAGATCGACCAGCCCTCGGAAGCGCTGCGGGCCCACAACGGCCGCGACATCGTCTTCGGCGTGCGGCCGGAGGACGTCACCGACGTGTCCAGCGCCGACCGTTCCGCCCGCGCCATCGAGACGGTGGAATGCGGCATCGACGTGGTTGAGCCCACCGGTGCCGACAAGTTTATCGTCACCCGCATGGGCGAAAAGGAGGTGACCGCGCGGGTGCGTCCCAGCGAGCGCATCGCCCCCGGCGACAAGGTGCCGCTCGCTTTCAACATGGACAAGGTGCACTTCTTCGACCCGCAGACCGAAATGCGGATTGGTTAAGGTGTTTGTGTTTCGGCGCCGGCCCGCTCCCCCTCCCGGCCCCCCATAGCATACTGTCATTGGGTGGCCGGGAGGGGGAGCGGGCTGGAACCGCTTCGACCTGGGTCGAAACAACGTCGAGTTCGGAGAACGAGAACAGATATGACTTTGAAGGTCGGAGTGGTCGGCTACGGGTTGGCCGGCAAGGTGTTTCATGCGCCGCTCTTCCCGGCGGCGGGGGTGGACCTGGTGGCGGTCGCGTCTTCCGATGCGGCCAAGGTGCAGGCCGATCATCCCGGCGTAACGGTCCACCCGACGCCGGCGGCGCTTTTCGCCGATCCCGACGTGGAACTCGCCGTGTTGGCGACTCCCAGCCCGACCCATGCGCCGCTGATGCTCGAGGCGCTGGCCGCCGGCAAGCACGTCGTCTCCGACAAGCCCTTCACGCCCACGGCGGCGGAGGCGGAGCAGGTGATCGCCGCGGCGGCCAAGGCCGGGCGCATCGCCACCTGTTTCCAGAACCGGCGCTGGGATTCCGACTTCCTGACCCTGCGCAAGCTGATCGACGAAGGCGCGCTGGGGGAGATCAAGAGCTACCGCGCCCACTTCGAGTTCTACAAGGGCGAAGTCGGGGACCGCTGGCAGGAGAAGCCGGCGCCGGGCGTCGGCATCCACTACGACCTGGGCGCCCACCTCATCGACCAGGTGCTGCAGCTCTTTGGTCTGCCGGACTGGGTGGAGGGCGACCTGGTGATCCAGCGCAGTGGCGGAGAAATCCCCGACGGCTTCCACGCCCGCATGGGCCATGGCGCGCTGCGTGTCGATCTCTTCGCCAACTACTACGCGCCGGATCATTCCACCCGCTATGCGGTGCATGGCAGCAGGGGCTCCTACATGAAGCGCTTCATGGACATCCAGGAGGACCAGCTCCGTTCCGGCATGACCCCCCTGGACGAGGGCTACGGCGTCGAGCCGCAGGACCGCTGGGCGCGGGTGACGACCTACGACGGCGGCGAAGCCAGCACCCGCTTCGAGCCCAGCATTCCCGGCGCCCATCACCGGTTCTATGCGCTGCTGCGCGAAGCCATCGAGACGGGGACTGCCCCGCCGGTCCTCGCCGAAGAGGCCCGCGACACCATCCGCGTCATCGAGGCGATCCGCGAATCCAGCAAGGCGGGCAAAAGGGTCTCACCCTAGACGCCACCGGCGTTCTCTACAGCCCCCCTGCGCCAAGGCTTCGGGGGGCACTTCCCGCTCTATCGGCTTCGCGCGGCTCACTGGCGTAAGCCATCCGAAGCTCGAAGAGCGTAGGGTGGTGGGCGCCCTGGGATTCGAACCCAGCCGTGCACGCTGATCCGGCGCTCTACAGGGGTATAAGCCCCGCCCGCACAACCAGTGCTGACGCCCGCAGGCCGGGCCCCGGGAGGGGCCCCTAGCAAGCAGACCGGGGCCCGGGACGGGCCCCGCCAAAGGGACGTCAGGCTATTCGGCCGCTGTTGTGCGCGAAGGGTTGCATGGCTTTGAGATAACCGCTTCCGAACGGCTGCGCAAGGTGACTTGATGCGGAGGCGCCGGTCACGGCCTTCACGGGCAGTCTGCCGCGTGTTCCGGCTTTTCCCAGCCGACCGGCCAGAGCGCCAGCAGCCCCGGCACTGCGTCCATCCCGTCATGAACGGCATAGCAGGTGAGCCGCGGGTAGTTGTTGCTGTCGTTGGTGTAGTGACAGCGCAGCATCCAGTCGCCGATGCTGCCGACCAGCGGCGCCGCGCCTTCGCGGGTGGAGGTGTTGAACGTCAGGCCTCCGTTGCCGGCGCGGCAGGCGTGGAGGACCATCTGGCCGTCCCGTGCCGAGATCTGCAGCCAGTCGGACAGGGGCTGGCCGGCGGCCCCGGGTGCCCGTCCGATCACTTCGTAGGTGCCGGCGAAGTATCCCGGCGGCGGCCCCTCCTTGTCCTGGGTCTGGGCCTGGCCCATGGCCTGGGCCGGACCGCCCCCAAAGGCCGCCAGAACGAGGATGGCCAGAACAAGAGCCGCAAGAACGAGGATGGCCGGAACGAGGGCAGCCGTGAACGGGCGGACCAGGCCGGGGAACAGAGCCGGCAGAAGGCGCGCCGACGGGGGCCAGGCTGTGGTGTGCATGAGAACCTCCAGCAGGGTGCGGCGCTTTGGCCAGCCTAGTTTAGGTCGTTGGGGATGGGGAGAGGGTTCAATCCGATAAGTTGAACACAGAGGGGTAGGTGCGCCTCACCCCCGGTCACCCCGAACGTCTTCTCCGCCGGTTTACCCCCTCACCCAGCTTTGCCTAGGCTCGTACCTCGCCAAGGCTCCGCAGCCCTCTCCCGCGAGGGGAGAGGGGATTGGAGCAGCGGCGCGTTTGGTTTCCCTCTCCCCTCCGTGGGAGAGGGAGGGCCCCGCGAAGCGGGAGGGTGAGGGGGCAACAACCGCCTCGCCCTCGATGGGCAGGGATGGGGTGGGGATTGAGATCCTGCAGCGCGATGCGGATCTGGCTGGCGCTGCTTCTCGTCGAGCGCGCGGCAAGCCCGTCGCCGGAAGAGCATCCGGCCAAAACGCTGTGACCTGCCGTCTAGGCGGACTATTCTCCGCCTCCAACCGTCTCATTCTTGCGTAAGTCCTTCCAAGGGGCCGTCCGAGCCTCGTCACACCTTCAGTCGCGTTTCGGTGTAAGGTTCTTTCCATGGGCACGACCGAGATCGTTCTCACCACGGCGCTCTTGCTGATCGTGGTCGCCAGCGTGCAGCCGCTTGCGCGGCGCAGCGGGCTGCCCTTTACCGTGGTGCTGGCGGTCGCGGGCGTGCTGATCGGCGCGGCGGCGGGCTGGCTGCAGAGCCACCGGGTGGCCGAGCAGCTCGACCAGGTGGCCGAGGCGGTGGTCGATTTCCCGGTCTCCTCCTCGCTGTTCCTCACCGTCTTCCTGCCGATCCTGCTGTTCCAAGGCGCCGTCACCATCGACGCGCGTCGCCTGATGCAGGACATCGCCCCGGTGATCCTGCTGGCCGTGCTCGCCGTCGTCGTCGCGCTGGGGCTGATCGGCGGGGCGGTCTGGCTGGTGGCGCCCATGCCGCTGGCGGTCTGCCTCTTGTTCGGGGCCATCGTCGCCACCACCGACCCCTCCGCCGTCATCGCCCTGTTCCGCGACCTCGGCGCGCCGGCCCGGCTCACGCGGCTGGTGGAGGGCGAGTCGCTGCTGAACGACGCCACCGCCATCGCCGCCTTCACCGCCCTGCTGTCGGTCATCCTGACCGGGCGCGACCTGGACTTCTGGTTGGTCTCCGAGGCCATGCTGATCGGCCTGCTCGGCGGCGCGCTGGCCGGCTTCCTCGCCGGGCGGGCCGCCGCCTGGATGCTGGAGCAACTGCGCTTCTACCGCGCCGCCCAGCTCACCATTGCCGTCGCGCTGCCCTATGCGGTCTACGTAGTCTGCGAGGACTACCTCGGCGTCTCCGGCGTCACCGCTGTGGTGGTGAGCGGGCTGGTGCTCTCCGCTGTTGGACGCTCGCGCTTCCAGGCGGAGACCTTCCGCTTCTTCCAGGAGACCCTGGAACAGCTTGCCTTCTGGGCCACCTCCCTGGTCTTCCTGCTGGCCGCCCTCCTGGCGCCGCGCCTGCTGGCCGACATCACGGCGCTGGATCTGGTCTATCTGCTGGTCGCCGTGGTGGCGGCGCTGACCGCCCGCGCGGCCATCCTCTTCGGCGTCTTCCCGCTGCTCTCCTGGACCCGGGTGACCCAGAAGATCACCACCCGGACCAAGACGGTGATCATCTGGGGCGGCCTGCGCGGCTCCGTCACCCTGGCGCTGGCCCTGGCGGTCACCGAGAACTTCTTCGTCGACCCGGAGGTCAAGCGCTTCATCGCCATCCAGGCGACCGGCTTCGCGCTCTTCACCCTGCTGGTGCAGGGCACGACCCTGAGCCCGCTGATGCGCTACCTCGGCCTCGACCAGCTCTCCGCCATCGACCGCGCTTTCCGCAGCCAGGTGCTGCAGCAGTCGCTCTCCAGCGTCGGTTCGAGCCTAAGGTCTTTCGCCGGGCGCTACGAGCTGGAGGACGAGCTGGTCGACAAGGCGATCCGCCCCTACAACCAGCGCCTCTCCCAGGTCGCCGAGGACGACTCCTTCGCCGAGGCGATTTCCGACCGCGACCGCCTTTCCGTCGGCCTCATCGCGCTCGCCAATCAGGAAAAGTCGCTGCTGCTGCAGCAGGGTTGGAGCGGCGGGCTGCGCTCCACCCTGGTGGACCGCTACCTGCTCTCGGTGGAGGCGATGATCGATGCGGTCCGCGCCGAGGGGCGCCTCGGCTACCTGCGCGCAGCCCGGCGCCCGCACCGCCAGACCCGCTGGTTCCGCTTCATTTCCTGGCTGCACTTCCGCTTCGGGGTGAACGGGCCTCTGGCGCTCTACCTCGGCCAGCGCTTCCAGTTCCTGCTGATCAACCGCATCATCATCCTGGAGCTGATCTACTTCCTGGAGTTCCGCCTCGCCGGTCTTCTAGGTGATCGATTGACCGAGGTGCTGGGGGAGATCGTCAACCTGCGCCTCGAGGACGTGGAGCGCCACATCGCCGCCCTGCGCCTGCAGTATCCGAACTACGCCCGCGAACTCGATCATGAGGTGCTCGAGCGCTACGCCTACCGCGAGGAGCTGGAGCAGATCGACCAGCTGCGCAGCGCCGGCATCATCAGCGAGGACCTGGCCCGCGACCTCCGGACCGAGGCCGGCAGCGTCCACGCCAGCAGCCGGCGGCGCGCGCGGGTCGACTTCAAGGCGACGACGCCGGAGCTGCTCCACGCCTTTCCGGTCTTTGCCGCCCTGCCGGAGGCGGAGCTGGGGCGCATCGCCAGGAAGCTGCAGACCCGCGTGGTGGCGGACGATGCCTATGTCTTCCGCCGCGGCGACCGCGGCGACGGGATGTACTTCATTGCGTCAGGCGCGGTGGAGATCCGCGTCGGCGAGGAACAGCACCGCCTGGGCCGCGGCGACTTCTTCGGCGAGATGGCCCTGCTGGATCAGCGCCGCCGCTCCGCCGACGTGCGCTCCATCAGCTATTCCCACCTGCTGTTCCTGCCGCGCGCCACTTTCGAGGAGATTGCCGACCTCGTGCCGCGCTGGCGCTCCCAGCTCGCCGAGGTCGCCGCTGCGCGCCGCGCGATGAATGCGGGCACCACGGATGAGGGGGCTGGGGAGGATGCTGCGGGGGAGACGGCCTCCCCAAGCGCGGCGGCCAGCGCCGAAGACGAGAAGACAGAAACGCCACCGGCGGCGCAGGAAGAAGAGGCGCAGACGGACAAGGAGACGGCCGCGCCGCTTGATGAAAGCGGCGAACAGCTCAGCGCAAAGATCGTGAAGCTGCCGGGCGCCTTGAAGACCCGCGACAGCGACGGCGGTTAGAGCCGTCCCCCTCACCCAGCTTCGCCTAGGCTCGACATGCTGTCTCGCCAAGGCTGCGCAACCCTCTCCCACCAGGGGAGAGGGATACTTTGTATGCGGCGCCATTTGGTTTCCCTCTCCCCTTCGTGGGAGAGGGAGGGGCCCGCGCAGCGGGAGGATGAGGGGGCGGTGGTTCCATGTGATGCGGACTGGCGGGTGCTGTCTCGGGTGGCGCCGCCGCGGGTCCCCCTCACCCAGCTCCGCCTAAGCGTGATCTTCGATCCCGCCAAGGCTTCGCAACCCTCTCCCACCGGGGGAGAGGGGTTCTTGGGAGGGGAGAGCGCCTCGGCATGCGCGCCCGTCAGAAATCCTCAGAGGTAGGTGTCCTTCGGGTGGATCATCACCTCGATGGATTCCGTGGCGCCGACGAAGTAGCGCACGCGTAAGAGGATCGGGCCCTGCTCGATGGCGATGGGCTCGGCGCCCTGGTCGGCGGCGGCCGCGGCGGCATCGATGGCCTTGGTCATCCAGTCCTCGGCGCCGGCCCAGTTGGGAAAGACGTTGCGCACCAGGGCCAGGGCATAGCCCCGGTTGTCCGCCGTCGCTTCCGGGTGGTCGTCCTGGCGCAGGGCGTAGTGGTAGCGCAGGCCGATCACCTGATCGACCGGCCCCAGGGTCTCCAGTTCGCCGTGGGCGTTGTCGGTGAAAAAGCGGTCGCTGATCCAGCCGTCGCCGCCGTAGAGGCTGCCCATGCCTTCCTCGCGCTCGGGAAAGGCGCTTTCGAGGCCGTTCAGCAGCTGGCTGAGGCCCAGGCCAAGGCTTTCGGGGTCGGTGTCGTTGACAGCGACCGGCATCACCGTCACGCGCACCCGGCCCGCGGTGTGGCGCACCGCGATCCAGTAACCCTCGGCGGTCTCGCTGATCTCGGCGCCCTCCGGGTCCTTCTCGGCGGCGACGATGGCGCGGCGCACCCAGGACTTGCCCTTGCGCCAGCCGGGCAGGGCGTTGCGGATGATCATGCCGGCCCACTGGCGGCTCTGCTGGCGCTCGCCGTCCACGCCGGGATCGTAGGAATAGACGAAGCCGCGCACCGCCTTCGGCTGGCCGAGGGTTTCCAGGCTGGCCGAGGGATTGGTGGAGACCAGCAGATCGCTCTGCAGATTGTCGGCGGAGGTAAGGCTTCCGCCGTCCTTGAGGATGTTCGGGAAGCGCTTCTCCAGCTTTTTGATCAGCTGGCTGACGGTGAAGCCGGGGGCCGGCGACGCGGGCTCGGCCACCGCCTGAACGGAGCCGATCAGCGCGGCAAGAATGACGAGAAGGGGGGTGAGGTTCTTGAGCAGTTCAGCCATCAGCGTCGCCTTGTTGCGGGGCGCGGCCGGAGGCCGGGCCCATGATCCCATACTGGGTCGGTTCGTCTTTGCCCAAGGTTCAATGCCCCAAGGGTTCAATGCGAATCCGGCTGGCGGTCTGAGGCCGTTTCGGCAGAAGGGTTTTCCCATACACCCGTGAGGCGCTTTGCGCCAGAGGCGTCTTGCATCGCTTCGCTGCATGCTTACGTAAGTCTCCACGGAACCGGGCCCCAGCGCTTTGCCGCCGAGCGCAGTTGCCAAGTGCAGCCGCCGGATGCCCGCCAGATCATGCCGCGTCCCTAAGACCGCGGTCCCTGCGAGGGGCTGCGCGAAGGAAAGCCAATGCACGACCTTACCCCCTCCGAGCCGCCGGCCGCGGTCTCTCCCTCGGCCCAGTACAGGGACGCGCGCGCGGACGATGCGCGCGCCATCGCCCGCCTCATCGAGATTGCCGGGGAGGGGATTCCCGGCTTTCTGTGGTCGCAAAGCGCCGCCCCCGGCCAGGATCCGCTCGACTACGGGACCGAGCGGGCGGCGCGCGAAGACGCCAATTTCTCCTACCGCAACGCCGTGGTCGCGGAGAGCGGCGGCGCCGTCGTCGGCATGCTGCTGGGCTACCGGCTGCCGCAGCCGATGGCGGAGGACCTGGCGGCGCTGCCGGAGATTCCGCCGCTGCTGCGCCCCCTGGTGGACCTGGAGTACCAGGTTCCCGGCAGCTTCTACGTCAACGCCCTGGGCGTTTTTGAGGCGCTTCAGGGCCGCGGGATCGGCAGTGCGCTGCTGGCCATCGCCGGTCAGCGGGCCCGCGAGGCCGGCTGCCGCCTTCTCAGCCTGCAGGTCTTCGCCGAGAACGCGGGTGCCTGCCGCCTGTACCGGCGCCACGGCTATGAGGTGGTCGACCGCCGCCCGATCATCGCGCATCCTTGCTATCCCTACAGCACCGAGGTGCTGCTGATGACCCGGGCGGTGCCGGAGTAGGTCCCCGATAAACCCCCTGGTGAGCCCCGGGCAGGCGTCCGCGGTCTGCCCCTGGGGAGGTCTCTGCACACCATGCAGTGGTGGGATTCTTTGGGTTAGCCCCAAAGCGTTTTTGCCTGGTCTTGCAAGGCCTTGCGGCCTCGGCGAGGATGTCGGAGCCGCGCCCGCCAGCGTCTTTGCCGCTCCGCCAGAGAGACCTTCTGACCCTATGGAAAACCTTTCGACCCTCCTCAGCATTGCGCTGATCTGGGGCATCGCCGCCGCGACCCCCGGCCCAAACTTCTTCGTTGCCGTGCGCACCGCCGCGGCCCACTCGCGCCGCCTCGGCCTCGCCGTGGTGGCCGGGATCGTCAGCGGTACCTTCGTCTGGGGCCTTGCCGGCTTCTTCGGCATCAGCACGCTGTTTGCGCTGGCGCCCTGGCTCTACGCCGCCCTGAAGCTTTTGGGCGCGCTCTACCTGACCTACCTGGGCGTGCGTCTCATCCTGGCCAGCTTCCGCCCGGCGGCCCAGAGCGCCTCGGCGGCGCTCGCGCCCCAGCCGAAGGGATGGCAGGGCTGGCGTCTCGGGCTGATGACCAACCTCGCCAATCCCAAGACCGCGGCCTTCGTCACCAGTCTTTTCGCCACCACCATGCCGGCGGAGCCGAGCCTGCAGATGGGCCTCGCCGCCGCGGGCGTGATGGTCGGGGTTTCGCTGCTGTGGTACGGCGCGGTGGTCTTTGTTTTCGCCACGCCGGTGATGACCCGCTCCTACACGCGCATGACGGCACTGATCGATCGCATCGCCGGCGGCATCTTCATCCTTTTCGGCGTGAAGTTGGCGCTCGACCGCTAGACGAAGCCGCCCGCCTCGCCTCGATACAGCGCGTGCGGCCAAAGCGCCTGCCCTTTGTTCGGAAAATCCGATCAAAGGGCGTGGCCCTGTTCGGTTGCATCGTGCGGCTTCGGGGCCACTTTTCGGACACAACTAGTGTTTCGAACGATCTGGGATGAACAAAGACATGAGAATGAGAAGAGCGGCTGCCGCAGCGCTCGTTGTGGGTATGGCCGCGTCCATGGGCGCGACCGCTTCAGCCAGCGCCGCGACGATCAGCGAAGACGAGGTGCTCGCAGCACAACAGGCCTGGGCCGATGGCATCGTCGGGATCGGCCAGACGTACCTCGACAAGGGCGACTACCGGGCGGCCGCCTCCGAACACATCCGGGAACTCTATGCCTACGAACAGGGGGGCGTTCTGTTCAAGCCGACTTTGGCGCGGGAGGACCAGTTCCGCGAGACCTTCGATGAGGCGCTGTCTTACTTCGTCGGCGGCGGCATGAAAGAGGATGCCGGTTTCGCCATCAAGCCCTGGCAGCAGGTCCGCTTCGGCGAGCAGCAGATGCTGTTCAACGGAGAGTCGGCCTTGGCCATGGGCAACTACTACTTCACCCCGGCCGATTCCGATGTCGAGACCAAGGTCGAGTACACCTTCGGCTATATCCGCGACGAAGACGGCGGGCTGCGCATCAACCTGCATCACTCTTCCCTGCCGTTTCAGAACTAGAAACTTTCCGAAGACAGTGGCGGCAGCCGCAGCGCGGCGCTTCTCACGCCGGGCCGGCGACCGGCCGGTGTTGAGATGTTGCCGGCTGCGGGCTGCTAGCTGCCTGCGTTCTGGTCCAGTTCGTCCAGCCCGTCCCTCACGTTGGCCCAGGTGCTTCCGAGGTGGCTGCGCAGGATCTGTGAAAGGGCCGCACCGTCGCGGGCCCGAAGCGCCGTGAGGATCGCTTCGTGCTCCTCGATGGCAACGTCCCACTTGGTGTTGCGGCTGTTGGAGCGGTAGCGCACGCGGTAGAGCTGCGCGTTGATGCGCCCGTGGGTCTCGATCAGGCTGGCGTTGCCGCTGATTGCGACGATGGCCTTGTGGATCTGTTGGTTGACCTTGAAGTAGGCAAGACGGTCCTTGCGCGCGTAGGCCGCCAGCATCTCGTAGTGCAGGGCCTGTACCTCGGCAATGTCCCGGTCGCTGGCGCGCGCGCAGGCGAGTTCCCCGCCCAGGGCCTCCAAAACACCCAGCACCTGCAGCAGGTCCTGCACCTCCGCCGGGTCCGGCTTGGCCACAACCGCGCCGCGGTTGGGAAACAGCTCCACCAGGCCCTCGGTGGCCAGGATCTTCAGCGCCTCGCGCAGCGGCGTGCGGGAAACCTGTAGCGTTTCAGCCAAAGCCCGCTCGCGGATCCGCTCGCCTGCCGGCAGTTCGTCCTGGGCGATCATGTCCCGCAGCCGGTTGGTGACGCTCTTGGTCAGCGGTTCGCCCGGCGAGACCTCGCCCGAAAGCGCCTTGTCCGCCGCTGCGTCCGGCGCCCTTTCAAGCGTCATATCCTCACTTGGAGAGTCTTCGTTCATTGCTCTCGGATCGCCAATCCCGGCCGCCCTCTGGAAGCCTGTTCTAGAGGCTTATGCCCGTTGCGTCCAACGGTCTGAAAAATGGTATGCCATTTGTGCTTCAGAGCCTAGAGAAATCCCGCTTTCTTGCCTGATGCCCCGGCGCTGAGAAAAGGCAGAATTTATCTTATTGATTTTAATACAATAAAAGGAATGCTGATTCGCTCTCGCATCTGACGGTCACGGAAAGATTGACAGCGCGCCGCCGATAATTTTGTATACCATTTATAAATCAACAATCCGATCACTCGGAGATACGGGAGGAAGGCTATGAAGCCACTGACACACCCGGTCCTCAAAGGACTGGTTCCAAAACACTTGGTCGCGGGCGCAGCGGCGCTTGCCTTGATCTCCGGCGTTCCCGCCGCGCCCGTTTCGGCGGCGGACGAGATCATCTTCGGTATCTCCGCGCCCACCGGCTCCCTCCAGCAGCGCACCGCGGCTGAGTTCACCCGCCTCGCAAACAAGCGCCTGGACGGCAAGGCCACGGTGAAGCTGTTCGACTCCGCCCAGCTCGGCAAGGACAAGGAGCTGATGCAGAAGCTGAAGCTGGGCTCGGTGCACATCGCGCTGCCGTCGTCCATCATGTCGTCGGTTGCCGACGAGTTCGGCCTCTTTGACATGCCCTTTCTCGTGAAGGACCGCGCCCACCTGGCGCGCATCGAGAACGAAGTTTTCTGGTCGCAGGTGGCGCCGACGGCGGAGGCCAAGGGCTACAAGGTTCTGGCGCTCTGGGAAAACGGCATCCGCCATATCAGCAACAACCTGCGTCCCATCAACACCCCGGAGGATCTGAAGGGCGCGAAGATCCGCACGCCGAAATCCAAGTGGCGGGTGAAGATGTTCACCGAGTGGGGTGCGAACCCGACGCCGATGTCCTTTTCCGAGGTCTTTGTCGCTCTGCAGACCGGGGTGATCGAAGGCCAGGAGAACCCCTATACCAACATCTGGTCGGCCAAGCTGTCGGAGGTGCAGAAGTATCTCTCGGTCACCGGCCACGTCTACTCGCCGGCCTATCCCAGCATGGGCAAGGCAGTCTACGAGAAGATGGATCCCGACGTGCGCGCGGTGCTGGAACAGACCGCCCGGGACGTGGCCGTCTGGGCACGCTTCACCGGCGCCTCGGGCGATGAGGACTTCCAGCAGAAGCTGGTTTCGGCCGGCATGGCCCTCAACGTGGCCGACCGGGAGTCCTTCGTCGCGGCCTCCAAGCCGATCTACGCGGAATTCGCCTCTGAGGTGCCCGCGGGCAAAGCGCTGATCGACGCCGCCTTGGCGTTGGCCGAGTAGAGCCCGCAACTTGCCGTACCTCGATGTCCCCCGGCTCCCCAAAAAGGGGCCGGGGGCTTTTTTCTCCCCCGGCTGACGACGGAAGAGGGGCATGGCTCTCGCCGCACGGATTCTGCACCGCGTTCTTGAGGTGATCACCATCGGCCTGCTCGTCCTGCTGGCCGTCCTCGTGATCGCGGCCGTGACCTTTCGTTACGGACTGAACGCCTCGCTGCCTTGGTATGACGAAGTGGCCTCGGTCCTGCTGGCCTGGATCACTTACTACGGCGCGGCCCTGGCAGCTCTGCGCCGCGGCCACCTCGGGTTCTCCGGCCTCGTGCTCAGCCTTCCGCCGCTGCCGCGCCAGGCGCTCTTTGTCCTCGCGGAACTGGTCGTCTACGCGGTCTTCATCTCCATGGCCTGGGCCGGATGGGTTGTGCTGCAGGTGATGGCCGGGGAAACCCTGGTCGCGCTGGACTGGGTGCCGCTGCAGGTAACCCAGTCGGTCGTGCCCATCGGTTGCGCTCTCTTCATTCTGGCGCAGGT
>NZ_JANQKD010000129.1 GCF_028281305.1 Pelagibius sp. | reverse complement strand
CGGCGATTCGCTGGCACAGGCCGATGGCGCCGAGGCCTTCACCTACAACGATGCCTACGGCGACGGTGCGGTGGCCGGTGACGACGACATCACCACCGGCGACGACAACGACACCGTGGCCGGCGGCTCGCTGGCCAAGGGCGTGGAGTCTGCCCTGGCCTTCACCGACAACGATGCCGGCGACTCCGGTTCGGCCGGCAACGACGACATCGATGGCGGCGCAGGCGACAACTGGGTTTCCGGCGACTCCTTGGCGCAGGCCACGGGTGCCGGCGGCACGGCGACGGCGATTGCCAACAACGATGCCACCGGTGCAGGCACCTCGGCCGGCAACGACGACATCAACGTGGGCGACGGCAACGACACCACCGCAGGTGATGCGCTGGCCATCGGCGACAACGTTTCTGCAACCGCAAACAACAACGCCGCAGCCGGCGGTGTTGTCGGCAACAACGTGATCAACGCCGGCGGCGGCGCCAACGAGGGCGGCGGCAACGCCTGGACGGTGGAAACCGTCGGCGGCTCCACCGCCACCGCGAACAACACCGCGGCCGGTGGCGGCTCCAAGGCGGGCGACGACACCATCACCGCGGGTGACGGCGGCAATCTCTTCGCCGGCGACGCGGGCGAGAGTTCCGGCGGCGTGGCCGACGCGGTGGTGAAGAACGATGCGGATGACGGCGGTGCCGCGGGCAACGACAAGATCACCACAGGCTCCGGCAGCGATACGCTTTCGGGTGGTGCTCTTGCCAGCGGTGTGACCGGCGCAAACGCCACCACCACCAACGACGCCCTTGGCGGCGGTTCGGTCGCCGGTGGCGACGAGATCCGCTCCGGCGGCGGCGCCGACAAGGTGGCCGGCGATGCGCTGGCGGCTGCGCCGACCGGCGCGGTGGCCACGGCCAACAATATGGCTCAGGCCGGCGGCACGGCGGGTGGTGACAACCTCATCACCCAGTCGGGTGCCGACGAGGTCGGCGGCGACGCAGCCGCTTTCGGCGACGGTGCCATGGCCACGGTGAACAACACCGCGATCATCGGCGGTGGCCAGTCCAAGGCCGGCAACGACCGGATCCGCAGCGGCAACAGCAACGACGTTGTCTCCGGCGGTGCGCTGGCGGCCGGCGTCGCGGCGGTGGCCGGGATCGTCAACGACGCCCTGGCGCGCTTCGGCAATGCCTTCAGCGGCAAGGCCCAGGCCGGCAATGACGACATCAACAGCGGCACTGGCGCGGATGTGGTTGCCGGCGACGCTCTGGCAACCGGCGCGAACAGCACGGCGAGCGCGGAGAACAAGGCGAAGGTCGAAAGCGACGGCGAGGCTCAGGCGGGCAACGACAAGATCGTGACCGACGCCGATGCCCTGGGCGACGTGGTGGCCGGCGATGCCGCAACCACGGATGTGGCCGGCGGCAACGCGACGGTGACCAACACCGCAGAGGTTGCCGATGGCAACACGGGCACGGCAACGGCCGGTAATGACAGCATCACCGCGGGCGACGGCAACGACACCATCTCCGGCGGTGCGCTGGCGGCCGGTGCCGGGGCCACGGCCCAGGCCGACAACACGGCGACGGTGGGCTCGACCGGTACGGCCGGCGCGGGCAACGACGATATCGACATCGGTGACGGTGCCGACAGCGTTGCGGGTGACGCCCTGGCAACCGGCGCCGGCGGCAATGCTGTTGCCAACAACAAGGCGTTCTCGACAGGCAGCGATGCCGATGCCGGCAGGGACGATATCGACGCCACGGCGGGCTCCACCGGCGACCTCATCGCTGGCGACGCTGGCAGCCTGGGCGGCAACGCCACGGTGCTGAACTACGGCGACGCCGTTGGCTCCGGGTCTGATGCTGATGCGGGTAACGACACCATCAGAAGCTCGGACGGCAGCGACACCATCTCCGGTGGTGCAGCCACCACGGCGGCCGGCGCGACGGCGACGACAACCAACACGGCAATCGCCGGTGACGACGGCGACGTGAATGTCGGCAATGACTCGATCGTAGCCGCCGGGGGCGACAACCTGGTAGCCGGTGATGCGCTGGTGTCGAACGTTGGCGGCGGCAATGCCACGGTCGTCAACACGGGGACGGGTACGGACGCCGACGATGTCGATGCTGGCTTTGACACCATCGAGGCTGGTGACGGCAAGGACACTATCGCCGGCGATGCATTGACGGCCGGCGATGGAGCCACGGCCTCCACCACAAACACGGCAAACACCACGGCGACCAAGGCGGGGGTCAGCAACAACGCCGACGTCGGGGATGACAGGATCGAGGCGGGCGGAGGCGACAATCTGCTCGCGGGCGACTCGGCTGCGCTTGGTTCGGCCGCCACGGCGACGGTGCTGAACACCGCCAGTGACCTTGACGACTTCGGCAACTCGACCGGAACCGATGCGGGCAAGGACACGATCGAGGCCGGCGACGGCAACGACACAGTGGCCGGTGATGCTCTGGCCAGTGGTGGCGGCGGCAGCACCGCTTCCGTTACCAACGACGCCACGGCGGCCGGCGGGCTCGAGGACTTCGAGGCCGATGCCGATGCGGGCGCCGATCGCGTGACCGTCGGTGGCGGGGACAACATGGTGGCCGGCGACGCCGGCAGCACCAACACCGCCGGTGGCAACGCGACGGTCCTCAACAAGTCGAATGCCACCGACTATGGCGATGCCGAAGCCGGCAGCGATCGGATCGAGGCGGGCGAAGGCAAGGACACCATCTCGGGCGGTGCATTGGCGGCTGGTGTGGCGCTGGCGATGGCGGGGGCCGTAACGGCGGCCACCACCAACACGGCGACCGCCGCTGACGCTGGTTCCAAGGCGGAGTCCGGTGACGACACCATCGAGGCCGGCGACGGTGCCAACACGGTGGCGGGCGAATCCCTGGCCACCGGCGCTTACGGCATCGCCGACTCCAACAACAATGCCACGGCGACCGGCGGGGCCACGGCCACGGCGGGCGACGACGAAATCTCGGCGGAGGACGGCGACGACACCATCTCCGGTGATGCGCTGTCGACCGGCGACTACGGCACCGTGGTTGCAGTGAACACCTCCTCGGCCAGCTCCTTCGCTTCGGCGGGCAGCGATACCATCAATGCCGGTACCAATCTCGATGCCGGCGGCAAGAACACCGTGGCCGGCGACGCGGCGGCGACGGGTGCCGGCGGCACGGTGACCCTGTCCAACGATGCCACGGCGGGCTTGGGCGAGGCCCATTCCGGTGACGACGTCATTGACACCGGTGACGACGACGACCGGATCGCGGGCGAGGCCCTGGCCGACGGCGACACCACGGCCAGCAACACCGCCACCACGACCGGCGGGCTGGGGGCTTCCTACGCCGGCAACGACGAGATCTTTGCGCGCGACGGTGAGAACACGGTCTCCGGCGGTGCCTACAGCACTGACGGCAACGCCACGCTGACCAACACGGCCGATGCAACGGCCGACGGCGGCGAGGCCTATGCCGGTGACGACGAGATCCGCACGGGTGTCGACGCCGACGTGATCGCCGGTGAGGCCCTGGTTGTCGCACCGACGGGTGACGGCCTGGTGGCCAAGGCGGACAACGACGCCATGGCGACCGCCGGCGACTACGGTCTCGGCATCGCCTCTGCCGGCAACGACTACATCGTCAGCGGCAATGACGACCTGGGTGGCGAGGACGTAGGCGACACGGTGTCCGGCGACGCGCTGATGGGCGATGGCGGCGAAGGCAACGACGCGGTGGCCGAGAACGACGCCACGGCGACCCAGGGCGACTTCGGCCTGGCGATGGCCCTCTCCGGCAACGACTACATGGTCCTCGGTTACGGCGACGATGTGGCGGCCGGTGAAGCGCTGGCGCAAGGCACGGACGGTGAAGCCAAGGCGACGAACACCGCCCTGGTGGACTCCGAAGGCGGCGAAGGGGCCGGTCTGGCCCTTGCCGGCAACGACCTGATGCGCGGCGACGAGGGCTCCAACACCATGGCCGGTGAAGCCCTGGCGACCGGTGAGAACGGTTCGGCCATCGCCCACAGCGATGCCACGGTCGGTACGGACGGCGGTGAAGGCGGCGTGGAAGGCGCGGTCGGCGCAGCCCTGGCCGGCAACGACCTGATGTACAACCGCGAGGACGGCGACGACACCCTCTCCGGTGACGCGCTGGCCACCGGTGTCGGCGGCACCGCCGAGGCCAAGAATACGGCCACGGTCAACGGCACCGGCGACGGCGACATCGACTTCCTGGATCTCGGTGACGGCGGAGAGGGCTTCGGCGGCTTCATCGAAGGCCTGGTCGACGAGCTCAATCCGGCGGTCGCGCTGGCCGGCAACGACGTCATCTACGGCGGCGGCTACGAGGCCGACGGCGACGGTGGCGACCTGGTGGCCGGCGATGCCCTCTCGTCCAACGGCGCGGGCGGCAACGCCAACGTCGACAACAGGGCAACCATCAACATGATCGATGGCGGTGTCGGTATCGCCCTGGCGGGCAACGACATCATCGTCACCGGCGATGCCAGCGACACCATCTCCGGCGGCTCGCTGGCGGCGGGTGCCGATGCGGATGCCACCACCAACAACACCGCCGAGGTGATCGGCTCCGACGGCGGCGAGGGCTCCTTCGGCAGCCTGGCCGCGGCCGGCAACGACGTCATCATCAGCGGAAACGCTGGTGCCGACGGCGGTGAGGGTGCGCAGGCATTCGCTGATGGCGGTGAGGGCCACGGTGATGGCGGTGAAGGCGGCGCTGCGGGCGATCTGATCGCCGGTGACGCGATGGCGCTGGGCGAGGACGGCACGGCGGAGACCACCAATACGGCGGTCATCGATCCGACGGCACCGGCCTTTGCCACGGTGGCGATCGCAGGCAGCGACCTGATCTTTGCCGGCGACGGCAACGACACCATCTCCGGCGGCACGCTCACCACGGGCGACGGCGAGACGGCCACCAACAACAACCACGCCTCTGTGATGGGTGGGGCCGAGTACGGCATCAACGTCGCGGTGGCCGGTGGCGATGTCATCGACTACGAGGGCGGTTACGAAGGCGGCGAAGGCTTCTTCGACGGCAACAACCTCGTGGCCGGCGATGCGCTGGCGACCGGCGATGCCGAGACGGTGGAAGGCGGCGACGACGTCGCGGCCAAGGCCACGGCCAACAACACGGCCGAGGTCTCCATCACCGGTGGCTTCGCGGCGGCTTCGGCCGGCGACGACGGCATCGGCGCGCCGGCCGGCGGGCTCTTTGGGGTCGGCGGCTACGGCGAGTACGGCAACATCCTGGGCGAGTTCCTCGACGAGATCGCCGGTATCGAAGGCGGTGAGGGCAACGACACCATCTCCGGTGACGCCCTGGCCTCCGGCGTGGCCGGTGTGGCCGAGGCCAACAACAAGGCCACGGCCGATGTCGCGGTCGAGGGTGGCGAAGGCAGCGCCATGGCGACGGCCGGCAACGACGTCATCGTCAGCGAGTCGGGCTTCCCGATTGTGCTGGCCGCCGACGGTGGCGAAGGCGGTGGTGACGGCGGCGAAGGCGGGCCTGTGTTCGTCAACGGCAACCTCATCGCCGGTGACGCCATGACCTCCGACGAGGCCGGCGGAGACGCCACGGTGAACAACACCGCCGAGGCCAGCGGTACGGCTTCGGGTGTGCCCAGCGACGGCGGTGAGGGCATCGACTTCGGCTTCGCCTTCAGCGGCGCCGGGGCCGGCAACGACTTCATCGTCACCGGGGCCGGCGACGACACCATCTCCGGCGGCGCGCTTGCGGCCGGCGAGGGTGCCACGGCGGAGAACAACAACGTCGCCAAGGCGACCGCGACGCCGGGTGAGTACGGCTTCTCCTTCGTGGAAGCCACGGCCGGCAACGACACCATCCTCGCTGACGATGCCCAGTTCTTCTGGGGCGACGATGTGATCGCGGGCGATGCCCTGGCCACCAACCGCAACGGTGTGGCGACCGCCAACAACACGGCGATGGCGATGGCCATGGCGCTGGGCCTGGGCTTCGGGGCTTCGGCCTACGGCGAGGCCGGCAACGACTACATCGACGGGGCCGAAGGCAACGACCTCATTGCGGGTGATGCCATGACCTCGGCGGTCGACGGCGGCGACGCCACGGCCAACAACGAGGCCAAGGCCGATGGCGGCGAGGGCAATGATGCCTACGCTTCAGCCGGTAGTGATGACATCTACGCCTCCGACGGCGATGACAGCGTGGCCGGTGACGCCCTGGCGGCTGGCGATGGCTCGACGGCACTGGCCAACAACACGGCCACGGCCAGCGAGGGCGGTTTCGCCGAAGCCGGCAGCGACTACATCGTCACCGACTCCGACGGGGCCGACCTGGCCTCCGGCGGAACCCTGGCGACCGGCGAGGATGCCCTGGCCCATACGGTCAACATCGCGACGGCGACGGGCAACGGCACGGCCGTTGCCGGTGACGACACCATCGACGCGGGCGACGGCAGCGACACCCTCTCCGGTGACGCTCTGGCCTCGGGCGACTACGGCGAGGCCCTGGCGGAGAACACCGCCGAGGCCACCGACACCGCCACCGCGCGGGCCGGCAACGACCTCATCGTCGACGACGGTGATGCACCGGAGCCTGAGCTGATCGAGGCTGTCTACGTCAGCTTCTCCGGCCAGCCGCCGATCCACGTCCCGGTCGATGAGAACCTGGATGATCCGGGCGAGTACGTGATCGTGCCGGGCGACCTCGGCAAGAGCGATCACACCTGGTCCGGTCGTTCCATGGACGGCGACGGCTTCATGCGGATCTCCAATGACACGGGCGGCGAGGTGACCTGGTGGCTGACGTCGACATCGCCGGCGGGGGTCTACGAGTTCGAGGTAACCATTCCGGCCAACTCGACGGCTGTAATCAACATCGGCCAGGTGCCGGACGGCGTGGTCTTCAAGGTCTTCGAGAACCAGGGCGGCCCGGATGCCGGCTTCGGTACCGAAACCACGGGGAATGCGCCGATCGATAAGATCGCCGGTCCAGATCCGGTGGACGATGTCATCGCCGGTGACGCCCTGGCGACCGGGGTCGGCGAGGACGTGGACGATGGTGCCAACACCTTCAACACGGCAACCGCCTCCAAGAGCGGTAAGGCCACTGCGGGTGACGACACCATTGCCGGCGGTGACGGCAACGATCTGATCTCCGGCGGCACCATGACCACCAACGTGGCGGGCGAGGATGCGATCAACGAGAACCTCGCGACCGTGACCTCCGACTCAAACCCGGATGCGGAGGCCCGGGCCGGCAACGATCTGATCTTCGGCGGCAACCAGTTCGCGATCTGTGGGCCCTGTGCCCCCTGCATCCCGGTCGAAGCCCCGAGCAACGACACCATTGCCGGTGACGCCCTGACGGCGGCGGAGAACGACTTTGCGATCGCCCGCAACGATGCGGTCGTGGAGGCGCCGCTCAATCCGGAGCTTGGCCCGACGGCCACGGCGAAGGCGGGCGACGACACCATCTACGCTGGCGACGGCCAGCATGTGGTCTCCGGTGATGCCATGTCGATTGCCGATGTGACGGTGGATGCGCCGGTGGCTTTCGTGGCCCAGGCGCTGAACACCGCCCGCGGCGACGGCGCCAGCGCCGGCAACGACAAGATCACGGTCGGTGACGGCAACCCGAACGGCGATCCCTTCGTGATCGACATTCCGCAGCCTGTCGTGCCGCCGGTGGGCGCCACCGCCGATGGCGGCGAAGGCGGTCACGGTGGTGACGGTGGCGAAGGCGGAGATGGTGGTGACGGAGGCGAAGGCGGTGACGGCGGCGAAGGCGGCCTGGGCGAGAGCCTGGAGTTCTTCGGCTCCCTGATCTCCGGTGACGCTCTGACCACCGGCGACAACGCCGATGCCCTGGCGGTGAACGATGCCGAGGAGCTGAGTGACGACTTCGGAACCCAGCGGGCCGGCAACGACACCATCACGGCGGGCGACTATGGCCATGTCATTGCCGGTGATGCCCTGGCGACGGGCAAGGATGCCAACGCGGTGGTCAACAACAACGCGGCAGCCGCGGCAGCCGTGGCCATCGTCGGCAGCGATCTCATCATCTCGGGTGACGGCAACGACCTGATCTCGGGTGACGCGATGGCCACCGGCGGCGGCGACGCCACCGCCCAGCGGGACGTCGACACGGCGCTCTTCGCCGACAGCAAGGCCAGTGATGACACCATCATGGCCGGCGGCGGCGACGACATCATCGCTGGTGACGCTCTGTCGATCGGCGGCCTGGCTGCGGTCAAGTTCGGCGGCGACGACTACATCGACGGCGAGGACGGTGACGACACCATCTCCGGTGACGTGCTGGCGCTCGGCGAGGGATCGGACGAGGAGATCGATCTGATCGGCGGCGACGACACGCTGCTCGGCGGTGCCGGCAACGACGTCATCTTCGGCGACTCGAGCGAGGTCACCGGCAACGGCGGCGACGACGTCATCAACGGCGGTCTCGGTGACGACACCATGACCGGCGGCAGCGGTGCCGACACCTTCGTCTTCGACGGAGCGGCAGCCGATGTTAATGGCGATGTCGACACCATCACCGACTTCGACCTCGGCGAGGGTGACGTGATGGATCTCTCGGATCTCCTGACCGGCCTGCCTGCGGGTCCGGATGGGAACGACCTGGACGACTACCTGAGCTTCGCTTTCGCGGGCGGCGATACGACCATCACGGTTGATATTGACGGCAGTGGAGCAGGCACGGAGACCACAGAGATTGTGGTCCAGGGTGTCGACCTGACGGCGCTGGGCGGATCCGACGCCGACATCATCGACAGTCTGCTCGGCAGCGGGAACCTCGTGGTCGAGTAAGAAACCAAGCTCCAAACAGCCTTTACAGGGCCCGGCGGGAAACCGCCGGGCCCTTTTCTTTGCTGGCTCCCGCCCTCCGAGACGGTGCCGCGCGTCCGATTCGGGCAGGGTCCCCTCAGGCGATTGCCCGCAAGCCCGAGGCGTTCGCCTTCTGGTATCGCTCTGCTTCGGTGCCATCGCCTTTGAAGCGGAAGGCTGATGCTGCCATGCAAGCCATGGGCGAATACTCGGGCGAACACACACATATCCCTTTAATTGCCCCAGATAGGTCTCTCGATTTTTCGCCCAGCCGGCCCGAGATTTTCGCGTCAGCGGTGCGGTCAGCTTCGGTGCGAAGCGCTCTTGGGGAGGGCGCGGCGCGGCGCCATTGAACCTGTCCCGACCCGCCGCAGACGAGGTCTTGGCGATGGGAGATGGGACCATGGATGTACAGGAGCCGCGACCCGAGGGCCTGGGCGACGGTCTGGCCGCCGAAGGGGGCAGCAAAGGGGGCACCACGCCGGGGACCGACAGCGTGCCGCCGATTGTTCTGTCTACAGAGCCGATGTCTCTGCCGGCTGAAGTGGCGCTTTCCGCAGAGCCGGCGGCTGCTGTGGAAAGCCTGGGCGGGCAGGGGTCCGTTATCGTTCTCGGCCAGGCGGGGGCCGCCGAGGTTCTGACCGAACCCGGCGCTGGCCAGGTGATCTCCATACCGGCCCGTCCCGGCGCCAGTTACATCGTCGAGTTCGACCCGACGGCCGCACGGGTCAGCACCCAGGGCCGCGACCTGATCCTCGATTTCGGCCAGGATGGCGGCGGGCGCATCGTTTTCAGCGACTTTGCCGATGCAATCGGCCAGGGGGGCGGGCCGAGCTTTCAGATCGGCGGTCAGACCCTGGCCGGCCAGTTGATTTACGGACAGGCGCTCGCCCTCAACGATCCGGACCTGGATCTGGTGGTGGCGGCCGGTCCGGGCGCACAGGGGTCCGGCGCCTCGGCCTATGATGACAACCTCGGAACCATCATCGACCTCCTGCTGGGCCAGGGCGTGATCGGCGCCACCGCAGCGGAGCCCGATGTCCCGGTAATCCCCGAGGTCGACATTGTCGACGAAGAGACTCTGCTGCTTGCCGGCGCAGAGGTCGGTCCGGACGTCATCGGGGTACCGCCAACCCTCCTGATCAACGAGGTGGGCGTCTCTGCCGCGCTCGACATTCCGGCGCTGCCCGATGACGACAGCACCGGGGGCGGGCCCGCGCCGGTGATCCTCGCCGATGTCGCGATGCTCTACGACTTCGTGGAGCTCTTCAACAATACGGAGGCGGATACTCAGACATTCGAGACGACGCTGGAGATCCTCAATCCTGCCGGCGCGGTCGTGACGTTGGATCTGCCCGATGGCGTGACCATTCCCGCCGGTGGTTTCCTGGGGCTCTATCAGGACGCTGCGGCGGGCGAGGGCGGTGACGCCACCGTGATCGGCCGCGTCTTCGATGCCTCCGGTGTCGTGGTGGACGGGTTCGAGATTGCCGATGCGGCGTCCTGGCTGCTCGGCGACGATACCGCTGCACCCATCGCGGTGAATCTCGTCTCCGGCGATGGCGATGCACTGGACACCTTCGCGGCGAACCTCACGACCGCCGAACTCGGCGTGTTGACGGCTCCGGTCTGGACGCCGAACACGCTGGTTCCGGACAATCTGGACCTTTCTCTCGACACCTTTAGCGGCCGCTTCACCGGCGACCACCAGGTCTTCTCGAGGGTTTTCGACGAGCGGGACCCGGCTTCGGGAGCGCCCATCGACAGCGACAGCGAGGCCGACTGGACCACAAACACGATCCCGACCGACGGCGCGCTGAATACCCTGGACGGCAGCGAAGGCGCCACCCGGGACCCCAATCCGGCCGACCCACTGCGCGACGACCTCAACCCCGGCCAAGCCAATCCGAACCCCTTGGCCGGACAGACGGTCCTGGCCGCCGCGGCCGGTGGCGCCTTGCTGGAGGGCGGTGCTGGGCCCGATTTTCTGTTCGGTGCCGCCGGCGACGACACCCTCTATGGCGGCACTCAGGATCTGACGGACCAGCAGAAGGCGGCGGCTGAGGTTGGCAGCGCTTTGGATGCGCAAGACCACAACGACTTCCTCAGCGGCGACGCCGGCGCAGACGCGCTGTTCGGCGGCTCCGGCGGAGACTATCTGATCGGCGGTGCCGGGCAGGATTCACTCGACGGCGGCACGGGCAACGACCGGCTGTTCGGCTATGTTGCGCCAATCGGCGGCGTCGACGACGACTTCGACCCCGGCATTGGGCGCGACACGGAGGCTGACTTTATTGCCGGCGATGCGCTGGGGCGCCCGGATCCGGACGATGGAGTGTCAGTGTCGGCCACGCAGCGCAACGGAGGGGGAGACGACACTATAGACGGCGGTCTTGGCGACGACCGGATTGCCGGTGAAGCCCTGGCTGCGGCGGAGGTTGGGCTGATTGGCGCATCGGTCCTCAATAGTGATGACGAGGGACCGGGAACGCCCACCGGCAACGACGTCATCGTTGGCTTTGATGGCTTCGATACCATTGCCGGCGAGGCACTCGCCGATGTCCGCAGCGGCAATGCAACGGCCATCGTCGAGAACTCAGCCGACCAGGCTGGTCAGGTCGGCAGCGATACGATCCGCGGCCTGGGCGCCCGCGACGTGATTGCCGGCGAAGCCTTCTCGTCGGCGGGTGGTGATTCGAACTCCTTGACAGTGGTGAACCGGGCAACTGACGGTGCTGCAGGGAATGACAGCCTGGAAGGCAACAGCGGTTACAACGTCATCGCCGGCGAGGGCATTCAAAGCGGTGGCCGCATCACTGGTGCGGCGACCACCAACGAGGCGGTGGGAGCGACAGCAGCGGCCGGTAACGACACCATCACCGCGACCGAAGGCAACGACACGCTTGTTGGCGAGCTGCTGTCCTTTCGCGGCCCCAGCTTCGATAGCGTGACGGAAAATCTGTCGGAAGACGGCGGAACAGCCGGCAGCGACCTGATCCGAGGTGGTGACGGCAACAACAAGATCTCCGGTGACTTCGCGGGAATGGACGCGACCCGCTTCGTTGGCAGCCGCCTGGCGTCGAATCAGGCCAGCGAGGGAAGCGCCGGCAGCGACACCATCAGCAGCGGGGCCGGGCGGGACGTCATTGCGGGCGACTCGCTCGGGATGGCGCCCTTCGGCGTTGCAGATGCTGTCAATGCAGCAGTCGGCGCTGAGGCGCGTGCCGGTAACGATCGTATCTCCGACGGTGGCGGGGGAGACCGCACGGCCGGCGACGTCCTTGCGAGTGGATCGGAAGGGGCTTCCGGCACTGTGGCCAACACGGGCGAAGAGGGCGGCAGCGCCGGAGCCGACACCATCAGCGGAGGGGCCGGCGCCGATACGGTAGCCGGCGACGTCTTGGCAGTCACAGCCCAGGGCACTGCTTCGGCGGAGGGTGAAAACACAGCGCTTGGTGGCGTTGCGGGCGGCAATACGATCCTCGTCGGGTCGGGTGCCGATCTGGTATCCGGCGGATCCCTGGCGTTCTCTTCAGCGGAAGCGACGGCTTACGGCGCCAACCGCGCCGAAGGCGACGGCTCGGCGGCTGGAGACGACAGCATCCGCGGCCTGGACGGATTCGACAGCATTGCGGGCGACGCGCTTGCGCGCGGCGGCGAGACGGCCAGCGCCACGGCGACCTCCGACGCCTCCGACGGCGGTTCGGCGGGCGATGACACCATCACCGGTGACGGCGCGGCGGACGTTCTTTCGGGCGATGCCATGGCTCTTGCGCCTGCCGGCACAACAACGGCCAACGCGGTGAATGCAGCGGACGGCGGTACGGCGGGCAGCGATCTGGTCTCCGGCCGGGGCGGCAACAACCTGATCGCCGGCGATGCCCTTGTCGAGGGCGGCCTGGGCGGTTCGGCAGAGGCGGAGAACACGGCCCAGGCCGACGGGGCGGCCGGCAGCGACCGGCTTGTCTCCGGTGACGGGCGCGACACCATTGCAGGGGATGCCTTGGCGCGCGGCGGCGCCGCGGCACGGGTCGCGAACACCTCGGTTGCCGTCGCGGCCCTCGCCGGCAGCGACATCATTGTCAGCGCCCAGGGCCAGGACGTCATCTCCGGGGACGCGCTCGCGCTGGACGGGGGCAGCGCCGAGGTGGTGAACGACGGTCCGGCAGCAGGCAACGACAGCATCAGCAGCGGCGGCTCCCGCGACAGCATCGCCGGAGATGCATTGAGCGACGGCGGTAGCGCGTCGGTCACCAGGGGTGGCGACGACACCATAGACGGCGGTGCGGGCGACGACCTCATCGCCGGCGATGCCCTGGCCTTGGGCGGCGGCGTCGCCGAAGTTTCGGAAGGCGGCGACGATCTCATCCGGGGCGGCGGGGGCAGCGACACGGTGTTCGGCGATTCCTCCGGCGACGATACTCTGGGTGGAGACGACACGATCTACGGCGATGGGGGCGACGATGTCCTGATCGGCGATTCCGGCGACGACCTGCTGCTCGGGGGCGACGACGACGACACCCTTGCTGGCGGGTTCGGCGACGATACGCTGACCGGCGGCGCAGGCACCGACAGTTTCCTGTTCGGCGGCGCCGAAGATCCGACAGGCGAAGGGGACGACATTGTCACCGACTTCTCGAGTTCCGACGACCGACTGATCTTCTCCGGCGTGACGGACCAGGACAGCGACACGGACGTCGATCTCGATGATCTGCTGAGTTCCATCGCTTCGGTTGTCGATGCGGGCGCCGGCAACGACGTGACGGTCTCGCTGACCAACGGATCGTCGGTCACCTTCCTCGGCGCCGGGACGGGGGCGGTCGCCTCCATCGAGGATCTTGTGAACGACCCTGCGTCCCAGATCATCGTGGTTACCTGAGCGCAGCAGAGCAGCGCGCTTTCGGGCCGTTGACCGTTTCGCCGGCAACCAGGTTACCTAGCACTGCAATCGCGCATAGATTGCAGTTCCTCGCTTGCCGGGGCCGGTTCCCGCCACACAGGCGATGTTTGGCGCATTTAACTATCTGATTTCATAGAGAAAAAGATCATCCGTGAAATCCGGACGGAAGGGGCTGGACAGAGGCTGCTGTTCTGTGTGGCCCTCGGTGCAGAGATCTTTCCTTTTTGGTTGAACCATGGCCGGCGGTGAGCCGACTGACCCATAGATCCAGGGGCAATTCAACGACGCGTTGGGAGACGCGGCGCGGGCGCCGAGTTCGGGTGCTCGCCGGACCCTGGAGCGTACCCGGATGCAGGCAGCACGGCCGCCTTCGGTCAGGACGACCACTCAACACAGTTCCACGCCCAATCCCACCGCGCTGATGATCAGTGAAATCGGGCTTGGCGTCTCGATCCCAACGCTGCCCGGAGTGCTTGTCGGCCCAGACTACAATGGGTTGGCCGATCAGCCGCGCCTGAACGTCCTTCAGTTCCAGAATCGATCGGATGCCGCGATTGGCACCGCGGGTCTTACTGTCGAGATTCTGAACCCGGGCGGAAAGGTCATTTCACTTGCAATCCCCGGCGACCATGAGATCCCGCCGCGCGGCGTTCTGATGCTCTATGAGCAATCGATTGCGGTCGGCAGTGCACTGGTCGCGATCGTGACCGGCGCATTTTTGGATGCAGAGGGTGCGCTTCAGAGCCAGTTTCGATTTCCGGGTGCGGTGCCCTGGGAGCTTGGTTCGGACGTCTCGGCGAAACTCGCCGTCAATCTGGTATTCCTCGCGGGAACCCCGAGCGAGACCGGAATCGACACCTTCGCCGCCAATTTCTCACCTGCCCGCCTGCGCGTCCTGAAGAGCCCGCGCCAAGTGACGTGCAAGCGGCGTGCGGGCCTCGTCCTGCCGGTGGGCTTTGATGTCCTGCATGACGACCGCAGTCCTGCGCCAAACGTTTTTTCCAGAGGCACTGCTGGCCAGCCGGTCGGTGGTGCGTGACCTCCCGGACGGCCATCCCGGACCAGCGCTGCCGCGGCGCGCTGCCGGGCAGCGCCCGATCTCTGTTCAAGCGGGGTCTGGTGCGGCGTCTTCGAGAATCTTGAGGCTGGTCTCCAGTACGCGATCCACCGGCCGGTAAGCGCCTCGCGCCTTGATGTCGGCGGCCAGGGCCTGGGCGCGTTCGGCCATCTGCCTTTCGGCGATCACCTCTTCGAGCACGGCCGGCAGGGCCTTGTCCAGTTCCTTGGCCTGCAGCAGGCGCCCGACGCCGAGATCGACCAGAGCGTCGCTGCTCAGCCGGGCTTCCATATGGGTCGGCAGCAGAACCTGGGGCCGGCCCGCGCTCAGAGCCGCACAGCAGGTGCCGTTGCCGCCGTGATGAATGATGACGCTGGCGCGCTTCATCACTTCGGTCATGGGCTGGGGTTCACGATGCACCGTGAGGCCCTCCCGTTCGAGGGACACTGCGACCTCGTCGGTCATGCCGCGGGCGAAGATCTCCCCCGGCAGCTTGCTGGCACGCAGTCCGCGCAGGAAGGGCTTGGTCTTCTTGTGTTCCAGACTCACGTAGGCAAAAAAGCGCGATCCGTCGGGCATCGGCTGCGGCTGCTGCAAACCCTCCACCGGGCCGATCACCGGGTCCTGGCGCTCCGCGGCGTAGGGGTCAAGTTCCGGCAGCGTGCAGACCATTCGCCCGGCGGTCCGGAACGGTTCGGTCACGCTCCGCGGTACCGGCCTGCGGTTATGCTCCTGGACGTAGCGCATGACGTTCAGCACGTGCCGCGGATCGACCAAGGGCTTGCGGTTCGCGCGAAAGGGCGGAAAGAGGTCGTCTTGTGCCGGTGGCAGGGTGAAGCCGTCGGCCACCTGGACGACGGGCCGTTCCTGGAAGCAGGCCAGAACGCAGATCGGGCTGTGGTCGCAAATCACCAGGTCCGGCTGCACCTGCTCCAGCAGGCCGCGCCAGGCAAGCATGCCGGCGTGAAGGCTCTGGCGCCGAAAGAAGCCGGAGTGACACATGATGTCGAGATAGCTTCCCAGGCGTGCGGGCTTGGGGGCTCCTGCAATGCGCTCGACCATGTCCGGCACCGGCAGAATCAGACGCTTCTCACGCGCCAGCAGAACGGCGTTTTCCTTGATATTGCGCAGGAAGAAGACGACTTCGTGACCGCGCGCTTCCAGCGCACGCACCAGCGGCATCAGCCGTTGTACATGACCGTGCCCTGCCCCCAGTTCGTATCCGACGAGGATCTTCGCCATCTTGTCCTACTGCTCTTCGGAAGGGGAAAACCGCATCCGGTGCCTAGTTCTCGCCCAAGGCTTTTTGGCAGGTCTCAAGGATGTGGTCCATCGGGCGGAAAGGCCCCACGTCTTTGATCTCTTTGGCAATGGCCTTTGCTCGCTCGGCCTTTTTCGGATCGGCGATGGTTTCGTTCAGGATTTCCTGGCCCTTCTCTTCGAGCTCTTTCCCGGTGGCCATGCGGCCCACCCCGATGCGACCCAGGGCCCTTGTGTTCAGAAGCGTTTCCTCGTGGATGGGCAGCGCCAATTGAATACGCCCGGCGCTGCAGGAAGCCAGGCACATACCGCTGCCGCCGTGATGAACAGTCATCGTCGCCTTGCGCAGCATCTTGTCGATCGGCTGAGGCGTCTTGTAGAAGGTGAGGCCCGGGCGCATGTACTTCTTGGCGGTCTCTTCTGTCATGCCGCGGATATAGGCTTCAGCGGGCAGCTTCGAGGCTTTCAGCACCTCGAGGAACTTCGGGGTAACCCGGTGTTCTATCCCCAGATAGACAAACAGCGCGGGGGCCTTTGGCATTGGCAGAGGGGACTGCAGGCCCTCGGTCGGGCCGATCACCGGGTCCTCGCGATAGTCCTTGTAGGGGTCCAGCCCAACCAGGGTACAGACCAACCTGCCGGCGGTCCGCAGCGGGGCTGTCACGCTGGGCACCCTTGGCCCGCCGAGGCGTGACTGTACGTCGTTCATCACCGAGACAATATGGTCGGTGTCGACGATCGCCTTTTTCTTTTCCCGGAAAGGCGGAAAGGTCTCGTCCTGCGCGGGTGGTACCGTGAAGCCGGAACCGACCTGGACCACGGGGACGCGGCCGTAAGCGGCAAAGCAGGTGACCGGGCTGTGATCGCAGATGACAAGGTCGGGGCGCAGATGGTCGAAAAGCGTGCGCCAGGACAGCGTGGCCGCGAACAGCGTCTCCAGTTTGCCGAAGCCGCTGTACACCATGATGTCGCTGTAGGTCCCCATGCGTTTGGGCTCTCGCTCTGCCGGGTTTGGCGCGACCAGATCCGGCGTCGGGATGTAAGGCAGCGGGTTCCTGGTAATCTGCGCCTTGCAATCGTAGGGATTGCGCAAGAAGAGGGTCACCTGATGGCCCTTGGCGGCCAGCGCTTCAGCAACCGGCACCAGCCTGCGGTAATGGCCGAGATTGTCGCCGCGCTCGTAACCGATGAGTACTCTTGCCACGCTGTGCTCTCTCGCGGTGCTGTGGGAGGATCCTGGGACCGGCAGCCGAATCGGGCGGCCACTCTTGGACTAGCGGGGCAAAAGTAAGCTTTGGTTAACGACGTGACAATCGTTGCCCGCGGTCGCCCCGGTTAAAGCCTCGGCGGCGCGCCATGCGGACAGGATGGCGGCGACCGGGTCAAGGGTTAAAGAGGGGCAATGGACAAGCGCTTTTGTGTGCTGACGGCGGTGCGGGCCGGCTCCACGTCCCTGATGGGTCCCTGGCCCGTCGTCCCGTGGCCGCGCTGCTAAGAGAGGACAGCCTGCACGCGCATATCCGGCCGTACAGACGACTGTCAGGGGCGCTGATCACCAGCGCCGGCGAGCTGATTGGCCTCTGCTGCGACGACAATCGGGGGACGCCCGATCAGGCCGCCTGGTCCCAGAGGTCTTCGAGCAGGTGGATGTGGCGTTTGATGTCGGAGCGCTTCGCCAACTCGAAGCCCTTCTCCCTCAACTCCTGAGGATAGGGCTGCGAGACGATCTTTGCTGCCTCTTCGACAGTGTCAAAGACGAAGCCGCAGTCGCCCACGTAGTCCTTGATGTCCGGACGGATGTTCTGCACGCAGACCCCGACACCGGCAGCTTGGGCTTCTGCCACCGCCAGTGGCCAACCGACGGTCTTCAGTTTCGGCGAAGCGGTGTAGAGCAGCCATTCGTGTTTCTTGTACTCGGGCAGCATCGCTTCCGGCTGGACCGGATCGACGATGGTCACGGGGTTGCCGAGCTCTGCGTTGTGCTGATGCATGTTGCCCACGTTGTACCCGAGGGCATAGAGATTGAATTGCCGGTCCGGTACCTTGGCGCCAATGGCGAGGTACCCGCTCATGGCCTTTTTCGGAAGACAGGCGCCAACGTTCATGACGGCCTTGCCGTTCTCCCCGCGGTCTTCGAAGCGTTCCACGTTGACGACCGGATAACAGCCGTGAACCTTGTAGGGGTTGTAGCCCGCCCGCTCGAACAGCGGGACCGTGAAGGGGAAGGTCAGGACACCCAGGCACTGCTCGTTGTTGACGGTCTGCTTGAGGCCAGGAAGACGCTCGATCATCGGCCCCAGGATGTCGAAGGAGTGGGCGCGGATTGTGTAGGGCGCATCGGCAAGCTTCGCAGCAAGCATGATGTTCTGCGCCATGGTCATGTAGTGGCCGTGAATGATATCCGGTTGAAACTCGTCGATGACGACCTCCAACTCGGCACGGCTGCGGATCACCTGATAGGGAAAGTGCTGCTCGCAGGGCAGGTCCGGAACCTTGGTGGAGACGATACGGACCTCGTTCTGCGGCGAGAGGGCGCGCAGCTCGTTTTCGATATAGGTCTCCGAGATCTGGGAATAGCGTTCCAGAAAGTAGAGCACTCTACGGGCCATAGTTCCTGTACCTCGCGGCGAAAGGTCAGTTGGTCGAAGCCGTCAGCAGGTCCCCGTCGGATCGCGAAGGCGCGCCCAAAAGGCACCATGCGGCTTTGACAGCCTCACAGGCCCATAATCTGCGTATCGCATCGCGATTTCGGATGCAAGAAGGGGAAGAGGCAACGGAAGAGCTCCCTGCGGGAGGCCTGTGCCGGCAACCTCAACTATTGCGCGCTCTGTTCACCCTTGCGCGCCCACCAAGTCATACAGCGCCTTTCAGCGCGCGGACTTCGTCGTTCTCGACTTTGGCTTGGCGGTCTTGGCAGCCGGCGTCTTTTTGGACTTTGCCTTGCGGGCTGTCGAGCGGGCGCCGCCGGGCTTCGCGGCCGTCTTGGACTTGCCGTTCGCCTTGCCGGCCGAAGCCTTCTTGGCTCCTGGCTTTGTCCCGCCGCTCTTCGGGGGCAGGCGAAAGCTGGGCTTGCCGGGTTTGCCACCGGGATGAGGGCGCTTGCCCGCCACCAGGTTTTCGATCAGCTTCAGCTGGTCCTTCAGGCATTTCTCGAGGTCGTAGTTCTGCACAACGGTGGCCCGCGCCTTCTTGCGGATCGCCGCCATGCGGTCCTTGTGATCCAGAACCTCATCCACGCGGTTGGCGATGGCCTCGTGATCGAAGAAATCGAACAGCAGGCCGTTGCTGCCATCGGTGATGACCTCCTGAACCGGCGGCGTCGCCGAGGCCACCAGACAGCACTCGGCGGCCATGCTCTCGAGCACCGACCAGGAGAGCACGAAGGGGAAGGTCAGGTAGACGTGGACCCCGGAGACCTGGATGACGTTCAGGTAGGTGGAGTAGGGGACCCGGCCCAGGAAGAACACCCGACTGAGGTCAAGGTCGACCTCCTCCAGTGCCTTCTTCCGATAGGTCTCGCCGTTGGGCAGCGCCCGTCCATAGCTGACCTCGTCACCGCCGATGATGATGATGCGCGCTTTCGGCCGCCGTTTCAGAATCAGCTCGGCGGCGCGCATGAACTGGGGAAAGCCGCGATAGGGTTCCAGGTTGCGCACCACGTAGGTGACGATCTCTTCGCCCTGCCGCAGTGTCGTGACCTCGCCGTCGGTATTCTTGATCTCGATCGAGGCGTCCGGGTTGGGCTTGCAGACGGCGGTGTCGATGCCATCGTGGATGACCGAGATCTTGTGCTGGAATTCGCTGGGGTACTGCTGGAACTGCCACTGGGTCGGAGCCATACCCGCATCGGCGGACTCGAGGCCCATAAACTGGATGATGTTCTTAGTGCGGATGCGGCAGTGCGTATCCAGGCTTGCCGGGTTCTCGGGATCGAAGCCGACGTCGGCGCCAACGGCATGATAGTAGAACTCGAAGAACCCGAGGAGCGGCGTATTGGGGAACACGTCCTTCAGATAGAGCGTCTCGCCCCAGCCCGGATGTCCGATGATGATGTCCGGTGTGAAACCCTTGCTCTTCAGCTCCAGTGCCTTGCGGGCGACCTCCTGCCCATGGAGAATGCCGCGCTCGGCCTCCTGGATGTAGCGATGTGTGGAGGCAGCGGGCTCGCGGTTCGGCTTGTAGAGCACCTTGTGGATGTTCGGAATCTCCAGGCCTTCACGCTTCGTGATGAACACCACGGTGTTGTCTTTGTCGGCAGCGAGCCGTTGGCAGATGTGCTTGTACTGCCCAGGCATGTTCTGATGGACGAAGAGGTATTTCATGGTCTTGGGCCTTCCCATTGCCCGGTCTTGGGGGGCGGCATGGTCTCTCTATACGGATCCCCGCCAGATTCGGCCAATATGCTCAATTTTGAGTAAAGGCGCCGCGACGGCCCGAGTCTGTCCCACCAGGATCTGCCCCACCAGGATCTGCCCCACCAGGATCTGCCCCACCAGGATCTGCACAAGAAGATCGGGCAGGGCAGGGGTGCCGCCGGCTGCGCCGGCTCACAGACACCGGCTGGGTTCTTCTGGCGAGCCATTCGCTGGGACGTCGGAGCAAAATCCCGGCGCCCGTACCCTGTGACCGGGGTCCGCGAGCACAGTCAGAGGTTTGAGAGGGCGTCGTCCAGATCGTCGCCCTTCGGCGGGTTCTCGAGCCGGTCCTTCTCCGCGACGCGGGCCTGGATCTGCTCCAGTGCCTTCGCAAGCTGCAAGGTCAACTGCTTGAGCGACCCGACCGGCATCAGCAGGTGACCACTGGTGTGCGACTCAAGCTCCGCCTTGTCGTCCTTTCTGCGGAGCTGCACCAGCTCAATTCGAACCACGCCATTGGAAACGACGATGGAGCCCGTTCCATCAGCGAATAATTCGGTCATGAATATGCTTTCCTTCTGTCAATCGCACTAAGTCGCGCCGTGAAATCGCACGAAGAGAACGGCGGCCTGAACGCCGGCCCGGTGGGCACGGCTTTCCGCCTGATGATGTGGATAGCAGGCTTGCGGCCTCCGATCCAGCGCCCTCCGATCCATCACCCCAGGGCCCTTGTGGCAGCCTGCCTAGCGGGCGGCCGCAAGCAGAAGCTTGCCCAGAACCTCCAAAGAGGCGCGTCCGTCTCGGGGCAGGCCGCGGTCTTTCTGGAAGCGCTTCAGGGCCTGAACCCGTGCCTCCTGGCTCTGTTGCGCCTCTCTTACCGGGAGATAGCCCAGGCTCACCAAGAGGCTGTCGATGGTCCGCAGCGGGACGATTGCGGCCTCGCTGCCCTGGCCGGGCGGCTTGCCCATGGCCCAACGGGCGGAGGTGCTTGAAAGAGCGGAAGCGGCATCGCGCCGCCCGCCGTCGGGATGAAAGAGGCTGAAGGACAGCACGCCGGCCAGCGGCTCTTCCTGGGCGGAGCGCAGGTCGATGACATGCAGGCCGATGGCGTAGAAGCCGCCATCGGCAAAGAGAATGAGCGGTGAGCCCGAGTCGCCCTTTATGACATTGCAGTCATGCGTGATCAGGCGTCCGCCGCGGCTGAAGCCGCCGAAGGCGCAGCCCCAGCCCGCGGTCATGACATGGGCGCGGTCGCGGCGATACCCCGCTTGCACCAGCAAGGCATCGCCGGCCTTGACCCGCGACATCATGAGGCTGTCCAGTTTTTTCAATCCGAGCCAGCCGGCCTTGAGCCCGATCGGCTTCTCCAGGGTGAGAATAGCCCAGTCGCGCAGTGCTGATTGAATGGTGGCGCCGTCTGCATAGTTGAAGGTTTCCGCGCGCCGATAGCTGGCGACCTTGGAATGCAGGATAAAGCGGTCGCGCTGGTACCCGGCGATGAAATGCAGCTCGATGGGTGCGCGCCAGCGCCCCACCGTGGGATCGAAGAGGCAGTGGGCTGCCGTGATGACGTGCCGCTCGCTCACCAGGAACCCTGTACAGTGTCCCCGCCCGCCCGTGTTGACGCGGCCGACGGCGCTCCAGGGATACTCCATGGCGTTGATTTCGACCCGTCCGGCGGTTGCAATGCTGCCGTCGAGCGCGAATCCCTGGCCTGCTGCCAGGCAGAGCAGCATGGCAAACCCGAGGGTCTTGAGGGCGGCCCGCAGGTCCGCGAAAGGTTTCGTCATGAAGGGTCAGCCAGCCGCAATGCTGGCGATCAGCTTCTCACCGGAGATCGTCGATGTCACCTGTCTCAGCGCCTCAATCACTGTGGGGTCGTAGCGGCTGGAATTCTCCTGCAGAATATCCAGCACTGCGTCCGGCGCAAGGCCCGCGCGGTATGAGCGGGGCTCGACACGTGCGCAAAAGACGTCGCAAGTCCCCAGAATCCGGGCGGTTCGAACGATCGCCTCGCTAGCTAACCCTTTTGGGTAGCCCTTGCCGTCGAGGCGCTCGTGCATCTGGGCGATGGTTTCAACGACCGGCAGCTCGAAATCGATCCCGCCAAGCAGTTGCACGGCATGCTGAACATGCGTCTCCATCTGACGGATCTCCTCTTCCGTCAGGCGGGCCGGCTTGGTCAGCAGGGTTTCCGGGATGGCGAGCTTGCCGATCTGCGAGAGATTGGCCGCCAACTCCAGCGTTGTCAGTTCGTCCTCGTCGCAGCCCAGATGCTTGCCGACCGCCACCGAGAAGTCGGCGACGCGGCGCGAGTGTCCGGCGAGATAGGGGTCGCGCAGCTCGATCGCACGCACCAGCGCGGCCACCATCTGCTGGATGGCGCGCTCTTTCTTTTGCTGCTGCTCGACCAGTTCCGTGACGTCGCGGGTCACCGATACGAGACCCTGGGCCGTGCCCTCGGCATCGCGGAACGGAACCTTTGAGATCTGCAGGTAGCGCTTTGCGGAATCGAAGTAGATTTCTTCGTTCGTCGTGATCGCCTCGCCCTCTTTGAGGGTCCGCTGGTCGGTCAGAGCCAGGCGCTTGGCGGTGCCACGTCCGAAGACCGCGGCATCGTCCAGTCCGATCATGCTTTGCTGGCTGCGGCCCACCGCCGCGGCGAAGGCCGGGTTCACATAGCGATAGGTGCCGTCCTGCGCTTTCAGGGCGATGTGCTCGGAGATTGCCCCGTTGATGCTCTCCATGAGCTGCTTCTGCGCCTGGATCCGGCCGGCGAGCGCGCGGTACTGCTGGGCCAGGGCCTCGTTGTGGTGGCTGGACAGGCGCCACCAGAAGGCACCGAAGGCAACCGCGGCCACCAGAACGACCAGCCCGGCAACCAGGACCGCGGCGATGGAGAAGGTCGCGAGCGGGCGCTCGGCGACCGTGACTTCCAGTTCTTCGACGATCCACCAGGTGGGGCCGGAGACCATGGCGCCCGCCGAATAGACCTGGATCGGCTTGGTGAGGGAAGGGCGCTGCGCAAAGGGCACCTCGCCGGCGGCCAGGTCGAAACCGTCAAGGGAAACCGCTTTCACCGCTTCGGCGGCGCCGGGGGCAATCCGCGCCAAAGCACCGTCGTTCAACTGGATGAGCACCCGCCGGGTGCCCGGGCTGGCCAGGGGGTCGACCGCCAGGATCTCCGACAGGCCGTTGGTCAGCGGCACGACCAGCACCAGGGCCGCGACGGGGGTCGCTTCGCCCGGCTCCACCTGTGCCGCGAAGACCGGCATGACCATGTCGAGAACGAGGCCGGCAGGCAGGCTCCTGGCCGGTCCGAAGACCGTCTGGCCGCGCTCGAAGCTCTGCAGAGCCAGTGCGCGCTGGTCGGCTGCGAAGCTGGCGGCGCCGCTGGAGGCGACAAAGGCATCGCCGTTGCGGCCGACCAGATAGGCGGCGAGGAAGTCGGCGTTTGCC
The DNA here is from genome assembly GCF_028281305.1 of Pelagibius sp. Lineage (GTDB taxonomy): Bacteria > Pseudomonadota > Alphaproteobacteria > Kiloniellales > Kiloniellaceae > Pelagibius. Next base: position 19,029 of record NZ_JANQKD010000129.1, on the reverse strand, counting down.
GCAAAGTCGCTGATGACCCGCTCGATGAAGGGGAGCTGCTCGACCAGCGGAACACCAAGCCCGCCGTCGTCGCCGCTCTGCGGGGCAACCATGCGCGACATATCCCCGTCGGCCAGATCCATCTCTGCCGCGAAGAGCCGGATGAGCTCGCTTTCGACCACCGGCTGGGCGAGGCGCCGGGTTCCCTGCAGCCAGGTGGAAACCACCTCGGCTTGGCCGCTGGCGGTCAGCTGCAGGCGCTCCGTCACCTGTTCGATGAGCTGCTCGCGCTTGGACTCGATGGTCAGCCGGGGCACCAGGACGGCCGCCAGCACGAAAACCGCCAGCACGATCCCGCCCCAGAGCAGCATGCGCCAGCGCCCCGGGGGTGCCGGTCTGGCATCGGGCGCCGGGAAGTCCAGCGGGTCAGCCGTTTCGAGCGCTGAATTCGTCATAAACGGCTTATCTCATAGAGGAATTAACGAATATTTACAAAGAGGCGGTGCGCTTCTTGTCGTAAAAGTGCGCCCAGCGTGTGGTCTCGTTCATGGAGTATTGGGGCAGGTAGTGCCGGTACTTCTTGTGGGAGAAGATCAGGTCGCTGAGGCTGTCCAGGACCAGGATGTCCCCGTTGGGCTCGTAGACCGCCAGGACCGCGTGGCCGATGCGCCGGATCCGGTCCATCAGGATGACCACCCGCATCTCCTCGTTGGCAAGGCCGAGATCCCTCAGAACGAAGAACTTGGCGATGGAGTAGTCCTCGCAATCCCCGGATCGCTTCATGAACTCCTTGGGGCTGGCCCAGAACTCGCTGACGCCATAGAGCTCCTGGTCGATCTTGTAGGGCCAGCGGTTGAAGTACTGATTGACCGTTTTGAGCATCTCCAGGCGCGGCTGGCCCTTGGCGGCCGTGGCGACCTCGCGCCAGGATTTCAGACCGGCGGTGCTGCAGGCGGCGGGGTCGTTCAGGCAGGCATGAAAGCTGCCGCGTTCCTGCTCCATTTTCGAGAGCACCCGGGCCCATTGCGGCAGAGCCTTGAGGCTGGCCGAGGAGATCTCCGTGGAGCCGAAAAGGCCTTTGCCGACGTTGCGGCTGGACTTGAGAAAGTCGCCCAGGGACTGAGCCGCCGCCGGCTTCGCCACAGCCTCGATCACGGCGCCGCCAAGGGCGGTGCCGAGCATGAGCGCGGACGAGCGAAGAAAGGCACGGCGATCCAACTGCAGGCTCCCTCAGGATCTCTGAGCGGTGCAGATGCACGGGTCGCGCAGAGACACGGATCTCGTGGGCTTTGAAGCCGCTTCAAAGCCTTGCCCTGTGAGGATCGCTGCTTTGACTTAAGGGAAGTTTTCGAAAGATGGTTTACGCGGCTCACGGCCGGGTGAGGCGCATTTCCGGCGTTTTTGCCTCAAATGCACGCTATCCGGCCGGGCGGGATGGTAAATGCAGCAAAAAGCGCCGCCACCGGGTTGGTGACGGCGCTGCGCCGGTATCCGCACCGCGGTGCGGGCTGTTTTAGCGCTCGCGCAGCGCCGAGCCCTGCGCCTTGAGGATGGGCTTCAGCAGGTAATCCAGGACCGACTTCTCGCCGGTCAGGATCTCCGCCGTCACGGTCATGCCGGGAATGATCGGCAAGGTTTCACCGTTGCGTTCCAGATGGCTCTCCTGGGTGCGCAGGTAGACGCGGTAGAAGCTCTCGCCCTGCTCGTCCTTGATGGTGTCGGCGGAGATGCGTTCCAGGTTGGCCGTCAGTCCGCCGTAGACGGAAAAGTCGTAGGCCGAGACCTTGATGATGGATTCCTGGCCGGGGCGCAGAAACGCAATGTCGGCCGGCCGCACCTGGGCTTCCACCAGAAGCGTATCGTCCAGAGGCACGATCTCCATGATGTCTTCGCCCGGCTGGATGACGCCGCCGACGGTCGTGCGCTTCAGGTTCTTCACTGTCCCGCGCACCCGCGAGCGCACCGCGGTGCGCGTGACCCGGTCCTGGCCGGCGAAGAGCGACTGGGAGATCGACTTCAACTCGGCGCGGATCCGATTCAGCTCGTCAGAGGTTTCGGTCCGCGTTGTCAGGACCATCTCGTCGATGCGCTGCTCGGCCTCTTTCTGGGCCGACTGCAGGCGGGGGATGGCGGTGCGGATGGTGCGGATCTCGCCCTCCAGGTCCGCGACCTGGCGGTCGATGCGGATCAGCTCGATGCGGGGCATAATGCCTTTCTGCACGAGCGGTGCCGTGATCGCCTGTTCTTCGCGTGCCAGACGCAGGCTTTGCTCCAGCTGGCGGCGGCGGCTGCCCATTTCCGCGACTTCCTGCTTGCGCTGGCTGGCCTGGGATTCAAGCACCGAAACCTGGGCGGCGAGTTGGCGCTTGCGGGCGTTGAAGAGGCGCTGCTGGTCAGCGACCACGATGGGGGCCTCTTCGTTCACCGACGGCGGGAAGTCGACGGCCTCTTTCTCTTCCAGTTCCGCGATCAGGCGGGCCTCGGTGGCCTGCAGGCTGAGGTATTGGGAGCGGGCGTCTTCCAGATTTGCCGTGGCGATGGTGTTCTCGATCCGCACCAGGACGTCGCCGGCCTCGACAATGTCGCCTTCGCGGACCAGGATCTCGGAGAGGATGCCGCCTTCCAGGTTCTGAATGACCTGGGTCTTGGAGGAGGGGATGATGGTGCCTTCGCCGCGGGTCACTTCGTCCAGGACCGCGTAGTGGGCCCAAACTCCCATGACGATAAAGAAGATGACCGAGATGATCGTCAGGATGTAGGCGAAGCGCCGCCCACGGTGCCGCGTAGCAGCATGGACCTCCGGCATAAAGTCGAGATCGTCACGATCGAAAACGCCTTGTGAGCTCATATCCACTCAGTCCTTCGTTTCCCGCTCCTGCCGCGCCGTCGACTGTGCGAGCGGGGGCGGTGGAATTCTACAGCTTGGCCCAGTTCCGCTGCCTTGTCATTGATCTGGGCCGGGATCTGGGCCGGGATCTGGGCCGGGATCTGGGCCGGTATCTGGGCCGGCCCGCCTGAGCAATGCTCCCGCTCAGGTGCTGCTGGCCCGGATCTGGCCCTGGCGCAGCGCCTTCAGAACCTCGTCCTTCGGGCCGTCGGCCACGATCTTGCCGTTGTCGATGATCAGCAAGCGGTCGACCAGCGTTAGCAGGGAACTGCGGTGTGTCACCAGGAAAAGAGTCTTACCAGGCAGCATGCTTTCGAGGCGCCGTTTGAAAGCGGCCTCGGAGGAGTTGTCCATATGGCTGGTCGGCTCATCCAGCAGGATGATCGGCGGGTCCAGAAGCATGGAGCGGGCGATGGCGACAGACTGGCGCTGGCCGCCTGAGAGGGCCATGCCGCGCTCGCCAACCGGCAGGTCGAAGCCCAGCGGGTGGGTCCGCAGGAAATCGCTGACCCCGGCCACTTCGGCAGCGCGCAGAATGGTCTCGTCGTCCACGTGGGGCGCGCCGAAGCAGATGTTGTCGCGCACCGAGCCGAAGAACAGATAGTTATCCTGCGAAACGTAGCCGATGTTGCGGCGCAGGTCGGCCGGGTCGACCTGCCGGATGTCGGTACCGTCCATCAGGACGGCGCCCTCCATCGGCTCGTAGAGGCCCACCATCATGCGCGACACCGTGCTCTTGCCCGAACCGATGCGCCCCAGCATGCCCACTCTTTCGCCGGGCTTGATCTTGAAGGTGAGGTTGTCGAGCGCCTTGGTCTCCTGGCCCGGATAGCTGAAGGTGACCTGCTTGAACTCGACCTGGCCGCTGAGGCGCGGCCGGTGCAGGAAGCGCTTGTTCTGGGACCGCTCCACCGGCGCCTTCATCAGCTCGTCCAGCGACTTCAGCGCGACGCGGGACTGCTGCAGGCGGGTCAGCATGGCCGCCACCGCCCCCAGCGGCGCCAATGCGCGGCCGGTCAGGATCGTGGCGGCAATCAGGGCGCCCATGGTGATGTTGCCCTCGGCGATCTGGTAGACGCCGAAGACGATGACGATCACCGTGGACATCTGAATGGCGATCTGTGCGAAGGTGGTTGCAAACCCGGAGATGAACCGGGCCTTGCCCGAGGACTCGGCCGAGAGGCCGACGAAACGTTCCCAGGAGCGCTGGACCCGGCCTTCGGCGGCGGTGGCCTTGATGGTCTCCAGACCGTCGATGGTCTCCACCAGAAGAGCGTGCTTCTGGCTCGCCTCGCGCTGTCCCTTTTCCATCAGGCTGCGCAGGGGATACTGCAGGAACCAGCCGACGCAGATCACCAGCGGCACCATGGCCAGCGGCACGAAAGCGACCGGGCCGGCGACGATGTAGATAACGCCAATGAACAGGAAGATGAAGGGCAGGTCGACGAGGGCCACGAGGGTGCCCGAAGTGAAGAACTCGCGCAGCGACTCGAATTCCCGCAGGTTGTTGGCCATGGCCCCGGTCGAGGCGGGCTTGGCATCGAGACGGGTGGACATGAGCTGCTCGAGCAGCCGGCTGGCGATGATCACATCCGCGTTCTTGCCGGCGATGTCGACGAAATAGGTGCGCAGGTTGCGCATCACGAACTCGAAGCCGAAGACCGTCAGCACACCGATGGCCAGGACCCAGAGCGTCTCGATCGCCTGGTTGGGCACCACGCGGTCGTAGACATTCATAATGAAGAGCGGGCTGGCGATGGCGAAGCAGTTGATCAGCAGCGAGGCCAGAACGACGTGGCTGTAGATTGGCCAGAACTGGGCCAGGGTGCCCCAGAACCAGGCCCGCGGCTCCGCAAGCTTGCGCTCGGGCGCACGATCGTCGAAACGCGCCTCGGTGCGGGCGAAGATGGCATAGCCGGTGAACTGCTCCTGCAGTGCCTGCACGTCCAGCGATTTGGAGGTGCCGCCGGCTTCCGGCAGCAGGACATCAGCCTGGCCGTTGGCCAGCTCGTTCAGCACACAGCAGTTGCCGCCCTTCAGCAGGAGAATGCAGGGCAGGGTGACCGGCAGGATCTTCGATAGCTGAGGGCGCCGCACCACCCTGGCGGAGAGGCCCGCCCGTTCGGCTGCGCGGACCGCCAGCTCAGGCGTGAAGGCCTCTTGGGCATGGGGCAGGCCGGCCTTCAGCGCTTCGACGGAGATCGGGCGCTGAAGCAGCCCTGCCAGAAGAGAGAGCGAGCGGACCAGAGGGTCCTCAAAATCGACCGAGGACGCTGCAATCGTCCAGTCCTTGTCGGATGCGTCTTCGATCACATCCTTCGCGCGCAAGGTCACGCCGAGGCCGGCACCCTTGGAATCCTCGCTTGCCGCCGCTTCGGACTCGGCGAGACTCTCGCCCTCGGGTCCCTTGCGTTCGGTATCAAATGCCTCACTCACGTCGGCTGTATCCTTGCTCTTGGCAGATCCATGGTCGGATCGCACACCCTTATCTGAACTCTTGCCGTCGCCGTCACCGTCACCGTCGGACCGGGACGGGACGGCGGATTCCTGCGCTGACGTCGCCGGCTCATCCTCAAACCGCGCCGGCGGCAGCTTCAGGTCCGGCTCGCTGGCCGCGTTTGCGCCCTCGCTGGGCCCGACACCGGTTTTCAGGTCCGGCTCTGGGGCCGGCTTGCCGCGCCCGAAGGTCAGGTCCGGATCCGGCCGGTGAACATCCGCGGCCTTGGTATCTTTGCCCTTGCCGGACTTCAGTCCGGTGACGGGAGGCGTTCGCTTCGCCATCGTGTCATCGCGGGCGGCCATGTTGTGCCTACTGTTCCCCCGTCAACTCATGTCCGATCCGGCACTTTGGCATACTGACGTTGGGGCGGTGCGCAATTGGACAGAACGGCACGCCAGCCCACTGTTCCCAGTGCAAGAACGATCAATGCCAAGGCTTCACTATAGTTGTTACGAATTCGCAAAGAGTTTGGGTTCAGGACGCCTGGAAACTGCCGGAAAATCTATCTTCGCTTCATTCGCAAAGGGTTAATAGCATACTTTGCCCGGAGGGCCAGCGGTTTGACTCGAGCGTATTTGTGACACTCTGCTCGGCCCTGTGTCCGGGGTTCCGTTGTTCCCCCGCTTCTGCGGGCCGGGACGCCTGGAAACCCTATGGTCCCGTCTGCGCGCCCGACTGTGCGAAATGCCACAGTATTCACCAGTAATGCGCTCCGTGCAGGCCGCTTTGCAGGCAGTATTTCGGTCTCGTTACGCAAGACTTGTCGCATTTATTAAACCTTCGGTTCAAAGATACGGTCGCGCGCGCCACAAACGGGAGGCCGCACGGCGGTTTGAGAGGGTCTTCACCAGCCGGCTACCTCTTCTGAGACGCGGTCCGGGGTGACCGTGGCGATTGACAGAATCCGCCGGAGGGTCTTATGCGCTAGCCAGAAGATTGGCTGCGGCGGTGTTTCCCATCCTCGCGGCCAGATTTGTACCTGATGCCAGTTGCTTGGGTTTTAATCCTGAGAACTTACGGTAGTGACACGAGAGCTCGGTTGTGGTTAATTTGTCACAGTGTGGCAGATCAGACGATCAATCGCTGATTAACCCTGTTTCGGCTTGAGTGCGCTCGTTGACAGTCAAACTGGAAACAGGTTACAAGTCGCGAATATTTCGAGAATTGTTTGCCTTTCGTCCATCTCCGGACGGTGAGGTCCGACACGGGGGAGAGGTATTAGATGCAAGGTTTTAAGTCGGGGGAAGCTAGCATGCGCTGGTCTCGCAGTGTGAGTTTGACAAGTTTTAAGGCGGCACTCTTGGGTGGCGCCATGGCATTCCCGTTGGCGATGTCGGCACATGCCATGTCGCTCACGGAAGCCGTAGAGCAGGCGATCGCCACCAATCCGGATATCGGCGTTGTCGCCAGCAACCGTGAGGCAGTCGATCAGGAACTGCGTCAGGCCCGTGGCCTGTATTTGCCGCAGATCGATCTTGCCGCCGGCATCGGTATTGAGAATTTCGACGACTCTACGTCTCGCGCCAACAACAACGGCGGCACCGAGACGACGCGTCGTCAGGAGACGTCGCTTACGCTGCAGCAGCGGCTGTTCGACGGCTTCGAGGCCGGCGCGACGGTCGAGCGCGAGCAGGCGCGAGTCGAGTCCGCGGCCAATCGGGTTTACGAAAACTCCGCAGTTCTGGCCCTTGACGCGATCGGCGCATACCTCGAAGTGCTGCGCCAGCGCGACCTGGTAAAGCTGGCCGAAGACAACGTTGCCTATCACCAGCAGGTGCTGGCCGCTCAGCAGGAGCGGTTGCGCGGCGGTGGCGGCAGCGAGGCAGACGTTGCCCAAACCGAGGCGCGTACCGCCCGGGCGGACAACACCCTGATCGAAACCCTGAACGACCTGCGGGATTCCGAGGCGATCTTCACCCGCATCATCGGGTCTTTCCCGGGCAACGATCTCACCTATCCGGAATTCCCGGCCGGCTCCTTGCCCGCTGATCTGGATGATGCGGTCCAGCTGGCCGTGCGCAACAACAACACCACCAAGATCTTCGAGGCGGATGTGCGCACGGCAGAAGCCGAGGTCGAGCTGTCCGAAGTGCCGTTCTATCCGGCCATCACGCTGGAGGCGCAGTCCGAGTACAACGACGGAACCTCGGCGCTGGACACCTACGAGTTCAACAACCAGGTCATGGTGCGGGTGCGGTGGAACCTCTTCCGCGGCGGCATCGACCGGGCGGCCCGTCAAGAGGCTCTGTTCCGCCTGACGGAGAGCAAGAACCGCCGTTTCCAGTCGGTGCTGGAATCGCAGCAGGAAATGCGCACCTCCTGGTTCGCTCTTGAGGCGGCCCGCGACAGCATCGAAGCGCTGGAAACGGCCCGTGACTTCAACCGCTCCACCCTGGATGCCTACGAGCAGCAGTTCGAGGTCGCTCAGCGGACCCTGCTGGACGTGCTGGACGCGGAGAACGAACTGTTCGTTTCGGAAGGCCAGCTGGTCACCGCTCAGACCAACGAGCAGCTCGCGTCTTACCGCGTCCTGGGCGTCGGCGGCATCCTGCTGGATACACTGGGTGTTTCCGCGCCTGACCAGGCGGTGGTCGAGCAGAAGTCCTGGGCCGAGGGTCTGGTTGACTGACGCTCCGACGTCTGCCGCGTGGCGGCAGACAGCTTTCGGATAAAGACGGCCCCTCCGGCGCGGAGGGGCCGTTTCCGTCTTGCAGCCCCGTCCGGGAACCCGCAGGGTCTGCCCTCTGCTTGGGCGACGAAGCGCGCCGGGGCCAATCCGGACACAAAAAAGGACAAAATTCCTTGATTCAGCGCCCCTGCGGTGCGGAATGGTTGTTCTTTGCTGGTGAAAGATCTATTTTGGTGGTCTAGAGCTGTGGAAACTAGGCCCAAAAGGTGGCCTTTGCGGTATGGACGACAACAAATCAGCTGTGGATCTGCCACAGGCTCCGGTCAGCGCTGAGGAAGCGCCTGAGCAGAGCTTGGTGCTGGACGTCGACCAGGATCGCCTTCCACTGGTCATTGTGGAACCGGGCGCGCCTTCGCCGGCCGACGATCTGAGTGCCGATTCCGTCCTGCTGGAGCTCGACGACCTGTTGCCGGATCCGGACGGTGAGGTGGTGCTGTTCACGGGCGAAGACGTGTCCGTGAACATCCTGACGACCGAGACCATCACCGAGTTCGGCGTCGCCGAGGAGCACGTCACCGCGACCGGCGTCGATGTCACCGGCCTCAACTTCTATAGTTTCGAGGGCGGCCTGACGGTCTACAGCGCCAGCGACGTTCTGATCATCAACGACCCCAACATCGCCTGACCGGTTCGCAGAGTCTCTGCCAGGATTGCCGTGCCCGGAGACCGGCGAGGCTCGCCTGATCCCTGTGTGGCGTTCTCAGTCCTGAGGCGCACGGGTTGGCGGCATCGGTGCCGCCCCTGGAACCCCGGGACGCCTGGCTTGGGGGGACAGCCACATCACCGCATAGAACTCCTGATAGGTCTGGGACCGCAGGGCCAGGATCGTCGCCTGCGCGGCGTTGACCCGCCCCGGTGCCACGTAGAGCAGCTTGGCATCGCTCTTGGCCTCGCGGCCGCTGATCATGTCCTGCCAGACCTCGGTGAGGGAACGGCGCGTGCGCACCTGCACCAGGCTGGTCAGCTCGGCACCGATAACGGCCACATCCATCGGGCCCAGCCACTCCCCGAAGGCGCTGTTGTATGCGATCACCGTCCTGTAGCGGGAGAGGATGACGCCTGGGTTGGGGCAGTTGGTCACGACGTCCAGCAGGCCGTGGTGGGTCGGCCCCAGGGTTTCCCGGGCCAATGCCTGTTCGCCCTCGAGCATGCAGAAAACCCGCAGGTAAGAAGAAAAGTTGGGACCTTCGTAGCCCTCCGCCAGTTCCGCCACGAACCGGCCGAGGCGCAGGCGGTTCCGCTCCGCCAGCACTTCGAGGGTTTGCCAGTAGATCGGCTCCAGCCGCACCGAGTACCGCTTGTTGCGGTACTGGACAATGCGCGGCTTGGGGGCCTGATTTCCAAAGGCTTTGGGCGCTGGACTCTGCAACGTCGCTGTTCTGGCTGGTCTCGGGATAAGGCTGAGCACTCATACATAAATATGGGCAGATCCGCAAGCGCGCGGGGTGGCAGTTCGGTGCCTGCAGGCATTCCCGCACGGGAAGCCCGCGGCGGCTGGAAGATTGGAGAGGAGAAAGCCGGAAGGGCGGGGCCAAGTGGGCGCCCGTCAGGGCAGCATGATGTCCTCGTGGTCGGCCACGATGCCGCCCAGGTCGGAGAGCTTGCTGCGCAGATTGTAGCGGCGTGCCAGCTTATCCTGGGCTGCGGCCGGCAGGTCGGTCAGCATGAACACCCTCTTGTCGATCAGGACGGCGATAACGTCCTCGATGACGCGGATGAACTCCAGGTCAGAGGCTTCCAGCTCTTCGCGGATCCGAGATTGGCCGAGGCCTTCGTTCAGAAAGGACACCAGTTCCGGATCGTCCAGGGCGACCTGTTCGTAGGCCGCCTCGGTCTCGCGTTCCTGGACTTCGGTGATCTGTCCGTGATCGTCTCGCGCCACGTAGGGCATGGATGCGCTCCTTCGTCTGCGCGCTAGGCTATTCAGCCAGTGGTTAACATTGGGTAAGCAGTGCGCCGGAGGCAGAGCGAAAGGCCTAAGATTCCTTGCTTTTTGCTTGCCGAGGTCCGCACATTGGCGAAACTAGAACGATCCTGCCACAGGCCGATTCGCCCGAGCCATGCCGCTCATCGTCAGCAAAGCCAATACCAGGGACCCTGAATTCGCGGAGAACCGGCGGATCAATCAGGAACTCGTTGCCGATCTGCGCGCGCAGGTCGAAACGGTAAAGGGCGGCGGCGGCGAGCGCGCCCGCGCCAAGCACCTGGAGCGCGGCAAGCTGCTGCCCCGTGAGCGGGTTCGTTGCCTGCTGGACAGCGGCTCGCCCTTTCTGGAGCTGTCCCAGTTGGCCGCTCACGGCCTCTATGAGGGCGAGGTGCCGGCTGCCGGCCTGATTACCGGTATCGGGCGTGTCTCCGGCCGTGAGTGCCTGATCGTGGCAAACGACGCCACGGTGAAGGGCGGCACGTACTATCCCCTGACCGTCAAGAAGCACCTGCGTGCCCAGGAGATCGCCGAGCAGAACCATCTGCCCTGCATCTATCTGGTCGACTCCGGCGGCGCCAACCTGCCCAACCAGGACCAGGTGTTTCCGGACCGCGATCACTTCGGCCGTATCTTCTTCAATCAGGCCAACATGTCAGCCAAGGGAATTCCCCAGATCGCGGCCGTCATGGGCTCCTGCACCGCGGGGGGCGCCTATGTCCCGGCGATGGCGGACGAAAGCATCATCGTGAAAGGTCAGGGCACCATCTTTCTCGGCGGGCCACCGCTGGTGAAGGCGGCGACCGGGGAGATCGTCTCTGCGGAGGAGCTCGGCGGGGCGGAGGTGCACACCCGAACCTCCGGTGTGGCCGACCACTACGCCGAGAACGACAGCCATGCTCTTGCCATCGTGCGCCGGATCGTCGCCAACCTGAACCGGCCGAAGTCGCAGTCCTTGGAGGTTTCCGAGGCGCGTGCGCCACACTACGACCCCGCGGAACTCTACGGCCTCGTCCCGCGTGACCTGCGCCAGCCCTACGATGTGCGCGAGGTGATCGCCCGCCTCGTCGATGCCAGTGAGCTGGACGAGTTCAAGGCCCTTTACGGCCAGAGCCTGGTCTGCGGTTTTGCCCGCCTCTGCGGCTATCCCGTCGGTATCCTCGCCAACAACGGCATCCTGTTTTCGGAGTCGGCCCTGAAGGGCGCGCACTTCATCGAGCTCTGCGCCCAGCGCGGCATCCCGCTGGTCTTCCTGCAGAACATCACAGGCTTCATGGTCGGCAAGAAGTACGAGGCCGGCGGCATCGCCAAGGACGGGGCCAAGCTGGTGACGGCCGTAGCCTGCGCCAAGGTGCCGAAGTTCACGGTAATCCTGGGCGGCAGCTTCGGCGCCGGCAACTATGGCATGTGCGGGCGCGCCTACGGCCCCCGTTTCCTGTGGATGTGGCCGAACGCACGGATCTCCGTCATGGGCGGCGAGCAGGCGGCAACGGTGATGGCGACGCTGCGCCGCGATGCGGCAGAGGCAAAGGGGCAGAGCTGGGGCGAGGCGGAGGAGGAGGCCTTCAAGGCCCCGATCCGCGAACAGTACGAGCTGCAGGGCCACCCATATTATGCGACGGCCCGCCTGTGGGACGACGGCATCATCGACCCGCTGGACACGCGCATGGCGCTCGGGCTCGGTATCTCGGCTGCGCTGAATGCGCCCCTCGAACCGACACGCTTTGGCGTATTCAGGATGTAGGACAGTGACGGCACCCTTTTTCGTCGAAGAGATCGACAGCCGTGGCGTGGCGCGGATCACGCTGACCCGTGCCGAGGCGCACAACGTGTTCAACGATGTGCTCATCAGCGAGCTGACGACGGCTTTGACAGGCCTCGAAGAGGACGAGCGTGTGCGTCTGGTGGTGCTGGCCGCACAGGGCCGCAGCTTCTCTGCCGGCGCCGATCTCAACTGGATGAAGGCGATGGCCGGTTACTCCGAAGCGGAGAACCGTGAAGACGCCTTGCGCCTGGCAAAGCTGATGCAGACCCTGAACGGGCTTTCCAAGCCGACGCTGGCCCTGGTTCAGGGGCCCGCCTACGGCGGCGGCGTTGGCCTGGTGGCCTGTTGTGATATCGTGGTTGCCGCCGAGGCCGCCACGTTCTGCCTCTCGGAGGTGAAGCTGGGCCTGATCCCTGCGGTCATCAGTCCCTACGTGATAGCGGCCATCGGCGAGGCGGCTGCCCGGCGCTACTTCCTCACCGCCGAGGTCTTTTCGGCTTGGGAGGCCCAGCGCCTGGGCCTGGTCCACGAAGTGGTCGAGGCCGGCGCCCTGGACCAGATGGGGCGGCAACTCGCCGCCAAGCTGCTGGATGGCGGCCCCCTGGCCCAGGCCGCGGCCAAGGACCTGATCTTTGCCGTAACCGAGGCCAGCGACGACAGGCTGATCGAGGATACGGCGGAGCGGATCGCCACGGTGCGCGCCTCGGAGGAAGGGCGCGAGGGCGTCGCCGCGTTCCTGGAGAAGCGGAAGCCTCACTGGCGAAGGGACTGAAGCCTGCGATGAAAAAGCCTGACCGCTATTGGTTGCCGGGCTTGGTTCTGACACTCGGCCTCTACGTTCTGGTCTCGCTTTCGGTCTCGGAGTCGATCGACTTCTTTTTCGTGGTCATGCTCGGAACCCTGGTGTTCTGCGTGACCCTGTTCTATCGCCTCTTTCCCGGGAGTTACTTTACGACCATCGCGTTGGCGAACTTCCTCTCGGTCTATGCCTGCCTCTTCATCTTCTTTCTCGAGTCGAACTTCGGGGTCGCAGCAGACTGGATCGTGCGGCTGTCCTTTGCCCTGCCGATCCTTGCCTACATGGCTGGCGTGTGGTTGCGGCGCGGCGCGATTCACCGTCTGGTGCACCATGAAAGTGACACTCGCATCCACTACGCGCCACGCGTCTTCCTGTGGCTCCTGCCGGTCATGGCCGTGGGGCTGGCGACCTTCTTGGTGCCGCACCAGGGCTTCAGTCCTGAGACCGTCGGTCTGCTGCTGCTTGCCAGCATGGGGCTGATCGCGGTCACGGTCTTGGCCGTCTGCCGCGACGTCACCGCCTTTCTGCTCGAAACCGGGCTGTTGTTCGAGGACTTCTTCGCCCGTGCCAGCGCACTGATGGCGCCGACCCTCGCTTTCTTCACCTACTATTCCTTTGTCGTCATCGTTTTTGCGGGAGTCTATCGGCTCATCGGGCGTATCATCCCCGGTGATCACTTCGTGGTGGCCGGAGAGCCGAGGGCGATCAGTTTCATGGAAAGCCTCTACTTTTCGATCATCACGCTGAGCACCGTCGGCTACGGCGACCTCGTGCCCGCAAGCCTACTCATCCGGGCCATTGCCTCCTTGCAGATCGTCATCGGCGTCTGGCTGATCATCTTCGGCTTCTCGGAAGTGCTGCGGTTCACACGGGAGCACCCGGTGCACGGCCGCCGGAGCTAGACCAGGGTCCAGGAACAGGCCGGCACGATGCATGCTACCACTCACCTGAACGAGGTCCTGATCTTCCTGATCGCGGCGGTCTGCGTCGTGCCTCTGTTCCGCTGGGCGCGGTCGAGTTCGGTGCTCGGGTACCTTGCGGCGGGGGTCCTGGTCGGTCCCTCCGCGCTCGCCCTGGTGGAAGACCCGGACAGCGTCCAGCTCCTGGGTGAATTCGGGGTCATCTTCCTGCTTTTCGCGATTGGCCTGGAGCTCTCGGTCGAACGTCTCAAGGTGATGCGCCGTCTCGTTTTCGGCCTCGGTGCCAGCCAGGTTACCCTGACCGCCGTGCTGATCGGCGCCGTCGCGCTCTGGGCCGGACAGTCGGTCGAAGCGGCACTGGTCATCGGCTTCGGGCTGGCGCTTTCTTCTACCGCCTTCGTCATCCAGATGCTGATCGAGCGCGGCGAACTGGCATCGCGCTTCGGGCGGACCTCCTTCGCCGTCCTGCTGTTCCAGGACCTGGCCATCATTCCCCTGCTGGCCCTGTTGCCGCTGCTCAGCGGGCCCGACGCCAACATCCTGGAGGCGGTGGGTCTTGCGGCGCTGAAAGCGGTCGGCGTGGTCATCGCGGCGATCGTCATCGGCCGGCGTATCCTGCGGCCGATCTACCGGGTCATTGCCGCCAGCAAACTGCAGGAGCTTTTCGTTGCCGCCACGCTGCTGGTGGTGCTGGGCTCCGGCTGGCTGATGGCGCTGGGCGGAATCTCCATGGCGCTCGGCGCTTTTCTCGCGGGCCTGCTGCTGGCGGAAACCGAATACCGCCATCAGGTCGATGCCGATATCCGGCCCTTCAAGGGGCTGCTGCTGGGGCTCTTCTTCATGGCTGTCGGCATGGCGATCGACATCCAGTTGCTTCTGCAGGACTGGCCGCTGGTTATCCTCTGCCTTGTGGCTCTGCTGCTGGTGAAGAGCGTTATCACGACCTTGCTTTGCCTGCTCTGGAAGCTGCCCGCCGACGTGTCCGTGCGGTCCGGCACCTTGCTTTCGCAGGCCGGCGAGTTCGGCTTCGTGCTGTTTGGCGGCGCCATGATCCAGGGGCTGTTGGACCGCGAGACCGGGCAGCTCCTGCTGGCGGTCATCGCGCTGTCGATGGCCGTCACCCCTGCCATGGGCTGGGCCGGGGGCCGGCTGTCGCGCTGGGTGGTGCCTGAGCCGAGCGGCGGGCAGGAGAACCTGAAGCCGGAAACCGAAGGGATCAGCGATCACGTCATCATCGCCGGCTTCGGCCGGGTCGGCCAGACGGTGGCGCGCGTGCTCTCCGCCTGCGGCGTTCCCTACGTGGCCCTGGACCTGGATCATGGCCGGGTCACCCACTACCGCAGCCGCGGACTGCCGCTTTACTACGGCGATGCAACGCGGGTCGACGTTCTGGAAGCGGCCGGAGTGGAGCACGCCCGCGCCGCGGTCATCACCGTCGACCGCTCGGCCGAGGCCAGCCGCGCTGTCGAGGCCCTGCACAGCCGCATGCCCCAACTGCCGATTTTCGTGCGTTCCCACGATCTGCGGCACGCCCAGGCGCTGGAGCAGGTCGGGGCCGTCGCCGTGGTGCCGGAGACCGTCGAGGCCAGCCTGCAACTGGGCGGAATTCTCTTGTCTTCGGTCGGCATCGGCGCCGACGATGTCACCCGCGTCATGAGCGACTTTCGGGCCGACAACTACGCCCGGCTGGAGGATCTCGACGCCAAGAATGCGGCGGGGGCCGCGAAGGAATAGGAGAGGCCTGGGACGTGTTCGAGTCTGTTCTGATCGCCAACCGCGGTGAGATTGCCTGCCGCGTCATACGCACGGCCCGGCGGCTCGGCCTGCGCTGCATTGCGGTCTACTCGGAAGCCGATTCCGCCGCGGCCCACGTTGACTTGGCCGATGCGGCCTGCTGCATCGGGCCGGCCCCGGCGGCGGAAAGCTATCTGCGGGCGGAGGCCATCCTGGAGGCGGCGAGGGCGATCGGCGCCGCAGCCATTCACCCGGGCTACGGGTTCCTGTCGGAGAATGCGGCCTTTGCCGAGGCCTGCCAGGAAGCCGGGATCGCCTTCATCGGGCCGCCGCCCTCGGCCATTCGCGCCATGGGCTCCAAGAGCGAGGCCAAGGCCCTCATGGGGGCAGCCGGCGTCCCGCTGGTGCCGGGTTACCACGGCGACGCGCAAGCCGACGACAGGCTGCAGCGCGAGGCCGAGGCCCTCGGCTTTCCCCTGATGATCAAGGCCTCGGCCGGCGGCGGCGGCAAGGGCATGCGCATCGTGGCGCAGGCGCAGGACTTTGCGGCCGGCCTCGACGCCGCGCGGCGCGAAGCCAAGGCGGCCTTCGGCGACGACCGGGTGCTTCTGGAACGCTATCTGGCCGCGCCGCGGCATATCGAGATCCAGATTTTCTGCGACGGCCATGGCAATGCGGTGCACCTCTTCGAGCGCGATTGCTCGGCGCAGCGCCGCCACCAGAAGGTGATCGAGGAGGCGCCGGCGCCGGGCCTCTCGGCGGAGCAGCGGGAAGCCATGGGCGCCGCCGCCGTCGCGGCGGCCCGGGCGATCGACTACCGCGGTGCCGGGACCGTCGAGTTCCTCTACGACGACGGCGCCTTCTACTTTATGGAGATGAACACCCGCCTGCAGGTCGAACACCCGGTTACGGAGGCGATCACCGGCCTCGACCTCGTCGAGTGGCAGCTTCGGGTGGCAGCCGGCGAGCCGCTGCCGTTGGCTCAGGAGGATCTCTCGATCTCCGGCCATGCCGTCGAGGCCCGGCTCTATGCGGAGGACCCGGAAAGCGGATTCCTGCCGTCGACCGGCCGCCTGCTCCATCTCAGCCTGCCGGAGGGCCCGGAGGCTGGCGCGGGCGTGAGGGTCGACAGCGGGGTGCGCAGCGGCGACGAGATCTCGGTTTTCTACGATCCCATGATCGCCAAGGTGATCGCCCATGGCGAGGACCGCCCCGCCGCGCTGCGCCGGCTGAACCGGGCGCTGGCCGAAACAGAGGTTGTGGGCGTCGCCAGCAACGTGGCCTTTCTGCGCCGGACGCTGGCCCACCCGGCCTTCGCCGAGGGCGGGATCGACACGGCCTTCCTGGATCAGCACCGCGACAGCCTGCTGGCACGGGGCGACGCGGTGCCGGAGCCCGTCCTTGCCGCCGTCGCCCTGGCCGAGATGCGCTGGCGCAGCCGGGAGGCGCGCCGCGCGGCGGCGGCCTCGGGCGATCCCTATTCGCCCTGGCGGCTGACCAACGGCTGGCGCCTGAACTCGGAGACCCACAGCGACCTGACCTTTATCCACGGCGCGCAGGAGATCCAGGTTTCGATCCACTTCGGCCCGGCCGGCTTGAGCCTTTCCCTGCCGGTGGGGGAGCGTCCGGTGCGCTTTGACGAGACCGCCGACGGGCGCCTTGCGGTCCGCCTGGGGGAGGAAACCTTCCGGGCCCGGGTGGTGCGTGACGGCAAGCAGCGCTGGGTGGTGATCGACGGCGCGGTCTGGGGGCTCGGCTTGCAGGATCTGCTGCTGGGTGTGCCGGACGATGCTGTCGGCAGCGGACGCATTGTCGCGCCCATGCCGGGCAAGGTGATGGCGGTGCTGGTTCGGCAGGGGGACCGGGTGGGGCAGGGCCAGCCCCTGCTGCGCCTGGAAGCGATGAAGATGGAACACACCCTGACCGCGCCGCACGACGGAGAGGTCGAGAGCCTGGCCTGCGCTGTCGGCGAACTGGTGGAGGAAGGCAGCGAGCTGGCCATCCTGGCTGAGACATGAGGCGCCTCGGATCATCGGCATGGGCAAACCACGCCGCAGGGCTGGCGTGAGGGGCATCTAGGTTTTAGCCTTGGCCGCGAGAGGCAATGACGGGAATGGACCCGAATGGCGTTTCCGAAGTCCGTGGAAGTGGTTGAGGTCGGGCCGCGCGACGGCCTGCAGAACGAGGCTGTAGCGCTGCCGACTGCGGTGAAGGTGGCGTTGATCGAACGCCTCGCCGAGGCCGGCTGTCCGGTGGTGGAGGCGGGTGCCTTCGTCTCCCCGAAGTGGGTGCCGCAGATGGCAGATACGGCAGAGGTCCTGGCGGCCCTGAAGAAGAAGCCCGGGGTGCGCTACCCGGTCCTGGTGCCGAACGAAAAGGGGTTGGAGCGGGCGCTGGCCGCCGGTGTCGAGGAGATCGCCGTTTTTGCCGCCGCATCGGAAAGCTTCTCCCAGCGCAACATCAACTGCTCGATCGCCGAGAGCCTGGAACGCTTCCGTCCCGTTGCCGCGGCGGCGAAGGCGCAGGGCTTGCGGCTGCGCGGCTATGTCTCCTGCGTCCTCGGCTGTCCTTACGAAGGGGAGGTGCCCACGGCGAAGGTCGCCGAGGTCGCCGGGGGCCTGACGGATCTCGGCTGCGACGAGATCTCCCTGGGCGACACCATCGGGGTCGGAACGCCGCAGCGCGCGCAGGACATGCTGACGCAGGTCGCCGCCGCGGTGCCGATGGAGCGCCTTGCGGTGCACTTTCACGACACCTATGGCCAGGCCCTGGCCAATATCCTGGCCTGCCTGGAACTGGGCGTCGCCACAGTCGACTCGGCCGTTGCCGGGCTCGGCGGCTGCCCCTATGCCAAGGGGGCGTCGGGCAACGTGGCCAGCGAGGACGTCGTCTACATGCTGAACGGGCTGGGGATCGAATCCGGAATCGACCTCGACAGGCTGGCGGCCGCGGGCGCGTTCATCTGCGAGGCGCTGGGCCGGCCGTCGTCCTCCAAGGTGGCGCTTGCCTTGGCCGGCCAGGCGGCCTAGGTGCATGGGGCCTGGCGGGCGGAGAAGGACGGACGGTTTATGGCGCTTCATCTGATGAAGCTCTGTGTCGGGGTGGATACGGTAGAGCAACTCGAGCGCAGTCAGGCACGCCGCCTGCGCCGCGGCGCGCGTCTGTTTCACGATACCCGGATGATGCCCAAGCGCGCCGAAGAGGTGGCTGACGGCGGCTCGCTTTATTGGGTCATCCGCGGGCGGTTTCAGGTCCGCCAGGCCATTACGGAGATTTCCCAGGAAACCGACTCGGAAGGCCGCAGCTTTGCGCGCCTGCACCTGGACGGAACCCTGGTGCGGGTGCTGCCGCGTGGCCAGCGCCCGTTTCAGGGCTGGCGTTATCTGGAGGCTGCCAAGGCACCGCAGGATCTGGTTTCTGCGGGCGCCGAAAACGAGGATTTGCCGCCGGATATGCAGGCTGAGTTAAGGGCGCTGGGAATCCTGTAAAAAAGTTTCCGAAGGGCGCTTTTCGTTCTGGACAGGCCCGCGGCGAAACCCTATATACCTCTCCGCCGACGGGGGAACCTCAGGGTTCCACGGCGGCTCCCAAAGCGCAGGTTTTCCACAGCCGATGGGCGTTGAAAGCCCTGCGTCTTATCAGTATAGTGTTCGCCCTGTTTTCTGCTTCTACGAAAGTCATGAAGCGGGCGATTGCTCGGCGGATCGCCTTTGCGCGTTTCCGGTTCGGGCCGGCTGTTTGACATTGTTGTTTGATGGAAGGGATACGCGGGCGGCGGGTCTGTGTTTTTGGGTCTGCTGTTTGGGTTTTGGTGTTTAGGCACTGGGGCCTT
>NZ_JANQKD010000092.1 GCF_028281305.1 Pelagibius sp. | reverse complement strand
GGCTGTCGTTGTGGAACGTGCTGTCTGAGAGACAAGGAAGGGGCGGTCGGCGATAGCGCACGGCCGTCCCCTTTTCTTAGGTCACTTAGTTGACGGTTCGCTGCGGGTTCGAACGCTCATGCTCGGGGTCCAGGCAGAAGCTGGAGTATACGTTGTTCTTCTCATTGCTCTCGGCGACCTTGTTGCCGTGGTCGATGACCATGACGAAACTCGCCTTGCCGTTCACCCAGGCGCTGTCGGGAATGTGCGCCTCGAACATGTACTTCCAGGCGGGGTTGGTCATCGTCTGAGTCTGGGAGATCTTTTTGCCGCCGGAGAACTGGAACTGCACGGTCACTTCGCCGGCGGGCTTGTCACCCTTGTTCTTGACGGCAATCTGTGCGCCTCGGGGACGCGTGTCGTTGCCGGCCAGGAACATGCAATACATCTTGCCCGGCGTGCCTTCCACGCCAAGGGGATAGTAGGGGAAGCCGTAGAGATCGACGTGCGGCTGCGCCTTCACGTCGTCCGCAGCGCCCGGCTTGCCAACAGGCCCGCGGGTCGGCGGCGTGGGCTTGGCGGGAACCGCCTTGAACTGCGCAGACTGAACGACGGGCTGTGCCGCGGCTTCGGAAACGACGTCGACGTCCGGCGCGGTGACGGCCAATGCCAGCGCTGCCGTGGCGGACGCGAGAACAAGGTTTTTGAACATGGAAAATCGCTCCAGTAGGGTTGGATTGCCCTATTGGTCGCTGTGGTATGCAAGAAAGTTCAAAGGCCGGGAATCTAAGGTAGGAGGCGGAGAGCCGGGCCAAAGCACCCGATTGCCGGGCAGATCGAGATCGACCGATTCAGATCGGCGGGTTGGGGCGCGGCGGACCGGGCGGCCGCACGGAGATGTCGAAGCAGGCGCCCTGGGGCAGGGCGGTCAGCATGTCGGGCGAGAAGACGGCCCAGGCGCCGGCGGCTTTCAGGGCACCGACAAAGCCGGGCTCGTCGGACTGGGCCAGCCAAAGCCGGCCGCCGAGCAGGCTGCGGATCGGCCGCCCCTCGGCGGCGGCGACGCGCAGCAGATTGCGGTCTTCTCCGACACCCATGGTGGGGAAGGCGACGAGAACGAGCCCGCTCTCCGTGTCGTCGAGGGCGGCGCTGGGCAAGGCGATGGCCATGGCCGCCAGCCAGAGGCCGAACAGCAGCAGCAGGACCTTCAGAGCAATGCCGTGGGTCCCCTCTGCCATGGCGGCCGCTATCCGGCCTGCGCCAGGCGCGCCACGCCTTGTTCGCGGATCGGCCAGTGCACCGCCGCGGCGAGCAGGCCAAGGGCGATGCTGATCCACCACACCACATCGTAGGAGCCGGTTTGGTCGAAGAGGTAGCCGCCCATCCAGACCCCCAGAAAGGCACCGACCTGGTGGCTGAAGAACACGATGCCGAAAAGCATGGCCATGTGCTGGGTGCCGAAGAACTGGGCGACGAGGCCGGAGGTCAGCGGCACGGTAGACAGCCAGAGCAGGCCGATGGCCAGCGAGAAGACCAGCACACTCGCTTCGCTGATCGGCAGCAGGATGAAGAGCGCGATCACGACTGCGCGGGCGAAGTAAAGCGCCGAGAGCAGGTACTTCTTGCTGAACCTGCCGCCGAGCACGCCGGAGGTGTAGGCGCCGATGATGTTGCCGCCGCCGACAAGCGCCAGGGCCCAGGCGGCGAGGCCCGCCGGCAGGCCCATGTCGGTGATGTAGGCGGGCAGGTGGGTCTGGATGAAGGCGACGTGAAAGCCGCAGACGAAAAAGCCGGCGGTCAGGTAGTTGTAGCTGGGATGGGCAAAGGCCTCACCCAGGGCCGCGCGGATCGATTGCTTTGCCTCATGGCGGGTATCGGGCCGGCCGGTCAGCGCCGCCGCGCAGGGCACCATCAGCAGCGCCATAAAGCCGAAGATCGTCAGCGCCATCGACCAGCCGTAGGCGGAGATGAAACTTTGGCCGAGCGGCACGACGAAGAACTGGCCGGCCGAGCCGGCGGCCGTGCCGATACCCAGAGCCCAGGAGCGCTTCTCCGGCGAGACCCGACGGGTGAAAGCGGCGAGCACGATGGCGAAGGAGGCGCCGGCCACACCCAGGCCCACGAGCACGCCGGCGGAGAGAGTCAGCATCCCTGGTGTCGAGGCGTTGGCCATGATGAAGAGGCCGGCGGCGTAGATCAGCGCGCCGATGGTCAAGACCCGGCCGGAACCATAGCGGTCGGCAAAGGCGCCGGCGACCGGCTGGGCCAGCCCCCAGAGCAGGTTCTGGAGCGCAATGGCAATGGCGAAGACCTCGCGCCCCCATCCGAAGGCGCTCGACATCGGGTCGAGGAAGAGGCCGAAACTGGAGCGCAGCCCGAAGGACAGCAGGGCCAGGAAGCAGCCGGCAGCGATGACGAAGAGCGTTGTGCGCCAGAACGGGCTGCGGGGCTCGGTGGGGGCAACGGCGGTCATCGCGGGAGCGCTTCCTCAGAAAGGCTGGAGACAGGCTGTGTCATTGACGCCAAGTCTAGGCATCGCCGGAGTTTCCGGCAAACGCCGGTCGCTGACCGGCGCCATGCCCTCTCGGCATGGCTTCCACACTGCATTCTTGCGGCTGTCGGGCCGCCGACCCCCCTTTTTCTGCCAGACTGTCCTGAATGCCCGCCTGATTGGCGGCGTTCAGATCGCCCGCACCTCGAAACCGGCGCAGTCCAGCGTGTAGCTGCCGTCCTCGCCGATCTCGAAATGGGCGGCCACTTCCCGAGGCGCCTGCATTTGGAGGGAGCGTAGCGCCCGTTCGTGATCCGGCGGCGTCTGCATCCGCTCGATCCAGGGCTTGAAGTCGATGCGCAGGCGAAAGCGCTTCAGTTCCTGGATGGCGAAGCTGGCACCCTGGAGGGCGGCCACCCACTCCTCGATGGCGTAGTCGCGCACGTGGGAGGGGTCGCGCAGCAGTTCGATCGCCTGCAGGTGGGTGTCGAGCAGCGGCGTGCCGGGGGAGACCGCATCGGCGAAGACCGCCGTCGCGCCCGCGGGCATCACGCGCCGGCATTCCCGCAGGGCCGCGTCCAGGTCCTGCCAGTGGTGGGCGCTGAACCGGCTGGCGGCGAAGTCGATACTGCCGTCGTCCAGGGGCAGGGCGCAAACGTCGCAGGCCTTGGTCTCCAGGTTGTCCAGGTCCTTCGCGCGGGCGGTCTCGGCCACGGCCGCCAGCATCTGGTCGGAGAGGTCGCAGGCGATCACCCGCCCGGCATGGGCTGCCATGGCATAGCTGACATGGCCGCCGCCGGCGCCGAGGTCGAGGGCTGTGCACGGCTGCGCGCGCTCGGCCCGTTCCGCGATCCAGGCGAGGTCCGGGCCGCTGCTGTGCACGGCGCTGGCGACATAGGCTGCCGCGCGCGGGCCGAACTGGTGGTCGATCAGGGCGCTCAAGGATTTCTTGCCGGCCATCGCAGGGGTCCTTTTTGGCATCGGAAAGGCCCGGCCATGCTGCCATCCGGGCCTGATCCGTTCATGAAATGATTTCTTGATCTGCGGCGAAGAGTCAGTGTATCGCAGCATTTCTTGGCGTGCTAATGAGGACTCGTGATTAGTATTGAGATTTTCTCATGATTGAGCGGCCCAGCCTGAAGGCGCTGCGGGTGCTGCTGGAGGTGCGGCGCAGCGGCAGCTACGCAACGGCGGCCCAGCGTCTCGGCGTGACGCCCTCGGCGGTTTCCCACATGATTGCGGCGTTGGATGCCGAACTCGGCGGCACCCTCTTCGAGGACCGGCGCCGCGCCCGCCTGAGCCCGCGCGCCGAGCGGCTGGTGGACAGCCTGGAGCCCGCCTTTCAGGCTATCGCCCATGCCGTCGGCCAGTACCGCGCCCAGCGCGCCAGCATCCGTGTCTCGACCCTGTCTTCGTTTGCCGTGCTCTGGCTGATTCCGCGCCTCGGCCGTCTGCGGGCGCGCCTGCCCAATGTGGACATCCTGGTGTCGACGGATCTGCGCCCGGTGGACCTGAACGCCGAGCCCTTCGACTGCGCGGTCCGCTGGGCGGTGCGTCCGCCGGAGGCGGCCGGGCTGGTCACGCTGCCGCTGTTCCGCGAACGCCTGGCGGTGGTCGCCAGCCCGCGCCTGCTGGAGGGGCGGGCGGACATCTCTGTCGCCGCTCTGCCGCGCCTCAAGGCGCGCTCGCGCATGGACGACTGGTCTCTCTTCCTGGGGGATGATGGTGCAGGAGAGCCCGCCGGCGGCATCACGGTCTTCGAGACCCGCAGCCAGATGCTGGAGGCCGCGGTCGCCGGCCTCGGCGCCGCGGTCATCGACCTGAGTCTTGCCGAACAGAGTCTCGCCGCCGGCCACCTCGTCGACATCGGCGGCCGGGCCGTCGAGCAGCCCGTTGCCTATCACTTCCTCTGCCGCCGCACCGCCCTCGACGAGCGCCCCCTCCGGATCTTTCGCGACTGGCTGGTGGAGGAGGCGGGTGCGCAGGCCGGTATGTCAGGTTAGCTCATCACCATTGGTGAGCTGCTCGCTCGCGCGCGGAGCTTTGATAAGAAAGGCTGTTCTGCGACGAGCGCTAAGATCATGCCTCAATGGGGATCATGGTAAGAGCCAGTCAGATACAAGGACTTTCTCAGTGCTGGTGATGAAGGTGCCTTGAACATTGAGCTAGCCAATTCGAAGCTTAGGGAGCAAGCAGATGACGGAGTACAAGGAAGAGAACAAGCTTCATGACCGCTGCGTTTCCATCCTGGGTGTAGAAAGCCAAATCGCAGGTCGTTACGAGACGCTTCGGTTTCAGGTGACGAATGTTGTAGTCCTCGCTTCCGGTGCCTTAGTTGCCTTTGCCGCTTCTGGGAATGGCCCAGGCAACCTGAAAGCAGAGGTGCCAGTTTTCCTCATTGTGATCGCGATTGTTGGGTTTCTCATGGTCAAGCGACTGAACCACGCACATGATACCCACTACCGGCACTATCTGAAGGCCCGTCAGATCCTCTATCGCAGCAACGATAAGTTGGAAGAGAAGGGCAAGGAGATACGAGAGGCCTACGATAAGAAAACCGCAAGCTTCAATTGGTTGGACTATGACCGCACGTGGGAATGGGTCGTGCTCTTTGTTCCTTTGGCAGGCGCTCTAGCAATCATTCATTGAGATTGCACAAGCTGGCCAGTGTCGATTGCGGTGCTGATGCATGGGGGCTCCTGCTAGGGCTTACATTGGAGTTTTCGCCCGCTTTTTCTCTGTGGTCGGAGCTAGGTTTCTGACTGAACGTCAAGCCGCTCGCGATGGCTTTCGCAGCCGCAGCGTACGCAAGTATTGCTCTGCGCTTGTTTGTGTAAGGCGCCCTCCAACTTGGGAACAAAAACAGAAAGGGCCGCTTCCGAGAAGAAGCGGTCCTTTTTTGTTTCTGTCCGACGCGCCGGGTCAGGCGGCCGGCTTGATGTCGACGCCGTTGGTCTGGAGGAACTCCGACAGCTCGCCGGTCTGGAACATCTCGCGGATGATATCGCAGCCGCCGACGAACTCGCCCTTCACATAAAGCTGGGGGATGGTTGGCCAGTTGCTGAAATCCTTGATGCCCTGGCGGATGCCCGGGTCCTGCAGCACGTCGATGCCTTTGAACTTGACGTTCAGATGCGACAGGATCTGCACCACCGCGGCGGAGAAGCCGCACTGCGGGAACACCGGCGTCCCCTTCATGAAGAGGACGACCTGGTTGTCGCCGATCTCCTGCTTGATCCTCGCGGCTACGGTTTCGTCCATAACCTTCACTCCTTGTCTCTCAAGATCTCTCTAGGTTGGTTTGCGCCCGGCTGCTCTTTGCATGTCCTTTGCCGGCAAGCACTCACGCCCCGGCGTTCATGCTTCCGGCGGCGTCGAAGTCTGCAGTGCCAGGGCGTGCAGTTCGTTTCCCATGCGTCCCTGCAGGGCCTGATAGACCATCTGATGCTGCTGAACCCGGGTCTTGCCGCGGAAGGCCTCCGAGACGATGTAGGCGGCGTAGTGATCGCCGTCCCCGCGCAGGTCTTCGATGCGGACTTCCGCATCCGGCATGGCGGTCTTGATCATGCCTTCGATTTCCGACGGGTTCATCGGCATTGGCTCTGTCCTTCCCCAGCCCCTCTTGTGGGGGTCCCTCTGATAGGCTCCTGATCGCCTGGATCGGCGCTGGCGGCGGTCAGACCTCTCCGGCCATGTAGGCGGCCAGCCAGATCTCGTGGGCGTCGCGCAGCTTCGCTAGCGATATGGCCTCGTTTTCCGCCAGGTTCAAGCGATCCCCGCCGCTCAGGCCCAGAACCCGGGCCGGAACCCCGGCCTCGGCCGCTGCGGCCAGCAACGCCTCGGCGTCCCGGCAGGTGACAAGATAGCGCGCCTGGTCTTCCCCAAACAACCATGCGGCAAGAGGGGTGTTTTCCGGCGCGGAGGCCGCGATATCGGCGCCGCAGCCCCCGGCCAGGGCCATTTCCGCCAGGGCGACGGCGAGGCCGCCGTCGGAGAGGTCGTGGCAGGCGCTGACGGCGCCAACGTGGATCCGGTCGCGGACAAAATCCCCATTGCGCCGTTCGGCGGCCAGGTCCACCGGCGGCGGCGCGCCATCGCGGCGCCCTTCGATGTCGCGCAGGTAGACCGAGGCGCCCAGATGGCCTTCCGTCTCGCCGATCAGGACGATGGTCTCCCCCGCGCCCGGCAGGCCGATGCCGACGGTCCGGTCCAGGTCTTCGATCAGGCCGACGCCGCCGATCACCGGGGTGGGCAGGATCGCCTGGCCGTTGGTTTCGTTGTAGAGCGAGACGTTGCCGGAGACGACGGGGTAGGCGAGGGCCTCGCAGGCCGCCTTCATCCCGGCCACGCAGCCGACGAACTGGCCCATGATCTCCGGGCGCTCCGGGTTGCCGAAGTTCATGTTGTCGGTGACCGCCAAGGGCCGGGCGCCGACGGCGGTGAGGTTGCGCCAGCTCTCCGCCACCGCCTGGGCGCCGCCGCGCTCCGGGTCCGCCTCGCAG
>NZ_JANQKD010000061.1 GCF_028281305.1 Pelagibius sp. | reverse complement strand
CTTCTACATGCTCGGCTGGGGCGTTCCGACCTATGACTCCGAGTACATCTTCAACTTCCTGGCCCACACCAAGGGCGAGAAGTACGGGTCCTGGAACGGTACGCGCTACTCCAACCCGGAACTGGATTCCCAGATCGTGCGTCTGGCATCGGAGACCAACCTGGACGAGCGCAACCTGATGATCGCCAACATCTGGTCGGTGGTGCAGGACGAGGTGCTCTATCTGCCGATCCATCACCAGGTGCTGAACTGGGGGATGGCGAACAAGGTCGGGACCATCGTCGCGCCGGACGACGTGGCCAAGTTCAAGTACTTCACCCTGAACTAGCAGGGCCTGAAAGGCGGGAGGCCTCCAAGGAGGACCTCCCGCCGCCCCGGCCGGGTCTCCATAGCGTGTTCGGCCCGAGCGCCACCAGCCGGTAACTGCCGCGATGCTCGCTTTCACAATCCGCCGCGTTTTCCAGTCCTTCGTCGTCCTCCTCGTCGTCGGGCTGGTTGCCTTTTCCATGTTCCGCTTCGTCGGCGATCCGATTGAGAACATGCTGGGCCAGGAACGCACCGGCGCCGACATCGAACGGCTGCGCACGCAACTCGGGCTCGACCAACCCTTCCCTGTCCAGTACCTGCGCTTTCTCGAAGGCGCCGTGCAGGGCAACTTCGGCGTCAGCTACCGCCAGGGCCGGCCCGTCGCGGAAATCATCGGCGAGCGCCTGCCGGCGACCCTGGAACTCGCCGGCGTGTCCGCTGTGCTGGCCATCTTCTTCGGCCTTGTGCTTGGCGTCTTTACAGCGATCAGAAGGGACGGTTGGGCCGCAAACACCATCATGACCCTATCGCTGGTCGGCGTGTCACTGCCGACCTTCCTGATCGGCATTCTGCTGATCTACGTCTTTGCCGTGGAACTGAACGTGCTGCCCAGCTTCGGGCGCGGTGAGGTGATCGACCTCGGCTGGTGGCGCACAGGCTTCCTGACCGAGTCCGGCCTGAAGGCCCTGATCCTGCCGTCCATCACGCTCGGGCTCTACCAGATGACCCTGATCATGCGCCTCGTGCGCTCCGAGATGCTGGAGGTGCTGCGCCAGGACTACATCCGTTTTGCGCGCGCCCGCGGCCTGAAGGAGAAGTCCGTTTTGTTCCGCCACGCGCTGAAGAACACTCTGGTGCCGGTGATCACCGTGACCGGCCTGCAGCTCGGCGCCATCATCGCCTTTGCCATCATCACGGAGACCGTCTTTCAGTGGCCCGGCGTCGGCCTGCTGTTCATCAACGCCATTCAGTTCGTCGACATCCCGGTGATGGCCGCCTACCTGATGCTGATCTCCGTTCTCTTCGTGGCGATCAACCTGGTCGTCGACCTGCTCTACTTCGTGATCGATCCGCGCCTGCGCGGCGACCGCGTAACGGCAAAGGGCTGAGCCCATGACCGCACTCGCCCAGGCCTGGCGTTCCGACTTCATGTGGTCTTTCCGTCATTCGCCGGTGGCGGTGGTCTCGTTCTTCATGGTGCTGGTGCTGGTCTCCGGCGCGGTCTTCGCGCCGCTGGTCGCCCCCCACAATCCCTTCGATCCCGCCTCGCTGAATCTCATGAACGGTTTCTCCCAGCCGATGCAGCCCAACGCCTTTACCGGCGATGTCTTCTGGCTGGGCACCGACGATCAGGGGCGCGACGTCTTTTCGACGATTCTCTACGGCATGCGCATTTCGCTCTTCGTCGGGTTCTGCGCCGTGCTCTTCGCCATGGTGCTGGGCGTCACCTTGGGGCTGATTGCGGGCTACTCCGGCGGCATGGTGAGCACGGTCATCATGCGCATCGCCGACGTGCAGCTCACCTTCCCGGCGATCCTGGTGGCCATGCTGATTTTCGGCATCGCCAAGGGCTTCACCCCGGTCCACCTGCGCGACCAGATGGCCATCTGGGTGCTGATCCTGGCCATTGGCCTGTCGGACTGGGTGCAGTTCGCGCGCGTTGTGCGCGGCGCGACCATGGTGGAGAAGCGGAAGGAATACGTGCAGGCGGCGCACCTCAACGGCCGCAAGGCGGTGGGGATCATGATCCGGCACATCCTGCCCAACGTGGTGGGACCGGTGCTGGTGATCGCAACCATCAGCCTGGCGCTGGCGATCATCGCCGAGGCCACGCTCTCCTTCCTCGGCGTCGGCGCACCGCCGACCCAGCCTTCCCTCGGCACCCTGATCCGCATCGGCCAGGGCTTCCTCTTCTCCGGCGAGTGGTGGATCCTGTTCTTCCCCGCGGTCACCCTGCTGGCCCTGGCGCTTTCGGTGAACCTGCTGGGCGACTGGCTGCGCGACGTGCTGAACCCGAGGCTGCGTTGATGGCCAAAAGCGTTCTGAGTGTGCGCGACCTGGTGGTCGAGATTCCGACCCGCCATGCCGTCCTGCGCCCGGTCGACAAGGTAAGCTTCGACATCGCGGCGGGCGAGATCCTGGGCGTCGTCGGCGAAAGCGGCGCCGGCAAGTCGATGACCGGCAACGCGGTGATCGGCCTGCTCGACCGCCCTGCCCACATCGCCAGCGGCGAGATCTGGCTGAACGGCCAGCGAGTCGACAACCTGCGCAGGGATCAGATCCGCAGCGTCCGCGGCAAAGAGATCGGCATGGTCTTCCAGGATCCGCTGACCTCCCTCAATCCGCTGCTGCCCATCGGCGAGCAGCTCACCGAGACCATCCTAGAGCATCTGCCGGTCAGCAAGCAGGAGGCTGAGGACCGCGCCGTCGCGGCGCTGGAGGAGGTTGGCATCCCCGCCGCCGCAGCGCGCATCAACAGCTACCCGCACGAGTTTTCCGGCGGCATGCGCCAGCGTGTGGTGATCGCGCTCGCGCTCTGCGCCGAACCCTCTCTGGTGATTGCCGACGAGCCGACCACGGCGCTCGACGTCTCGGTGCAGGCGCAGATCATCGCGCTCCTGAAGCAGCTCTGCCGGGAGCGCGGCACCGCAGTGATGCTGGTGACCCACGACATGGGCGTGATCGCCGAGGCCGTCGACCGGGTGGCGGTGATGTACGCAGGGCGCCTTGCCGAACTGGGGCCGGTGCGCGAGGTGCTGACCCGCCCGGCCCATCCCTACACCCGCGGCCTCATGGCCTCCACGCCGCTGGCCTCCAAGGGCCACACGCGGCTGAACCAGATCCCCGGCGCCATGCCGCCGCTGGCCCGCCTGCCGAAGGGCTGCGCCTTTCATCCGCGCTGTCCCGAGGTTCAGGACAAGTGCCTGAGCGATCCCGGCCCGACCCTTAGCGGTTGCGGCGGGCGCGCCGCCTGCTGGTTCGCGACGGAGGAGGTGGCATGAGCGCGCTGGTCGCGGTCAAGAACCTGACGCGGATCTTCGACGTCTCGAAGCCCTGGTTGAACCGGCTGCTGGAAGGCAAGCCCAAGGCCTTTTTGCATGCGGTGTCGGACGTCAGCTTCGAGATCGAGGAGCGCAGCGTCTACGCCCTGGTGGGCGAGAGCGGGTCCGGCAAGTCGACCATCGGCAAGATGGTCGTGCGCCTGCTGGCGCCGTCGGACGGGGTCATCGAGATCGAGGGTGTCGACCTCTTCCGCGAGCCTGACCACGACCGGGTCGAGAAGATCCGCACCGACATCCAGATGGTCTTCCAGGACCCCTATGCCAGCCTCAATCCACGTTGGCGGGTGCGCGACATCATCGCGGAACCGGTCACCGCCCGCGGCGGCAAGGCCGACGGCCTAGCCGAGCGGCTGCTGGAACAGGTCGGCCTCGCCGCCAGCGACGCCAGCAAGTACCCGCACGAATTCTCCGGCGGCCAGCGCCAGCGCATCTGCGTCGCCCGCGCGCTGGCATCGGAGCCCAAGCTGATCGTCTGCGACGAGCCGACCTCGGCGCTCGACGTCTCGGTGCAGGCCCAGGTGCTGAACCTGATGAGCGACCTGAAGGAGGAGTTCGGCCTCACCTACCTCTTCATCAGCCACGACCTGACGGTGGTCGAGCACATGGCCGACCGCATCGGCGTGCTCTACCTGGGCCGGCTGGTGGAGGAGGCGCCCCGCGACGCGCTCTTTGAAAGCCCGAAGCATCCCTATACCCAGATGCTCTTCGCCGCGGCGCCCAAGCTGGACGGCTTCGGCCGCGAGGTGGCGCCGCCCAAAGGCGAGATTCCCGACCCGATCAATCCGCCCACCGGTTGCGCCTACCACCCGCGCTGTCCCTTCGCCATCGACCGCTGCACCCAGGAGCGGCCGGAAATGCGCCAGCTCGGCCAGAACCGCGTGGCCTGCCACGTTGCCGAATGAACGCGGGCCGGGCCCGCATGGCGCCGCTGACCCCCGCCGCCCTGGGCGCTGCCCTGGGTGGCCAGGTACCCCCGGCAGGCGCGCGGATCGGCCTTCTCGGCGGCTCCTTCAATCCGGCCCATGAGGGCCATCTGGAAATCAGCCAGGAGGCGCTGAAGCGCCTGGGGCTGGACCGGGTCTGGTGGCTGGTCTCCCCACAGAACCCCCTGAAACCGCGCCACGGCATGGCCCCTATGGCCGAGCGGCTGGCCAGCGCCCGGGCGCTGGCACAGGACCCCAGGATCCTGCCCACCGGACTGGAAGCGGGGCTCGGCACCTCCTACACCGCCGACACCCTGCGGGCCCTGGCGGGCCTGCTGCCCCGGGTCCGCTTCGTCTGGCTGATGGGCGCAGATAACTTGATTCAAGTTCATCATTGGCAGGACTGGCAGCAAATCTTTAACACCGTAGCCGTTGCGGTTTTTGACCGCCCCTCCTATGCTTTTAGGGCGTTGTCTGGAAGAGCAGCGCTTTCCTTTGCCCGGTACCGTCTCCATGAAGGTTCGGCGAGGCGCCTGGCGGAGGAGCGGCCGCCGGCTTGGGTATTCATTCGATGCCGCTTGAACCCCCAATCAGCGACCGATATCCGGGCAGCGAGCGACCGCCAAAGCCGTGCGGCCGGTGTGCAAGACGGTGTGCAAGACCCGGCGGCGGCGCCTGGCAGAAGTGCAAACAGACAGGAGATGTAACGTCATACTGCACGATACCGGGGCCCTAGAGGCCGACAAGCAGGACGCCCTGGCCCAGAGCCGGCACCTGCTGGACCTGGTCCGGTCCTCCCTTGAGGACGACAAGGCTGACGACATGGTCGTCATCGATCTCGCCGAAAAATCCAGCATCGCAGATTTCATGGTCATCGCCAGCGGCCGCTCGCAGCGGCAGGTGGGTGCGATGGCCGAGCATCTCCGCGAAAAGCTGAAGGCTGCCGGCGTTCACGGCGTGGCCGTTGAGGGCAAGGAGCGCAGCGATTGGGTGTTGATCGACAGCGGCGATGTCATCGTTCATCTGTTCCGCCCGGAGGTCCGGGAGTTCTACAATCTCGAGAAGATGTGGGGCGTGGATCTGCATCCGGCGGACGGAGAAGCGGGCGCGACGGTCGGCACCGCCTGACCAAGCGGCCCCGAGACGCAGCGCGTCTGCGGCAGGGCGGCACCTGAGCGCTGTTCCTGCCTTGCCGGGCCTGCCTTGCCGGGCCCGAAGTGGCCCCCGCGCAAGCGCCGCCGGCGCAGCGGGCAAGGCACATCTGCTCGGGCGGGGTTCAGGACATGCGGATTACGCTGACGGCCGTCGGCAGGGCCAAGGCCGGCGTTACAAGAGACCTCTTCGATCACTATCGCACGCGCTTGCGCTGGAAACTGACCCTCAAGGAAGTGGAGGAACGCCGTCCTCTGGCCCCGGATCTGCTGCGCGAGCAGGAGGGCGAACTGCTGCTGGCCGCCCTGCCCCGCGGCGCCAAGGTGATCGCCCTCGACGAGCGCGGCAAGGACTTCAGCAGCGCGGAGTTTGCCGGCCTGCTGGGCCGCTGGCAGGACGACGGGGTACAGGACCTCGCCTTCATGATCGGCGGCGCCGAAGGGCTTTCGGAGCCCGCGCGCCAGGCCGCCGACGTCATTCTCCGCTTGGGCCGCCTGACCTGGCCCCATATGTTGGTCCGCGGCCTTCTGGCGGAGCAGTTGTTTCGCGCCGAGAGCATACTCTCCGGCCATCCCTATCACCGGGCCTAAGCTAAGCCCCTATCCGCTGCCGTGCTATAACGACGGCCGGATCGAGACGAACTGGGTAGATCGACATGACCGAAGCCGCCGTCCCATCGGGCGCCAAGACGCCCGGCACACCCCGGCCCGTGGTGCTCTGCATCCTGGACGGCTGGGGCCACCGCACGAGCTGCGAGAACAACGCCATCTGCGAGGGGCCGACGCCGAACCTGGATCGCATGCTGAAGGAACTGCCGCACGCCCTGGTCGACGCCTCCGAGGGAGAGGTCGGCCTGCCGAGCGGCCAGATGGGCAACTCTGAGGTCGGCCACATGAACCTGGGCGCCGGGCGGGTGGTGATGCAGGACCTGCCGCGCATCGACGCCGCCATCGCCAACGGGTCCTTCGCGGCGATGCAGCCTTTGCAGGACGCCATTGCCGCTCTGAAGCGGTCCGGCGGCACCGCCCATGTCATGGGTCTGATGTCGCCCGGCGGGGTCCATTCCCACCAGGATCAGATCGCAACGCTGGCCGAGGTTCTGGCCGGCGCCGGCATTCCGGTTGCCGTGCACGCCTTTCTCGACGGCCGCGACACGCCGCCGCGCAGCGCAACGGACTTCCTCAAGGACTTTCAGGCCAAGGCACCCAACGCCGCAATCGCCACGGTCTCCGGCCGCTACTACGCCATGGACCGCGACAAGCGCTGGGCGCGGGTCGAAAAAGCCTACCGTGCCCTGGTCCAGGGTGAAGGGGAGCGCGCCGGCGATGCCCTGCAGGCGGTCGAGCAGAGCTACGCCGCGGATACCAACGACGAGTTCGTGCTGCCGACGGTGATCGCCGACTATCCCGGCATGACCGAGGGCGACGGCCTCTTCATGGCCAACTTTCGCGCCGACCGCGCGCGGGAGATCCTGACCGCCCTGCTCGACCCGGCCTTCGACGGCTTCGAGCGCAAGCAGCGGGCGAACGTCGCCTGTGCGCTGGGAATGGTGGAGTACTCGACCCAGCTCAATGCCTTCCTCACAACCCTGTTCCCGCCGGAGGACCTGGCCGGGACGCTGGGCGAAGTGGTGTCCGGTCAGGGCAAGCGCCAACTCCGCATCGCCGAGACCGAAAAGTACGCCCACGTCACCTTTTTCTTCAACGGCGGACGCGAGGACGTCTTCGAGGGGGAGGAGCGCATCCTGGTGCCCTCGCCCGACGTGGCGACCTATGACCTGAAACCGGAGATGTCGGCGCCGGAAGTCACCGACAAGCTGGTCGAGGCCATCGGCTCCGGCCGCTTCGATCTGGTGGTGGTGAACTACGCCAACGGCGACATGGTGGGACATACCGGCGATCTCGCCGCCGCCATGAAGGCCGTGGCCTGTGTCGACACCTGTGTCGGCCGCCTGACCGAAGCGGTGGAAAAGGCCGGTGGCTGCATTCTGCTGACCGCAGACCACGGCAACGCCGAGCAGATGGTCGACGAGACGACCGGTCAGGCGCACACCGCCCACACCATGAATAAGGTGCCGTTGTTGCTGATCAATGGCCCGGAACGGGTGACCGGCCTCAGCGATGGGCGCCTCGCCGACATCGCCCCCACGGTGCTGGACCTCCTGGGGCTGCCCTGCCCGGCGGTGATGACCGGCCGCAGTCTCATCAAGCCAGCGGCCAGCCGCGGCGAGGCGGCGGAGTAACCTTGAGCCTGCGGCTCTCCCCGATGCGGCGCTCCCAGATGCGGCGCTCCCAGATGCGGCTCCCCCAGCCCGGCACCGTCCGCCGCCCTGGGCTGACTATGGGGCTGACCACGGGGCTGATCCTGCCCGGCTTGTGCCTGCTGGCACTGACAGCCGTTCTGTCTGCGCCGCCGGTTGCTGCCCAGCAGCCAGCCGCCGACCTGCAGGCCCTGGAACGCGCCATCAAGGAAGACCGCGCCCGCGCCGAGGCCCTGACCCGCGAAGCGCGCGCCCTGGCCGAGGAGATCGGATCGCTGCGCCAGCAGTCCATTGCCGCCGCCGCGCGCGCCCAGGACCTGGAGAGCGAGATCGTTGCCGCCGAACAGGAACTCGACAAGCTCGGTTCCGAAGAAGCCGCAAAGGCCGCCGACCTCGCGACGCGCCGCGACCAGCTCGAACAGACCCTGGGCGCCCTCCAGCGTCTGGCGCTGCAGCCACCGGAAGCGGCGCTGAGTCGCGCCGAGCAGCCGCTGGACAGCGCCCGTGCGGCAATGCTGCTGCGCGTGGCCGTGCCGGCCCTGGAGGCGCGGGCCGAGACCCTGCGCGCCGAACTGGGAGATCTGGCGGTGCTGCGCGCGCGCATTGCCATCAAGCGCGACGACCTGCAGACCGCCATGGGGGCTCTTACCATCGAGGGCGAGCGGCTGACCGCTCTGCTCGCGCGCAAGGACAGCCTGCAGGAACGCCGGGAGAGCGAGCGCCAGGAGACCGAGAAGCGGCTTGCCCGCCTCGCCCGCGAAGCCGGTGACCTGCGCGAACTGATGGAGCGGCTGGAGGCAGAGGCGGAAGCGCAGCGCCGGCTCGAGGAGCAGCGGCGCCTGGAAGAGGAACGCCGGCTGGCAGAAGAACGGCGCCTGGCCGAGGAGCGCCGTCTGGCCGAGGAGCGCAGGCTCGCCGAGGAACGCCGCCTGGCCGAGGCAGAGCGCCGCGCCGCCGAGGAAAAGCGCCGGGCCGAAACCGCACGCCGCGAAGCGGCCGAGGCCAGGGCCAGGGCCGATGCCGCGGCACGGGCCCAGCAGACGGCCCGCCAGGCGCCGCCACGCAGCTTGCGGCCCTTTCCCAGCGATCCGGGCAGCCTGAACATGCCGATGCGCGGTGAAATCGTGCGGCTTTACGGCCACAGGAGTTCAACAGATGGTGATACGGCCCAGGGAATCACCATTCAGGGCCGCCCCGGGGCGCAAATTGTCGCCCCTTTCGACGGCAGAGTCGCCTATGCCGGGGATTTCCGCGGCTATGGCCAAATCTTGATCATCGACCACGGCGAGCGATATCATACCATACTTGCCGGTCTCGATCGTATCGATGCCGTGGTCGGACAGTGGGTTCTGGCAGGCGAGCCGGTAGCGCAGATGAGCGACCTGGCGGGCCGTAATCCGGAGCTTTATTTGGAACTTCGCCGTACCGGACAGGCAATCAATCCCCTGCCCTGGCTGGCGACCAAAGATGACAAGGTGCGAGGTTAATGCGCAAATTCCAGATTACGGCTCTTGCGGCCGCCTTTTTCATTGTCCTGCCTACGGTTTCCATTGCACAGGAAGACCGCTCTGACACCTATCGGCAGTTGAAGCTCTTCAGCGACGTTTTCGAGCGGGTGCGCGCCGATTACGTCGAGGAGGTGACCGACGAGCAGCTCATCGAGTTCGCCATTCAGGGCATGCTCTCGACGCTGGATCCCCACTCAAGCTACCTCAACGCCGATTCCTTCGGCGATATGCGGGTGCAGACCAAGGGCGAGTTCGGCGGCCTCGGCATCGAGGTGACCATGGAGAACGGCTTCGTAAAAGTGGTCTCGCCGATTGACGACACGCCGGCGCACCGGGCCGGCGTGCAGCCGGGAGACTTCATCACCCATCTCGACGGCGAGCCCATTCTCGGCCTCACCCTCAACGAGGCCGTCGACAAGATGCGCGGTCCCGTCAACACCGATCTGGAGTTGACCATCCGCCGCGAGGGCTCCGAGCCCTTCGAGCTGACCATCACCCGCGACATCATCAGGATCCGCTCCGTGCGCAGCCGGGTCGAGGACAACGTCGGCTACATCCGCATCACCACCTTCAACCAGCAGACCACGCCGGGCCTGAAGACGGCGATCGAAGAGATCAAGACCGAACTGGGCAGCGATCTGAAGGGCTATGTGATCGACCTGCGCAACAACCCGGGCGGCCTGCTGGATCAGGCCATCGACGTCTCGGACGCCTTTATCCATCAGGGCGAGATCGTCTCGACGCGCGGGCGCATCGTCGATGACTCCCAGCGCTTCAACGCCAAGGACGGCGATCTGGCCGAAGGGCTGCCGCTGGTGGTGCTGATCAACGGCGGTTCGGCCTCCGCCTCGGAGATCGTCGCGGGGGCGCTGCAAGACCATCGCCGGGCGATCATCATGGGCACGCGCTCCTTCGGAAAGGGATCGGTCCAGACCATCATCCCGCTCGGCCTCAACGGCGCCATGCGCCTGACGACGGCGCGCTACTTCACGCCCTCCGGCCGGTCCATTCAGGCGCTCGGCATCGACCCGGACATCGTGGTCGAGCCGGCCACCATCGAGACTGAAGAGAGCAACGGGCCGCGGCGGCGCGAGGCGGACCTGCGCGGTGCCCTCGACAACCCCAACGGCGACAACGGGCTCGACGAGGAAGAACCCGCCGCGGAAGGCGAGCCGGAAGTCCACGCCCTCTCTGAGGCGGCCGAGCAGGACTATCAGCTCGCCCGCGCCATCGACCTGCTGCGTGGTCTGGCCCTTTACAACCAGCGTGTCGTAAACTAGCGAAAGGATACGAACGCTGATTCGGCGCAGGGGGTGCCGGAGAGCGGGCCGCCATAGGAGCCCGGAATCGAAGCATGACGAGTCGTCTTGGGACAGCTCGCTGGCCGCAGCGCCGCGCGTGGAATGACCGCGCGCGGCCTGTGGCGTCTTAACGGCCGCCGCCTTGCGTAGATTTTCGATCGGTTCGCTGCTGCTGGCCGGCGCCTGGCTGCTGGTGCTGGGCGGTCTGGGAGCGTTGGGCGCCTTTGCACTGCTGACCGCCCCGCCGCCGTCCGCCGATCCGGTCCAGGTCGCTCTGCCGCCGCCTCCGGCCATGATCGTGGCCCCCGACCCCCCGGCAGAGCCCTCCGCGACCTCTCAGGCCAGCGCCGATGAAGCGACAGCCCCCGATGAACCCATAGCCGGGCACGACGGCAACGGGGAGACACCGACCACGGCCGCAGAGACCGACGCAGCAGAGACCGACTTAGCAGAGACCGACCGAGCAGAGACCGGAGCTGCAGAGACCTCCGACACGGCTGCCTCCGCCTCTCCCCCGCCGGAAGCACCGGACGCTCCCGGCCCGGCGGAGGCCCAGGAGGCACCCGGGAACCCCGCGCCGCAGAGCGCGGACGCCCCGTCGCCAACAGACTCTCCGGCGGCCGCCGCGGACTCCGCGTCCGAGACAGCAGAAGAGACCCTGCAGCCGGCCCAGCAGGCAAGCGCGACGGACGAAGCCAGTGACCCGGACGGGTCAGCCGCACCCGGCGAGGCCCCCGCGCCCACGGGCAGCGGCGCAGCCGCCAGCGTCGCCCTGCCGCAGCCCAAGCCGGCGGCCCCTGCAGCCCTAACCGAAAGCGATCTGGCCGCAATGCCGAACCCGGGGCCAAACCCAGGGCCAAACCCAGGGCCAAACCCGGGGCTGGACCCCGCACCTGATCAGGCGGCCGCACTGCCTGATGCGGAAACCGAGGCGCCGCAAAGCGTCAGCGTGCCGATCATTCCCCCGGCGCCGGAGGATCTGCCGTACTGGGAGCGCTTTCGCCAGCCTTTCAACACGGAGGATCAGCGGCCCCGGATTGCCGTGGTGCTTACGGGGCTCGGCCTTTCCGACAGCGCCACCCAGGCGGCGATCGACAATCTGCCGCCGGCCATAACCCTCTCCTTCAGTCCTTACGCCCGCGGTCTGGAACGCTGGATCGCCCTGGCCCGCGCGCGCGGCCACGAGGTGATGATCGACCTGCCGATGGAGCCGGCCAGTTTTCCCAACGACGACCCGGGGCCGCAGGCCCTGCTCACCAGCCTCAGCGCGGAAGACAATCTCGACCGCCTGGACTGGGTGCTGAGCCGCGGCAGCGCCTATGTGGGCGTGGCCGGCACCATGGGTTCGCGCTTCACCGCCTCGCGCGAGCACATGGAAACCCTGCTGAGGGAGCTGAAGTCGCGCGGCCTGATCTTTCTCGACAACCGCACGACGGAACGCTCGGTGGCGCCTGCCGTGGCGGCCGAGATCGGCCTGAAGAGCGCCTTCAACAACCGCTCCATCGACGAACGCCAGGCCAGCCGCGTGGCGATCGACGCGCGTCTGGCGCAGATCGAGCGCATCGCGCTGTCGGAAGGATCGGCCGTCGCCATGGCCCAGCCCTATCCCGTCACCCTGCAGCGCCTGGCCGACTGGTCAACGGAGATCAACGCCCGCGGCATGGTGATCGCCCCGATTTCCGCCCTGGTGGGCCGGCAGGAGAGCCGTTGATGCTGAGCCCGAAGCAGATCGCCAAGCTGCCCTACCGCCCCTGCGTCGGCATCCTGATGCTGAACAAAGAGAACCGCGTATTCGTCGCCCGGCGCATCGATGCCAAGAAGGACAACCCGCTCGCCTGGCAGATGCCCCAGGGGGGCATCGACAAGGGCGAGGATCCCAAGGCGGCGGCGCTGCGCGAACTGCACGAGGAGATCGGCACCGACAACGTCACGGTGCTTGCCGAGACCGGCGACTGGCTGCGCTACGACTTCCCGCCGGCCCTGGTGGAGCGCGTACGCGGCGGGCGCTACCGCGGGCAGGAACAGAAGTGGTTTGCCATGCGCTTCCTCGGCGCCGACAGCGAGATCAATCTGGAGACCAAGCATCCGGAGTTCAGCGACTGGCGCTGGGAGGACTTCCACCGCCTGCCGGACCTGACCATCGCCTTCAAGCGCGACACCTATCAGGCCGTGCTGCGGGAATTCGCGCACCTTGTCGCGTAAGCTGCGGTCGGCCGCGCTCAGCAAACAGTGACTGGGAAGCCCTGAAGGCCAGGCTGAGCTTAGGCCGCGGCGGCGGCGCGGCGGCTGCGCAGGCGCAGCATGGCGAAGGCGAGCCGGGATACCAGCGATGACAAGCGGCTCTGCGGGTTGAGGCCCGCCGCCTTGAAGATCATCGAAACGGCGCGCTGCACGTGATCGGGCTGATAGCAGGCGTAGACCCGATTCAGATAGGCCTGCCCGTGGCGCTTGCGGTCGTAAGGGGTGCCATCGTCATTGGCCGCGAAGAAGGCATAGGCGAGTTCGTCGTCCTCGCTTTCGCCGATCCGGCCAAGGGCGACCCCGATGCGGCGCCAGCGGCCGATCTTCTCCCGCTCGAGGTAGCGGTTCAGATGGGTGTAGAAGAGCTTGTAGTGCCGGAGTTCGTCCGCCGCGATCTTCCGGCAGATCTCCTTCAGCACCGGCTCATCGCTCATCGATGCCATGGAGGCGTAGAAGGACGAGGTCCCGACCTCCACGATGCAGCGGGCCACAAGCTCGCCGGAGCGCGAGCCGCGCACCGAGGCCGCGGCATCCACCGGAATTTGATAGCCCGCGCGGAAACGCTCGAAACAGGCGTCGAAATCGAAGCTGGGATCCGCCATCGTCGCCCAACGTCCGAGCGCCTCGCCGTGCTGGACTTCCTCACGCGCCCAGATCTTCGCTGCCTGCTGGAACTCTGCATCGTCGGGAAAGACATTGCAGAGATAGTCGGCATAAACGCCGCCGTTATACTCGACCATGCCGGCTGCTTTGACGAGCTTGAGCAGCTCCGGATCCACCTTCTCAGGATCGAAGCGCTGCCAGGAAATGTCGTCGAGAGTCCAGTGACCGACCGCCATCGTGATTGCCTACGCCCACCAAAAAAAACGCGTTCCAGCACTATGACACTTTAGTGAATCGCGGAGAATCGCCGCAGCCTAACATAGGGTTGCGGACAATCAACCACTACAATGAGGTGCGAACGAACGCAGCTTTTCGCAAGGGGGCTGGCTCCGAAAAGCCGCTGCGGAAAGGCGCTTAAGCGGCTGCCTGCAGCATGGCCTCGGCGACCGCGATGCGGCGCTCGGCACTGGCCTTCTCGGCATCGTCCTTGGCGTCGAGAAGGTCGTCGCGGGCGTCGCTCAGGCGCTGCTCGGTGGCCGCGCGGTCGATCTCACCCACCGCGACGGCCTCTTCGGCCAGGACCGTGCAGCGGGCGGGAGTCACCTCGGCAAAGCCGCCGGCAACGAAAATCGACTCGCTGACCGCGACGCCGTTGTGAACCTGGATCACACCGGGCCGAAGGGTGGAGATCAACGGCGTGTGACGGGTCAGCACGCCGAAGTCGCCCTCCTCGCCGGGAACCACGACCATGTCGACCTCTTCGGAGAGCAGCAGACGCTCCGGAGAGACGAGTTCGAATGACACCTTGCCTTCGGCCATGACCTTTTCGTCCGCCTTTTATTCCAGGCTTTCGCTTGCCCGTGCGTTAAGAACCTAGGCTGCTTCCGCCGCCAGTTTGCGGGCCTTCTCGACGGCCTGCTCGATGGCGCCGACCATGTAGAAGGCCGCCTCGGGCAGATGGTCGTACTCGCCGTCGCAGATGCCCTTGAAGCCGCGCACGGTGTCTTCGATGGAGACCTGCACGCCGGGGCTGCCGGTGAAGACCTGGGCCACGTCGAAGGGCTGGGACATGAAGCGCTGGATCTTGCGCGCGCGGGCCACGGTGAGCTTGTCCTCTTCCGAGAGCTCGTCCATGCCCAGGATGGCGATGATGTCCTGCAGGGCCTTGTAGCTCTGCAGAATGCGCTGCACTTCGCGAGCCACATTATAGTGTTCCTCGCCAACCACCTGGGGATCGAGAATACGGCTGGTGGAGTCGAGCGGGTCGACCGCCGGATAGATACCCAGCTCTGCAATCTGGCGGGACAGCACCGTCGTCGCGTCCAAGTGGGCGAAGGAGGTAGCCGGCGCCGGGTCGGTCAGATCGTCGGCCGGCACGTAGATGGCCTGCACCGAGGTGATGGAGCCCTTCTTGGTGGTGGTGATGCGCTCCTGCAAGGTGCCCATGTCAGTGGCCAGGGTCGGCTGATAGCCCACCGCCGAGGGAATGCGGCCCAGCAGCGCCGAGACCTCGGAACCGGCCTGGGTGAAGCGGAAGATGTTGTCCACGAAGAACAGCACGTCCTGGCCTTCCTCGTCGCGGAAGTACTCGGCCTGGGAGAGGCCGGTCAGGGCGACGCGGGCGCGCGCGCCCGGAGGCTCGTTCATCTGGCCGAACACCAGGGCCACCTTGGAATCGCCTTCCAGGTCGATAACGCCGGACTCCATCATCTCGTGATAGAGGTCATTGCCCTCGCGGGTCCGCTCGCCGACCCCGGCGAAAACCGAGTAGCCGCCGTGGGTCTTCGCAACGTTGTTGATCAGCTCCTGGATCAGCACCGTCTTGCCGACGCCGGCACCGCCGAAGAGGCCGATCTTGCCGCCACGGGAGTAAGGTGCCAGCAGGTCGACGACCTTGATGCCGGTGACCAGCATCTCGGCTTCGGTGGACTGGTCGGCAAACTCCGGCGCTTCGCGGTGGATCGGCGCGCTACGCGCAGTGTTCACGGGTCCGCGCTCGTCGATGGGTTCACCCACCACGTTGATGATGCGCCCCAGCATCTCGGGGCCCACCGGCACCGAGATCGGGCTGCCGGTGTCCTTGACCTCCTGGCCGCGCACCAGCCCCTCGGAGGCGTCCATGGCGATGGAACGCACCATGTTCTCGCCCAGGTGCTGCGCGACCTCCAGAACCAGGCGCTTGCCGTCGTTGGTGGTCTCCAGCGCGTTGAGGATCGGCGGCAGGTCGCCGGTGAAGTGCACGTCCACCACCGGGCCCATCACCTGGGTAACTTTGCCAACGAGGTTGTCTGCCATAGTCTTGCTCCTTGGTAGCCGCTTGCACCCTTCGCC
The DNA here is from genome assembly GCF_028281305.1 of Pelagibius sp. Taxonomy (GTDB): domain Bacteria; phylum Pseudomonadota; class Alphaproteobacteria; order Kiloniellales; family Kiloniellaceae; genus Pelagibius. The sequence goes on along the minus strand of NZ_JANQKD010000061.1, from coordinate 1,968 downwards.
GTGACGGGGGCGCGGCGGCAGCCGCCGTTACATCGCTTCCTTAGCGGAAATAATCTCGATCAGTTCGCCGGTGATCGCGGCCTGACGGGTGCGGTTATAGACCAGCGTCAGGCTGTTGATCATCTCGCCGGCGTTGCGCGTCGCGTTATCCATCGCGGTCATGCGGGCGCCGTGCTCGCTGGCCGCGTTCTCCAACAGAGCCTTGAAGATCTGAATGGAGATGTTGGTCGGCAGCAAGGCGGTGAGGATCTCCTCCTCACCGGGCTCATACTCATACACCGCGCCGTCCAGCGCGTCGTTGCCGCCCTCTTCATCGGTACCGTTGTCGTCGCCGTTCCCGTTGTCGGCCTTTGCCGGCGCCGCGAAGGGGATCAACTGCTGCGGCGTGACGATCTGCGAAATGGCCGAGCGGAACTCGGCGTAGAACATGGTGCAGACGTCGAACTCGCCGGCCTCGAACATCGCCACCACCCGCTCGCCGATGGCCGCCGCCTTGTCGAAGGAAAGGCTGGGCCGCGCGATGTCTTCGACGGTGTCGATGATGCGCTCGCCGAAGTCGCGGCGCAGTTGGTCGCGCCCCTTCCGGCCCACGCAGATGAACTTCACCGTCTTGCCCTGCTCCAGCAGGGCATTGGCGGTGCGGCGCGCTTCGCGCACGATGGAGGTGTTGAAGCCGCCGCAGAGACCGCGGTCGGCCGTGGCCACAACAATGAGATGGGTCTCGTCGCTGCCGCTGCCGGCCAGCAGCTTGGGCGCCCCGGCCTGCCCCGCCGCCGCAGCGGCCAGGGAGCCCAGCATGCGCTCCATGCGCTGTGCGTAGGGCCGCGAAGCCTCCGCCTGCTCCTGCGCGCGGCGCAGCTTGGCGGCGGCCACCATCTTCATGGCCGAGGTGATCTTGCGCGTCGACTTGACGCTGTCGATCCGAACTTTCAGGTCCTTGAGATTCGGCATAAGCCGTCCTCGCTCCGCCTTCTTGCTAGTGGATCAAACCGCTTCGCGATCAGGCGGCGAAGGTCTTGGCGAAGGAATCGAGGAAGGTCTTCAGCTTTTCCTCGGTCCCCTCGGAGATGGCCTGTTCGGTGCGGATCGCCGTCAGGATGTCGGTCCCCTCGGCCCGCAGCTTCGCGAGAAGCTGGGCCTCGAAGGCCGTCACCTGGTTGACCGGCACGCCGTCGACATAGCCGCGCACGCCGGCGAAGATCACCGCGACCTGCTCCTCGACCGCCAGGGGCGAGTACTGCGGCTGCTTCAACAGCTCCGTCAGGCGCGATCCGCGTGCCAGCAGGCGCTGTGTGGCGGCGTCGAGGTCGGAGGCGAACTGAGAAAAGGCTTCCATCTCGCGGAACTGAGCCAGTTCCAGCTTGATGGTGCCGGCGACCTGTTTCATTGCCTTGATCTGCGCCGAAGAGCCCACGCGGCTGACCGAGAGGCCGACGTTCAGCGCCGGGCGGATGCCTTTATAGAACAGGCCGGTTTCCAGGAAGATCTGGCCGTCGGTGATGGAGATCACGTTGGTGGGGATGTAGGCGGAAACGTCGCCGGCCTGGGTCTCGATGACCGGCAGGGCGGTCAGGCTGCCGTTGCCGGCGTCGTCGCCCATCTTCGCGGCCCGCTCCAGCAGGCGGGAGTGCAGATAGAAAACGTCGCCGGGATAGGCTTCGCGGCCCGGCGGGCGGCGCAGCAGCAGCGACATCTGCCGGTAGGCGACCGCCTGCTTGGAGAGATCGTCGTAGATGATCACGGCGTGGGCGCCGTTGTCGCGGAAGAACTCGCCCATGGTGCAGCCGGTGTAGGGCGCCAGGAACTGCAGCGGCGCCGGCTCGGATGCCGTGGCCGAGACGACGATGGAGTATTCCAGCGCGCCGTAGTCCTCCAGGGTCTTCACGAACTTTGCGACCGAGGAGCGCTTCTGGCCGACGGCGACGTAGATGCAGTAGAGCTTCTTCGACTCGTCGTCGCCCTGGTTGA
>NZ_JANQKD010000102.1 GCF_028281305.1 Pelagibius sp. | reverse complement strand
ATGCCGACCCAAGACTGACCTCCTCAAAGGTCAGTCTTGAATCATGCCCAGATGAAAAAGGGAATCCCCAAAATCATAAATTGTCACCACAGCCTAGGCGCGCCGCTCCGTCATGCGCTTCGTGAGGTTCGCCAGGTCCAGTTCGGTCAGGCGTTGCCGGGCGATGGGCAGGACGATGCTGTTCTCGACGGCCAGGTGACGGCGTTGGCGGCGGGCGAATTCCGTAAGCCTGGCACGGAGGTCCGGATCAGCGCGCGGGGCGTTGCCCGTTGCCACGCAGGCTTGCAAACCCTCGACGATGTTCCCTGCCATCCGCTCGTCGGCTTCGTGCTCCCGGGCGAGGGCGCCCAGAACGGCCTCGATTTCGTCTTCCGGCGGACAGCGCCTGCGCAGAAGCGGAAAGAGATCGTCCTCTTCGTCCAAGACATGTACCGCCATGTCGCCGACCAGAAAGGCAACGACCTCGCGTGCGAGGGCTTCGTCGAGTGCGGTTGCGTCGGCAAGCTCTTCCAGGAGATTGCAGAGCGTGCGTTGGCGGAAGTGGTCGGCGAAGATGTAATCCAGGGGTTTTGCCAGCAGGCTCGCCGGCATCGCCTCGAGTCGCGGGCGCTTGGCAATGGCAGGTCTCATGGGTTCGCCCTCCCGTATTCCTAACCTGGGCTGGACCCTTCGCGGGCCTCTTCGGAAACTCACTGTACAAGCGGCGTGGCGGCAGCCTCCAGGGTGATACCGGAAATCGCGGCACGCCCCGCCAGCACGCGGATGTACTGGGCCACTGCCCGCTGCCAGCTTGCAGTCTGCAGATAGTCGGTGATGCGGTCTTGCACGGCGTCGAAGGGCAGTTGCCGGCCCATGATGCGGCGGTCGAGCCGCAGGACGTGAACGCCGTAGCGGGTGCGGATCGGCAGCGGACAGAGCTGGCCTTCCTCCAGGTTGCAGAGGAAGGTTTCGAATTCCGGTACCGTGTCGCCGCGGGCGACCTGACCGAGACGGCCCCCGTCTTTCGCCGAGCTGCAGTCGGAGAGTTCCCGGGCCAGCCGCTCGAAGCCAGAGGGATCCTCCTGCAAAGCGGCGACTGCCGCCGCGGCCTTGGATGCGGCCTTTTCATAGGCTTCTGCGTTGTCCGCCGATGCTGCGAAGAGGATATGCGCCGCCTCGTAGAGATCGGGACTGCGGAAGCGTTGCCGGTTGTTGTCGTAGTAGCGCCGGCAGGTCTTGGGATCGGCCTGTGGCACTGTCACATTGGCATCCAGCAGGCAGCGGATCAGGGCGTCCTCCTCGGTCTCGCGGCGTCCGTCGCCGTCTGTCTGCAGGTCAGGTTCGAGCCCCTGGCGACGAGCCTCCTGCAGAAGGAGCTCGCGCACCGCCAGCGCCTCGGCCGCAGCGGCGCGCGCCGTCTCCGGGTCGGCGGCGGGATGATGCTGCGCTTCCGCCAGCACCGCCGCTTCGGGAATCGTCACGTCGTTGATGCGGATCGCTTGCATGAATTCACTCCGCCGGTGTCTGGGCGTGGCCGCCGGAGGCCGGGCGGCGGGAGCGCACGATCTGGTAGCCGGGACGCCAGAGATAGCGGACCGGGGCGCTCCAGATGTGGACCAGGCGGCTGAAGGGGAACAGCAGGAAGATCGTCAATCCCAGGACCAGATGAATCTGATAGGGCCAGGCAAGACCGGCTACCAGCTCGGCCGCATCGCCTCGCAGGGTGACAATGCGCTGCGCCCATTCCGACAGTCGCAACATCACGCTGCCGTCCGAATGCGCCAGCGAGAACGGCACGGTCAGCAGTCCCAAGACAAGCTGAACCCAGAGAATGATCAGGATCGCAACGTCGCTGAAGGTGCTCGTAACCCTTATGCGCGGGTCGTAGAGGCGCCGGTGCAGGAGGATCGTCAGGCCCACCAGGCAGACCACACCGGCGATGCTGCCGGCGACGATGGCCAGCATCTGTTTGGCCGGCGCGCTGATGAAGGGTTCGTAGGCCCAGTGCGGCGTCAGCAGACCGACGAAGTGACCGAGAAAGAGAAACAGGATGCCGGCGTGGAAGAGGTTGGAGCCGATCAGGAACTGCCGCCGCCGCAGCAATTGGCTTGAACCGGAGCGCCAGGTGTAGGGCTCGCGCTCATAGCGAAAGATCGAACCCAGGATCATGATGGCGAGGCAGATGTAAGGATAGATGCCGAAGAAGAAGGTGTTCAGAAACGAGGCCATGACGCGTGCTCCTTACGGGCGGTTCGGGGCCGGGCCGCGCTGTGTAGCGGGGCTGTCCATGCGGGCGAGGGTGTCCCGTGCTGCCGGGCAGCCGCCCCCGGGTGCCGTACCGGGCCCGAAGGTCACAGGCTGGTCCTCCCAGGCGCGGTCGAGGGCGGCGAGATCTTCCGGGTTCTCGTCGGTTTCGGCCAGGAGGCTCTCAATGGCCTCCTTCGACGGCTTTCCCCGGGCAATGGCTTCCAGGGCAAGGAAGACCCAGGCGTAGCTGCTCTTGCGCTTGCGCAGACGCTCGCCCAGGGCACAGACCACGTGCAGCGGCTGGCCGAGCAACTCGCGCGCCTCCGGCAGCGGCCGTGTGCTGAGAAACTCCAGGAACAGCGGCAGAAAGTCCGGCAGTTCGCGGGCCGAAAGATGGAGGCCGTGGTCCGCGTAGTGTTCCGCCAGATCCACCATCGCCTGGCCGCGGTCGCGGCTCTCGCCGTGGATATGCTCGAAGAGATGGAGAGAGAGCGAGCGCGTGCGGTCGAACAGCAGAACGTAGCGGGCCTGCAGGTCGTAGAGGTCGCCGGCGGCAATCTCGTCCAGCAGCTTCGAGAGGCCGGTAAGGCAGGGTGCCGGGATCAGCCTTTCCTGTTCCAACACCGCTTTCATGCTTCCGGCGGCGGTCTGCAGTTCCTCCTCGGGATAGGCCAGCAGGAGGGAGAGAACCTTGAAGGTCTTGGCCATCACATCACCTCCGTTGGGGTCTTGACGGTCTTCTTGCGTCCGCCGCCAAAGAGGTTGCCGCCGCTGGTGCCCTCGGAGCAGCCGTTGCCGAAGCTGAAGCCGCAGGAGCCGCGCAGGTCGTAGGCGTCCTCGCCGACCTCCCGGTGCGCTGTCGGAATGACGAAGCGGTCCTCGTAATTGGCGATCGCCATGACGTGATACATCTCTTCGATGCGCCGCGGGGTGAGGCCGACCCGCTCCGCCAGGACCTCGTCGACGACGCCGTCGACCGTCTTGGCCCGCATGTAGGCGCGCATGCCCAGCATGCGCTGCAGGGCCTCGGCCACCGGCTGCTCGTTGCCGCCGGTCAGGAGGTTTGCCAGATAGCGCAGCGGAATGCGCAGGGCCGAGACGTCGGGCAGCCCGTCGTCCCAGGCGATCTTGCCGGCCTCGGCCGCCGACTGGATCGGCGAGAGGGGCGGCACGTACCAGACCATGGGCAGGGTGCGGTATTCGGGGTGGAGCGGGAAGGCGACCTTCCAGTCCATCGCCATTTTCCACACCGGCGAGCGCTGTGCCGCCTCCAGCCAGGCCTCCGGCACGCCATCGTGGCGCGCCTGGGCGATCACCTCCGGATCGTTGGGGTCGAGAAAAATGTCGAGCTGCGCCTGGTAGAGATCGCCGGCCTCTGGCGTTGCCGCCGCCTCGCCTATCCTGTCGGCGTCATAGAGCAGCACGCCCAGATAGCGGATACGCCCGACGCAGGTCTCCGAGCAGACGGTGGGCTGGCCCGCCTCGATGCGCGGGTAGCAGAAGATGCATTTCTCTGACTTTCCGGACGACCAGTTGTAGTAGATCTTCTTATAGGGGCAGCCGGAGACGCACATCCGCCAGCCGCGGCATTTCTCCTGGTCGATCAGCACGATGCCGTCTTCGGCCCGCTTATAGATTGCACCGGAAGGGCAGGCCGCCACGCAGGTCGGGTTCAGGCAGTGTTCGCAGAGGCGCGGCAGGTACATCATGAAGGTGTTCTCGAAAACGCCGTAGATCTCCTTCTCCACGCCCTCGAAGTTGACGTCCCTGGAGCGCTTTTCGAACTCCCCGCCCAGGATCTCCTCCCAGTTCGGCCCCCAGTGTATCTTCTCCATGCGCTCGCCGGTGATCAGCGAGCGCGGACGCGCCGTTGGGGACGCCTCCAGTTCCGGCGCCTTCTGCAGGTGCTCGTAATCGAAGGTGAAAGGCTCGTAGTAGTCGTCGATCTCCGGCAGGTCGGGATTGGCGAAAATCTTCGCCAATACCCGCCATTTGGCCCCCATCTTGGGGCGCAGGCCGCCGTTTCGCGTACGCTCCCAGCCACCGTTCCAGCGTTTCTGGTTTTCCCATTCCTTGGGATAGCCGATGCCGGGCTTGGTCTCGACGTTGTTGAACCAGGCGTATTCCATGCCTTCCCGGTTGGTCCAGACGTTCTTGCAGGTGACCGAGCAGGTGTGACAGCCGATGCACTTGTCGAGGTTCAGCACCATGCCGATTTGCGCGCGGAC
>NZ_JANQKD010000019.1 GCF_028281305.1 Pelagibius sp. | reverse complement strand
CGAAGACATCGTCGACTCCCCCTACCTGCCGGGGGTGGTGCGCTCCATCGTGGTGGAGACGGGCTCCGACGGGCCGGCGGCCTGGGTCGAGGAAAAGCGCGACCTGCTGGCGGACTACCAGGCCGCCTTCGGCCGCAAGCCCCGGGACAGCGTCCACGCCATTGCGATCTTCACCGACAACGATCAGACCGGGGAGCCGGTGGTCGCCCACTACGGCGCCGCCAACCTGCTCTGCGCCGGGGTGGCGGATTAGCGGGTTTTCGACTTACGTCGATGCGGTTCCAGCCCGCTCCCCCTCCCGGCCACCCCCCGATTGATTCATGGGGCCAGTATCCTATGGGTGGCCGGGAGGGGGAGCGGTCCGGTGCCGTCAAAACATGAAGGAGTCTACCGGGCTGTTTGCTCCTTCGCGCCCTCCGCTGCGGCGACCTTCCAGACCACGGCATTGCGCAGGTCGCTGTCCTCCAACTCGCGGGTCGTCTTGACCGCATAGCCGACCACCCGCTCCAGTCCCCCGCGCGGCAGGTAGGTACGCCCGGGATCGCCCATCAGCACCAGGCAGCGCGCATCGGCCAGGCTGCGCAGCCAGGCGGTGATCTTCTCGGCCGCCGGGCGCTCGTAGCAGACATCGCCGGCCAGCACCACGTCCCAGCCGGGATTGGCGCAGCCGACGAGGTCGTTTTCGCGCACGGCGATCTCGGTGCCGTTGGCTTTCGCATTGAGGCGGCAGGCGGCGCAGGCGAAGGGGTCGATCTCCACGGCCTCGACGCTGGCCGCGCCGGCCAGCTTGGCGGCGATGCCCTGGACGCCGGAGCCGGCGGCGAAGTCCAACACGCGTTTGCCGCGCACGACGGCCGGGTGGTCCAGCAGATAGCGGGCCAGCGCCTGGCCGCCGGCCCAGGCAAAGGCCCAGAAGGGCGGCGGCAGGCCCTGGCGTGCAAGTTCTTCCTCCGTCGCCTGCCACAGCGGCACCACCTCGCTGGCCAGGTGGAGTTGGATCTCCGGGATCAGCGGCGGTCGTTGCAGGCGGGTGTTGGCGCGCACGAAGTCGTCCGGTGCGGTGAGGGCGGCAAGAGTCATGGCGCGGGGCTCATCAGGAGAGCCCCAGCCAACCATGAAGCCAGGGGCTGCCGGCCCAGACAGCGGCCAGGAACAGCCAGCCGACGAAGCGGTTGGACTTGAACTTGGTAAGGCAGTCGTGGGGGGTGTCCATCTTCAGGGCCGCCACCTGCCAGAGCAGGTGGAGCGCGACCGCCGCCAGCCCGATCCAGAATGGCCAGAGCAGGCCCGCGACCGCGCCCGCCGACCCGAACAGCGCCAGCGCAACGCCGTAGAACACAAGCAGCCATGGCTTGGTGGCGGTGCCCAGCTTCAGGGCCGTCGACTTCACCCCGATGAGGACATCGTCCTCCTTGTCCTGGTGGGCGTAGATGGTGTCGTAGCCCAGGGTCCAGGCAATGCCGCCGAGATAGAGCAGCAGCGAGGGCCAGCCGAGGGCCCCGGTCACCGCCGTCCAGCCGAGCAGCGCGCCCCAACTGAAGGTCAGGCCGAGCCAGAGCTGCGGCCAATAGGTGATGCGCTTCATCAGGGGATAGGGGAAGACCAGCAGCAGGGAGGCGCAGCCGACGACGATGGTCAGCGCGTTCATCTGCAGCAGGATGGCGAAGGACGCCAGCAGCAAAAGCAGCAGGAAAACGCTTGCCTGAGCCAGGCTCACTTCGCCGCTGGGGATCGGCCGGTCGGCGGTGCGCGCCACCTTGGCATCGTAGTCGCGGTCCAGGATGTCGTTGACCGTGCAGCCGGCGGAGCGCATCAGCACGGCACCGAGGCCGAACAGCAGATAGAGGAACCAGGACGGGGCCACGCTGTTCTGCACGGCGGTGCTCTGGGCGGCATCGGCGAGGGCGATGGCCCACCAGCCGGGGAACAGCAGCAGCCAGACGCCGATCGGCCGGTCGAAGCGGGCGAGCCGCGCATAGGGCCGCAGGCCCGGCGGCGCCAGGCGCACCACCCAGTGGTCGGCGCGGATATCGCTGGCCGTGTTGGGGGCCGTGTCGGGGGCGGGGCTGGGCGCGCTGGCGTTCATGGCCTACTGTTTAGCGGCGAATCGGGCTGGGAGAAAGACGTGCCGCCGGAAGTCAATCATGGCAGGGGCTAGACCGTCGACGCGGCTTTATGTCGCCGACAGCCTGGCCGAGGGGCAGAGCCTTGGCCTGGAACGGGATCGCGCGCACTTCCTGCGCTCGGTCCTGCGGCTGGCGCCGGGCGCGAAGCTGGCGGTCTTCAACGAACGCGACGGCGAATGGCTGGCGGAGATCGAAGGGCTCGGCAAGGGCTGGTGTTCCCTCAAAGTCGGTGCCCAGCTGCGCCGGCCGGTTCCCGAACCCGACCTCTGGCTGGTCTTCGCGCCGATCAAGCGGGCGCGCATCGACTTCATCGCCGAGAAGGCGACGGAGCTGGGCTGCGCCCTGCTGCAGCCGGTGATGACCCGTTTCACCGCGGTCAGCCGGGTCAACGAAGAGCGCCTGGCCGCCAATGCCCGTGAGGCCGCCGAACAGTGCGAGCGGCTGAGCGTGCCCGAGGTGCGGGCCACCTGCAGCCTGGGCGCGGTGCTGGACGGCTGGCCGGAGGGTCGGCGCCTGATCGTCTGCGCCGAGTGGGGCGCGGCGCGGCCCATCGCCGAGGCGCTGCAGGCGGTTCGGGCGGAGACTCCAGGCCCCGCCGGGCCCTGGGCGATCCTCACGGGACCCGAGGGCGGCTTCGCGGAAAGTGAACTTGACGCTCTTCGCAAACTGCCCTTTGCTGTGCCCGTGGGCCTGGGGCCGCGGATTCTGCGCGCCGATACGGCGGCGCTGGCGGCCCTGGCCTGCTGGCAGGCGGTGCTGGGCGACGGCGCCGAACGGCCGCCGGCGGATCTGGCGGGCTTCCCGGCGGGCTGATCTGGAGGACCCGGACGATGGCGGACGGGGCGACGACGGGGATTGAAATCGCCGGTCTGACGGCAATAATCAAATAGCTCAAGTGTTGCGGCAGGTCCCGGCAAGAGGACCGCCTAAGGAATGCGACGAACGGGGCGGGGTTGAGATCCATTGTCGGGCGTGCCTGGGGGGCGGGTGCCGACACCACGCACGCGAAGGAAGCTCCTCCGGGTCTGAGACTGCTCCGGCACAAGGTAATCAAGACATGTCCGCTCCTCCCCAGGTTCAGGGTGAAACCCTGACCGACAAGGCGCAGCTGGTGGCCTATCTCGAAGCCGGCTGCAAACCCCCCGAAGACTGGCGCATCGGCACCGAGCACGAGAAGTTCTGCTACGCCCTGGCGGACTATCGCCCGCTGCCCTACCACGGCGACCAGAGCATCCACGCCCTCCTGACCGGGTTGCAGGACTTCGGCTGGAAGCCGGTCCTGGAGGGCGAGAACGTCATCGCCCTGGCGCAGGACGGGGCCAGTGTCTCGCTGGAACCCGGCGGCCAGGTGGAGCTCTCGGGCGCGCCGCTCAAGTCCATCCACGAGACCTGCAGCGAGGTGCACCAGCACCTCGACCAGATCAAGAGGGTGACCAAGCCC
>NZ_JANQKD010000090.1 GCF_028281305.1 Pelagibius sp. | reverse complement strand
TAGGCAGATATGTCAACATGGCTGACGTAAAAGGCGGACCCAACCCCCTCTTCCTGCGCGAGGAGGAGCTGCGCCAGGCGATGGAGCTGCTGTTTTTCGCCTACCGCGACTTCACAGGGGAGCCGGATCAGATCCTGGTGGACTACGGCTTCGGGCGGGCCCACCACCGGGTGATCTACTTCGTCGGACGCCACCCCGGCATCACCGTTTCCGAGCTGCTGGCGATCCTGAGGATCACCAAGCAGTCGTTGTCGCGGGTGCTGGGCCAGTTGGTGCGGGAGGGCTTCATCACCCAGCGCCCGGGCCTGCGCGACCGGCGCCAGCGCCTGCTGGAGCTGACCGAGAAAGGGCGCGAGCTGGAAGGCAAACTGAGCGAGCGCCAGCGGGTGCGGATCGCGCGGGCCTACCGCAAGGCCGGGGCCACGGCGGTGGAAGGCTTTCGCACGGTGCTGACCAACATCATCGACGAGCCGGACCGCGCCCGCTTCGAGCGGCCTGAAGCGCCCGCTCTAAAGCAAGCGGCGCCAAAGCAACCCGGCCCAAAGCAGCCCACCCGGCGCTAGGATTGCCCGATGCTGGGGTTGCCCGATGCTGGGGTTGCCCGATGCTGGGGTTGCCCGATGCTAGGATTGAAGCGCCGCACAACCTATACTTCGAGCCATGACAGCTTCCGCCAGCGAGCCCGCCCACATCCTGGTCGTCGATGACGATACGCGGCTGCGCGACCTACTGCAGCGCTACCTCAGCGAACAGGGCTTTCGCGTCACCACCGCCGTCGATGCCGCCGATGCGCGCGCCAAGCTGGCCTCCTTCGCCTTCGACCTGCTGGTGCTCGACATCATGATGCCCGGCGAGACCGGCCTGCAGCTGACCCAGACCCTGCGCCGGGGGAGCAGCGTGCCGATCCTGCTGTTGACCGCCATGAATGAGAGCGAGGACCGCATCGCCGGCTTCGAGTCCGGCGCCGACGACTATCTGCCCAAGCCCTTCGAGCCGCGCGAACTGGTGCTGCGCGTGAATGCCATCCTGCGCCGGGTGCCCGCGGCGGTGCCCAAAACCTCCTCGGCCATCACCTTCGGCGAGTTCAGTTTCGACCTGGACCGGGAAGAGCTCACCCGCGCCGGACTCTATGTGCGTCTCACCACCGCCGAGACATCCCTCCTGAAGGCTCTGGCGCGGCACGCGGGCGAACCCATCACCCGCCAGGTGCTCTCCGATGAAAGCCAGGTCAGCGGCAACGCACGCACCATCGACGTGCAGGTCACGCGGCTGCGGCGCAAGATCGAGAGCGATCCGAAGTTCCCACGCTATCTGCAGACCGTGCGGGGCACCGGCTACGTGCTGATGACCGACTGATGCAAAGCGACGCGATCAGAGGCGAAGCGGGCAAGGACCCAGCGGACGACGCCGCCAAGAACGAAACCGCAATACCCGATGGCGCGCGGGAGAACCTGCTGAACCCGCTCTACCCTCAGGGCGGACCGGGCCCGATCCGTCGCTTCCTGCCCCGCTCCCTGCTCGGCCGGTCGCTGCTGATCATCGTCACGCCGCTGATCCTGCTGCAGGTGATCACCACCTGGATCTTTTACGACCGGCATTACGACACCATCACCAAGCGGCTGGCGCAGGGGCTGGCCGGCGACGTGGCGGCGGTGGTGCGGCTGATCAACCGCGCCGAAGCCAACGAACAGCTCGTACAGATCTTCAGCCTCGCCAACAGCACCATGCGCCTGGAGCTTTCGCTCAGCGAAGGCGCGGAACTGCTTGTCCCTGACGAGGTCGTCATCCGCGGGATCGTCGACTCCCGCCTGCAGGACGCTCTGGAGGAGCGCCTGGGCGTGCCCTTTGTGGTCGACACCCGCAGCCTCGACGAGCGCGTCGAGATCCTGGTGCAGTTGAACCGCGGCGTCCTGCGCGTTCTGGTCAGCGACGAGCGTCTGTTCTCCTCCACCACCTACCTCTTCATCTTCTGGACCATCGGCAGTTCGATCCTGTTGTTCGGCGTTGCCCTGATCTTCATGCGCAATCAGGTGAAGCCGATCCGCCGGCTGGCGAGCGCCGCCGAGGCCTTCGGCAAGGGCCGGGAGGTGGCGCAGTTCAAGCCGGAAGGCGCGACGGAGGTGCGTCAGGCCGCTGTCGCCTTCATCAACATGCGCGACCGCCTGAACCGCCAGGTGCAGCAGCGTACCGAGATGCTGGCCGGTGTCAGCCACGATCTGCGCACACCGCTCACTCGCATGAAGCTTCAACTCGCCATGCTGAACGATGCCGCCGGCATCGAGGAACTGCAGTCCGACGTGGTGGAGATGGAACACATGGTCGAAGGTTACCTTGCCTTCGCACGCGGTGAAGGCAAGGAAGCGCCGGTCACGACGGACCTCTGCGCCCTGCTGCGCGATGTCGTGGGCCAGATGTCGCGCGACGGCGGCACCCTCGACCTGCACCTGGAACAGGAGATCGCGCTGCCGCTGCGCCGGGAAGCCATGCGCCGCTGCCTCACCAATCTGATCGGCAATGCGCGGCGCTACGGCCAGCAGGTCTCCGTGCGCGCGGGCCGTCGCAGGAACGTGGTGGAGGTCATCATCGACGACGACGGACCGGGCATTCCCGCGGAGCGTTATGAAGACGTCTTCAAACCCTTCTTCCGGTTGGAGCAGTCGCGCAACCCGACCACCGGCGGGGTGGGCCTTGGCCTGACCATCGCCCGCGACGTCGCTCGCAGCCACGGGGGCGATCTGGTGCTGGAACAGGCCCCGGGCGGCGGTCTGCGCGCCCGCGTCTGGCTGCCCACCTGAGAGAACCCGCAAGGACAGCGGGGCCTTTAGACAGCCTTAACCACTGCCTCCCTATGCTGCCGGCCGCAAGAACCCTGCCCGGACGGAGTGACCCATGAACCCCACGAATGCGCTGATTTCCGAAGAAGCCGTCGACTCGCAGAGCGAGAGCGAGGCGCTCGACGAGGCCCGCGACCTCGTGTCGAACCTGGAACTGCGCGTTCAGCAGGTCAAAAACGGCGTCCTGGACCCCCGTGAGGCGGCGCGGACCCTGGCCATGGAGTCGGCCAACCTGCGCATGAAGGCCCGTGCGGTGAACCTCGTCGGCTTCGGGCCTCTGACCCACCGCCTGGATGAATACCTCAGCGAAATCGAAGCGGTCGAAGCGCGCCACGCCGAAGACCTGATCGCCTTCGCAGACCGCATCGGCAGCCTGCTGGACGGCGAGGCCGTGGACGCGGAGAAAGTCTCCGAGGTGCTGCACGCCCTGCCGCAGCAGAGCGCCTTCAACGTCGATGACGTGGAGATCACTGACAAGGACGTGACGGTCATCATCCCGCAGCGCGCCGCCGCCAAGGTGGTGGGCCGCGAGCTGGCCGCCTGCGGCTATCGGGTGACCAGCGTCACCAACCCGATCGAGGCGCTGGAACTCATCCTGGAAACCAAGCCCGATCTGGTGATCACCGCGCAGGTGATGCCGCGGCTGAGCGGGGTCGATCTGGCCTGCGCCCTGTCGGCCATGCCGTCAACCCGTTCCATTCCCATCGCGCTTCTGACCAGCCTGGATCCGGACCATCCGGATCTGAAGGCGCTGCCGATGAACGTCGGGCTGATCCGCCGCGGCGCGCAGTTCGGCGACGACCTGGCCGACGTGCTTCAGCGCTTCAACATCACCTGATCTCTTCGGCGACTGCCGCAGTCTGCCTGCCGCTGTCTGCCTGCCGCTGTCTGCGCGGCGCTCTCTGGCTGCCCCTGCTTCCGCCTGCAGCGGGCCGGCCGCCCGCACTGAAGGCGGGCAATACCCCGGAATAACTCGCCCGCGCCTCCAAGGTGTCATGGCAGGGGCCTTGACTCCCGAAGCCCTTGGGCGAACCCTGACGGCATTGGGGCAGGGTGATTTCCATCACTTGCGGAGGCGGTCCAATGAAATTGTCGAACATCTTTGCGGTAGGACTCTGTGCCGCTCTTGGCGGCGCGACCCTCGGTCTGACGGTAACGGCGCTGGCCCAGTCGAGCATGCCCAATGCCTGTCCGGTCGACGGCTGCGTCGTGAAGATCGCAGGCGTCGCCAAGGCGGGCACCGAACTGGCCGTGACCTTTGATGCCAACTTCATGCCCGATCTTTCGAAGAACCACATCCATATCTGGTGGGGCGAAAGCTATACGGTCGAACAGGTCAGCAACAACGCCGAGCCCACCTATGGCGTCAAGCAGGGCGACTGGCACCCGACCGACGCCTACCCGGCCTATACCACGCAAAGCGCCGTATCGATCGGCGCACGCAACGGCGCCCACACGCTCTGCGTGACGGCGGCCGATAGGAACCACGACATTCTCGATGCCAAGGCCTATCACTGCGTGGATGTGCGCGACCACCTGTAGATCTGCCGATGACGCTGCCCACCTACGTCGGCCGCTACAGGGTTTGCGATGAGATTGCAAAGGGCGGCTTCGCGACAGTCGTGTGGGCTTGGGATGAAGAGCTTGAATCGTCCGTAGCGGTCAAGATCCTTCATCCCAACCTCGCCGAGGACGAAGCCCTGCAGGCGCGCTTCGTAGAGGAGGCCCGCCTCCTGCGGCGGGTTCGCTCGGCACAGGTGGTGACAGTCCACGACGTCGGGCGCCTGAACGACGGCCGGCCTTACTTCGTGATGGACTTCGCCGACCGCGGCACCCTGGCGCAACGTATCCGCCCCGACGACGGCACCGGCCCGGACCCGCGGGAACTCACGGTGCTGGTGGACGCCCTGGCCGACGGCCTGGCCGCGATCCACGAAGCCGGACTGGTGCACCGCGACGTCAAGCCGGCCAACATTCTGTTTCAGCTTGCGCGCCGCGCGCCGGTCGAAGCCGATGCGACGCTGGTGAACGAGCAGCCTCCGCCTCAGACTCCGCCGCGCCGGCTCGTGGCCGGCGACGAGCGCGTTCTGGTCGGTGACCTCGGCATCGCCAAGGACCTCGTCAAGCACGGACCGCTGGCGACCATCGTCGGCGGCACCCCGCTCTATGAGGCGCCGGAGCAGCGCGACGGTCTCGGCGATGTGTTGCCGGCTGCGGATATCTACTCGGCGACAGCACTGCTGTGGCACGTTCTCACAGGCCAGCGCCCGCCCCATGCCGAGGTTGTCGCAAGTCACCTGCCCACCCTGGCCGCCGCGTGGCACCCGGTGATCGAACAGGGTATGGCTCTCGATCCCGCGGCGCGCTTCACCGGCATCGAAAGCTGGCGCGCGGCAATCCACGATGTCCTGGCCCAGCAGGTTGCCGAGGCCGAAGAAGAGATACCGACCCGCATCGTCCCTGAGGGCAGCGGCCGTGACACAGCCTGCCCCTACAAGGGTCTGGCAGCCTATCAGCCGGAGGACGCCGGAGACTTCTTCGGCCGCGAGGCTCTGGTCGACGAACTGGTGCGCCGGATACAGCTGGAGCGGGTGCTGGTGGTCGGCGGCCCCTCCGGCAGCGGCAAGTCCTCTCTCGTGCGCGCCGGTCTGGTGCCGGCGCTGAAGGCCGGCGCTCTGCTCGGCAGCGACACCTGGCGCGCCATCCTGATGACGCCGGGCCGCGACCCACTGGCCGAACTGCACTATGCCCTGACCAGCGCCCTGCCCGCCGGCAAGACCGCCATTCCGGTAGCCGACCTGCTGGCGCGTCCAGGACTCGCCCGGCACCTGGGGCGCAGCGACGAGAGCGATACGCCGGTCCTGCTGTGCATCGATCAGTTCGAGGAGCTTTTCACCCTGGCACCGGAAGCCCAGCGCCAGGCCTTTATCGCCGCCCTCTCGGC
Organism: Pelagibius sp.; assembly: GCF_028281305.1. Taxonomy (GTDB): domain Bacteria; phylum Pseudomonadota; class Alphaproteobacteria; order Kiloniellales; family Kiloniellaceae; genus Pelagibius. Next base: position 14,574 of record NZ_JANQKD010000090.1, on the reverse strand, counting down.
CATGACCGATCCGGCCGACAGCAGCGTCCGGGTGGTGATCGCCGTGCGTGCCGACTTCTATGCGGCCTGCGCCGCAGTGCCTTGGCTTGCCGAACGCATCTCGGGAAATCAGGTCCTGGTCGGCCCGATGACCCGTTCCGAACTGCGCCGCGCCATCAGCGAACCGGCGCGCCGCGCCGGCCTCTACGTCGAGCGCAGTCTGGTCGAGGCGATCATCGACGAGGCCGGCGAAGAAGCCGGCTCCCTGCCGCTGGTCGCCCATGCGCTGGTGGAAACCTGGCTGCGCCGCCAGGGCCATCGCCTGACGGTTGCCGGATACCGGGAAGCCGGCGGCGTCGCGGGCGCGATCAGCCAGACCGCCGAGGCCACCTACCAAAGCAGTTTCGGCAATGCCGAGCGCGATGCCACGCGGCGTCTCTTTCTGCGCCTGGTCACGCCGGGTGAAGAGACACCCGACACACGCCGTATCCTCGCGCGCAGCGAGATCGAGCACGACAGCATCCCAAAGGTCCTGCAGCGTGTCGTTGAGCGCCTGACCGAGGCCAGGCTTCTGACCGTCGACGCCCAGAACATCCAGATCGCCCACGAAGCGCTGCTGCGCACCTGGCCGCGGCTGCGCGACTGGATCGAGGAGAGCCGCGACGACCTGCGCACGCGCCAACGTCTCGCACGCGCCGCAGCGGAGTGGGATGCCGCCGGCCGCGATGCCGATCTGCTGTACCGCGGCACCCCCCTGCTGGCCGCGCAGGACTGGGCGGCCAAGCGGCCCGACCTGCCGGGCGAACTCGACCGCGCCTTCATCGATGCCTCGGCCCGGGCCAAAGCCGAAGCGGTGGCGACAGCCGCCGAGCGGCGGCGGCGCCAGCGGCGCACGCGGCGCGTAGCAGTATCGATGCTGTCGTTTCTGGCGGTCGGCGCCTCGGTCGCCTCGGTCATCGCCTTCCTGGCTCTGCGCGAAGCCCAGGAGAACGAGGAGCGGGCCGAGCGCGCAACCGCCGAAGCGACCGAACGTTTCGCCGGGGCACTGGGCGCTGCCGCCAACGGCCTGGTCGAAGCCGATCCGCTGCTCGCCCTGGCCCTGGCCGCCGAGGCGGTCGCCCGCTCCGGGCCGGGCCCCTCGGGCTTCGACGCCCGCGCCTCCATGATCGCTGCGCGCGATGCCCTCACCGGCGACGGCCCCTTTCTCGATGGCAGCCCCATTCCCGCCGGCGATGCCCTGGCCATCGCCATGACACCGGACGGGACGCTGCTGGCGACCGGCCGGCGCGACGGGACCATAGAGATCATCGACGCCGCCATGCGCCGGCCTGTCGGCGCCAGCCTGCAGGGGCACAACGGCGGCATCCAGGATCTGCACTTCACACCCGATGCGCGCCATCTGGTCTCCGCCGGCGACGACGGTGCCGTCCACATCCGGGCCGTCGGCGACGGACTGGGCGGTCAGGCGCGCACCATTGCCCAGTCGCAGGACATCGTCTGGGGTGTACGGGTCGACCCGGCGGGCGATCGGCTCGCCGCCGCCGGGGAAGACGGCAGCGTCCGGCTCTGGGACCTGCCGAAGGGGGATATGGCGGCCGGTGCCCCGCCACATGCACCGCTGATCGATCGCGCCAGTGATTTCCTGAGCGTCCGCTTCACTCCCGACGGCAAGGGGCTGGTCGCAGGGACCGGGGCGGGCGACATCTTCGCCTGGGCGCTGCCGTCGGCGGAGTTCGTGTTCGAGCCGATCCGCAGCGCCCACACCAGCGACGTCTGGAGCCTAGCCTTCAGCCCGCAGGGCGACCGCTTCGCCACCGCCAGCAGCGACGCCACCTCGATGCTGGTCGACTATCCCGGCGGCCGGATTATCGGCCAGGCTTTCGCCGGCGCCGGGGCGATCAACGAAGTGGCCTTCGCCCCCGACGGAGAGACCCTGTTCGGCGGCGGGAGCGACGGCGCCCTGCACCTCTGGCAACCGATCCGCAACGAACCCATCGCCTCGACGCCCAGCGGGCACAGCCGCGGCATCATCGACATCGAGGTCAGCCGCGACGGCCATCGCCTGGCGACTCTCGGCCGCGATCAGCTTATGCGTCTCTGGCAGATGGGCATCGACCGGCCCCTGGCCAGCGCGCAGCGGGTGCCGGGTGCGGCGGCCAAGGGACTGGCGGTCAGCGCCGACGGAAGCCTCCTTGCCGCCGGAGACGACAGCGGCGTGGTCACGGTCTGGGACCCGCAGGCGCCGGGCAACGCCCAGGTCCTCACCGGCCATCGCCACCAGGTCTGGGCCCTGGCCTTCGCACCGGACGGGCGCCTGCTGGCGGCCGGGGACCGCAGTGGGGAGGTGCGGCTCTGGGACTTGGAGAGCGGCAGCCAGCGCAGCCTGCTGAAGGTCGATCAGGGCGCGGTCTGGTCGCTGGCCTTTGCCGCCAACGGCCGGCGGCTGATCGCCGCCAGCGACGGCGGCATCAGCCTTTGGGACGTCGCGGAGGGCGCACGCGAGACGGTCCTGAACCACGATGGCGGCGCGGTGACCCGCGCCGCACTGGCCCCCGACGAAGGGCTGCTGGCGGTGGCCGCGACCGACGGACGCATCCGACTCTGGGATCTGGACGACGCCACCCTGCAGCAGGAGTTCCAGGCGGAGGACGACGTGATCTGGAGCCTCGCCTTCAGCCCGGACGGGCGCAGCCTCGCAGCCGCCTCCAGCGACGAGGTGGTGACGCTCTGGGACGTCGAGACCGGCGCGAGCCTCGGCGTCTTGACCGGTCACACCGGCGGCGCGACCGATCTGGCCTATCTCGCCGACGGCGTGACCCTGGTGGTCACCGACCGCAGCGGACGGCTTCACCTCTGGGATGTCCCGACGGGCCGGCGCCTGGCAGAGGGCCGGCCGGGTCACGACGGCGCCAGCTGGCGGGTTGCGGTCCATCCGGACGGCCAGCGTTTTGCCACCAGCGGCGACGACGGGCGGGTGCTGCTCTGGGACAGCCTGAGCATCGCCCGGGCCTGCGCCATCAGCAGCGCTGCTTTCGACCAGACCCGCCGCGATCAGTACCTGGGCGCGGGCGAAGCCTCCCGGGCCTGCACGCCGTGACGGCAGCGGACAGCGGTTCGGATCAGTAGAGGCGTCCGCCGTTGGGCACCGGCTTGTCGGCGGTCACCAGCACCACCTCCCCCGCCTCGTCGGGAAAGCCGAGAACCAGGATCTCCGACATGAACTTGCCGATTTGCTTGGGCGGGAAGTTCACCACCGCGGCCACCTGCTTGCCGACCAGTTCTTCGACCGCATAGTGGACCGTGATCTGCGCCGAGGTCTTTTTGACGCCGAGAGGCGCGCCGAAATCGACCCAGAGCTTGATCGCCGGACGCCGCGCCTCGGGAAAGGGCTGCGCGTCCACGATGGTGCCGACGCGCACGTCGACCTTCATAAAGTCGTCAAAGGTGATGGGGGCGGTCTCGGTCATGATCGGCTCTGAGGGTCGCGGGGGGACGGTTTGGAGGCGGCGGGACGGCGCGGGCGACGCTATCACCGGCGCCGGGCGCCGGGCAAGGGAGCAACCCCGGATACACGGCGCTCGGCCCGCAGGATCAGATCTCGAGGCCGCGCTCCCAGGGCGGCTGCGGTTGCCACTCTGCCAGCAGAAAATCGATGAAGCTGCGGACCTTCGGCACGCCACGCCGATTCTCGAGGTAGACGGCATGAATGCCGGTGTCCATGGCGCCCGGATTGGCCTGCCACCCGGTCAGCACGGGGACCAGCCTGCCCGCAGCCACCTCCGCCCCGACCAGCCAGGTCGGCATCATGACGAAGCCAAGACCGGAGAGCGCGAGCTGGACCAGGGTCTCGGAGCTGTTGGCCCGCACCCGGGCTGCCACTTCGACCGCTTCGGGCCCGGCATCAGCCTGGAAACGCCAGACGTCGCGGCCCGGGCCGTAGGCGAAGGTCAGGCAACTGTGGTCGGCCAGGTCACCGGGCCTCTCCGGGCGACCCTGCTGTTGCAGATAGGCCGGGCTGGCGCAGACGAGGCGCCGGTGATCGGCCAGCCTGCGCGCGATCAGGCCGCCGTCCTCCAGCCCGCCCAGGCGAATGGCAACGTCGATGTTGAGGGCCACGAGATCGGTCAGGGCGTCGGTGAACAGGAGATCCAGCCGCACCTCGGGACAAGCTTCGAGATAGGCGCCCAAGACCGGCGTCAGGTGCAGGCGGCCGAAAGCCAGCGGCGCGCTGACCCGCAGCACGCCGTGCGGCCGCTCGCCGCCGGCGACGGCAAGGTCGGCCTCCTCCAGGTCGCCCAGCAAACGCACGGCCTTCTCGTAGTAGCCCTGCCCGGCATCGGTGAGCGTCACCTTGCGGGTCGAACGGTTCAGCAGCCGCGCCGACAGCCTGGCTTCCAGGGCGTCGACCTGGCGCGTCACCGAGGAGGTGGCAAGCCCCATGTGCCGGGCGGCCGGGGCGAACCCGCCGGCCTCGACCACGGCGACGAAGGCTTTCATGGAGGCGAAGCGATCCATCGATCCCCAATATTGCATTCTATGCAACGATCTTACCAGAATTCTCAATATTATCATCTTTGGTGACAAGGCCGATCTTCCGGAGCAGGCACAACTCCCCAAACAAGGAGATCCCCATGTCCACAACCCCCATCTCCCTTCCTGGCCTCCTTTCGACGACGCCATCCGCGGCCTCGAAGCGCCGCGCCCTCATCGCCGGCGGTTCCCTGGCCGGGCTCTTCGCCGGCACCCTCCTGCGGCAGCAGGGTTGGACCGTCGACATTTTCGAACGCTCGTCTCGCAGTCTGGAGAGCCAGGGCGCCGGGCTGGTTGAGCAGGCCGATCTGGTGCGCGCGCTGCGCACCCTGGGAATTGCCGAGGTCGAGTCCCTGGGGGTGACCGCCTTTGAACGGGTTACCCTGGACCGGCAGGGCCGCTTCATCACGCAGGATCGCAGCCACCAGACCCAGCATGCCTGGGACCGGATCTACCGGATCCTGCGGGAGCGCTTTCCCGAAGCGCACTATCATCTGGGCCGCGCGGTCACCGGGTTGGCCCAGAACCATAAGGACGTGCGGCTGGACTTCGCGGAGGGCGGCAGCGCAGAAGGCGACCTGCTGATCGGCGCCGACGGCACACTGTCCGCGGTGCGGGACGTTGTTGCGCCCGGAGTGGCGCCCCGCTACGCCGGCTACGTCGCCTGGCGCGGCCTGATTCCCGAATCCGCACTGGGGGCAGAGGCCCACCGGGATCTCGCCGGGCGCTTCGCGTTCTATCGCCTGGACGGCTCCCACATCCTGGGCTACCTGGTGCCCGGCGCCGACGGAGCCACGGAACCCGGCGCCCGGCGCTACAACTGGGTCTGGTACCGGCAGGCCCCGGCCGGTGCGCCGCTGGACCGGCTGCTGACGGACCGCAACGGTCGCCGCCACAGGATTTCCATGACGCCGGACAGACTGGACCCTGGAGTGGCCGCAGAGATGCAAGCCGCCGCGGCCAGCCTTCTGCCGCCGGCCTTTGCCCAGGCGGTGGCGGCAACGCCGGCGCCCTTCATCCAGGCGATCCACGACCTCCAGGCGCCGCGCCTGCTCTATGGGCGGGTTGCCCTGATCGGCGATGCGGCCGCTGTGGTCAGGCCTCATACGGCCCGCGGCATCGACAAGGCGGCGGGAGACGCGATCGCTCTGGCGCAGGCGCTGGCCGCCCAGCCTGCACCGCTGCCCGAAGCCCTTCAGGATTGGGAGGTTGCGCGGCTTACCGAGGCCCAGGCCATCGTCCGGCATGGCCGTCGCCTCGGCGCTCCCCTGGAGCCGGAACGCAACAGCCGGCAGGCTTAAGCCCGCCGGAAGCCCCGCTGGCCCGGCAAAACAAAAGGGCCGTCCGGAGACGGCCCTTCTTGGAGGCTTTCGGAAAAAGCGTCCGCGAGACTTACTTCTTCTTCGCGGTCTTTTTCACTTCGCTGGTGAACTCACCGAAGCTCTCGCTGACGCGGGAGGTCAGCAGTTCGGCGGCTTCGCCGTTGGACTTGGTCGCCATCTCGGTCAGCTCACGCAGGTTGGCGAGAGAGGCTTCGTAAGCCTGCTTCATCAGCTCGGCCTGCTTGGCCAGCTTGTCCTGCGGGGTGCCGGCGGCGTTCAGCTCGCTGAAAGCCTTGGAGGCTTCCTCGATGGACTGACGCAGGATCTCGGCCTGACGGCGGACCACCGCCTGGGCGCCTTCCAGCGCAACCTTGTTGGCAGAGGCCACGGCTTCGATGTTGCGCTTCTGCGCCTGCACCAGAGCCTGGGCGTCAACGCCGGGGACCTTGAACTGCTCCGGAACGGCGGTGAAGTCGATCTTCTCCCACTGCTCCGCGAGCTTGCTGGGATCCATCAGCGACGCAAAGTCGAACTTGGCGAACTCACCGTTCAGGAAAGGGTTACCAGAAACAGCCATCACTCGAACTCCTCGATCTGTGCGGGCGCGGCCCGCCTTATGTTGCACCGCACAATACCTGTGGTGACGCTGATATAAGAGGAGCCCGCCTGACGGTCAAGCAGTTTTTATTGCACTGCACAAAAAAATCACGAAAACGGCAGAAAAACTGGCCTTTCAGCCGCTAGCGACCGCAGCAAAAAGAGGTGCGGAAGGGCCCCGGCGGCGGGCCCGGGAACGGCTGAAGGTCCCGGCTGAAGATCTCGGCGGCGATGCGACCGGAGGTTTTCCAGAGGGGGTCCGCTCTAGGCGGCCTGACCCTCGCCCCGCCCGGCCATGCGCCCGGCCATGCGGCTGGCCAGGCCGTCGATGCGGCGCAGCTGTTTGTCGAGGCTCGCCATGGTCTTGGCCATGTCCGCGCTTTCGTCGCGCAGCCAGACCCTGAGGGTGGCCAGATAGACGGCGGAGATGCCCTCGACCCGGATCACCCCACGCAGGCCGCTGGTGGAGAAGCCCGCGATCTCCAGCATCGCGGCCATGGACCGCTTGAAGCGGGAAAGCCCGCAGAACAGCGAAAGGGGGTCGCGCATCTGGTCCTGCAGGATGGCGCCTATGGCCTCGCGCTGAGGCTGCATCGCCTCGAAGCGGCGCATGAGCACGTCGAACAGCCGGTCATGCGCCGGCGCCTCGCCGCGTTCCGGATCCTCCTCGGCCATGACGGCCGCATCGACCTGGTCGGCGAAGCCCCGGATGATGGCCTGCTTGGAGGGAAACAGCGGATAGAGGCTGGAGAGCGGAACCTTGGCCGCCTCGGCGATCTCCGCCAACGACAGGTCGCGCCAGCCGCGCTCCGCTGCCAGCGCAAAGGCGGTGTCGATGATGTGCTTCGGGAGGTCGGCTTTCTTGACCATGGTTTCCGCTCCTCGGTTTCCGCTCCTCTGGCGTCTCAACCCCTTGGGACTGCTGTCTCCATCTCCCTATCTTAGGCATGGAGACCTGCCGCGGGAAGCCCGCGCCCGGATGCCGTCCTGCGGCCTCCTGACGCGGAACCGCGCCCGGCCGCCCGGCGCTCCTGCCCTTCAAGCCTGCTTGATGTCCGCCACCGTCCCCTCGGTGATGCGGCAGAGCGCCTCGGGGGTGAGCGCGAAAACGGCGTTGGGCGTTCCGGCCGCGGCCCAGATCTCCTCCAGGGCCATCAGGTCGCGGTCGATGAGCGCGGTGGGGTTCTGCCTATGGCCGACCGGCGGCACGCCGCCGATGGCAAAGCCTGTGACTTCGCGCACGAAGTCCGGCTTGGCACGCACGATCGGCTCGCCCAGCAGCCGCCCCACCGCGGCCTCGTCGACCCGGTTGGCGCCGCTGGCCAGGATCAGCACCGGCCCACCGCTCTCCGCCGCCTGGAAGATCAGCGACTTGACGATCTGCGCCACCGAGCAGCCGATGGCGGCGGCGGCATCCTCGGCGCTGCGGGTGGAGGCCGGGAATTCCCGGACCCGGAAGTCGAAGCCGAAGTCCGCCAAGGCCGCCTGCACGCGCCGGGCGCTTTCCTTCAAAGCCGGTTCGCTCATCCGTTCCTCCCCCGACAAACCTGAGTGCAGAGGTGTTAGCGGAAGTTGGCGCGGCTGCAAAGGGCTCACCCGGCCACGGCGGGACTGCGGCGCCAGCGCAAGGCAACCGCATAGAGCCCAAAGGCAGCCGCCAGAGACAGCTCGACGGCCGTCACCCAGTGCCCGCCGAAGGCCGGGTCCCAGTGGCTGACCGGGCCCGCAACACGCAGGCTTTCGTTGAGCGGCCAGAACAGCAGCGGACCGTCGGTGACATGACTGGCGATGTCCACAAGCGCATGGGTCATGGCACCGGCCAGGAATGCCAGGCAGAGGCGGCGGCAGACCGGGTTGCGGCAGAAGACCAACAGGGCGAGCGCCGCCAGACCCAGGAGACTGAGCGGCGAATGCAGCAGGTTGTGGAGGCCGATGACCAGGGGGTGGGAGAAGTAAAGCGCGTCCATTCCGGCCTGAACCTGGCTTTGGACGTAGCCGCCGTTCTGCCAGGTCACCCTGGCGGCGATCGCCGACCACAGGGCGATGACAGGGACGTCCGGCACCACCGCGCCGATGACGCAGGCCCGCCGCAGCGCCCCGCTCCAGCCCAGGGCCGCGGCGCAGCCCCAACCGATCAGAATGTGTGTCGGGGTCTTCAAGGCACAGGCATCCTTTCCTCCGAACCCCGGGAGGCCGGGGCGCGGGTGTTGCGGTGACTGCGGCGGTGAACAGCGGGTTAGAGCACGACGTCCCTTTGGTCGCGGAACGCCGAGTGATGGGCGAAGTCGGGCGAGCGGCTCCAGGCCATCAACAGATACGTCGTTGCGCCGGGCGAAAGGTTCACCCCAAGGGTGTCCCCGACAGCGTGCAACAGGCGGAAGTCGAGCTGGGACCGCCCCGTGGCATAGCTGCGGCGGCGGACCTGCAAAGCCTCTTGCACGGCGGCGCCCTCGATGCGGATGTGGTCGGGTACGAGGGCACGGCGCAGCTCCACGCGGGCCGGAGGAACGGAGAGCTGCGCCATGACGAAGCAGGTCCCCTTCAGGCTCTCGGCATCGTTGAAGCCGACGGCCATCCAACCGGCGGTCGCGGCGCTTACCTCCCCCAGCAGGGCGCCCTCCTCGTGGCGCCAGCGGAACAGCATGCCGCCGCGGAAATGACTGCGCCACTCGCCCTGCTGGCGCACCAGCGTCAGGGACTCGGCCATGGCGGGGCCTGTCAGGCCCGGGGCCGCGGCGGCGGCAGCTCCGGCGAGAAAGCGGCGTCGGTCGAACCCTGGCATCGTCTGCCCTTGCGCTTTTAGTCAAGATGCTTGACTATATGCTGGAACGACGATGTCGTCAAGTATCTTGACTAAAATTCGGGAACGCCGTCTTGAGCGAAGCAGACGACACGGGGCTGAAGCCCGACCACATCGGATGGCCGCTGTGGCAGGCGGCCTTTCTGTGGAAGGAGGCCTTCATCACCGCCATGCAGGCGGCGGGGCACGGATGGTATGGCCGCGCCCAGAGCAACATCACGGCCTTCCTCAGCCCTGAGGGCACCCGTCAGCGCGACCTCGTGGAACGCTCCGGCCTCACCAAGCAGGCTGTGCAGCAACTGGTGGACGATCTGGAGGCCGCCGGGGTGGTCGTCCGCAGTCCGGACCCGGCAGACCGGCGGGCGAAAGTCATTCACTACACGGCCAAGGGCAAGGCTGCGCTGAAGGACGGCGTGCGCATCAAGCGGCAGATCGAAGCGCGCCTGGCCGAGGGCCTGGGCGAAGACGGCATGGTGCAGCTCCGTGTCCTGCTGGAGCGTGTGATCGAGAAGGGATTCGACCGCGACGGGTCCTAAGCAGGGTTGCGGGTGATCCGACGATTGTGGAGCACCCCTGCAGCCAGCGCCGCAGCCCCGAGAACCGGCTGCGCCAAGTCCGCCGGCACCTCCAGCTCCCAGGCCGTGGCGCCGGCGATGAGGGTCCAGACGAAGGGCAGCACCATCAGGTGCAGCGGGCAGCGCCCGGCACTCAGCAGCAGCACGCCGAGGGTGAAGACCGCCGTCGGTCCCGGCGCGAGACCGACGGTCCGCGCCGTCTCCAAGCCCTCGCCCAGAGACGCCTGCAAGAGCGGCGCCAGCAGCGCCGCCGCCAGCAGCGCAACGCCGAGACGCGCCGCCATGCCGCGGCCCAGCACAAAGACCGCGCCGCCGCGCAGCCCCAGGCTCCATGCCAGGAGTGCGGCCTGCGCCAGGAAGAGCGCGCCGAAGGCCGGTGCGGTAAAGCTGAGCTGGGCGAAGTAATGCAGGTGAAAGATCAGGCCGCAGGCGAGCCAGCCGGCGACAAGGATCGCCCCGATGGCGCGGCCCGCGTGGCGGTGGCCGGAGGCGGCAAGACCCACCGCCGCAAGCGCAGCCACGACGGACGCGATCTGCCAGGGCCAGAGCGCGCGGTTGATCTGGGCGAAGAGCGCCGCCAGCACCTCCGCGTCAAAGGCCAACACCGGCGGGCGGTCCTAGAGCGCTTCGATGTCCGCGGCCATGCGGGCACGCAGCGCGGCGTCCGGCAGGCGGCCGTGCAGCGCGCCCATGTTCTCCGCCATGTGGTCGACCCGCGAGGTCGCCGGAATGGCGCAGGTGACCGCCGGGTGGGAGACGATGAACTTCAGGAAAACCTGGGCCCAGTTGGCGCAGTCGATCTCCGCCGCCCATCCCGGCAAGGGGTTGGCGGCATAGCGGTCGAACAGCGCGCCGCGGCGGAACGGCCGGTTGACGATCACCGCCAGGCCGCGCTCGGCGGCCAGGGGCAGCAGGCGTTGCTCGGCCTCCCGGTCCACCACGTTGTAGGTGAATTGGACGAAGTCGATGTCCTCCGCGCGCATGATCGCCTCGAAGTCACCGTGGTGGCGGCCGTGGGAGGTGGTGATGCCGATGTAGCGCACCCGCCCCTCGGCCTTCATGGCGCGCAGGGTCTCCAGGTGGTCCTCCCAGGCGAGCAGGTTGTGGATCTGCAGCAGGTCGAAACGCTCGACGCCCCAGAGGCGGCGCGATTCCGCCATCTGCTCGACGCCGTCCGACCGGCCCCAGGTCCAGACCTTTGTCGCGGAGAACAGCCCGGGCGGCTGGCTCGTGCGCTCCAGGCCGTGGCCGATCACAGCCTCGGCCGAGCCGTACATGGGCGAGGAATCGACCATGCCGCCGCCGGCATCAAAGAAGGCCTGCAGCACCTCGCTGCGCGCATCGCGCAGGCGCTGGTCGCCGCCGACGTTGAAGGTAATCCAAGTGCCCATGCCGATGACCGGCAGGGGCTCGCCGCTTGCCGGGATAGGCCGTGTTATGGGCCCGTTGGCCCGCACCGCCCGGGGAAGCACGAGAGGACCGGCAAACGGCAGCGCCGCCAGGCCGCCCAGCACCGCACGCCGCGAAATCCGCCAGGGTTTTTCCGTCATCGCCACCGCTCCTCCCTCTCCGGGTGGGGTTTAGCCCCTCACCATCTAGATGGCGGGTCCCACCGGGAAGTCAAAGCTTCAACGGTTCGCAAGCAGTGCGGCCAGCACAAACTGACCTGCACGAAGCGGCCTAGTAGTCCCCTTCCAGCCTTAAACCATGATCAATCCATCGATGAAATTCTTGCATTGACCATCGCATAAGTTCAATGAAAGCTGCCGAGCTCAGTAATCCTACAGTTGAAAGAGTGGAATAGATGGCAGCTCTTACCGAAATCAATAACTTCGGTGGAATCGACGCAGACCGCGACAACTTGTTAGACGAGTGTTTCGAAGACCATGAGTCTTTTGAGGCTGTCCGGGATTTTGAGCGCTTCTTGGTCGTCGGTCGCAAGGGCAGTGGGAAAACTGCGATCTTCCGAAAGATAATCAAAGACCGAAGACCTGACGCATTTGCCCTTGGACATACTTTCACTGACTATCCCTGGCACCATCACAATCTGCAAATGCTCAAGGGTGTGCCGCGGGAAGAGTGTTTTGTTCAGAGCTGGAAGTATCTGATATTCATTACAATTTCAAAAATCCTTTTGAACTATGATCAAAGTCAGCCTTGGAACGAAAGATTTCTGGATGATTTGGGAAGTATTGAGAACTTTGTTCTCGATACTTATGGAAGCAAGGACCCTGACTTAACGAATCTGTTCTCCCCGACCAGACAGATACACATCAAGCCTACGCTGGGTCTATCGCTTCTGGGGGTCAATGCGGGAGTAGAAGTCGAAAACATCGCGATGGAGCACCTGCCTACAGTCGCGAAAGAGGTGAACGACAATTTAGAGAAGAAGATTCTACAGAGCTTGAATCCAGATAATCTGTACTATGTCTGTTTTGACGAACTTGATCTCGGATTCAGTAAAGACGATGCCAACTACCCATTGCGGCTTATTGGGCTTCTCAAAGCTGCGATGCAAATCAACAATTTAGCCCTGGAGAATCATAAGAAGTTGAATGTTGTCATATTTCTACGCGACGACATTTATCAGTTCCTACAATTCGAAGATAAGAACAAGCTCACTCAAGGCGGACTGGTACGGATTGAATGGGATACCGCACGAACAAAACATACGCTGCGTGAACTCATGGAGAGGCGCTTCGCCAAGCTCCTTAGTGTGGGTGAAGAGGGAGCGTGGGACCTTGTGTTTAACGAGGTCCAACAGATGCGAGGTAACCAATCCAAGTACCAACATGTCGTAGATCGAACCATGCTAAGGCCTCGCGACATGATCAAGTTTTGCAATGAAGCGTTGGCCTCCTATCAGACGAATTCCGAGCGCACTGACCTGATCGAGAATCGAGACATCACAAGCGCACGATCCAACTACTCCCAATACTTGGTCGCAGAGCTAGACGATGAGATGCAAAAGCATCTTCCGAACCATGGCTCTTACTTTGAGCTCCTCCAGCAGCTTGAAGCAGTCCAGTTCTCGATTGAGGAATTTCAACACGCATGTGATGCGCGACCAGAGTTGGTGCCCGAAGGGAAAACGCCTCGAAAGATCCTAGGTGAACTGTTCGAGTTTTCTGTAATTGGCTTTTATCAGAGCGGTGGAGCCGGTTATGGCGGGGCTCAGTATGTCTTTCGATACAAAGATTCCAGAGCACAGTTCAATGAGAATGCACAGACCTACCAAGTGCATCTCGGTTTGCTCGAAGCATTCAACCTGAAAAGATACAGGCGAAGCGATTCGACCGAGGAGTGACCGCGTGATCAAGATGGACGTCACGCGTGTCCCAGCGGCCGGCGCGGAGCGGATAAGTACGATTCCCTACCCCAGTTCCCGGCTGCGCGCGGTGGCGGCGGCGATGGCCTTGGTAAGCAGCGGCTGCAGGCCGTTTTCGGCCATCAGCACGCGCAGCGCTTCCTGGGTGGTGCCGCCGGGCGAGGTGACGTTCTGGCGCAGGGTGGCGGCGGGCTCGGTGGACTGGTCAACCAGGGCGCCGGAGCCGGCCACGGTCACGCGGGCAAGCTGCATGGCGAGGTCGGCGGGCAGGCCCGCCTCGACGCCGGCCTGCGCCAGGCACTCGATCAGCAGGAAGACGTAGGCCGGCCCGCCGCCGGACACCGCGGTCACCGCGTCCATCTGCGCCTCGTCGTCGATCCAGGCGGCGGCACCGACGGCCATCAGCAGGTCGGCGGCCAGATCGCGCAAGTCTTGGTCGCAGCGGTCATTGGCGCAGAGCACGGACATGCCCCGGCCGACGGCCGCCGGGGTGTTGGGCATGGCGCGGACAATAGGGGTTTCGGCGCCCAGCGCCTCCTCAAAGGCGGCCAGGCGCCAGCCGGCGGCGATGGAGAGCGCTGCCGCGCCCTGTTCCGCGAAAGCGCGGTAGGCCGGCAGGGCATCGGCCAGCATCTGGGGTTTGACGGCGAAAACCATGAGCGCCGGCTGCAGGTCCGCCGGCAGCTCCGCCGGGCCGGCGGCCAGATGGGCACCGCGCGCCAGATAGGCCTGCAAGGCGTCCTGATGGGGCTCGACGATCCAGACCAGATCCGGGTCGAGCCCCTGGCCCAGCCAGCCTTCCAGAAGGGCGCCGCCCATCTTGCCGCAGCCGACCAGCAGCAGCGGACCGGCCAGTTTCATAAGATCGCTCCTGCACCTCGCTGTGGGGGCGAACCGGGCGCGGACCGGCGCCCGCGCGTTCAGGCTTCGCCGACGGTCTCCATCAAGGCCGCGTCCAGCGCCTGATCGACCGTCGAGCCGCCCCAGATCACCATCTGCAGCGCCGGATAGATCCGGTCGCATTCCATCAGCGCCGCCTCGACCAGATCCTCCAACTGCTCCAGGGAGGCGCCGGAAAGGCCGCGCAGGGGAATGGTGTGACGGTACATCAGGGCGCCCTCCTCGGCCATAAGGTCGAAGTGGCCGAGCCAGAGCCGCTCGTTGGCGCGGGCCAGCAGGGCGCAGATTTCCTTTTGCTGGGCTTTGGGGACTTTGAGGTCGAAGTGGCAGGAGAAGAACATCGAGCTCACCTGGGCCTGCCAGACGGAATACATGTGGTACTCGCACCAATGACCGGACATTTCGATGAGAAGCTCGGACTCGCTGTGGCGGTCGCAGGTCCAGTCATTGGCGCTGCCGAGCTCTTCGAGAAGGTCGAGGGGGTTGATCGGCTGGTGGGAATCCTGAACGAGCTCTACCATGTCGACACAGCCTCTTCGGTTG
>NZ_JANQKD010000062.1 GCF_028281305.1 Pelagibius sp. | reverse complement strand
CCAGATGGTGATCATCGCCACCGGCGGCTACGGGCGGGTCTACTTCTCCTGCACCGGCGCCCACACCCAGACCGGCGACGGCAACGCCATGGTGGCGCGCGCCGGCCTGCCTTTGCAGGACATGGAGTTCGTGCAGTTCCACCCCACCGGGATCTACGGCGCCGGCTGCCTGATCACCGAGGGCGCGCGCGGCGAAGGCGGCTACCTGACCAACTCCGAGGGCGAGCGCTTTATGGAACGCTACGCGCCTTCGGCCAAGGACCTGGCCAGCCGTGACGTGGTCAGCCGCGCCATGACCATGGAAATCCGCGACGGCCGCGGCGTAGGCGAGGCCGACGACCATATCCACCTGCACCTTGAACACTTGGAGCCGGCGCTGCTGCACGAGCGCCTGCCCGGCATCTCCGAATCCGCGCGCATCTTCGCCGGCGTCGACGTTACCAAGGAGCCGATCCCCGTGCTGCCCACCTGCCACTACAACATGGGCGGCATCCCGGCGATCTTCAGCGGCGAGGTGGTGACCGAAAGGGACGGCAACCCCAACACCGTGGTGCCCGGCCTTATGGCCATCGGCGAGGCGGCCTGCGTCTCCGTGCACGGCGCCAACCGCCTGGGCTCCAACTCGCTGCTCGACCTGGTGGTCTTCGGCCGTTCGGCGGCCAAGCGTTGCGCCGAGATCCTGACCCCCGGCGACACCCAGCGCCCGCTGCCGGAGGATGCCGGCGACTCTGCCCTCGACCGCCTCGACCGAACGCGCCACGCCAAGGGCGAGACGCCGACGGCGGAGCTGCGCCTGGAAATGCAGCGCGCCATGCAGAGCCACGCCGCCGTCTTCCGCACCGGCGAATCGCTCTCAGAAGGCGTCGGCAAGCTGGACCAGGCCTGGCAGAAGCGCGGCGACATCGCGGTGACCGACCGCTCGATGATCTGGAACTCCGACCTCGTCGAGACCCTCGAACTGGACAACCTGATGTTCCAGGCCAAGGTGACCATGGAATCGGCGGCCCAGCGCACCGAAAGCCGCGGCGCGCACGCCCGCGAGGACTTCTCCGAGCGCGATGACGCCAACTGGATGAAGCATACGCTGGCCTGGTGCGGCGAGGACGGCAAGGTGCGCTTCGGCAGCCGCCCGGTCAGCCTCAACACCCTGACAAACGAGGTCCAGACCTTCCCGCCCAAGGCGCGCGTCTACTAGGGCGCGTGCCGGGGCCGGGATCGACGGACCGCCCTTTAGCCTTTCCCGAAGTCTGAGAAGAGAAAGATTTCGATGGTCGAGTTTGCGCTTCCCGCCAATTCCAAGATCGGCAGCGGCAAGACCTGGCCGAAGCCGGCCGAGGCCGCGAAGACCAAGACCTTCCGGGTCTATCGCTGGAACCCCGACGACGGTGAGAACCCGAAGGTCGATACCTACGAGCTGGACCTGGAATCCTGCGGGCCGATGGTTCTGGACGCGCTGATCAAGATCAAGAACGAGATCGATCCGACGCTGACCTTCCGCCGCTCCTGCCGCGAGGGTGTCTGCGGCTCCTGCGCCATGAACATCGACGGCACCAACACGCTGGCCTGCACCAAGTACCTCAGCGAGATCAAGGGCGAGGTGAAGGTCTATCCCTTGCCGCACATGCCTGTCGTGAAGGACCTGGTGCCGGACCTGACCCAGGTCTACGCGCAGTACGCCTCCATCGAGCCCTGGCTGAAGACCGAGACCCCGGCGCCGGAGCGCGAGCGCCCGCAGAGCCCGGAAGAGCGCGCCAAGCTGGACGGCCTCTGGGAGTGCATTCTCTGCTTCTCCTGCTCCACCTCCTGCCCCAGCTACTGGTGGAACGGCGACCGCTATCTCGGTCCCGCCATCCTGCTGCAGGCCTACCGCTGGATCGCCGACAGCCGCGACGAGGCGACGGGCGAGCGCCTGGACCAGTTGGAAGATCCCTTCCGGCTCTACCGCTGCCACACCATCATGAACTGCACCAAGACCTGCCCGAAGGGCCTGAACCCGGCGAAGGCCATCGCCGAGATCAAGAAGCTGATGGTGGAGCGCAAGGGCTGAGGCGCGCTGGCGGTTTAGTTGTCCAGAGGCCGCGTACAATCCTGGCGTTCGGCGCTGCGGCGCACTACTTCTAGGGCATGATCCTGATCCTGCGAACGGTTCTTGCGGTGGTGATCGCCGGGGCCGCCGGGACGCTGGCCAACGCGGCGGCGGCCGGCCTGTTCCTGCGTCCCGACCTCTTCGAGCGTCTGGCCGTGGTGCCGAACCGCTACGTCATCGCCATCGCCTTCGTCGCCGCCGTGCCACTGATCTACCGCCTGCTGCGCGGCGCCTGGGGCGCCGTCGTCGCGCTGGTGCTGCTGACGCTGGCGCCCTCGCTGCTCGCCAAACTCGGCCTCGGCGCCATGACCCCCTGGTCCACCGTGCTGGCGCTGAACTTCGTCTACGGTCTCGTCGCCCTCATCGCCTACCGCCTGGTGCTGCGCTGACGACGGTGATCAGCCGAAAAGTGGTCCGCCGTGTTCGGTCTCTAGTGGCCCTTTTGCGGGACCGCCCGGCTGCCTAGTCTGCGCCGCCGCACCGCAGTCAGACCGGACCCCGTCCCATGTTCGTCCCCAAGGCTTTCCGCCTCGACGACCGTCGGCAGATCGCCGCGGTCATCGAGGCCTTCAACTTCGGCCTCCTGATCACCGCCCCCGACGGCGTGGCGCAGGCAAGCCACCTGCCGTTCCTTTATGACCCGGCGCCCAATCCCGACGGCGGGCCGGAGGGCACGCTGCTGGCCCATCTCGCCCGCGCCAATCCGCAGTGGCGCGACTTCGAGGCCCTGGCCGCCCGCGGCCAGCAGGCGCTGGCGGTCTTTCAGGGCCCGCACAGTTACATCTCGCCGACCACCTACGGCGGTGGGCCGCCGACGGTGCCGACCTGGAACTACGTGGCAGTGCATGCCTACGGCATCCCGCGGATCGTCGACGACCCGCTCGCCCTGCGCGGCATGCTCGACCGCCTGGTGGCCCTGCATGAGGACGGAGCGCGGCAGCCCTGGTCGACGCAGGGCTTGGAGGACGGCTTTATGACGGCCATGATGCGCGGGGTCGTCGCCTTCGAGATTCCGGTGGCGCGGCTTGAGGCCAAGGCGAAGCTCAGCCAGAACAAAAAGCCGGAGCAGCTTGCCGCCGCGACCGCCGTGCTGGAGACGGCGGAGGACCCGCTGGCACGCCAGACCGGCGCCTGGATGCGCGCCGCCCATTCGCGCCTTGAGGAGAAGGTCCGAGCCGAGCATGACGCCAAGCGAGACCCCGAGCGAGAACAGGGAGCCGAAGGACCCGGCTGAGCCGCCCCGCGAGCGCCTGTCGCGCGCCTCGCGCTTCTGGCTGGGCTGCACCCTCGGCCTCCTGGGCCTCGCCGCCGTGGCGTTCTTCTTTCCCGGCGACCCGCCGGAGGCGGGACTGGGCCGCATCGCCGCGTCCTTCGATCTTCAGGGCCATCGCGGCGCCCGCGGACTGATGCCGGAGAACAGTCTGCCGGCCTTCGAGGCGGCGCTGGCGCTGGGCGTCACCACCCTGGAACTGGACACGGTGATGACCGCCGACGGCGCGGTGGTGGTGCATCACGACCGCCGCCTGATGCCGGAGCGCACCCGCGATGCGGCGGGCAACTGGCTGGAGGAGGAGGGCGCCGCGCCGGTGATCGGCCTCACCCGGGCAGAACTGGCGGCCTACGACATCGGCCGCGCCCGCCCGGGCAGCCAGGTCGCACGGCGCTATCCCGAGCAGCAGGGCATGGACGGCGTCGCCATTCCCAGCCTGGCCGAAGTGCTGGCCCGGGCCGAGGCGCTGAGCGGCGGTCAGATCCGCTACAACATCGAGACCAAGATCTCGCCGCTGTCGCCCGACGATTCGGCGGAGCCGGCAGCCTTCGCCGCCGCGCTGGTGGAGACGATCCGTGCCGCCGGCGTCGCCGAGCGGGCGGCGGTGCAGTCCTTCGACTGGCGCACGCTTCTGCGGGTGCAGGAGATCGCGCCGGAGATCGAAACCGTCTATCTCACCGCCGAGCAGTCCTGGCTCGACAACCTGGACCGCGGCGCGCGCCAGACTTCGCCCTGGATCGGCGGGCTGGCCATTGACTGGTCCGAGGTGACGCCGCCGGCGGCGGTGAAGGCGGCCGGCGGCGCCGTCTGGTCGCCCTTCTACCGCGACCTGCGCGCGCAGGACCTGCGGGAGGCCCAGGCCCTCGGCCTGCGCGTCGTGGTCTGGACGGTGAACGATCCGGACGACATGGCGTCCCTCATCGATCTCGGCGTCGACGGCATCATCACCGATTACCCGGACCGCGCCCGCCGCGTCATGGAACAGAAAGAGATGCCGCTGCCGCCCGCCTTCCCGGCAGACTGAGCCGCGGCAAGCGGTCCTCTATCGTTTGCACCGCGGCCCGGTTAGACTCCGCGGCAGGTTTGTCGGGGGAATCGTTTTCGATGCGGGTTTTGATAACCGGTGCCAATGGCTTCATCGGTGCCCAGTTGACAGCCGCGCTCATTGCTTCGGGGCACCAGGTCGTGGCGGCGGTGCGCGATCCAGCCAAGCTCGCGGCCCGCTTTCCGGACATCGAGACGATTGCCGCCGACATGAACCACGACACCACGGCGGCTGTCTGGCGCGAGCGTTTGGGGGGCGTGGACGCCGCCATCAACTGCGCCGGTGTGCTGCAGGGCGGGCGCGGACAGGATATGGAGGCGATCCATCACCTGGCGCCGGCGGCACTGTTCGACGCCTGCCGGGAAGCCGGTGTGAAGCGCGTGATCCAGATCTCCGCCATCAGCGCGGACGCGGAGGCCGGGACAGACTATGCACTCTCCAAAAAGCGCGCCGATGACCATCTGAAGGGCCTCGATCTCGACTGGATCGTGCTGCGGCCCTCGCTGGTCTACGGCGAAGGCGCCTACGGCGGTACCGCCATGCTGCGCGCCCTGGCCGCTTTCCCCGGGGTAACGCCGCTGGTGGGCGGCGGGACTCAGCCCTTTCGACCGCTGCACGTCGAAGACCTCGCCCGGACGGTGATCGCCTGCCTGGAGCGGTCCGATCTGGCGCGCCGCGTGCTGGAGCCGGTTGGGCCCCGGATCGAAACCTTGAAGTCCATCGTCGCCCAATACCGGGCCTGGCTGGGCCGCCCACCGGCGCGGCCGCTGCCGATCCCGCTGTCCCTGGTCCGCGCGCTTTGCCGCCTGGGGGATCTTTTCGGCCGCGGGCCGCTGTCCTCCAACGCGCTGGCCCAGATGGAATACGGCAACGCCGGGCGGGAGACCGGCTTCGCAGAAGTCATCGGCTTTCAGCCGGCGCCGCTTTCTGAACGTCTGCAACAGCGCCCGGCCCAGACCCAGGACCTCTGGCATGCCCGCCTCTACCTTTTGCGCCCGCTGCTGCGCGGCGTGCTGGTGCTGCTGTGGCTGGCTTCCGGCCTGTTGGGCCTGGCAACCCTCAAGGCCTTCGCCCTTCCGTTGCTGACCGGCTTCGGTCTGCCGCCGGCGTTGGCGACGGTCACAGCCATCTCCACCTCGCTGCTCGACCTGGTAATCGCCGCCCTGCTGGCGGTCAACTGGCGCCCGCGCCTCACGGGGCTGCTGCAATTGGCGGTGATCGCCAGCTACACCGCGGTGCTGACCCTGGCCGCCCCGGCGTTGTGGGCCGACCCTTTCGGACCGCTGCTGAAAAACCTGCCGATCCTCGTGCTCGTGCTGGTGCAGATGGTCCTGGCGGAAGAGCGGTGATGGATCCCTACGTTTTCGTGCGCGGCCTGCACATCTTCAGCGCCTTCATTCTCTTCGGCACCGGTCTGGGCACCGCCTTTCACATGTATGTGGCCTGCCGCAGCGGTGCCGTCGCCGGCATTGCGCGCGTGACCCGCCAGGTGGTGCTGGCCGACAGGCTGTTCACCCTGCCGGCGGGCTTCATCCAGCTCGCGACCGGGCTGTGGCTGATCCACCTGGCCGGCCACGACCTGGCCGCACCCTGGCTGCTGCTCAGTTATCTGCTTTACGCCACGGCCGGCGCCGCCTGGCTGGTGGTGGTGAAGCTGCAGTTGGACCTGCAGCGTCTGGCCATCACCGCAATGGATCAAGATTCAGACCTGCCTGATCGCTTCTGGCGGGCTTTCGCGCTCTGGGTGCGCCTCGGCTGGGTCGGTTTTGTCAGCCTGATCGGCGTCTTTGTCCTGATGGTCGCCCGGCCCGCGCTGTGGTGACCGGCTGAAGGACCTCAGCCGAGCGAGATGTCACCGGTGATTTCGTGGCTCAGGTCCAGGCCCTCGATGGAGAGTACAATCTTGGCCTTCAGGGTTTCGGAGCCGCCGAGCTTGCCGCTGTCGATGGCGCTGCGCACGGCCCCTTCGATCTCGCGCTGGGAGGTGACGCCGACTTTCTTCAGGAACTTGCGCAGCTCCATGTTGAAGGTCTCTTCGTCCATGACCTGACGACTCCTTTTCGGAAATGAGTTTGCCTTGGTCCCCTTGATAGCGGCCCGGCCCCCAAGCGCCAAGTCTTCTCGGGCCAAGCCTTCTCGGACAAGATGCCGCGGAGCGCTTTGCCAGCAGCGGCGCTTTGAGGGATACTGGGACAAATCGAAACCAAGAGGCGCTCGCATGAAGGCGCCTTGCCCAGGGAGATGACGCATGCAGCTGACCGACGCCCAGCGCGCGGACTTCGACCGCGACGGCTATGTTTTTCTGCCCCAGGTGTTTTCGGAGCAAGAGACCGCAGTGCTGCGTTCCGAAGCGGAGCGGGTCTTCGCGCTGGAGCGCGAGGAGGTCTGGCGCGAAAGCTCCGGCGCCGCGCGCACGGCCTTCGCCGCCCAGACCTACAGCGAGCCCTTCCGCCGCCTGGGCCTGCATCCGCGGCTGGTGGAGCCCGTCATGCAGTTGCTGGACGGGCCGGTCTACCTGCACCAGTACAAGGTCAACGCCAAGGCCGCCTTCGACGGCGAGGTCTGGCAGTGGCACCAGGACTACGGCACCTGGGCGCGCGACGATGGGATGCCGGAGGCGCGGGCGATGAACATCGCCCTCTTCCTCGACGCGGTGACGGCGGTCAACGGCCCGCTGATGTTCATCCCACGCAGCCACAAGCAGGGCGTCTTCGAGGCCGGGCACGACCTGGAAACCACCTCCTATCCGCTCTGGACCCTGGACCGGGAGACGGTGACGCGGCTGGCCGAGGAGGGTGGCATCGTCGCGCCCACCGGGCCCGCGGGCTCGGTGCTGATGTTCCACTGCAACCTGGTGCACGCCAGCCCGCCCAACATCAGCCCCTGGCGGCGCACCATCGTCTATCTCTCGCTCTGCCACGTCGACAATCACATCCGCCAGTTCAAGCGGCCGGAATGGGTGGCGCACCGCGACTTCGCACCCATCGCGCCGCTGGCCGACGACTGCCTGTCCGAACTGGCGGCGGGCGCGGCGGCTGAGTAGCGCGCCAGCGACGAACCCGGCAGCGAACAACCCGAAGGAACTCTCCGATGAACCTGCACAGCCTTCTTGCCCGCCGTGCCGCGGCGGATCAGCCCTTGCGGATCGGCCTGATCGGCGCCGGCAAGTTCGGCGCCATGTTCCTCTCCCAGGCCGGGCGCACGCCCGGGTTCCATGTGGCGGCCATCGCCGATCTGTCGCCGGAGCGGGCGCGCGCTTCCTTGCAGCGCATCGGCTGGCCGGAGGAACAGGCCGGTGCCGGGACCATCGATGCGGCCCTGGCCCAGGGCACGACCTGGATTACCGACGACGTCGAGGCACTGTTCGGGACCGATGCGATCGAGGTCGTCATCGATGCCACCGGCCATCCCGCAGCCGGCATCCGCCATGCGCGCCTGGCCTTTGCCCACGGCAAGCACATCGTCATGGTGAACGTGGAGGCCGACGCCCTGGCCGGGCCCCTGCTGGCTGCGGAGGCGGAGCGGGCCGGCGTGGTCTACAGCCTTGCCTACGGCGATCAGCCTGCCTTGATCTGCGAGATGGTGGATTGGGCGCGCACCTGCGGGCTTCCCGTGGTCGCCGCGGGCAAGGGCACCAAGTACCTGCCGTCCTACCACAGCCTCACGCCCGACGACGTCTGGGAGCGTTACGGCATTTCCCCGGAGGACGCGGCGCGCGGCGGCATGAACCCGCAGATGTTCAACTCCTTCATGGACGGCACCAAGTCGGCCATCGAAATGGCCTCGGTGGCCAACGCCACCGGCCTCACGCCCGCGCCGGGCGGACTGGAGTTCCCGCCGGTCGGTGCCGACGACCTGGCCAAGGTGCTGCGGCCGGCGGCGGAAGGCGGCTGTCTCGCCCACAAAGGCCAGGTGGAAGTCGTCTCCTCCCTCGCGCGCGACGGCGGCGCAATCGACCGCGACCTGCGCTGGGGCGTCTACATCGTTTTCGAGGCGCCGAGCGACTACGTGAAGCACTGCTTCAGCGAGTATGGCCTGGCGAGCGATCCGGAGGGGCGCTACGCGGCGATGTACAAGCCCTATCACCTGATCGGCTTGGAGCTCGGCATCTCGGTCGCCTATGCCGGCCTGCTGGGGCAGCCGACAGGCGCGCCGCGCGGCTGGAACGGCGATGTGGTCGCCACGGCCAAGCGCGACCTGAAGGCGGGAGAGACGTTGGACGGCGAGGGCGGCTACACGGTCTGGGGCAAGCTGATGCCGGCGGCCGACAGCCTCGCCAGGGGATGTCTGCCGCTCGGCCTTGCGCAGGGCATCACGCTGGCGCGGCCGGTGGCCGAGGGCGCGGCGCTCTGTTGGGACGACGTGGTCGTCGATGCGAATGACCCCAGCGTCGCTTGCCGCCGCGACATGGAACGGCACTTCGCTGCGCGCGGGACACAGGCCGCGGAGTAGTCGGTGCCCTGTTCAGATGGTCGCTGCGGCTGTCGTCGGGTCAGTTCGCGCTGACAGTTTACCTAGGACAGGAGGCCTGACGGCGTCGCTCCGCAGCTTGTCCGCGGCGGCGCGGAGCCCCATATGTTTCTTAGAAGCAACAAGGCTTCTTAGGTTCGGCAGAAGCCGGGAACCTACAGCGGGTGGTCTGCTTGTGAACGGTGGACCGGACCTCGCAACGGTCGCAGATAGGGCCGGCACATAAGGGTTTCGCCTGATACCAAAGACTTAGTGCCCGTCTCCGATGGGCTCTGTGCGCCGCCGGAAGAGGCGGGGCCATGTGGCAAAACCCACCGCATCTCCGCAACGATGACGGCATGATGGGTTCTCGGTCGGGAATATACCCGCCGACTCGGCGTTGTCCCTGTGAGATCCGAACGAAGACATATCGCGGACAGGCAGGCACCGCCGAAAACGAGGAAGGAGACAGTATCATGCGCAAGAAGAACGCACATCCGGGGGGACTGATGAATCGCCTGGGCGCGTCGGTCTTCGCGCTCACGCTGTCAGCCCCTCTCGTGCTCGCGGCCCTGACTGCCGCATCCGATCCCGCCGAAGCGCAGGGCCCGCAGTGCGCGCCGCGCGAGGCGATCCTGAAGAGCCTCTCCAAAAACTATAAGGAAGCGCCGGTCAACATGGGCGTGACCTCGACCGGTTCGCTGCTTGAGGTTCTGGCCAGCCCGAGCGGTAGCTGGACCATCCTGGTGACCGTGCCCGGCGGGCCGACCTGCATGGTCTCGTCCGGCGAAGGCTGGCGTGACTCGCCCGTCCAGGTCGCCCAGGAGCCGGCGGTCTAAGACGCCGGAAAACCACATTACCGATCGAAGCATGCTTCGAGACGGCGCTTCGCACCTCCTCAGCATGAGGGCTTAGACTGATCCTCATCTTGAGGGGCGGAGCGGAGCCTAGAAAGATCGGCGGGTGGTTGCCTGATCAAGCGGCCGTGTCGTAAGCGGTGACAGATCGCGCCAAGCCATCGAAGAGGTCGAGCATGCAGCTGCGCCAGACGCGCAAGGCGCCCTCCTCTGCGGCCAGGATATCCTGGTCGCAGACGGAGCGGGCCCACTGGAACTCGGCAAAAACCAGGTAGTCGCCATAGGCCGGGCGCTCGCCGCAGAAAAACGGCGATTCGTTCAGCCGCTGGCGCAAGGGCTCCAAAACCGGATCGAGCGCTTCCAGAAAGACGGCGCGCTTGGTCGCCAGGGCTTCCAGGCTTTCGCCATAGCGCGTCTCGCGGGTCTGGCGGTAGTAGGTCCGGTCGTCCGGATGCGCCGCCGCCAGCGCGTAGGGCGCGAGGATCGGGCTCAGCGCCTTCTGCAGGCCGTGGTCCACCCAGAGGTTGACGAAGCGCGCCATGGCGCGCCCGCCCGAACCGTCGAACAGCGAGGGGGCGTCGGGGTAGGTGTCTTCCAGATAGCAGGCAATGTTCCAGGAATCGCTGACCACCGCCTCGCCATCGACCAGCACCGGCACCTTGGCCTGTCCGCTGAAAGCGATAAGGTCCGCCTCTGTGAACTTGACCGTGCGGTAGTTCGGCTTCAGGCCCTTGTGGGCCAGCGCCAAGCGCGCCCGCCAGCAATAGGGACTGGGCCGCCGGTCGTCGGCGCAAAGCCTTTCATAGAGTTCCAAAGCCATGGTCTTCGCCTGCCGCCGTCGGGAAAGGATGTCCGGCGGATCGTGGCGAAGTGAGCGAGTCTTGCCAAGCTCGATTTGGCCAAGCTCGATTTGGCCAAGCTCGATTTGGCCAAGACCGGAGTGGGCCGGCGGCGCTCGCGGTCAGCGCGCCATGGTGGCGCGGTCCCAGTCGGCGTAGTCCGGCGAACCTTCGACGCGCACGGCCCCTTCGTAGCCGAACTCGATCATCTGCACGGTCACTGAGCCGTGGTCGGCGAAGATCACGGCGTAGGACTCCGGCAGGTCGCTGTTGGAAAGAAACGTCGCTTCGCTGTAGTTCGGCCAGCCGGCGTGGTTGGTGCCGCGCGGCGCGCTGGTCGGGATACCGCGGAACGATCCCGACAGCGGCAGGTGGCAGTGTCCGTGGAAGATATGAGCGATTTTCTCACGGTGCGCGGCGACCACATCGCCAAAGGCCTCCGCGTCCAGCAGCATGATCTTGTCCATCGGCGGAATGTGGGTCGGCGCGGGATTGTGGTGCATGAAGAGGAAGACCTGGCGCTCCGCCTCGGCCAGGCGGTTATGCAGCCAGGCCAGTCGCGCCGAGTCGTAGTGCCCGGCGTGCGACTCCGGGCCCCAGGTGTCGATGACGATGGCGTCCCCTGCAGAGAGCGCAAGGACCTGCTGCACATGGCCGTCCTCGTCGGCAAGCTCCGGGAAGACTTCCAGAAAGGTCGGGCGGTCGTCGTGATTGCCGATGCAGAGGTGGATCGGCAGGGGACAGCGCTCCACATGGCGGCGCAGCAGTTCGTAGTCGGCCTTTTCGCCCCAGTCGGAAAGGTCGCCGGTGATGAACACGGCTTCGGCGTCCGGATGTTGCTCGGCCGCATGGTTCAGCGCCTTGGCGAAGTTGGCGTTGGGGTCTCGCCCGGCGATGGTCTGGCCGGGGATGGTCAGATGAATGTCGGTCAGTTGTAGAAGTTTCATGGCGGTCTCCCGGGACGGCGCTTGACAGACAGGGGCGGTCGGCCGGACCCATGGGTCCGGCCCAGTCGGCTTTTCTGCCGGCGCCCCTGCCAAGTGAAAGAGCAAGGCAACGTCTGGGTCAGTTCAGCAGGTCGCCCACTTCTTCCGAGAGTTCTTCCTGAAGCTCTGTCATGTCGTCGTGATCGCCGACGACGATCCCCTCGATGCCGTCATAGATCACCTGGGTGATCGCCAGTCCGTTGTCGCCCGGATAGGCCTGCCACTCGCGCAGCAGCGGCAACTGGTCGACGGCGGTCTGCTTGTTGGGGTTCTGCTGATAGAAGTCCGCCAGAATGATTTCGTTGGCGGCCTTGTTTGGCGGCATGTAGCCGGTGGTGCGCGCCACGTCCGCCGCACCTTCGCCTGACGTGATGAACTTCAGCCACTTCCAGGCGGCTTCCAGTTCCGCCGGATCTTCCGAGGTCGAGACCAGCATGGCCGAGTTGCCGCCGGCCGGCAGGCCCTTGGGCGTGCCCTCGATGCCGGGGAAGGGCCCGGTTTTCAGTTCGAAGTCGCCTTGGGAGCGTTCCACCGCGCCCAGCGCCGAGGTCGACCAGAACATCATGCCGATCTCGCCGGCGGAAAACGACGAGAGCGCGGCTTTCCATTCCAGGTTCTGCATCTCGCAGCCACGGAAGATCTTTTTCATGGTCTCCAGAGAAGTCAGCGCCTCGGCGCTGTCGAGGGAGACCTTGGTGCCCTCGACGGTGGGTTTCTCCTGGGTCCACATCAGCGCCTGCAGGAACCAGTTGCCGGTGATGTTCCAGCCCCAGAAGACCGGGTTTCTGACGCCATTGGCCTGCATGGTCTCGCAGGCGGCCACCACCTCGTCCCAGGTCTGCGGCAGTTTGTCGATGCCGCCGGCCTTCAGCACGTCCATGTTGTAGTAGCCGACGGGCAGGGAGACCGAGAACGGCAGGCCGTAGACCTGGTTCTCGAAGGTGCCGAGGTCCAGCATTGCCTTGTGATAGCCGTCCTTCTCGAAAGCGGCTTCTTCGGCGATGAAAGGCTCCAGCGAACGGGCGATACCCTTTTCCACCAGGATGGCCTGACGGTTCAGGCCCTGCATGGTGACGTCGGGCAGGTTGCCGGCGACGGCTTCGCGCAGAATGGTGTTGGTGCCGTCCTCGTAGGATTCGTAGGTGGCGCGGAACTTGATCTCGATGTTCGGGTTCTCGGCGTAGAACTTGGGCAGGATCCTTTCATAGGTCACATCGAAGAGATGGCTGTAGGGATAGCCGAATTCGACGACGATCTTGTCTTCGGCCAGGGCCGGTCCGCTCAGCAGTCCGACGACCGCCACGGTGGTCAACAAAGCTTTCATGCGTTATTTCTCCTCCTATCACAGAGGCGGCGGAGGGTGAGGCTGCCACTTCGCTCCCTTCGACCGCCCGATCGATCCCGCTTCGGCGGGAACCTTGCTACCCGGGGGTGCGGCTTTGCCGTACCCCCGATCTTTGTTCGGCGTCATTTCATTCCGGTCAGCGTAATCCCCTCGATAAAGCGGCGCTGGGCAATCAGAAAGGCGACGATCAGCGGCGTGACGATGATGGTCGCGGTGGCCATCATG
Source organism: Pelagibius sp. (assembly GCF_028281305.1). Classification (GTDB taxonomy): domain Bacteria; phylum Pseudomonadota; class Alphaproteobacteria; order Kiloniellales; family Kiloniellaceae; genus Pelagibius. The sequence continues at coordinate 36,357 of NZ_JANQKD010000062.1, read as the reverse complement.
GGGCCGAAGAAACTGCCGTCGGCGTCGCCCTTGAACTCCCGCAGACCCAATGGCGGCGTAAAGAGATCCCGATTGCCGGTGACCACGATGCGCGGCCAGAAGTAGTCGTTCCAATGGGCGACGACGGAAAAGATGGCGAAGGCCAGCAGCGCCGGCACTGCCGTCGGCAGCATGACCCGCCAGATGATGGCGAACTCGTTCATGCCGTCCATGCGCGCTGCGTCGATCAAGTCGTCCGGCACGGTCAGGAAGAACTGGCGCATCAGGAAAATGCCGAAGACCGAGATGGTCCAGGGAATGACCAGGGCGGCATAGGTGTTGGTCAGCCCGACCTTGGCGAGCATGATGTAGAGCGGCAGGGCGATGGCATGCACCGGGATCAGCAGGCAGAACAGCACCATGGAGAAGACGACCTCGCGGCCGCGCCAGCGCAGCTTCGCCAGGGCATAGGCGCAGGGCAGGGCGACGAGAACCTGGATAAAGAAGATCGAAGCGGTGACGATGACGCCGTTCAGCAGGTAGCGCAGCAGCGGCGCCTCGGAAAACGCCATGGTGTAGTTGAAAACCGCCGGGCGCCGCGAACAGGCTGCGCGCAGCTCGGCCATCAAGGCGGCCTGGATTTCCGAATCCGTGCTGCCGGGAAAGCGCTCCGCAGCGGCGGCGATGGCCGCGCGGTCCGGTTCGCCGCGCTTCACGCAGCGCTCGTCGATCATCATCGCCTGGCTGCCGAAGAAGCCGCCCTCGTTGCGCTCGATCTCGCCGGGGGACTTCAGCGAATAGGACAGCATGACGTAGAACGGCAGGATGACGATCAGCGCGCCGACGATCAGCACGGCATGCTTCCAGGTCTCGGCGGCGGAAAAGCGCGTCATGCGTAGTGCACCCGGCGTTCGATCAGCCAGCGCTGGATCAGGGTGAGGAAGAGGACGAAGACGAGGAAGATGATGGTGACCGCCGAGCCCAGGCCCATGAGGTTCTGCTGGATGCCTTTCTCGAAGATGGCGAACATCATCACGTAGACGGATTTCGAGGGGCCACCGCCCTGCGGATAGAAGGCCTCCACCGTATCGAAGACCTGGAAGCTGCGGATGCAGGTGATGGTGACGACGAAGACGGTGGTCGGCCCCAGCATCGGCCAGGTCACCAGCCGGAAGCGTTCCCAGCCCGAGCGCGCGCCGTCCATCTCCGCGGCGTGGTAGAGCTCGCGGGGCACGGAGGTGAGCCCGGCCAGATAGAGCACCATGTTGAAGCCGAAGCCCTGCCAGACGCCGATGAAGGCGACGGTCCAGATGGCGTAGTCCTTGTCGCCGAGCCAGAGCGGGAAGTTGCGCGCACAGCCCTGGGCGAAGAAGGGGATTGCCTCCAGCGCCGTGCCGCAGCTCATGGCCAGGGTCTCGTTCACCAGACCGACGGTCGGGTGCAGCGTGAATTCCCAGACGATGGCCATGGCCAGCAGCGCGGCCATGACCGGCAGGAAGTAGATCGTCTTGTAGAAGTCGCCGAAGCGCTGCAGGGAGTTGATCAGCAGCGCCGCGCCGAGACCCAGCCCGACCGCCAGCGGCACCACCACGGCTACATAGGTGAAGGTGGCAACGAACATCTTCTGAAAGGAGGAGCGGCTGACGATGCGGTCGTAGTTCTTCCAGCCGATCCAGTCGGCCGTGGTGTTGCCAAGGCTGTAGTCGGTGAAGGAAAGGGTGGCGGCCACCAGGATGGGCGCGATCAGAATCACGATCATCAGCACCACGGCCGGTGCGACGAACCAGATATGGGCGAAGGAGCGTGGCATCAGGACCCGGCCGCGGCTTCGCGCTGCGGGGCGTTTTGGGCGGTGTTGGCCGGGCGGACGAACGCCTTTGCGGCGCGCGCGACAGCCGCTAGGCCGGTGTCGGCGTCCTGGCCGGCGGTCTCGTCGCGGAAGCGCAGGCGCCGCCCGTCTTCGGCGAAGACCAGGGCCTTGTCGTGCCTGGGCACGGCGTGGACCCGCGCCCCCAGGCTGTAGTCCCGCGCCTCTTCGACGCCGGCGCGCACCACCAGCCGCAGGGTGCCGAGATCCAGGTGCAGATAGACATCGGCGCCCAGGTTTTCGCGATAAATCAGGCTGCCGGAGAGTGTGTCGCTGCCGGCCTGCGGCGACAGGGCGAAGTGCTCCGGCCGCAGGCCCGCCGTGACCTCACGGGGGGGCTGACCGGGCTCGGCGGCGAGCCGGCGCGTCAGCGCGATGCCCAGGCAGTGGACCCGCCCTTCGGCATCAGCCGCGCCGGGCAGCGCGTTGATCTTGGGCGAGCCGACGAACTCCGCCACCCGCAGGTCCGCCGGGTCGTCGTAGACGATCTGCGGGCGGTCGAGCTGCAGGATCTCGCCGCCCATCATCACCGCCATGCGGTCCGACATGGTCAGGGCTTCGGCCTGGTCATGGGTGACGTAGATGAAGGTCGTGCCCAGGCTGCGGTGCAGCTCGGCCAGTTCGGCGCGCATATGCACCCGCAGAGCGGCGTCCAGGTTCGACAGCGGCTCGTCCATGAGAAAGGCAGTGGGCTTGCGCACCATGGCCCGGCCCAGGGCAGCGCGCTGGCGCTGACCGCCGGAAAGCTGGCCCGGCTTGCGGTCGAGCAGCGTGTCGAGGCGCAGGACCTCGGCGGTTTCCGTCACCTGGCGGCGCAGGTCGGCGTACTTGGCGCGGGCCAGCAGCGGACCCAGCAGGGGCAGGCGCTCCCGGAAGGCAAGATCGCGCAGGCGCAGCGGCACCAGCATGTTCTCGGCGACGGTCAGGTGCGGATAGAGCGCGTAGGACTGGAAGACCATCGCCAGGTTGCGCTCCGCCGCCCGCACGCCGTTCACCAGCCGCTCGCCGATGCGCACCTCGCCGGCGCTCTGGGCCTCCAGGCCGGCGATGATCCGCAGCAGGGTCGACTTGCCGCAGCCGGAAGGGCCGACAAGCGTCAGGAATTCTCCAGCCTCGATGGAGAGATCGATCCCTTTCAGGACCTCGGTGCTTCCGAACGACTTCTGGATTTCAGTGAGACGAATGGTCGCCAACTGGATGCCCCCCGCGGATGGAAACGCCGTTGTTCCGATGCGCAGGGAATACCAAACTAGATTGAACTTGATGTGACATCATATTAGTCACGCTAATATGAGCTTTGAACGCGGTTTTCCCTGTCGGGCAATCCGCCGCTCGAAAGTTCAGCGGGAAGGCAACAAAGCCATGAAGCCGAGCCCCTACCAGATCACCGCCTTCACGGCGGCGGCCCGAGAGCGCAGCTTCTCCAAAGCCGCGGAGTCGCTCGGTGTCACCCAGTCGTCGATCACCCAGCATGTGGCCAAGCTCGAGAAGATCATGGGCACCCTGCTCTTTGTGCGGCGGCGCGACGGCCTGGAACTGACCCCGGCGGCGGAGGAACTCTTCCAGATCTCCGACCGCCTGCGCACGCTCGAGCAACTGGTGGACGAGAAGGTGGCGAGCTACGGCGCCCTCTCGGATGGCCATCTCAGGATTATCGCCAACGCGCCACGCCCGGCTTTGCCGGTGATCGCGGCCTACACCCGCCTCTATCCGCAGGTGCGCATCGAGTTCAGCCTCTATAGCTGGACCATTGCCATGCAGAAGCTGCATGAGCGCGACATGGACATCGCCATCATCACCGAACCGCAGGCGGTGGAAGGCGTCTCCATCCATGAGATCAACCAGACGCCCTATAAGGCCCACCTGCGGCGCGACCATCCGCTGGCCGACCGCAAGGTGTTGTCCCTGCACGACCTGGCGGAGGAGACGGTGATCATGCCGGAGGACGGCTCCTTCACCCAGCGGGTCGTCTCGGCCAAGACGCGCGAACATGGCATCGAACTCGTCCGGGTCATCAAGACCTCGACATTCCCGGTCGTGAAGGAGGCGGTTCTGCATGGCGTGGGGGTCGGCATCGTCCTGGAGGACAGCCTTTTTCCCTCCCGTCACCTCGTCACGGTGCCGCTGAAGGAAATGCCGGAGGTCTACCGTCACTGCCTGGTCACGCCGCCCTACAAGCAGGACCTGCGTCTTGTGCGCAGCTTTCTGGATGTGGCCCTGCAGTGAGCGGCGCCTGATCCGGCAACTGGCCCGGCAACTGGCACGGCAACTGGCCCGTTGGGGCGGGTCGATGTGGTCCTTGCTGCGGTCCTTGCTGCGGTCCTTGCTGCGGGCCTTGCTGCAGGGTGGGGGGCTGGGCTACCTTTTCCGCTTCCAATCGGCCGCGATTGCCGCCTGACGGCCCTGTTTTTCGCAACCTGAGCGACGCTCTTCCTGGCGGAGGCCATTCGCGCGCCTATGCAGAAAGCATCTTTCTACAACGCTTCCCTCTACAGCCTGACCGTTCTGATCTGGGGGTCGACCTGGATCGCCATCGAGTACCAGATCGGCGTTGTCTCGCCGGAACTCTCGGTGGCGTACCGCTTTGCGCTGGCCTCTGCACTGGTTTTCGCCTGGGCCTGGGCCGCCGGCTACCGCCTGCGCTTTCCCTGGCGCCGCCATGGCCTGCTGCTGGTGATGGGGGCCTGTCTGTTCTCGACGAACTTTTTTCTGTTCTACCATGCGGCCGCCCATCTCACTTCCGGCCTGATGGCGGTGGTCTTTTCTATGGCGGTCGCCATGAACATCATCAACGGCCGTCTGCTGCTGGGCCGCCGCTCGGAGCGGCGCACGCTCATCGGTGCGGCGCTCGGGGTCGCGGGAATCGTGGCGCTGTTCTGGCCCGAGGTGCGCAGCATCGACCTCAGCGACAGCGGTGTCGTCGGCCTGCTTCTGTCCCTGGCGGGCACCTTCTGCTTCTCGCTGGGCAACATCGCCTCGGCCCGGGCCCAGGCCATGGACCTGCCGGTATTGTCCTGCAACGCCTGGGGCATGGCCTACGGCGCGCTCATCATGATGGCCCTGGCGCTCGCCGGCGGCGCGCCCATCACCTTTGACCCGCGGCTGCCCTACGTCGCCTCCCTGCTCTATCTGGCGGTTTTCGGCTCGGTCCTGGCCTTCGGCGCCTACCTGACCCTGCTGGGCCGCATCGGCGCCGACCGGGCCGCCTATGCCACGGTGCTGTTCCCCCTGGTCGCGCTGTTGATCTCAACCGTCGTGGAAGGCTACGTCTGGACGCCGGTCGCACTGGCCGGCGTGGCCTTGGTTTTGTGCGGCAACCTCCTGGTTCTGCTGCCGGCGCGCGCCAGGCTGTCCAAACCTGCCGCAAGCCAGTCCTCTCAATAAGTGTCGGGAGCGCATGAGATGTCCGGAACCCTGCTCGTCACCGGCGCCAGCCGGGGCATCGGCGCGGCGGTGGCCCGCCTCGGCGCCGCGCGCGGCTACGCCGTCTGTGTGAACTATGCCGCCTCTGCGGAGGCGGCGGAGGCGGTGGCCGGGGAGATCCGGGAAAGCGGCGGCACGGCCCTGGCGGTGCAGGCCGACGTAGCACAGGAAGACGAGGTCGAGCGTCTCTTTGCGACCCTGGATGCCGATCTGCCGCCGCTCAGCGGCCTGGTCAACAATGCCGGCCTCGCCGGCCTGGTCAACCGCCTGGAGGACGCGCCGGCGGAGACCATCCGCCATGTCATGGACCTCAATGTGCTCGGCAGTATCTGGTGCGCGCGCGCGGCGATCCGGCGGATGGCCCGGCGGCACGGCGGCAGCGGCGGCGCGATCGTCAACATCTCTTCCGGCGCGGCGACCCTCGGCAGCCCCGGGGAGTATGTCTGGTATGCCGCCTCCAAGGGGGCGGTGGACAGCCTGACCATCGGCCTTGCAAGGGAGAACGCCGCGGAAGGCATTCGCATCAACGCGGTGGCGCCTGGTTTCGTGAATACCGGGATCCATGCGGCTTCCGGGATGCCTGACCGCCTGGAGAAAATCGCCCCCACCATGCCCATCGGCCGCGCGGCCGAGCCGGAGGAGATTGCCGAGGCCGTGCTCTGGCTGCTTTCCGATGCGGCGTCCTACACCACCGGCACCGTCCTGCGTGTTGCCGGCGGACGCTGAGGGCTTTCACCACCTCCGCTCTTAGTCAGCGCATCGCCTCTCGTGATCATTAGTAGACAGTGATACGCGATTGGGTGCATCCTTCTTCCCAAGTGATTGGGGGATCATGAAGAAGGGGGGGAAGCCAGTGTCACGGTTGATCTTGTCATGGGCGCTTGGCGCCGTGATCTGGGCAACGACAGCGGGCATACCGCCGGCCTTGGCCCAGGATGGATTCTACGTCGGCATAAGGGGAATCGGCTCTCTCGGCGAGGTGGATGTCAGTTCCAACGGCTTCGGCGGCGCCGAGTCGGTCGATAACGACGATGACCACGTGCTCGGCGTCGGCGCCATCGTCGGGTATCGCTGGCAGGACATTCCGTTGCGCACCGAGATCGAGGGCGGCTATCGCTTCCGCTTCGACATGGACGTGCGGGATTCCGGGCCGCCGACAGTCGACTACGAAACCAACATCGCGACGACGACTGTCTTGCTGAACGCCTACCTGGAGTGGCGCAACGAGTCTGATTTCACGCCCTTCGTTGGCGGCACCATCGGCTGGGCCCGCAACATGGCCGAAAACAAGCGCACCGTTCTCGGGACCTCCGCCAGCCAGTCCGACGATGCTGATGAAGACAATCTCGCCTGGGGCGTAGCGGCCGGCGTCGACTGGCTGTTTCTGGACAACGTCTCGGCGGAACTCGCCTACCGCTTCATCAATCTCGGCGACGTCGATGGCGGCAGCTTCGCCGGCGGCGACAGCGTCGAGGCCGAGGACTACATCTCGCACGACGTGATGCTCTCGGTGAGTTACCGCTTTTAGGGCGGCTGCCGCATCCGGAACGGGCGCCCGTCTCTGGCCCGTCTCTGGCCCGTCTCTGGTCCGTCTCTGGCCCCGGCCCTTTTCCAACGGCCGGCTTTGCCGTAAGAAACGGCGCCATGGTGCAAGACCGGCAAGACGACAGCGCAGAGTCGAAAGACTCCGAAGCCGAAGGCTCAGACGTGAAAGATCCGGAAGCAAAGGGCTCTGCCGGGCCCCTGGCCGCCTACCGCGCGCGCCGGCGAGCCGGTGAGCTGCGCCACGATCCAGGCCAGGAACTGGCAGCGGAAAAGCTGCAGAGCCTGCACAACGCCCTGCGCCACTACGAGCCGGCGGCCGGTGCCGGCGGCTGGAAGGCGCGCTTCGGTCTGGCCCGGCGCCGCACCGAGCCCCCCATGGGCCTCTACATTTTCGGTGGGGTCGGCACCGGCAAGTCGATGCTGATGGACCTCTTCTTCGACGGCGCCCCGCTGGAGAGGAAGCGCCGTGTCCACTTTCACGCTTTCATGCAGGAAATGCAGGAGCGCCTGCATAGCTGGCGCCAGGACGACGCCAATGCCGACAAGGCCGACCCCCTGCCGGAACTGGCCGGCGAACTGGCGCAGGAGGTCTGGCTCCTCTGCTTCGACGAGTTTCATGTCGTCAACATCGCCGATGCCATGATCCTCGGGCGGTTCTTCGAGACGCTGTTCGAGAAGGGGGTCGTCGTCGTGGCCACCTCGAACTGGCCGCCCGACCGTCTCTACGAAGGCGGGCTGCAGCGCGAGCGTTTCCTGTCCTTTATCGCGCTGGTGAAACAGCGCCTCGACGTTCTGGAACTGGACGGCGGGATCGATTACCGCCAGCAGCGGCTGAAAGACATTGCGGCCTATCATGCGCCGCTGGGACCGAAAGCCGATGCGGCGCTCGACAGGGCCTTCGCCGAGCTGACCGAGGGGGCCAGGGCCGCGCCGGATCAGGTGCTCTTCAAGGGCCGGGAGATCCCGGTGCCGCTGGCCGCCCGCGGGGTCGCCCGCTTTTCCTTCGCCGATCTTTGCGAGCAGCCCCTGGGGGCCGGCGACTATCTGGCCATCGCCGGGCTCTATCACACGCTGGTGCTCTCCGGCGTGCCGCGCCTTTCGGAGGATAAGCGCAACGAGGCGCGGCGTTTCATGACCCTGATCGATGCGCTCTACGAACACCGGGTCAAGCTGATCGTCGCCGCCGAGGCGCCGCCGGAGCGGCTCTATCCCTCAGGCGACGGCTCGACGGAATTTCAGCGCACCGTCAGCCGCCTTCAGGAGATGCGTTCGGCCGATTACGTTGCCGCCGCGCACATGACCTGAAAGCCGCGCCATAGCAGGACGCCGGGGCGCCTTGCCCCGCCCCTGAAATCGCGCTAGGTAAGCCCCGCCCGCGGCGGATATCCGAGAACAAAAACGGGCGGCGGGCGCGCATCACTCCGGACAGGTCTCATCCATCAGGGAAACATCACCATGGCTCGCAACAAGATCGCGCTCGTCGGCGCCGGTAACATCGGCGGCACTCTGGCCCTCCTCGCCGGCTTGAAGGAACTGGGCGACGTTGTCCTCTTCGACATCATCGACGGGGTGCCGCAGGGCAAGGCCCTGGATCTTGTCGAGTCCTCCCCGGTCGAAGGCTTCGATGCCAAGTTCGTCGGCGCCAGCAAGTATTCGGCGATCAAGGGCGCCGATGTGGTCATCGTCACCGCCGGCGTGGCCCGCAAGCCGGGCATGAGCCGCGACGACCTGCTTGGCATCAACGTCAAGGTGATGAATGCGGTCGGCGAAGGCATCCGCAAGAACTGCCCCAAGGCCTTCGTGATCTGCATCACCAATCCGCTGGACGCCATGGTCTGGGTGCTGCAGCAGGCCAGCGGCCTGCCGGCCAGCCGGGTGGTCGGCATGGCGGGCGTGCTGGATTCGGCGCGCTTCCGGTACTTCCTGGCCGAGGAAATGAGCGTCTCGGTTGAAGATGTCAGCGCCTTCGTCCTCGGCGGCCATGGCGACACCATGGTGCCCATGGTGCGTTATTCCACCGTTGCCGGCATTCCGCTGCCGGACCTCATCAAGATGGGCTGGATCACCAAGAAGCGCCTGGACGAGATCGTGCAGCGCACCCGCGACGGCGGGGCGGAGATCGTTGGTCTGCTAAAGACCGGCTCGGCCTTCTACGCGCCGGCCTCTTCCGCCATTGCCATGGCCGAGTCCTACCTGAAGGACAAGAAGCGGGTGCTGCCCTGCGCGGCTTACTTGAACGGCCAGTATGGGATCAAGAATCTCTACGTTGGGGTTCCCTGCGTGATCGGGGCCAAGGGCGTCGAGCGGATCGTCGAGCTGGACCTGAACAAGTCCGAACAGTCGATGCTGAAGAAGTCGGTGGGCGCGGTCAGCGGCCTGGTCGACACCTGCAAGAGGATGATGAAGGCCGCGCCCGCGAAGAAGGCACCCGCAAAGAAGGCCGCCGCCAGGAAAAAGGCCTCGGCCTGAACCGGGCGGGCGCCGCGTTGCCGGCCGCGTCGCTGGTGACGGTGCCGGAGCTCCCGGAGCCCCCGGAAATCGCAATCTTGGCGGGTTTTCTGCCGGTTGCGCTGCCTCGCCGGGGTGCTAAGGTACGGTCGAAAGCGGCACGAAAGGCCGTGTCTCGGTGACTTCGGCGGGGGGCGTCGGGGTGCGGGACGGCACGGTGGCTGGGACCGACGTTATGCAATACATCTGGACAGAGCGCTGTTGCTTCGGCTGTCCCGGCTCCTCCAACCACACTAAAGACGGCGGGTCATGAATATTCATGAGTATCAGGCCAAGGCTCTCTTGGCGAAGTTCGGCGTTGCGGTTCCCAAGGGCGGGGTCGCTTTCACGCCGGAGGAAGCGGAAAACGCGGCGCGCGAACTGGGCGGGCCGATCTATGTCGTGAAATCGCAGATCCATGCCGGCGGCCGCGGCGCCGGGCGCTTCAAGGACGATCCCGACGGGCAGGGCGGCGTGCGGGTCTGCAAGTCGCTGGACGAGGTGCGCGAAAACGCCCGCAAGATGCTGGGTCACGTGCTGGTGACCAAGCAGACCGGACCGGCCGGCAAGGAGGTCAAGCGCCTCTACATCGAGGATGGCTGCGACATCGCCCGGGAGCTGTACCTGGGTATGCTGGTGGACCGGGCAACCAGCCGCATCACCATCATGGCCTCCACCGAGGGCGGCATGGAGATCGAGGAGGTGGCGGCGGCCACGCCGGAGAAGATCCTGAAGCTGGCCATCGATCCGGCCGAGGGCTTCATGCCCTATCACGGCCGCCAGATCGCCTTCGGCCTGGGCCTGGAGGGCAAGCAGGTCGGCGCGGCGGTGAAGTTCCTCGCCGCCATGTACAAGGCCTTCCTCTCGCTCGACGCCTCGATCGTCGAGACCAATCCGCTGGTGGTGACCGGCGGCGGCGAGGTGATCGCCCTGGACGCCAAGATGAACTTCGACGACAACGCGCTGTTCCGCCACAAGGACGTGGCCGACATGCGCGACGAAGACGAAGAAGACGCCATGGAGCTGGAGGCGGCCCGCCACGATCTGAACTACATCAAGCTCGATGGCCAGGTCGGATGCATGGTCAACGGTGCCGGCCTTGCCATGGCCACCATGGACATCATCAAGCTCTACGGCTCCGAGCCGGCCAATTTCCTGGACGTCGGCGGCGGCGCCACCAAGGAGCGGGTGACCGCCGCCTTCAAGATCATCCTCTCCGACAAGAACGTCGAGGGCATCCTGGTGAACATCTTCGGCGGCATCATGCGCTGCGATGTCATCGCCGAGGGCGTGGTCGCGGCAGCGCGCGATGTGGAGCTCCACGTGCCTCTTGTGGTGCGTCTGGAGGGCACCAATGTTGAACTGGGCAAGAAGATCCTGGCCGACTCCGGTCTGCCGATCGTCTCGGCAGACAACCTGGCCGACGCCGCCGAAAAGGTGGTGAAGGCGGTGAAGGAGGAGGCAGCGTAGCATGGCGGTTCTCGTCGACAGGAATACCAAGGTCATCTGCCAGGGCTTCACCGGCGCCCAGGGCACTTTCCATTCCGAGCAGGCGCTGGCCTACGGCACCGCCGTGGTCGGCGGCGTCACCCCGGGCAAGGGCGGCACCACCCATCTTGACCTGCCGGTCTTCAACACCGTGGCCGATGCGGTTGAACAGACCGGCGCGAATGCGAGCGTGATCTATGTGCCGCCGCCGTTTGCGGCCGATGCGATCCTGGAGGCCATCGATGCCGAGGTGGAGCTCATCGTCTGCATCACCGAGGGCATCCCGGTGCTCGACATGCTGCGCGTTAAGCGGGTATTGGCCGAGTCGAAATCGCGCCTCATCGGGCCCAACTGCCCGGGCATCATCACGCCCGAGGAGTGCAAAATCGGCATTATGCCGGGCCATATCCACGCCTCCGGCAAGATCGGGGTGGTTTCGCGCTCCGGCACGCTGACCTACGAGGCGGTCGCGCAGACCACGGCTGCCGGCCTGGGCCAGACCACCTGCATCGGGATCGGCGGCGACCCGATCAACGGCACCAACTTCATCGACTGCCTGGAGCTCTTCCTCGCCGATCCGCAGACCGAGGGCATCATCATGATCGGCGAAATCGGCGGCAGCGCCGAAGAAGATGCCGCGGAATTTTACAAGGCGTCAAAGATCAAGAAACCTATCTGTGGTTTCATCGCCGGCGTGACCGCGCCGCCGGGCCGGCGTATGGGCCATGCCGGCGCCATCATCGCCGGCGGCAAGGGCGGCGCCGACGACAAGATTGAGGCGTTGAAGTCGGCCGGCTTCCTGGTTGCGGATTCGCCGGCCAGTTTGGGATCGACAATGCTGCAGGCCATGGCCGCCTAGGCAGCGCAGAGAGAAGGCGGCCCGGTCCGGTTTCGCCCCGGCCGGGCCGGGACAGGCAATGACCATCTACTCACCGTCCCAGGCGGCGGTTCTCGCGGATCTCTATCGCCAGTACAGCCAGGCGCCCGGGTCCGTGGACCCGCAATGGCAGGCGTTCTTCGGCGACCTGGACCCGGAAGCGAAGGCCATCATCGAGAAACTGAACGGCGGTGCGGCCAACGGGGCGGCCGCGGAAGCCGTCGCCGGGGCGGGAGCCAGCCCGGCTGTCGGGGCCGCGACCGGGGCCGCAGCCGACGTCAGCGATGCCGGGGTCAGGGCGGCCACCCTGGATTCGATCCGCGCCCTCATGCTGATCCGCGCCTACCGCGTGCGCGGCCACCTGGAGGCCGACCTCGACCCGCTGGGGCTGAAGCCGATCGATCCCCATCCCGAACTCGATCCCAAGAGCTATGGCTTCACCGAGGCGGACATGGACCGCCCGATCTTCATCGACAACGTGCTGGGTCTGGAGACCGCGAGCCTGCGCAAGATCGTCGAGGTCGTGCGCGCCACCTACTGCGGCACCATCGGCGTGGAGTTCATGCACATCCAGGACCCGGCCCAGAAGGCCTGGATCCAGGAGCGCATCGAATCGATCCGCAACCAGCCGGACTTCACCGTGAACGGCAAGCGGGCCATCCTGGAGCGCCTGACAGCGGCGGAGACCTTCGAGCAGTTCCTCAACAAGAAGTACACCGGCACCAAGCGCTTCGGCCTGGACGGCGGCGAGTCCATGATCCCGGCGCTGGAGCAGATCCTGAAGCGCGGCGGCCAGCTCGGCCTGAAGGAAGTGGTCATCGGCATGCCCCACCGCGGGCGCCTTAACGTGCTGGCCAACTTCATGGGCAAGCCCTTCTCGGCAATCTTCTCGGAGTTCGAGGGCGGTGCCGCCCATCCCGAAGACGTCGGCGGGTCCGGCGACGTGAAGTATCACCTCGGCACGTCGTCCGACCGGGAGTTCGACGGCAACGTCATCCACCTCTCGCTGACCGCCAACCCCTCCCACCTGGAGGCCGTGAACCCGGTGGTGGTGGGCAAGGTGCGCGCCAAGCAGGAGCAGGGCAAGTACAAGGACCGCAGCGAGGTCATGGCGCTGCTGATGCACGGCGACGCCGCCTTCGCCGGCCAGGGCCTGGTGCCGGAGACGCTCGATCTCTCCGAGCTCAAGGGCTACCGCATCGGCGGCACCATCCATTTCATCGTGAACAACCAGATCGGCTTCACCACCAATCCGGTGAACTCGCGCTCCGGACCCTACTGCTCCGATGTGGCGAAGATCATTCAGGCGCCGATCTTCCATGTGAACGGCGACGATCCGGAGGCGGTCACTCATGTGGCGCGCATCGCCACCGAGTTCCGCCAGACCTTCAACAAAGACGTCATCATCGACATGTTCTGCTATCGCCGCTTCGGTCACAACGAAGGCGACGAGCCGGCGTTCACCCAGCCGCTGATGTACAAGGCCATCGCCAAGCATGCGACCACGCGTCAGGTCTACGGCCAGAAGCTGGTGGCGCAGAACACCTTTACCCAGGACGAGGTTGACGGCCTGGTACAGCAGTTCACCGAGCGCCTGGAGCAGGACTTCCAGGCGGCCAAGGCCTACAAGCCCAACAAGGCCGACTGGCTCGAAGGGGCCTGGTCCGGTCTCGACGTCGCCCGCGGCTACGACCCGCGCCGTGGAAAGACCGACGTGCCGCTGGAAACGCTGCAGGAAGTCGGGCTTTCCCTGACCAAGGTGCCGGTCGACTTCAAGCTCAACCGCAAGATCGCGCGCCAGCTCGATGCCAAGCGCAAGATGATCGAAAGCGGCGAGGGCATCGACTGGGCGACCGCCGAGGGCATGGCTTTCGGCACCCTGCTGGTCGAGGGCCATCCGCTGCGCCTCTCCGGCCAGGACAGCAACCGGGGCACCTTCTCCCAGCGCCATGCCGCCTTCATCGACCAGGAGACGGAGGCAACCTACAAGCCGCTGGCCCATATCCGCGACGACCAGGCGCGTCTGGAGATCGTCGACTCGCCGCTCAGCGAACTGGCGGTGCTCGGCTTCGAATACGGCTTTTCCCTGGCCGAGCCGCGCGCGCTGGTGATGTGGGAGGCGCAGTTCGGCGATTTCGTCAACGGCGCTCAGATCATCATCGACCAGTTCATCGCTTCGGGCGAATCCAAGTGGCTGCGGCTCTCCGGCCTCGTGATGCTGCTGCCGCACGGCTACGAAGGGCAGGGGCCGGAACACTCCTCGGCCCGCATCGAGCGCTTCCTCCAGCTCTGCGGCGAGGACAACCTGCAGGTCGTGAACTGCACGACGCCGGCCAACTACTTCCATGTGCTGCGGCGCCAGCTCCATCGCGAGTTCCGCAAGCCGCTGATCGTCTTCACGCCGAAGTCGCTGCTGCGCCACAAGCGCTGCGTCTCCAAGCTGGACGACTTCGGCCCCGGAAGCTGTTTCCACCGGGTGCTCTACTGCGACGACCTGCCGAGCCCGAAGAAAGAGGCCAAGCAGCTGGTGATCTGTTCCGGCAAGGTCTACTACGACCTCGTCGAAGAGCGCGAGAAGCGCGGCGTCAAGGACGTGCACTTCCTGCGCCTGGAGCAGCTCTATCCTTTCCCGGCCGACGGCCTGATGCAGGAATTGGAGCCCTATAAGCATTGCGATCTGGTGTGGTGCCAGGAAGAGCCCCGCAACATGGGCCCCTGGGCCTTCGTGTCGACCTTCATCGAAGAGGTCGCGGAGGAGGTCGGCTTCAAATGCCCGCGGCCGCGCTATGCCGGCCGCCCCTCAGCCGCCTCTCCGGCGACCGGCTCGCACAAGCGCCACGTCGCCGAGCAGGCGGCCTTGATCGACGATGCCTTTACCCTCGGCAAGAAGGCCATGGGCCGCATCCAGTCGCGCAAGGCCGCGGTCGAGGCGCGGCAGAAAAAGAGCAAGGGCGAGGCCGCCGAGTAGGCCGCGCCCTGCGGAGCGGACCCGCCGACGAGCCAGACACGCTGCGGCCTGGCGGCAGAAGAGAAACGAGACGGATATGGCGACAGATATCGTGGTGCCCACCCTGGGCGAGTCGGTGAGCGAGGCAACCGTGGCGCAGTGGCTGAAGCGGCCCGGCGAAGCGGTTGCGGTCGACGAGCCCCTGGTGGAGCTGGAAACCGACAAGGTGACGCTCGAGGTCAACGCAACGGCCGCCGGCGTTCTGGCCGAGGTCATCGCCGGCGAAGGCGACAATGTTGAAGTGGGCGCGGTCCTGGGCCGGATCGGCGAGGGCGATGGCGCGGCAGCCGCGAGCCCGACACCTGCAAGCGCGACACCGGCCAAGACCGAGGCAGCGCCTGCGCCTGAAGCCGCGCCTGCCCCGGTCGCAGCCGCTCCTGCGGCCCCTGCTGCCGGCAATGGCGGCAGCCTGGACATCGTCGTTCCGACACTCGGCGAATCGGTCAGCGAGGCGACGGTCGCCCAGTGGCTGAAAAAGGCCGGCGAGGCGGTGGCCGCCGACGAGCCCCTGGTGGAGCTTGAGACCGACAAGGTCACGCTCGAGGTCAACGCGCCGACGGCCGGCAGCCTGCAGTCGATCGCCGCCGAAGAAGGCGCCACGGTCGAGGTGGGGGCGCTGCTCGGCGTGATCTCCGCGGGCGGTGCCGCCGCAGCCGCGGCTCCTGCCGCTGCCCCTGCTCCCGCACCTTCTGCCGCGCCTGCTGCAGATCCTGCCCCGGCCCCCACCCCGGTCCAGGGCGGCGCTGCGCCGATCATGCTCGATCCGGCGGCGGCCTCGCGCACCGGCGGCAAGATCACCAAAACGGACCTGGAAGCCTTTCTCGCCGACTCCGCGGTCGGCAATCTGGGACCTGCGGTGCGCAAGCTGATCGAGGAGAACAGCCTCGATCCCGCTGTCATTCCGGCCAGCGGCAAGGACGGCCGCCTGACCAAGGAAGACGTCGTGAACTTCCTCGACGGCAGGACCCAGCCGCTTCAGCCGCCCGTTCCTCCCAGCGCCCCGGCCAGCGCCCCCACCAGTGCTCCGGCCCCTGCTTCCGTACCCCTGCAGGCACCTGCGGCAGGGACACCTGCCGCCGCGGGGCCGCGCGAGGAACGGGTGCGCATGCCCAAGCTGCGCCAGACCATCGCCCGCCGCCTGAAGGAGGCCCAGAACACGGCGGCCATGCTGACCACCTTCAACGAGGCGGACATGTCGGCGGTGATGGCGCTGAGGGCCCAGTACAAGGACAGCTTCGAGAAGAAGCACGGCGTGAAGCTGGGTTTCTCCTCCTTCTTCACCAAGGCGGTGGTGGGCGCGCTGCAGGAACTGCCGGCGGTCAACGCGCGCATCGAGGGCGACGAGATCGTCTACAATCATTTCTACGATATCGGCATGGCGGTCTCCACGCCCAACGGGCTGATGGTCCCGGTGATGCGCGACTGCGACAAGAAGAGCTTCGCCGAGATCGAAAAGTCCCTGGGCGAACTGGCGGCCAGGGGGCGCGACGGCAAGCTCGGCATGGACGAGATGACCGGCGGCACCTTCACCATCACCAACGGCGGGGTCTTCGGCTCGATGATGTCGACGCCGATCCTCAACATGCCCCAGTCGGCTATTCTCGGCCTGCACAAGATCCAGCAGCGCCCAGTGGCGGTGAACGGCCAGGTCGAGATCCGCCCGATGATGTACCTGGCCCTGTCCTACGACCACCGCATCATCGACGGCCGCGAGGCGGTAACCTTCCTGGTGCGGGTGAAGGAAGCCATCGAGGATCCGCAACGCCTTCTGATCGGGATGTAATGCCCTTGGCGCAACGGGCCGGGTGGGTCACTCTGCGGCGATGAGCGACGACGATTTCAACGAGTCCCAGCTGCGCCGGCTCAAGCGGCTGCTCAGCCGGTCCGGCGGCAGCGACTATGAACTCGACCTCACTGGCCTGGATCTTGCCCATTCCATCGGCTCTATCGATCGCATGGTCGAGCGCCAGCGCTTCCGCAGCGAGGAGCGCCGGGTGACCATCCTGATCGACCCGGCGACGCCGAACAGCGGGGAAACGCAGTTCGGCCATCTCGGCCGTCACTTGCTCGACCTCCTGCGCCGCGGCCTCATCGCCCGCATGGCCCCGCTCGACCCCGACCGGGCCGCCGGCTTCGACGTCGAATTGCCGGCCGGCAAGGAGCCACCGCTCGAGGAGACAGCGGGCGGGGAGACAGCGGGCGGGGAGCCAAACGGCGACGGCTCCCTGGTCGACCTGGCTCCGGAGCCCGAAGACGATCCCACACCCGGCGGGTCTTGAGCGCCCGGTCTCAAGGGGTCGGCGGTGGCGGTGCAGATTTCTGCGATGACGTGTTTTTCGATGTCGGTCACCTGCGCGCGGCGAGGGTGTCACCCCCACCCCAACCCTCCCCCATCGAGGGGGAGGGGGAGTGTTTGCGGCGGCCTATCCACTGCCCCTCCCCCCTTGATGGGGGGAGGTCGGGAGGGGGGTGAGCCGCAGGCCCGCTGTCTGCAAGCCATCCCGGGCCGCGGCGGCCTCAGTCCAGGGTGCGCTTGTAGCGCAGCATGGCGATCGTGCCGACGGCGAGGATGAAGAGGCCGATGGCCAGGAAGGCGCCCTGCATGTCGGCGTAGCCGGCGCCCTTCAGCATTACCCCGCGCACGATGCGCAGGAAGTGGGTCAGCGGCAGCGCCTCGCCGATCACCTGCGCCCAGGCGGGCATGCCGCGGTAGGGGAACATGAAGCCCGACAGCAGGATGGACGGCAGAAAGAAGAAAAAGGTGAGCTGCATCGCCTGCATCTGCGACTTGGCGATGGTGGAGAAGGTGAAGCCGAGGGCCAGGTTGGCGACCAGGAAAAGCACGACGCCGCAAAGCAGCAGCCAGAGCGCACCGGCGAAGGGCACGTCGAAGAGGTAGCGCGCGGCCAGCAGGATGATCGTGGTCTGCACGGCACCGACCCCGATGTAGGGAGCGATCTTGCCGATCATCACCTCCAGGGGGCGGGCCGGCATGGCCAGCAGGTTTTCCATGGTGCCGCGCTCGGCCTCGCGGGTCATGGCGATGCCGGTGATCATCACCAGGGTCATGGTGAGGATCACGCCCAGCAGGCCCGGCACGATGTTGTACTGGGTGATGGCCTCCGGGTTGTAGCGCGCGTGCACCACCACCTCGACCGGACCCGCGCTGGGGGCGAGGTGGGCGAGGGCGCCTTTCAGGTCATGCCGCAGGGCGCGGTTGACGATCTCTTCGGCGCGCGCCACCGCGTTGGAGGAGGCCGAGGGGTCGGAGGCGTCGGCCTCGATGAGGAATTGGGGGCGCTCGCCGCGCACCAGGTCCTCGGTAAAGCCGGCCGGGATCGACACGACGAAGGAGACCTCGCCGCGCGCCAGCAGGGCCGCGCTCTCCCGCGGGTCGTCGGTCTCGAAGACCAGGTCGTAGTAGCCGGAGGTCTCCAGCGCCGTCAGCAGGCTGCGCACGATGGGGGTGCGCTCCTCCACATGCACGGCGGTCGGCAGGTCCTTGGGATCGGTGTTGATGGCATAGCCGAAGAGCACGAGCTGCAGCACCGGGATCGCCAGCATCATGGCGAAGGTCATGCGGTCGCGGCGCATCTGGATCAGCTCTTTCATGAAGACCGCGAGGATGCGCGAGAGACTGGCAGTAACAGCGTTCATCCCCGGGGCTCTCATCCATGGTCTCGCTGGTCGCCGCCGCTGCGCGCCATCAGGGTGATGAAGACATCCTCCAGGCTGGGCTCCACCTCTTCCCACACGGCGCCATCGCGGCCGATGCCGTCGATGGCCTGCTCAAGCGCGCTGCGCTCCGGGCCGCTGACGTGGAGGGCGGCGCCGAAGTAGGCGGCATGCTCGACGCCGGGCGCGCCGCGCAGCCGCTCGGCCAGGTCGCGCACGCCGGCACCGCGGGCGCGGAAGGTGACGAGGCCGGACCCGGCGATGATCTCTGCCACCGGCCCTTCGGTGACCAGCCTGCCGTGGGCCAAGTAGACGATGCGGTCGCAGCGCTCGGCCTCGTCCATGTAGTGGGTGGAGACCAGCACCGTCAGGCCTGCGGCCGAAAGACGGTGGATCTCGTCCCAGAAGTCGCGGCGTGCCTGCGGGTCGACGCCGGCGGTGGGTTCGTCGAGCAGCAGCAATTTGGGTTCGTGCATGGTGACGGCGGCGAGCGCCAGGCGTTGTTTCCAGCCGCCGGAGAGGGCACCGGCGAGCTGGTGCTGGCGATGGCTGAGGCCGAGGGTCTCCAGCGTCTCGTCGACCCGGCGGCGCAGGCGCGGCATCTGATAAAGGCGCGCCACGAACTCCAGGTTCTCTCGGATGGTGAGGTCCCCCCAGAAGGAAGACTTCTGGGTCATGTAGCCGGTGGCCAGCTTGATGCGTGCCGACTCTTTGAGGATGTCGAAGCCCAGGCAGCGGCCTTCGCCGGCGCTGGGCCGCAGCAGGCCGCAGATCATGCGGATGGTGGTGGTCTTGCCGGAGCCGTTGGGGCCGAGGAAGCCCCAGACCTGGCCCCGCGGCATCTGGATGTCGACGCCGTCGACGGCGGTCTTGTCGTCGAAGCGCTTCACCAGGCCGCGCACGTCGATGGCGAGGTCCGGCCGGGCGGTCACGGCAGCCGCACATCGACCGGCAGGCCGGGCCTGAGGGCCGGGCCGGCGAGATGCGCCTCCACCAGGAAAACCAGCTTGTCGCGGGAGTCCGCGCTATAGATCACCGGCGGCGTGAACTCGGCGTCGCGGGCGATGTGGGTGATGCGGGCGGTGAGTGGTCCGGTTTCTCCGTCGACGAGGATCTCCACCTCTGTGTCCAGGGCGATGGCGGGCAGTTCGGCCTGGGGGACGAAGAAGCGCACCTTGGAGGCATCATCCGGCAGCAGTGCCAGCACCGGATCACCCTCCCGGACGTATTCGCCCGTGCGGTGAAAGACTTCCTCCACCGTGGCATCGACACGGGAGAGCACGCTGCGCTGGGCAAGCCACCACTCGGCCTGGGCCAGGGCGGCAGCGGCAGCGTCGCGTTCGGCGGCGGCTGCTTCGCGGGCGCCGTCGCGGGCAGCCAAGTTGGCGACCCGGATGTCGGCCTGGATGGTCCGCACCCGGGCCAGGGCGGCTTCGTACTCGGAGGTCACCTGATCGCCGCGGGCTTTGGGGGCGGTGCCGCGTGCCACCAGCTCCATCCAGCGCGTCTGTTCCAGCCTGGCGAGCTGCAGGTTCGCCTCGGCCTCTTCAAGCTGGGCCTCCAGGGCCAGGATCTCTTCCGCGCGCGCGCCGGTCGAAAGGTCGCGGACCTGGGCCTCGGCCTGGCGCAGGCGGTCTTTGGCCTCGGCCACCTCGGCATGCTGGCGGTCCTTGTCGAGTTCGAACAGCAGCTCTTCGCGCACGACGCTGTCGCCTTCGCGCAGAGGGGCCGCCACCATCCAGCCGGAAACCGGCGCCGCCACATAGATCAGCTCCGCCTCGACATAGCCGGTGAAGCGCCCGGCCTCCGCCGCCGGCTCGCAGGCGGCCAGGGTCGTCAGCAGGGCCGCCGCCAACAAGGCCGGCGCCAGAAGGCGCGCCGCTGTCGGCCGGGCCGTCACGCTGCCGCTCCGCTGCCGGGCGCAAGGGCGCGCAGCAGCATGCGTTCGTGCTCGGCGAAGAGGGCGTCGAGATCCACCTTCGCTTCCGGGTCGATTTCGAAGACCACCCGCCAGATGGCCGAGAGGATCACCGGCGCGACCACGAGGCGGGCCGTCAGCTTCGGGTCCTCGACGGCCAGTTCGCCGCTTTCCTGGCCGCGGGCGAGGATGCCGGCGACGATGCCCAGCACGCGGTCGACGATCTGGGTCCGGTAGCGGCGCACGACGTCGGGGAAGGCGCGCGAATCGGCAAGGATGACCTTGGCGACGCGGGGCAGCGGCGTGTCCCGGATCAGCCGGGGCGCCAGCGTCATCAGGGCGTGCAGCGCTGCGGCGGCGGAGGGCGCGGCGGCGGCGGCGCGCTCCAGCCGCTCCACATTGGGGGCGGCGATGGTGTCGATCAGCGCGGTGAAGAGGGCTTCCTTGGACTCGAAGTAGAGATAGAGCGCGCCCTTGGAGAGCCCGGCGCGGCGCGCGATGTCGTCCATGCGGGCGGCGGCAAAGCCGCGCTCGAAGAATTCGTCCAGGGCGGCGGTCAGAAAGGCCTGACGGCGTTCGTCCTTGGCCTCCAGGGTGCGGGCGCGCAGCATGGCTTCTCCAAATAACTGACTGGTCAGTTATTTAATGCCTCTGCCTGCGGAGTTCAAGGCCGACCGCGCCTTGATTGTGGGAATCCTTTGAAATCAGCAGGTTGCCGCGTAGGCGGCTCTCAGGCAAAGAAGCGCAGGGCCGCGGCGACGATGGCTTCCGGGGCATCTTCCTGCATCAGGTGGCCGGAGCCGGGGATGCGTTGAAGGGTCGCGCCGGGGATCATCGCCTGCAGCGCCTCGCCCCGCTCCAGGGGGATCCAGGCATCCTCCTCGCCCCAGAGCAGCGCGACCGGACAGCGGATCTCGCCGTACCGCGGCTCCACCTCATCGGTGTAGCGCAGCTCCATCTGGACGATCTGCCGGTAGAAGGCCGGCTGGCCGACGGGCCCGCGCCAGGGCGCGCGGTAGGGCTCCAGCGCGCCGTCGGAGAGATCGCGGTGGACGGCGCTGCGCAGATAGGCGGTCAGCAGCGCCTCGTGCAGGTAGGGCGGCAGGCCGGTGAAGGCCTCCTCATGCCGGCGCGTGTGCTGCACGAAGGGCGAGCCCCAGGGGCGGACCGCCACCGGGTCGATCAGCAGCAGTTTTTCGTAGTCGCAGCCGTTCAGCAGGTGGGCGCGCAGGCTGGTGGCGCCCCCGAAGTCGTGGGCCAGAACCTTGGGGCGGTCGAGGCCCCAGTGGTCCAGAAGCGCCGCCAGCACCCGGTTCTGGACGCCCAGGGAGACATCCTGTCCTTCGTGCATGGTCGACTGGCCGTAGCCCAGCAGGTCGAAGAGATGGACGCGAAAGCTGCGGGCCAGTTCGCGCGCGATGCTGCGCCAGACGTAGGAGGAAAAGGGCGTTCCGTGGACGAGGACCAGGGGCTCGCCCTCGCCCATGATGTCGTAGGCGACCTCGTCGCCCTCGAAGGGGAAGCGCCGGCTGAGAGACCAGTCCGTCATGGCTCGTTCCTAGCTCCGTTCGGCGCGCAAAAGCGAAACCCCAAGGCCAACGAGCAGGGCACCGGTGATGCGGTTCTTCCAGCGCTGCACCGCCGGGCGCGCGACCAGCCGCGCCAGCCTCCGCCCCGCCAGGGCATAGAGCCCGAGGGCGGCCATGAAGAGCGCGAGGTAGCTGCCGCCCAACAGCAGCAGGTCGAGACTGCCGCCCGCCGGGGCGAACTGCGGCAGCAGGGCGAAGTAGAACAGCAGGCCCTTGGGGTTGGTGGTGGAGGTCAGGAAGGCCTGCAGGGCGAGGGCCCGGTAGCGCAGACCCGGCAGCGCCGATGCGGGCCCGATGCTTGGGACAGTCAGGCGCGTGGATGCCCGCCAATAGGACATCCCGAGCCAGATCAGATAGGCGGCGCCGACGAGCCGCAGGACCGAGAAGGCGGTCTGCGAGGCCAGGATCACGGCGGCAAGGCCGAGCACCGTGACCGCGATCAGCACCAGGTTGCCCAGCAGCGCCCCGAGGATGAGGCTGAGCGGCCGGCGCGGATCGCCTGTAAGCGCGTGGGACAGAACCAGCAGCGTCGAGGGCCCCGGCGCCAGCGCCAGCAGGGCGGCCGTGGCGAGGAAGAGCAGGTAGGCTGCGGTGTCCACGGCGACGGCGGCCTCAGGCGACCTTGCCGCCGGCGCTGCGCTCCGCCAGCGCGCGCTGCAGGGCCAGGACGCCTTCGACAATCTCCTCCTCGCTCAACGCCATGGCGCCTTCGCGCACGGTGATCTCGAAGACGCCGAGGCCATCGTAGGGAGAGACCAGCGGTTCGTTGAAAAGCCAGAGGCCGCTGGCCTCGGCAACGTCCAGGGCGGCTTCCATCAGATCGGCGCTGCCGGTCTCGAGGATCACCAGCAGGGCGTTGGCCTGCGGCGGATCGGGGGAAACCCGCACCCCGGGCAGAGTGGCGAGCGCGCGGGCGATGGCCTTGGTCTTGTCGTGGTAGGCCGCCATGCGTGGCAAACGTTCGTCGAGGCCTTTCATCGCAGCGGCAACATAGGGAAAGAGGTGTATCAACTGTCCGCCGCAGCGCTGGCGCCAGAGGCGCACTTCGGCAACGACATCCTCCGGCCCCGCGAGGGCGCCGCCAGCGAGCCCGCCGAGGCCCTTGTAGAAGGACACGTAGAGGGAATCGAAGGGGGCGGCGATCTCCGCCGGACTGCGCTCGTAGAAGGGCTGGCTCTCCCAGATCCGCGCCGCATCGGCATGCAACGGCAGGCCGCGCGTGTGTGCCAGCGCCGCGAAGGCCTCCACATCCTCCCAGGGATGCAGGCGGCAGCCGAGGCGGCGCAGCGGGATCTCCAGAGCGACGGCACCCAGAGGCTCGGCGATGGCTTCCAGGTCTTCCGGCTGCGCCAGCCGGTTGGGTACGCCCAGGGCGGTGCCCTGCAGCCCGTAGACCCGTTCCGCGGCCTCGGCCTCTTCCGCGATGATGTGGCTCTGGGGGTGCAGGGCGATGGTGGGGCAGCCCTTGCGGTCGGCCCAGACCCGGAGGGCGGCGTTCTGCAGCATCTTACCGCTGGGCCCGAACACGGCGGCCGGCTTGCCGAGCATGGCTGCAATGCGCTGCTCGAAATCTTCGATCACCGCCCCCTTGCCGTAGAAGTCCGCCTCCGCGTCCTCGGGCAGAACCTCGGCCAGGGCGGCCAGCGTGCGGCGCGGGTTCAGCGGCGGGTCGTGCGACAGGAAGCGGTCGCAGGCCCGGCGCAGGGTTTCCCTGTCTCGGCTCTTGTCTCGGTTGGCGATCATGCGCGTCCTCTGGTTCAACTGCCTTTCTTTGGGCTGGCTCTGGTCCGGATGCCGCGCTCCAGAGTGGTGAGCTTACCGCAGCCTGGCCCCCTCTCCACCCCGGCGCGAGATTCCGGCGCGAGATTCCGGCGCGAGAGCCGTGCAATTCCGAACCCACTATAGGGCCTGAAGGGCCGCGGGCACCATGCATCCGCGGCAGGGCAGGCTTCCGCCTGCGGCAGCCCTTCCGGCCTTGTCCGTCCTGGCCCGATGCGGCAAGCTGCCAAGGCATTCCGCCCTTTTCAGGTGCCGCGAGGGAAAGCGAGACCATGAGCGATACGCAGTATGATCTGGTGGTGATCGGCGGGGGGCCCGGCGGTTATGTTGCCGCTATCAGGGCCGCGCAGCTCGGCCTCAAAACGGCCTGCGTCGAAGGCCGCGGCGCGCTGGGCGGCACCTGCCTCAACATCGGCTGCATTCCCTCCAAGGCGCTGCTGCAGTCCTCCGAAAAGTACTCGGACGCCGCGAAGCACTTTGCCGAGCACGGCATCACGGTCAAGGGCCTGGGTCTCGACCTGCCGGCGATGATGGGCCGCAAGGACAAGGTGGTGAAGGATCTCACCACCGGCATCGAGTTCCTCTTCAAGAAGAACAAGGTGGACTACATCAAGGGCTGGGGCTCCATTCCCGCGGCCGGCAGCGTCAAGGTGGCGCTGAGCGATGGCGGCGAGCAGCTTCTCAATACGAAGTCGATCCTGATCGCCACGGGTTCGGAATCGACGCCGCTGCCCGGGGTCGACACCGACGAGCAGCAGGTCGTCACCTCCACCGGTGCGTTGTCCCTCGACACGGTGCCGGGCCACATGGTGGTGATCGGCGCCGGCGTCATCGGGCTGGAAATGGGCTCTGTATGGTCGCGTCTGGGTGCCGAGGTGACTGTCGTGGAGTTCCTCGACCGCATCCTGCCGGGCATGGATGCGGAGATCGCCAAGCAGACCCAGCGCGTGCTCACCAAGCAGGGGCTGAAGTTCAAACTGGGCACCAAGGTGACCGCCGCGGCCAAGGCCAACGGCGCCGTCACCCTGACCCTCGAGCCCGCCAAGGGCGGCGAGGCCGAAGAGATGAAGGCCGACGTGGTGCTGGTCGCCATCGGCCGGCGCCCCTTCACCGAGGGTCTTGGCCTGAAAGAACTGGGGGTGGCCATGGACAACCGCGGCTTCATCCAGGTCGACACGCATTTCCAGACCTCGGTGCCGGGGATCTATGCCATCGGCGACTGCGTGCCGGGCCCGATGCTGGCCCACAAGGCCGAGGAAGACGGCGTCGTCGCGGTCGAGGGTCTGGCCGGTCAGTCCAGCCACATCGACTACAACCTCGTGCCGGGCGTGGTCTACACCTGGCCGGAAGTGGCCGGGGTCGGCAAGACGGAAGAGCAGTTGAAGGAAGAAGGCGTCGACTACCGGGTCGGCAAGTTTCCCTTCACCGCCAACAGCCGCGCCCGCGCCGTGGGCGACACCGACGGGCTGGTGAAGATCCTGGCCGACAAGCGCACCGACCGGGTCCTGGGCGTGCACATCCTGGGGCCGCTGGCCGGCGACATCCTGGCCGAGGCGGTCACCATCATGGAGTTCGGCGGTTCGGCCGAGGATATCGCGCGGACCTGCCACTCCCACCCCGGCATGGGCGAGGCGGTGAAAGAGGCGGCGCTCGCCGTCGACGGGCGGCCGATCCACATCTGAGGCGGAGGCCCCCCTGAGCGGGAGATCCGCTGCCTTCAGCGGCCGCGGGCAGAACGTCGGAAGGCCCCCGGGCCGATGCCGAAGGCCGCCTTGTAGCGGCGGCTGAAGGCGGGCAGAGAGGCGTAGCCACAGCGCTCGGCGATCTCCGCCGTCGATAGAGCGCTCTCCGCCAGCAGCCGGCGCGCCTTCAACAGGCGCCATCGGGTGAGATAGCCGATCGCCGTCTGACCGACCATCTTCGCGAATTTATCGGCAAAGCGTGCCCGCGACATGCCGGCGGTCCTGGCCAGCGCGGCCAGGGTCCAGGCCTTTGCGCAGTCCCTGTGTATGGCCAGCAGGGCCTTTGAGAGCTGCGGATCGGCCAGCGCGGCCATGTATTGCGAGGCGTATTCCGAGGCCTGCGGCTGTCCGGGTTCGCCGCTCTGCCGCATCGCCTGAATGAAGAGGATCTCCAGCAGCCGTGTGAGGATCCCTTGCATGCCAGCGCCGGCCAGTTCGCTCTCCAGATCGAGCAGCCGCAAGGTGGCGCGGGTCCAGGGCTGGTGGCCAAGGTCCTGCGGGCGCAGCACCATCAGGGATGGCAGGTTGGCGAGGACCGGATGGTCGATCTCCTCGTCGAACTGACAGAAGCCGCAGAGCAACTCGGCGCGCCCGCCGCCCGCGCCGTAGCGCAGTACGCCATCGTCGCCCGGCGGGGCTGCAGCCAGCACGGCAGGCAGCGGCAGCGGCGCCCGCTCGGCCGTATCGGACAGCACATGGGCGCCGCCGTTGGGCAGAATGACAAGCTCCCCCTCACCAAGCTGGGCCACGGCGCCTCCCGTTTCGGCCCGCACCCAGCAAGTGCCGCGGCGTAGGAAATGAAAGCGCACAAGGCGCCGCTCCGCCGGCACCTCGACGGCAAAGGGGCCTGCCAGGTCGGCGCGGAAGTAAAGCTCGCTGCGCAGCCGCAAGGTCGTGAAGACATCGCTCAGAAGGTCGTGATTATCCATTTCGCATCAATACTGAGACGATCTGATAAGAAAACTGGACGGACAGACAGTTACGCCAGCGGCCGTTTGGGTCAAGCTCCGATCCAGCCGCCTCCCAAGAGACTGCCTCCCTGAGACTGCCTCCCTGAGACTGCCTCCCTGAGACTGCCCGAACGGTGCTGCAATGGACGCAAACCTGATCCTGGCCCTGGCCGGCTTTGCCTTCGTGACTTCGGTGACGCCGGGCCCCGGCAACTTCCTGCTCCTGGCCTCCGGCGTGAACTTCGGGTTTCGGCGCAGTCTGCCGCTGGTGCTGGGCATCAGCTTCGGCTTTCTTTTCATGGTTCTGGTGATAGGACTGGGCCTTGGCCCCGTCCTGCAGCGTTATCCTCTTGCCGCCGCGGTTCTGAAGATCGCCTGCCTGGCCTACGTCTTCTGGCTGGCCTGGAAGATCTTCCGCAGCGCGCCGGCGCCCGGCGACCCAGAGAGCGCCGCAGGGCAGCCGCTGCGGTTTCTGCAGGCCGCCTTGCTGCAGTGGCTCAATCCGAAAGCCTGGGCTGTGGCTCTGATCGTTACCGTTTCCTACACCGCCGGCGGCGGATCGACGTCGGACTACGTGGCGAGCCTCGTTCTGGTGATCCTGCTCTTTGGCGCCGTGAACCTGCCCAGCATCAGCCTCTGGGCGATCTCGGGCGTTGCCTTGCGCCGCCTGCTGGACGATCCGCTGCGTCTGCGGCGGTTCAACGCGGCGATGGCGATTCTGCTGCTGCTGTCCATGGTGCCGGTCATCCTGGACGTCTCGATCTTTTAGAGCGGCGCCAGTAGCACGGGGTCAGTAGCACGGGGTCAGTAGCACGGGGGTCAGTCGGCTGCGCCCATCCGGGCGGTGGCGCCGATTCCCAGGAGGCCCGGCAGCGCTCTCATATCGGTGAAGGTCTGGCCGCCGGCTGCGGTCAAGGCGTCTGAATCGGTCTCCGCCGCATAGGCCAGCACACGCATGCCGGCGGCGATCCCCGCCGCGGTGCCGAGCAGGCTGTCCTCCACCACCACGCAGGTCTCCGGCATCTGCCCCATCTGTTCGGCGGCGAAAAGGAAAAGGTCGGGATGCGGCTTGCCGCGGGCGACCATGGTGGCCGAGAAGATGCGCCCCTCGAAGTGTTCTTTCAGACCGGTCAGGCCCAGGGTCAGGTCCATCTTCTCGAGATTGCCGGAGGAGGCCACGCAGATCGGAACGCCGCTCGCCCGGATGGTCTCGATCGCTGCAGCGACGCCGGGCACGGGCTGCAGCTCGGCGCGAAAGGCTGCGTCGCGCCGGGTCTCGAAATCGGCCTTCCAGTCCGGCGGCAGCGGGCGGCCGAGCCATTGCTCCACCGTGTCGATGACACGCTGCAGGGTGCCGCCGACAAAGCGGCTGCGGCAGTCCTCATAGGTGATCGGCAGGCCTGCGGCGGTAATGCATTCGGCCATAATGCGGTTGGCGATGGTTTCGCTGTCGACCAGCACGCCATCGCAGTCGAAGACGACAAGAGCGGGAAGCATGGCTTCAGTATAGCGGATCTGCCTAGGGATTCCGATCCTTTCCGCAAGGCCGGCCCCAGAGCCGGCCCCAGCCCTCTGTTTCGGCGCGCTTTGACCCGGTCCGGCAGCGCCCGGCACCCCGCCCGGCCCCTCTTTGAACCGCCGGAGCCGGTTGGGACGACACACCAGCGGTCCAGGTAACCCCTCCCTCTGATGCACCGCCCTAGGGGAGCGGCGAACAGGTGCCGTCGTTCCGTCTCGTCATCATGGAAAGGAAAAAGAGATGACTGATATCAAGAACACCGTCTCCGAAGAGGAGGTGCGTTCCGCGCTCAAGTTCGCGATCGGCAGCAAGTCGATCATTCTCGCCTATGTGCTGTGGTTCTTTCTCGGCGCCCTGGGGGTCCATCGCATGTATCTCGGCAAGATGATCTCCGGCGTTATCATGGCGATCCTGACGGTGGTCGGTTGGTTCACCCTGCCGTTCGTCGTCGGCATGCCCATCCTCGGCGTGGTCTTTCTGTGGTGGGTCGCCGATGCCGTGCTGATTTTCCTGGCGGTCCGCAAGCAGACCGATATCCTCGACAGCATCGGCAAGTAACGCCCGCCGGCTCCTTTCCCGGCTCCCAGTCCCGGGCGCCAGGCATTTTCTCGGCAGCGCTGCCGCAAAGCGGCCAGAGCGGATCCGGGTCGATCCATCAACCCGGATCTGCTCAAGGTGCTAAAAATAGAGCGGATTCACATGTTTGGACGGAACCACGGCGTGGTTCCGTCCAAACATGATCCGCTCTAGGCTTTAAGCGATTCGTTGCGTCGGGGCACTGCCGGGAACAACCGCTATGGTGTGGGGATCGGAGCTGAAAGGCTGGCGGCTGGTGGCGTTGCTTTGCCTGACCCAGGTCCTGGGCATGCTGAGCAACGCCACCTTTCCCGCGCTCATTCCGGTCTTTCAGCCGCTCTGGTCGCTGAGCAACACCGAGGCCGGCTGGGTCAGCGGCGTCTACTACGCGGGCTACACGGCGGCGGTGCCCGTGCTTGTCACGCTCACCGACCGCCAGGATGCGCGCAGCATCTATCTGCTGTCCTGTCTGCTGGGCGGTCTTGCAGCCCTGGGGTTCGCCGTCTTTGCCGACGGCTTCTGGACGGCCATGGCATTCCGCTTCTGCGGCGGCATCAGCCTGGCCGGGACTTACATGGTCGGCCTGAAACTGCTGTCCGATCGTCTGCCGGAGGAAGGGCGCGCCCGCTCCGTTGCCGTCTACACGGCCCACTTCGGCATCGGCGCATCGCTTTCTGTTTTTGCCGCGGGGGAGGTGACGGCTCTGGCCGGCTGGTCCTGGGCCTTCGTGGTCGGCGCCGCAGGGTCCTTCGCATCCCTTCTGCTGATCGCCGTTTTTGTGCGGCCGCTGCCGCACCACGAAGAAGCCCCGTCCTCGCCGGCGGCGGTCTTCGATTTCCGTCCCGTGTTCCGCAATCGCCCGGCGCTGGCCTACACCCTGGGCTATGCTGCCCACATCTGGGAGCTTTTCGGCTTTCGCGCCTGGTTGGTCGCCTTTCTGGTCTTCGCCTTCACGTGGCAGCCGGTCCTGGCCGAAAGCAGCTGGACGCCGACCCAGGTGGCGACGGTCTTGCTGCTGCTGGGGCTGCCTGCCTCGATCCTGGGCAACGAAGTGGCCACCGTTTTCGGGCGCCGCCGCGTCGTCTCCCTGGTCATGGTCGGCTCCGGCGGGATCGCGCTTTTCCTCGGCTTCATCGCCGCCGTGCCGCTGTGGCTCCTCGCCGCGGTGCTGCTGATCTACAGCGTTCTTATCATGGCGGATTCCGGAGCACTGACTGCCGGCGCGGTGATCGCCGCAACGCCGGAACGGCGCGGCGCCACCATGGCGCTGCATGCCCTGCTGGGCTTCGGCGCCGGCTTTCTCTCACCGCTGGCCTTCGGCGTGGTGCTGGACCTTGCCGGCGGCGCCGGGGCCGGTCTGGCCTGGGGCTTGGCCTTTGCGCTGCTCGGTCTCGGCGTTCTGGCCGGCCCGGTGATTCTCTATCTGATCGGCCGGCAGGGTTCCCGGCAGCAAGGCTGAACGCCTTCAGCGCACTTTCGCCCGAGGATGAGCGCGGTCGTAAACCTCCAGCAGGCCGGCGACATCGACATCGGTGTAACGCTGGGTGGTGGAGAGCGAGGCGTGACCGAGAAGTTCCTGGATGGCGCGCAGATCGCCTCCGCCGGCCAGGAGGTGAGTGGCGAAGGAGTGGCGCAGGGCGTGCGGGGTGGCGCCTTCCGGAAGGCCGAGCAGACTGCGCAGGGCTGCCATCTTTTCCTGGACCCTCCGCGGGCCGAGGGCACCGCCGCGGGCACCGCGGAACAGCGGTGCTTCGGCGTCCCCGCCGAAGGGACAGGCAGCCAGGTAGTCGGCGACGGCTTCGCCCACCATCGGCAGCAGCGGCACCATGCGCTGCTTGTTGCCCTTGCCGGTGACCAGCAGGCTCTCCTGGCCGGGCTTCGGCGCCTCGCCCCGCCTCAGCGCGAGCGCCTCGCCGATGCGCAGCCCGCAGCCGTAGAGCAGCAGCAGCACCGCGCAGTCGCGCTTGCCGGCCCAGTCTGCATCGCTCAACTCCGCCACGCTGTCGACCACCTCACCGGCTTCGGCGGCGGTCAGCGCCCGCGGCACCGCCTTGCGGACCTTGGGCGTCCGCAGGGTGGTCAGGGCGGCGTTCTCGGCGAGGCCGCGCCTGGTCAGCCAGCGGAACAGGCCGCGCAGGCTCGACAAGGCCCGCGCGGTGGAACTGCGCTCCAACCCCTCGGCGGCGCGGGACGCCAGCCAGGCGCGGAAGTCGCCGGCGGTCAGCGCCGAGAGATCCTTCAGGCACGCCGGCTTGCCGCGGTGTTCGGTGAGGAAGACGAGGAAGTGCTGCAGATCGCGCTGGTAGGCCAGGAGCGTGTGCGGCGAGGCGCGCCGCTCGTCCTTCAGCCAGGTCTGCCAATCGCGAAGGGCTGCCTGCAGGTCCGGCGTCGCCGCCGTCAGAACCCCCTGCAGTTGGGTCTCGCGGCGCTTGATGCCGGGTTTGCCTAAAGCCTTGGCGGCAGGTTCAGCCATGACCGGAACGAGACCTCCAGCACCTGCGACAGGAAGCTCAGAAGTTCGGTCCCCTGGCCGGCGTGAAAGGCACCGGCCTGGCGGGAGCCGAGCGCCAGCAGCGCCGGCGGAGTCGTCTCGCTGATGTTGAGGCGGATCAGGGCATCGGACTGCACGATGCCGGCGGCGCCGTCGAAGATGGCCGGATCGCCGCTGATGTTGTCGCGCAGCAGCAGGGTGCCGCTGGGGCCGAGCAGGGCGTCGATGCTGCCCGCTTCCAGACAGTAAACACCGGCGGTGGGGCGCCAGGTGCTGCCCTCGCCGGTCTTCTCGACGCCGATGGTGACCACATCCAGGTCCAGGATCGCCGCCATGTCGGTGGTGATGGTCTCGACGAACTCCTCGAAGCTGCGCGCGTTGAGGATTGCCAGGACCGAGCGGTGGACCCGGTTCTGGATCGAGAGGTTGTTGCGTCCTGCCGAGAGCAACTCGTCGCGCAGGGAGGTCAGGTTGCCGACCTTGTCGCGCAGGCGCTGGACCTGAACCTGCTGCAGGTCGATCACGCCGTCGCCCTGGGCACGCGCGGGCGGTTCCTGACTGTCCAGAAGGTCTGGATTGTCCGCCAGGAACTCCGGATGGCGGCGCAGATAGGCCGCGACCTGGTCGCCGGAAACTGCCTGACCCGCCTTCGATGTGGCTGTCCTCGAGGCGGCCTTGCCGTCGCGGTCCGGAGTCTGGTCAGCACCGCTCTTCGCGGCGCCGTTCGCCCCGGCTTTGGTTTCGCGGCTTTTGCCGCGGCCCTCCTTACCCTGGGTTTCGCTTTCAGGCACTGCGGCGCTCGGCGCTGTCGTCGCGCTGCAGGATGGACTGGCCTGTCTTCGCCCAATCGGCCAGGAAGGCCTCCAGCCCCTTGTCGGTCAGCGGGTGCTTGTACATGGCGCGCAGCACCGCCGGCGGGATGGTGGCGACATGGGCGCCCATCTTGGCGGCCTCGATGATGTGGCCGGAGTTGCGCACCGAAGCGACCAGCACCTCGGTGGTGAAGTCCGGATAGGCCTCGTAGATCTCGACGATGTCGGCGATCAGTTCCAGTCCGTCGATGCCGGTGTCATCGAGGCGGCCGACGAAGGGGGAGATGTAGGTGGCGCCCGCCTTGGCCGCGAGGATCGCCTGGGCCGCAGAGAAGCAGAGCGTCACGTTGACCTTGGTGCCTTCGTCGGAGAGCGTCTTGCAGGCCTTCAGACCGTCGACGGTCAACGGCGCCTTGACGACGATGTTGGGGGCCAGCGCCGCCAGCTTGCGGCCCTCGCTGACCATCTCGTCATAGTCGACGGCGGTGACCTCGGCGCTGACGGGGCCCGGCACGACCTCGCAGATCTCGTGCAGCACCTCGAAGAAGTCGCGTCCGGTCTTTGCGACCAGCGAGGGGTTCGTGGTGATGCCGTCCACCAGTCCGGTGGCCGCCAGATCGCGAATCTCCGCCACATCGGCGGTGTCGATGAAGAACTTCATGCTGTCCGGTTCGTCCTCTTCCTTGCCGGGTTTGCTGCCGGGGGTCCAGCCTGCCGGGCGATGGCCCTTCCCTTTGGCGTCGGCTAGAGTGTAGCCCATGCCCAAGCGCCTTGCCAGCACTGCCACCCTTGCCCTGGAGGATGGCGCAGGAGAGACACAGCCGCGGCGGGCGGCGGTGCTGCTGCCCCTGCCGCTGGCCGGTGCCTACGACTATTTGGTGCCCGAGGGTTTGGAGGTGGAACCGGGTTCGGTGGTGACGGTGCCGCTCGGTCAGCGGGAGCTCTTCGGCGTGGTCTGGGATCTGCTGCCGGACGACGGCCGCGCGGCGTCGGACGGCGGGGGCGGGAAGGTCCTGCCGCTGGAGCGGCTGCGGCCGGTGATCGGCACCTGCCCCGTGCCGCCGCTGACGGCGGTTGCGCGGCGCTTTCTCGCCTGGGTGTCGGACTACACCCTGGCGGCACCCGGTGCGGTGCTGCGCATGGCGCTCAGTTCGCCCTCGGCGCTGGAGCCACCGCGCCCCGTCACCCTCTACCGCCGCGCCGAGCGGCCCCTGCCAAGCGAGCTGCGGCTCACGCCGGCCCGCCGACGCGTGCTGGAAGAGATGGCGGAATCGCCGGCACGCCCGCTCGCCGAGATCGCCGCGGCGGCCGCTGTCGGGACCTCGGTGGTGAAAGGGTTGGAGAAAGCCGGCGTCGTGGAGGCGGTATCGGTGCTGCGCGAGGCGCGCTTTGCGGCGCCCGACCCGGAGCGTTCCGGGCCGGCCCTCTCGGACAGTCAAAGCGCGGCCGCGGCGGCGCTGCGTCAAACGATTGCCGCCGACGCGTTCTCCGTCACGCTGCTGGACGGCGTAACCGGCTCCGGCAAGACCGAGGTCTACTTCGAGGCTCTGGCCGCCGCCCTGGCGACGGGCCGCCAGGCCCTGGTGCTGCTGCCGGAGATTGCGCTCTCGGCCCAGTGGCTGGAGCGCTTCGAGGCGCGCTTCGGTGTGGCCCCGGCCCTGTGGCATTCAGACCTGACCTCGGCCCAGCGCCGCGCCACCTGGCGGGCGGTCGCCTACGGCAACGCGCCGGTGGTCGTGGGCGCGCGCTCGGCGCTCTTCCTGCCGTTTCCCGACCTCGGCCTTATCGTCGTCGACGAGGAACACGAGTCCGCCTTCAAACAGGAAGACGGCGTGCCCTACCACGCCCGCGACATGGCCGTGGTCCGTGCCCAGCTCGGCGGCATCCCCGCCATCCTCGCCTCGGCGACGCCGTCGCTGGAAACCCTGAACAACGTAAAGGCCGGGCGCTATGCGGAGCTGAGCCTGCCGGAACGGCACGGCGGCGCCCGCCTGCCGGAGATATCTCTGGTGGACCTGCGGAGCGACAAGCCGCCGCGCCTGGAAACGCCCGGCGGCGGGCAGGCCTGGCTCTCCACGGCTCTGCGCGCGGCGATCGCCGAGACCCTGGACGCCGGCGAGCAGGTGCTGCTGTTTCTCAATCGCCGCGGCTATGCGCCGCTCACCCTCTGCCGCGCCTGCGGTCATCGCCTGCAGTGTCCGAACTGCACGGCCTGGCTGGTCGAGCACCGCCTCGCCGGGCGCCTGCAATGCCACCACTGCGGCTTTTCCGGGCGTCTGCCGCGCAACTGCCCCGAGTGCGGCAGCGAGGGCAGTCTGGTGGCTTGCGGGCCCGGCGTCGAACGTCTGGCGGAGGAGACGCGGGTGCTCTTCCCCGAAGCCCGCAGCGGGCTGATGACCAGCGATACCCTGACCGGACCCGACGCCGCGGCGGACATGGTGCGCGCCGTCCAGCAGCACGAGATCGACCTGCTCATCGGCACCCAGATCGTGGCCAAGGGCCACCACTTCCCGCAGCTCACCCTGGTCGGCGTGGTCGACGCCGACCTCGGCCTCTTCGGCGGCGATCTGCGCGCCGCCGAGCGGACCTACCAGCTGCTTCACCAGGTGGCCGGCCGCGCCGGCCGGGCCGAGCGGCCGGGCCGGGTGCTGCTGCAGACCAGCGAGCCGGAGCACCCGGTGATGCAGGCCCTGGCCGGCGGCGGGCGCGATGCCTTCCTGGCCGCCGAGTCCGAGGCCCGGCGGGAGGCGGGCCTGCCGCCCTTCGGACGGCTCGCCGCGGTCATCCTGTCGAGCCCGGACCCGGGCCAGGTCGATGCCGTGGCCGCGGCCCTGGCACGCAGCGCGCCGCGACAGCCGGGGCTGACGGTTCTCGGGCCCGCGCCGGCGCCGCTGGCGGTGCTGCGCGGGCGCCACCGCCGCCGCTTTCTGGTGAAGGCGTCCCGCGGCTTCCGCCTCCAGGCGGCGCTGCTGCCCTGGATTCAGGCGATAAAGCCGCCCTCGAACTTGCGCCTGCAGGTGGACATAGACCCCTACAGCTTCCTGTAGCCGCCCGTCCTCCTGTCCATCCTCTTGTCCATCCTCCTGGGCCGAAGCGGTGGTGGGCCGCGAAATTACCCTGCGCGGGCCGCGATGCTTTGCGTTAGAGTTCCCGCAATCACCGCAGCGCTGAAGAGTTCCGGCAGTCGATCGCTCGCTGTGGTTGGGTGATGCCGTCTCGCGCATCGGGACAGCAAATCGGCAGCCGGCGCCTTCGAAGCCGAGAACGGCCCAGCCAGAAAGGGAGAACGAGATGAGCAAAGCAGCCAGTGCAGCACCAGCCAGCGCACTGCCGGAAGGCATGCACAGCATCACCCCGCACATCGTGGTGAAGGACGTGCCGGCGGCCATCGCCTACTACGAGAAGGTCTTCGGCGCCCGCGAGGTGCTGCGCATGCCGGCCCCCGACGGCAGCATGGTCATGCACGCGGAGATCGAGATCGGCGATTCCCGCATCATGTTGGCCGAGGAGATGCTGGATTTCGGCAACACCTCGCCGCTCAGCCTGGGCGGCACCGCCGTCAGCCTGCATCTTTACGTCGAGGATGTCGACGCCACCTACGAGGCCGCGGTGGCCGCCGGCGCCGAGGGCTTGAACCCGCCGGTCGACATGTTCTGGGGCGATCGCTTCGGGCGCATCGTCGACCCCTTCGGCCATTCCTGGGGCCTCGCCAAGCACCTGCGCACCCCCAGCATGGAGGAGATGATGGAGGGTATGCACGCGGCCATGGGGGAGGCGCCGGAACCGGCCTAAACCCTTTGGCTTTAGGGGATTTCCGGCTGTCGCCGAGGTTCCTTGCAACGCCCTTTCAGCTATGATACCAAACCCGCGCTCGTCGGCGGGAACCCCGCCGTGTGCAAGGCCCAGGCGGGATCGGACCTCTTCCACGTATTCCACGTAACCGATTTCCGGATAATGGGTTAGCCGCGCGGGCAGGGGTAACAAGGACTTTCGAGGAAATCGGGCTTGGCTGGTGATAACACGAGCTTGAGCGACCTGGCAGGGCGCTATGCCTCCGCGTTGCTTGATCTGGCCGATGAGCGCAAAGCGCTCGATGAGGTCGCCGGGGACCTGCAACAGCTGCGCAGACTCATCGCCGACAGCGGCGATCTGCAGCGTCTGTTGTCCTCTCCGCTGTATTCCCGCGCGCAGCAGAGCAAGGCCATCGCCGCGGTGATGGACCAGGCCGGCATCGGCGAATTGACCCGCCGGTTCGTGCTGGTCGTCGCCGACAACCATCGTCTCTTCGCGCTCTCCGCGATGATCGAAGGCTATCTGGCCGAACTGGCGCGCCGGCGCGGGGAGGTGACGGCAGAGGTCACTTCGGCCCGCAGCCTTTCCGAAAGCCAGCAGGCAGCCCTTCTCGATGCCCTGCGCTCGACGGCGGGCAACAAGGTGAAGCTTGACCTCAAGGTCGACCCCGCCCTCATCGGCGGTCTCGTCGTCAAGGTCGGCAGCCGCATGATCGACTCGTCCCTGCGCAGCAAACTGCAAAGACTTCAACTCGCCATGAAAGGGGTCGGATGATGGACATCCGCGCCGCGGAAATCTCCGCCATTCTGAAAGACCAGATCGAAAACTTCGGCAACGAGGC
>NZ_JANQKD010000052.1 GCF_028281305.1 Pelagibius sp. | reverse complement strand
TGGTAAAGATGGGTTTGGTTCCCGGCATGGTACCGCCGTTATCGGGCCATACTATAGTTGCGAACGACAACTACAGTGAGGCACGCCTCGCCGCTTAATAGCGGTCGGGTTAGCCGACTTAAGCCCTAGGCCTTCACACGCCTAGGCGGGGTTCGGGGCGCACCTGGCAACAGAAGCGCCCCACTGGGGGCGCCAAAGGCAACAGAAGCGCCCCACTGGGGGCGCCAAAGGCAACAGAAGCGCCCCACCGGGGCGCCGAAGGCAACAGAAGCGCCCCACCGGGGCGCCGAAGGCAACAGAAGCACCCCACTCGGGGCGCCGGTACGGCACCGGAGCCCGGCCCGCAACCGTCCAGGCCGACGCTTTCGCGGCGCGGCGCAACAGACAAGAGGCGCAGCGGGTCAGCGTGCAGGGAGCGCGAAACCGTGGTGGAGGCTATGGCGAAAGAGGAATTGCGATACGACCGCATGGTCGAGGATGCCCTGCGCAGCGTCGTCAGACGGGCGCTGACGTACGTTTCGGAACACGGCTTGCCGGGCAACCATCACTTCTACATCACCTTTCGGACCGACCAGGACGGCGTGGAGATGCCCTCCACGCTCCGGGACCGCTATCCCGGGGAGATGACGATCGTTCTGCAGCATCAGTTCTGGGGCCTGGAGATCGCCGAGACGGAGTTCTCGGTGACGCTCAGCTTTGCGGACGTCCCGCACCGCCTGCTCGTTCCCTTCTCCTCGGTCACCGCCTTTGCCGATCCGTCGGTGCGCTTCGGCCTGCAGTTCGACGTGGACTCCGCTGCCGGCGGCATGGCGCCCCGTGAAGGCGGCTCGGCCGCCCAGGTGCTGGAGGGGGCGAAGTCCGGTCTCTCCGACCAGAGCGAGGGCTCCGAACAGCAGGACAGCGAGCCTGCGGAAACGGCGGAAGCGGACGGCGATACCGAAGGCAAGGACGAGACGGCCCCCGCCGCTGAAAAGGTCGTTACCCTCGACGCCTTTCGCAAGAAGTAGCGCCCAGAGCAGATCGGGGATTACAGAGCAGATCGGGATTTTGGGAACCGCCGGGTGAGCCGCCGGGGGTGATCCGGCGCCGTAAGGCCGTCCTCAGGCCGGGCGTTGCTTCTTCGCCTTTGCGGGATCCCAGGGCCGGACTTTCTTCTCCGAAGATTTGGCCCCCAGCTTGTCCGCAACAGAGGGCCGCCGCATCAGGCCGACGAACTCCTCGAAACGGCGCCTCAGCTCGCGCTTCTCCTCGAAGGTCATCTCATCCTCGGGGATCTGGCTGAGGTCACGGTGGCGGATGTCGTCTGCGTCTGCGGCCTCTTGCTTCGGGCGCTCCATGGCGGCCTCTCCAGCGGTTTGCGGTCGTTTTCCGGTCTTGCGGCACCGAAGCGGACAAGGCTTCAGTCCCTCTCTATCATTGCCGGGCTTGGTTAAGAGAGCGTTACGCCAGCGCCATTCCCCTGAAGCAATTCGGCCTAAAAAACATGAACGATCCCAAAGATGTAGCTGTCGAAGCCCCGCACTTCCTGAGCGACGGCCCGGCGGAGGCGGCCCTCACCTTCGCGTTCGCCCACGGCGCCGGCGCGCCGATGGACACCCCCTTCATGACCTTTTTCGCCGAAGGCCTGGCGGAGCGCGGCTGGCGGGTGCTGCGTTTCGAGTTTCCTTACATGGCCAGGCGCCGCGGCGACGGTAAGCGGCGTCCGCCCGACCGCGCCGCCCTGCTGCTCGCCACCTGGCAGGCGGTGATCGACCGGCTGGGTCCGGAGCGGCTGGTGATCGGCGGCAAGTCGATGGGCGGACGCATGGCCAGCCTGGTCGCCGGGACGGCCGGGGTGCGCGGTCTGGCCTGCCTCGGCTATCCCTTCCACCCGGCCGGCAAGCCGGAGCGCCTGCGCACCGATCACCTGGAAGAGCTCTCGCTGCCGACCCTCATTCTGCAGGGCAGCCGGGACGCCATGGGCAGCCGCGAGGAGGTGGGCGGCTACAGGCTTTCGGCCAGCATCGATCTTCACTGGGCCGAAGACGGTGATCATGACCTGAAACCGCGCAAAGCCAGCGGTCGCTCTGCCGAGCAGAACTGGCAGGAAGCCCTGCAGGCGCTGCATGCCTTCCTGCAGCGCCTGCAATAGAGCGCGCTCACGCGACCCCAATTGAGCGCGCTCACGCGACGGCAACTGAGCGCGCTTACGCGACGATGGAGGCGCTGGCCGGCGGCGGCAGGTGGACCAGCTCGAACTTCATCCCGTCCGGGTCGGCAAAGAACAGCGCGTAATAGCCCGGCTCGTAGTCGTATTCCGCCGGCGGATCGAGGATCTCGATCCCCTGGCCGCGCAGAAAGTCGTGGCAGCGGTCCACCGTCTCCCGGCTGTCGGCATTGAAGGCGAAGTGATGAAAGCCGGGTGCATAGCGCTCCGGCTTGCGTCCGGCATGCTCGGGCCAGGCCTGCCAGAGATTGACCGCACAGCCGCTGGCCGCGAGCCAGACCGACATCTCCGCAGTCTGGTGGATCACCTCGTAGCCGAGAAAGCGCAGCAGCGGCGCATAAAAGCGTTCTGTCGAGTCCGCCAGATCGCTGACCGTGATGCCGATGTGGTTCATGGTGCCCAGCAGCGGTCCCGGTGCGGCGTTCTGCCCGCTGGCGCCCGTATCAGGCTCTCCTGTCTGCGCGGTGAGTGTTTCCGTCATCTGTTCAGCCTCTCGCTTCATCTCTGGTGTTCGGGTCCCTGAAATTCGGGAGTCCTGGGCAGACATGCCCTCAGCCGAGGGCGGGTTCGGCGAGGGCCAGAACCCGCTCGGCCGCGCTCTTGGCCAGCGGCTTGCCCGGGTCGCGGTACTGCGCGGCGTAGTCCGCGGTCGGTTCGGTCGCGGTGTAGAAATCCAGGACAATCCCGTTGGGGTCCTGGATCGCGAAGTGGCGCTGTCCCCAGGGTTCGTCCCGCAGCGCGATTTCAATCTCGAACCCACGCCGCAGCAGGTCGTCATGTACGCTGTCAACCTCGGCCACCTCGACCCCGAGGAACAGGCCCTTGCCGTCGAAGCGGGAGCGGAACAGCGGATGCTGGTTCGCCTGGCCCGGCCGCATGAAGGCCAGCTGCAGGGTTGGGTTGGCCGGCCAGACGAGGTGGACGTACCACTCGCCTTCAAAGGCGTAGGTGAACTGCAGCGCGCGGTAGAAGGTCTTGGTTTCGGCGAAGCGGTCCGTGGTGATGATGGGATGCAGGCTGCTCATCCGCATGGCGGCGCGTCTCCATGGCTCGGGGGCTTGTATTCGGGCTTTGTTCTCGCCCCCTTTGTAGCAAAGCCGTCCTGACAACATGCTGTCAGCATCAAGCGCGGAGACAGCCTTTCAAGCGCAGCGCCGGTTGATCGGGCACCGGTTCAAAAGCCGGAGAAACAGGGTCGCGTCGCCGAGATCCGGCCGGGGCCGGCGACCGCCCTGTAGGAACGCAGAGCAGGGCCAGCCCAGGCCAGTCAGCAATCGGCGCGACCGCCCCACAGGGCCGGCGCGCCGATCGGTGCGTGGTCAGAAATGCGCCACGAGGTCGAAGTAGACCCGATAGTCGAAGATGGTGTCGTCCTTGTCGGTGATCGGCGTCTCCGCGCCCAGGCCGAACTGGAAATGGTCGTTCAGCCGATAGCGGGCACCGCCGCCGATGGTGACGGTGGTATCGCGATCTTCACTGCCGAAGTTGAGGACGTCGACGCCGTCTAGGTCGCCCAGCGCCCCGGTCAACCGGTCGGCGTTGTTGAAGGCGGTGAAGCCATTCAACTCGACAATCGGAAAGAGCCCCGGCAGCACCTCATAGTCGGCATGCACGGAGTAGTGCAGGATCGAGGTGTCCTCATCCGGATCCAGCGCAAAATTAGCGCCGAAGCTGGCCTGCAACCCGAAGTCGCCGAAGGCGCGGGCTGCCGTGACGAAGGGATTGAGGAAACCGTCACCGTTGCCCTGCAGTTCGATGCCGCCCGTATCCAGGTCGTGGATCGGGATTTCGTAGCGCAGGCCCGCAGTCAGGATACCCTCGTTGACCGGGTCGGAGATGATCGCGTACTTGAACCCAAGCGCGATGTTCGCGAAGCCGTCGGTGTCCGGCAGGGTTTCATCGAAGTCGAAGTCGACGTAGCCGTCTTTGGTGGCGATGAACCCTAGCCGCTCGGTGATCGCCAGCCGGAGCTGGAGCGCCACCAGATTGACGTCGCCGCCATCGGTGACGAAGTCCTCCGGCAGGCGATGATAGAAGTAAACGGCCCGCGCCTCGGTGGTGATGTAAGGGGTCTCGTTGAAGATCGGATTGGTCAGCGGCGGAACGTAGCGGCTGTGGCGCCCCTCCCCCAGGGAACCCTTCAGGTCCAGACCGAGGAACCCGTCGCCGTTCTCCTCGGCGGCCAGCGGGCCGGCGAGGCCCAGCGACAGAACAAGGGCGGCAAAAGCGACGGCGTTTCTGGCACCCGTAAACACAGTTGGAAACATCATCCCCTCTTTTGTTGGTGGAATACGGGGATGCTTTATCCGCCTCTGTCCTGCCGGGCATTGACCTGGACCTGAATCCTAGGATGAAAAGCAGCGGCATATCGTCGCAAACCCCCGAATTCCGGGCCTTCGCAACCCAGGACCAGGGCCAAGGACAGGAGCCAGGGCGAGAATCAGACACCATCTGCGGGCCGTCCGGACATCAGCCAATGGTCCGCTGGGTCCGGGGTTTGGGGGTTCGTTTTTGCTCCAGTTCAGGCAGAGCCGGGGAAATCCTCCTGACAACATGCTGTCAGCATGGTTTTGTTAGGCTGTCTGTCAGGAGGAGACAGTATGCGCCGAGCAGACCGATTGTTTCAGATTGTTCAGGAGCTTCGCCGCCACAAGCTGGTGACGGCCCGGCGCCTGGCCGACACCCTTGAGGTGTCGGAGCGCACCATTTACCGCGACATCCGCGATCTGGTCGCTTCCGGCGTGCCGATCGAAGGGGAGGCAGGCGTCGGCTATGTGTTGCAGCGCGGCTTCGACCTGCCGCCGCTGATGTTCACGGAGGAGGAGATCGAGGCCCTGGTGCTGGGCGCGCGCATCATCGAATCCTGGGCCGATCCGGCGCTCGCCAAGGCGGCCGCCGATGTGGTGGCGAAGGTTCAGGCGGTCCTGCCCGAGAGCCTG
The DNA here is from genome assembly GCF_028281305.1 of Pelagibius sp. Lineage (GTDB taxonomy): Bacteria > Pseudomonadota > Alphaproteobacteria > Kiloniellales > Kiloniellaceae > Pelagibius. The sequence continues at coordinate 23,115 of NZ_JANQKD010000052.1, read as the reverse complement.
CGTGAACAGGTCGACCGCACCCCCCTGGCCGCGCCCGCAGACCACATGGCGGCCCCCCTCAGCGTCGATGCCGCGGCCATTCGTGCGGCCCTGCGCAACCGCCGCAAGCTCTACTTCCACTACGTGACGGCCGAGGGCCGCCCCAGCGAGCGGGCGGTGCGGCCCCTGGCGCTGGCCTTCTACGGCCCGGTCTGGCTGCTGATCGCCTGGTGCGAACTGCGCGACGATTTCCGCGCCTTCCGGCTGGACCGCATGCACGAGATGACGGTGCTGGAAGAACGCTTCGCCGAAGAGCGGGGCAAGACCCTGCACGACTTCGTCGTGGCCGACCGCGCCCGCCAGCGCGACCGCCGTGCGGCCCCTGCGCCCTTGCCGGCCTGACGGTCGAGCCCGCCTAACTCCGGAAGCGAAAGAGGCCGGACCCAAGGGGCCCGGCCTCCGCCGCAGGAACCGGGGCGGCATGACATCCGCCCGGCGCACGTCGGAAAGATGCGCCCTGCGCTCCCCCCGCTTTAGGCTGCTTCCATGGTCTTCAGGAAGTCGGCGACATGTCCCTCCAGGGCTTCCGCCTGGCTGGACAGTTCTCCGGCCGCCTGCAGCACGTCCTTGGACATCCGCTCGGTCTCGCCGGTCGCCTGGGAGACCGCGGAGATGTTCTGGTTCACCTCTTGCGTGGCCGCACCCTGCTCCTCCACCGCCGAAGCGATGGTGGTGGTCACGGAGTTGATCTCCTCGATCGTCTTGGTGATTTCCGTGATGCCGGCCACGGCCGAGCCGGTGGCACCCTGGATCTCCCCGATCTGCTGGGCGATCTGCTCGGTCGCCTTGGCGGTCTGGTTGGCCAGGGCCTTCACCTCGCTCGCCACCACGGCAAAGCCCTTGCCGGCCTCGCCGGCGCGCGCCGCCTCGATGGTGGCGTTCAGAGCCAGCAGGTTGGTCTGCTCGGCGATGTCCTGGATCATGCTGACCACCGTTCCGATGCTCTCGGCTGAAGTCGCCAGGCCGTTGATCATCTTACTCGCTTCCTGGGCCGAGCTCACCGCCGACTGAGCGATCTCCGTCGAGTGGGTGATCTGGCGGGAAATCTCCGAGATCGAGCTGCTCAACTCCTCGGAGGCGGAGGCGACGGTGGAGGTGCGGGTCGAGGTCTCGTCCGCGGTTGCGGTCAGCGAGTTGGCCGAAGACTGCATCTCCGCCGAGGCCGCGGAGACCGCCGAGACCACGGAGGAGACGTTGTCGGCCAGGCGCACGTTCTGGGTCACCACCGACCAGCAGATCATCGGCGCCAGGTATTCGCCGTCGTCGCCCATGATGGCCGTAACCTGCAGGTCGAGCTTTTCTTCGCCCAGGGAGATGATCGCGCGATGCGGCAGGTTGCTGGGATCGGCCAGCAGGCCGCGCTGGTGGGCCGGGTTCTTGTGGAAGATGTCGATGCACTTGCCGTGCAGCTCTTCCGGCGGCACCGGCAGCAGGTTGCGCAGCGGCTTCAGGGTCTCGACGCTGGTCTTGTTGATATAGCTGATTTCAAGCGTGTCCTTGTCCGCCAGCATCACGTTGACGGGCATATCGTCCAGCATCTTCATCAGCTTCGCGGTCTCGCGTTCCTGCTTGACCTGCTGGGTCACCACGCTCCAGGTCAGCATCGGGCCGACGTAGGTCCCCTTTTCGTCGTAAAGCGCGGTCACCAACAGATCGAGCCACTCGCCGCCGACCGAAATCTTGGTCGAGAACGGCAGGTTGCCCGGATCCGAGAGAAGCTGACGCTGATGCGCCGGATTCTTGTGAAAGACATCGACTGACTGACCGACGATCTCCTCGGCAGGCACAGGCAAGGCGTGCTGAATGCCCTTCAGCGCTTCTATCGAAGAGCTGTTCGCGTAGGTGATCGTGAAGTCCTTGAGATCGCAGAGCATCACGCTGACCGGCATATTGTCGACCATCTGCTTGTGAATGCTGCTGCCGGAAGATCCCCCCGCGGAGGTCCCCTTCAACCATTTGATTGCCATAGCTCACCCGATTCTTTTAGCGACTGCTTAACTGTACGGTTTCTCTATGTAATCATATCATCCGTGTTGTTTTCGTTAATTCGCACTGCTATTCCGACGATACGATTTGGGAAAGCTGAGCTATTCTGAGTTGCAGATAATCAAAGCAGCCAAAGCCGCCGCTTCCACACCGGATCGAAGGAAGAAGCACAGCCTGCAGCGAGCCCGCGGGCCGCGCGCCAGTCTTGGGCCAGTTTTGGATGATTGGGCGAGCCGCTGAGCAGCTCTATCGCTCCGCCGCAGCAACCGGTCTCGGCAATCCGCCAGTGCGGCGGTCGTCGGCAAATCTCTGAAGCACTGGGCAACTGGCGAGGCCTTGGCGGTGGCCTTTGCGCGGCCTAAACTCCGGCCCGTTTCTCCAGCCCCGCCGCGACCATAGGACAGCCGTCATGACCGAGACCCGTACCGAATCCGACTCCATGGGCGAGATTGCCGTTCCGGCCGATCGCTACTGGGGCGCGCAGACCCAGCGCTCGCTGACCAACTTCAAGATCGGCGGGGAGAAGATGCCGCCGGCGCTGGTGCAGGCTCTGGGCATCCAGAAGCTGGCGGCGGCACGCACCAATCAGGCCCTGGGCGTCCTCGACGGTAAGCTCGCGACGGCCATCTGTCAGGCCGCGCAGGAGGTCGCCGACGGCAAGCTGATGGACCACTTCCCCCTGGTGGTCTGGCAGACCGGCTCCGGCACCCAGTCCAACATGAACGCCAACGAGGTGATCGCCGGACGGGCCAACGAGATCCTGACCGGCCAGCCCGGCGGCAAAGACCCGGTTCACCCCAACGACCACTGCAACATGGGCCAGTCGTCCAACGACACCTTTCCCACCGTCATGCACATCGCCGCGGTGCAGAAGATCGTCGGCGAGACGGTCCCCGCGCTGGGCCATCTGCATGCGGCGCTGGATGCCAAGGCCAAGGCCTTCGAGGGAATCATCAAGATCGGCCGCACCCACCTGATGGACGCAACGCCGCTGACCCTGGGCCAGGAGTTCTCCGGCTATGCCACCCAGGTCGCCTACGGCATCAAGCGCCTGGAGGGGGCGACCGAGCGCCTGATGCAGCTTGCCCAGGGCGGCACCGCCGTAGGGACCGGCTTGAATGCCGTCGAAGGCTTCGCCGAGGCTTTCGCTGCCGAGGTGGCCAAGATCACCCAACTGCCTTTCGTCACGGCGGAGAACAAGTTCGAGGCGCTGGCCGCCCACGACGCCATCGTCGAGGCTTCCGGCGCACTCAACACCATCGCCTGCTCGCTGATGAAGATCGCCAACGACATCCGCCTGCTGGGCTCCGGGCCGCGCTGCGGTCTCGGCGAGCTGCGGCTGCCGGCGAACGAGCCGGGCTCCTCCATCATGCCCGGCAAGGTGAACCCGACCCAGGCCGAAGCCATGACCATGGTCTGCGCGCAGGTGATGGGCAACCACACCACCTGCAGCGTTGCCGGATCCAACGGTCACTTCGAGTTGAACGTCTTCAAGCCGGTACTGATCTATTCGCTGCTGCAGTCGGCGCAGTTGATCGGCGATGCCTGCGATTCCTTCCGGACCAACTGCGTCGAGGGGATCGAGGCGGACGAGACCCGCATCTCCGATCTGATGCAGCAGTCGCTGATGCTGGTGACCGCGCTGAACCCGCACATCGGTTACGACAACGCCGCCAAGGTGGCGAAAAAAGCCTATGCCGAGAACGCGACCCTGAAGGAGGCCGCCATTGCGCTGGACCTGCTGAGCGCCGAGGACTTCGATGCCTGGGTGCGGCCGGACAACATGCTGGGCCCCCGAAACAAGGATTGATGGGCAGCAAGGCTTGATGGGCAGCAAGACCTGATGAGCGGCAACGGCGAAGGGTCCGCGGATCCAGGAGCGCGGCTCCGCAAACACTCGGTGAAGCTGTCCGGGCACAGCACCTCGCTGTCCCTGGAAGGAGTGTATTGGGACGCCCTACGCAGCGTTGCCGAGAGCAGCGGGCTTTCGGTGACACGGCTGATCGAGCAGATCGACCGCCAGCGCAGCGGCAACCTCTCCTCCGCTGTCAGGGTCTATCTGCTGCGCTATTACCAGGAACGGGCCGGCGCAGAGCCGCCGGAGAGATAATCAGGCGGGCGGCTCAGCCGCCCAGGCCCTGCAGCAGGTTCTTCAGGCCTTCCCTTAGAATGTCTTCGGGTTTCGGCGGTTGCTGCTGCGGCGGTGCGGCCTCCGGCTCCAACTGCTGCGCCGAGGGTGCGTCCTCCGGGGCGGAGCCGCCGGTCGCGCCTTCGCCTTGTGAGGAGTCGTCACGGCGCCGGAAGGGCTCCCCGCCGATGCTGATGTTCGGGCTGTCGAGGTCGCCGCGCAGTTTTGCGGTCAGATAGGCCGTCTCCGGATCGCTGTCCCGAAACACGTCGGTCTGACTGTCCAGGGTCCAGCTCGGCAGATTCACCGTCGCCGCGGTCAGGGCACGGGCGTTGCGGCCCTGCACGCGGGTGTCCGTCGTCGTCAGCACCCCGTCTTCCACGACGAAGGTCCCGTCGACCTTCGACGGCGCCCCGGCAAAGGCGCTGAACAGCAGGGTGGTGCTGTCGCTGATACCGCGAACCTCGCGGACCTTCTGCCCGAGGATGTTCAGGATCAGCGCGCCCGCCTGCTCCTCCGCCTTGGCCGCGACGGTCAGGGTGCCGTCGATCTTGCCGCTGCCATTCAGGCTGTTCACCAGGGCGGCTTCGCTGCTGCCGCTGGCATTGAGGCTGGTCTCCACCGTCAGCGGGCCGGAAACACGGTCACTGTCGGCCAGGTCACGCAACAGGGCCTTCAGGTCCATCTCGATGGCCGTGACCGCCGCTGCCACCTCCAGGCCGCCGGGCGCCGTCTCGCGGGCGTCAGCCTTACCGGTCACCGAGAGGGCACCGCCGAAGGCTGTAGCCGTAAACCGCTTGAGGTCCACCAGGCCGTCCGTGAGCGTGGCTTCGAGCTGGGCGTTATCGAGCCGGGCATCGTCGAGAAGAAGCGCGGCCGACCGCAACGCCACCTCGGCATCGACGCTGCGCAGGGCCGTGAGATCCAGAGGCTCGCTCGACCAGCGGCCGGCGGCGGCCGGCGTGTTGCGGGGCCGCTCCGCTCCTGCGCCGGAACGATTACCGCCGCCTGCGGCCGCACGCTGACCGCCGGAAGCCGCCGCCGGGGCGGCCAGGGCTGCCAACGGCAGGGCGCCGGTTGTGAGATCTGCGGTGATCCGCGGCCGCTCGGCCTCCAGGGCCAGGGCCAGATCGCCGTTGAGATCGACGCCGGCAACCGTCCCTTCAAGGGCCGAGACCGTGATCGACTGCGGCGCCGCGGCGAGTCTGCCCTTCAGGTCCGCAGGGCCGAGATCGGCCGGAATCTTCTCGCTCGGCAGCATCTCGCGCAGCAGGACCGTCAGATCCGGATGGCTTGCCTCGACCGCCGCATCAACCAGCGCCGCGCCGGCCGCAAGCTCGGCCTTGCCGGCGGCCCGCAGGCTGCCGCCCAGGGCTGCGAGGCGCTGGTCGAAGCGCACCAACTCCGGCGTCCCGTTAACGGCGCCGGAAAGCGTGAACGACTCCAGCGGCGGCTGACCCTCCATGGGGAGCGCCAGGGCCTTCGCCAGGCGCGACAGCGAGGCAACCGCGACGTCCAGCGAGCCGTCGAAGGTCGGTTGGCGTGCCACGTTGGCAAGACTGCCGCCAAAGCTGGCGCGCGATCCGGCAAGATCCATCAGCGAGGCTTCGCGCACCACCAGGCCGCCCTGCTGCAAGGTGGCATCCAGGCGCAGACCGTTGAGGGGCAGGCCCCGATAGGTCAGCGCCCCGACCCTGATATCGAGGTTGGCATCGAAAGCATCGAGCACGGCGAGGACGCCGGGCGCCGCCGCCTCGGGCGCCGCCTGTGATTCGCCCGCTCCCTCTGCGGGCTCTTGCGGGCGCGCCGAGGCCGCTGGCTGCTCTTCCTTGGGCAGGTAGGCATCCAGGTTGAGCTTGTCGATCGACAGCCCCACGCCCAACCCGGGCCGCTCGCGCAGCGCGAACGCGACCCCGCCGGTGATGCGGCTGACATCCAGGCGCAGATCGGTGTCGCGCAGCGTGACCTGCTGCGGGGCCAGATCGACGGCGGTCGTCAACGCCATCTTGCGCAAGCGGTCGGCCGGGACGGCGTCGATGTCGACATCCAGCCAGGCCAGCAGGGCGCGCAGATTGTCCGAAGCGGCTTCCAGACGGCCCTGGAACCGCGGCGGCCCCGTGTCATCGCTCACGGAGCCAGTCAGAGCGACTTCCGATCCGCCGGGCAGGGAGGCGGAGAGGTTCTCGACTGCCAGGCTGCCTCCATCGAGGCGCGCGGCAAGCGCAAGACCGCGGGCAAACTGCTCGCGGTACACCAAGGTGTCGACGGTCAGATCGAGGTCCGCCACAACATCCGTGGGCAGCCCCAAGGGAGGGGTCTCGGCACTGTCACCGGGTCCCTCCGTGCGATCCTGCGATGGCGCCTGGGACTGGGGTACCGCGGTCTGTGCAGCGCCGCGCACGCCTTGGCCGCTGCCTTGGCCGCTGCCTTGGCCGCTGCCTTGGCCGACGTCTTGCCCAGCCCGCTGCAACAGGCGGTCGAGGTCGATACGGGTGGCGGAGAGCTTGGCGAGGATTTGCGGGGTCTCGCCGAGGATGATCCTGCCCTCGCCTTCCAGGTCCGTTTCGCCGAGGCCCAGCTTCAAAGCGGCAGCTTCCGCTTCGGCAGGGCCCGCGGTGATTTCGCTTTGTACGGCAAAAGGCTGGCTGAGGAGGGCTCGTCCCGCCCCTTCGAGGCCTCCGACATCCAGGACCGAGAGAAGGGCTGCCAGGTTCTCGCCCTCGCCCTGCAGCCGTCCTCTCACCGTCCGCAGATCCTGATGGCGCGACACGGCGCCTGCAAAGGTGGCTGAGGCCGAGGCCTTCGGCAGCGTCAGGCCAATGGAGAACGGGGTCGCGCCTTCATCGCGCCACCGCCCGAGGCTGATGTCGAACGCGCTCTCGATCCCCTGATAGACCGCGCGCCCGTTGGCAGCGAAGGGACCGGCCAGGCTGTCGGCTGCCAATTCGGCATTCACCCCGGTCACGCGTTCTTCGAGGCCCGCAGCAGCATCGCGATAGACAAACGTGCCGCCTTCGATCACGAAGCTGTCGACCCTGATCGTGTCCTCGTTGCCCGTCGCAGGCGCGGGAGCGGGGGTCGGCGCGGGGATTGCCGCAGGGCCTTCTGCCGAAGGTTCGGTTCCCTCCGCCGCGCCGAAGTCCCAGTTGCGCCGGCCGTCGGGCAGAACCTCCAGCACCACCTCGGGCTTTACCAGTGTGACCGTTTCGACCAGCACCTGCTGTTGCAGGAGCGGAAAAAGCGCCACCTGAACGCGCAGCTCCTGCAGCTGCACCATCGCGTCCTCGCTGCCGCCCTCGATATTGGCCAGGCTCACTTCGTTGGCGGAAAATGCAGGGGACGGCAGCAGCTGAAGACTGAGATCTCCGACGATCTGGAGATCGCGTCCGGTCAGCTTGCGAACCTCATCGGCGATCCTGCCCTTCTCTGCATTCCAGTCCCAGAAGCTTGGAAGAATCAGGAGCCCCGCAACCAACAGGACAAGAAGAGCAACGATTGATAGGGCCAGCTTCTTCAACAGCCTACCTCGCTATGAGAAGACGCTCACCGGTCTCTTGCGCGGAGCGCCTCCCACAGTGGGCGCATCCGACCGGATCCATTCGTGTTACTAAAGGTGAGAGCATTGCAACGCCGTTCAATTCCGCTAAGCTACTTTTATCAGGTCAGGGCCGCAAAGCCGAAGCCTGATTCGGATCGAGTGCGCCGAAGGGTGCAATACCTGATGGTCCGGCGGAGCACAGCCGGCGGATAGGTGGTAGTCCAATGGGCGAGATCATCGACCTGGATTCGTATCGCAGCGAAAAACTGAAGCGGCAGCGCGAAGAACGCCGGCGCCGGCAGCGCCAAAGAGGCCCGGCCCCAGAGGCAGGGCAGGTCGGCGAGCGCGCGGAAGCGGACCCGGCGAAAGACGAGCCTGTCTAGGCCTGCTGAAGGGGCCTGCTGAAGGGGCCTGCCCAGGCATCCGGCGCCCGTTTCGGCAGATATCCCCTAAGCCTAGTGGGATATTCTCTGGGACTTTCTCCCAGGAAGCACTTTCCACATCTCCATCACCGCCAGCAGGGAAAGCGCCAGCGCCAGGACAAGAAGCCATTCCAGAAGACTCACCGGTTCGACGGCCAGCACATGGCTGAGGCCGGGCGTGTAGAGCGCCGCTATGTGCAGCCCCTGGGCCGCGGCGATGGCCACAAACAGGAAAGGATTGGCCATCACGGGGACACCGAGGGCGGAGCGGCGCTCCGATCGGGCGTTGACGGCGTGCACGTTCTCGAACAGCACCATCAGCAAGAGCAGCAGGTTGCGTGCCTCGGGCTCCGGGACACCGCGCTCCAGGCACCAATAGTAGAATGCAAAGCCGCAGAAGCCCATGTAGCCGCCGGCCATGGCGACCTGACCGATCATGCGGCGGTCGAAGAGTGCCTCGTCGCGCGGCCGTGGGCGGCGCTGAAGAATGCCCGGTTCCCCCTTCTCGAGTGCCAGTGCGACATGCTGGATGCCGTTGGTGACGAGGTTCAGCCAGAGCAGCTGAACGGCGAAGAGCGGAAACGGCAGGCCTGCCAGGATGGCGAGCAGAAAGAGGACGATCTCGCCGAGACCCGTTGAGATCAGCAGATAGATCAGCTTGCGCACGTTGTCGTAGGCGATGCGCCCCTCTTCGATGCCGCCGACGATGGAGGCGAAGTTGTCGTCGGTGAGGATGAGATCGGCGGCGCCGCGGGCGACGTCGGTTCCGCCCTTGCCCATGGCGACGCCGATGTCGGCGGCCGCCAGCGCCGGCGCATCGTTGACGCCGTCGCCGGTAACGGCGACGACATGGCCGGCGCGCTGAAGGGCCTGAACGATTTCCAGTTTCTGGACCGGCTCCACGCGGGCGAAAACCTGCGCCGAGTTGACGCGCGCGGCAAAGCCCTCTGTGGCCGGAGCGGCAGCCTGCAGCTCCGCCCCGGTCACCACAACCGGGTCACCGTCACCGACGCCAAGCTCGCGGGCGATGGCGCGGGCCGTTTCCGGATGATCGCCGGTAATCATGACGACCGAGATCCCGGCTTCACGGCAGCGTTGTATGGCGTCAGGCACTTCCGGGCGCAGCGGGTCCATCAGCCCGACCAGGCCGAGCAGGCGCAGATAGCGCAGGGAGCCGGCATCGGCGCGCTCGGCGGCATCCCGGGAGACGCTGCCGTGGGCCACCGCCAGCACCCTGTACCCCTCGGCGGCCAGGGCATCGCCGGCGGCCAGGGCGCGCTCCGCATCGATGCCGTCGCACATCGGCAGCAGCACCTCCAAGGCCCCCTTCACATGCACCGTGGCACCGCCCGCAGCTCCGGCACTCACCGGCCCCGCCGCCGCATCGCCGCCGGACACGAAGGAGGCCGCATAGCGCCGCTGCGGTTCGTAAGGGATCATTCCATGGAGCCGGTAGGAGCCTCTGAGGGCAGCCGGATCGAGCCCCAGCTTGGCGGCCAGCACCAGAAAGGCGACATCGACGGTGTCGCCCAGATGCCGGACCTCATCATCCACGAAGGCGATCTCGGCCTCGTTGCAGAGCGCGGCGCTGCGGGCCAGCTCGGCAAAGCCGGCGAGTTCCTGATTGGAGGGCGCCCGGCCGTCGACCGCAACGGTCCCGATCGGGCGGTAGCCCTGGCCGCCCACCGTGCCGGCTACGGCGGGGCCGGCATCATCGAACAGCAGCACGTGCTTTGCCGTCAGTTCGTTGCAGGTCAGGGTGCCGGTCTTGTCGCTGGCGATCAGGCTGCAGGCGCCCAGGCCCTCCACCGCCGGAAGGGCGCGGACGATGACGTTGCGCCGGGCCATGCGGCCGGTTGCGATCGACAGCGCCACGGTGATCGCCACCGGCAGACCTTCCGGGATGGCGGCCACCGCCAGGGCGACGGCGACCAGGAAGACGGTCAGGAGATCGAGCCCCTGCAGAAGCTGCACGGTGGCCAGGACCGCGATCGCCACGACGGTTGCGATCCCGATCATCCGGCCCATGCGTTCCAGCCGTGCGATCAGGGGCGGCGGCGCCTGATCGGGCAGCGCGAGGGCGCTGGCGATGCGCCCGATCTGGGTTTCGGCGCCGCTGGCGACCACCAGCGCCCTTGCCCGCCCCGTCAACACCGTGGTGCCGGCGAACAGCAGGTTGAGGCGTTCCGGCAGGGGTGCTGTGGCCGGGGCCACGAGGTCGACGTCCTTTTCCAGGGGCAGCGACTCGCCGGTCAGCAGCGATTCGTCGACGCTCAACTCGTGCAGCTCCAGCAGCCGCAGGTCCGCCGGCACGCGCCCACCGGATTCCAGCCGCACGATATCGCCCGGAACCAAGTCCGCCGTATCGATCTGGCGCGCCAGTCCGTCGCGCAGCACGACCACACGGTCGCGCATCATCCGGTCCAGCGCAGCCGCCGATGTCTCAGCGCGCCATTCCTGGTAACCGCCGATGACGGCATTCAGCTGCAGGACAACGAAGATGAAGAGCGCGTCGCTCCACTCCCCGACAAAGACGGAGACGACGGAGGCGGCGAGCAACAGGTAGACCAGCGGGCTCTTGAACTGACGGACATAGAGCGCCAAACCACCCGGCGCGCGCCCGCGCGGCAAGCGGTTGGGACCGCACTCGGCCAGACGCCGCCCTGCTTCGGCCTCGTTCAGGCCCTCGGCGCGCGACTCCTGGGCCGCAAGGGCCTGCGCCGCGGTCAGAGAGTGCCACGCGGTGGCCGCCGACGAGCGGACGCCCGCCGGGACCTTGCCGTCGCCCGGCAAATCCGGCTTCGCCTCAGTTTGCCTCGGTTTCGGCGGCTGCGATCCTTCGGACAGGGTCATGACAGCGCAGAGGATGCGCGCGGATCAGCGCTCCCGCAAGGCTCTAGACCGCAGCACGCGGGGAGCCTGTCAGACGGTCAGGATCTTGCCCGGGTTCATCAGGTTCTGCGGATCCAGCGCCAGCTTCACCTGACGCATGACGCTGACGGAGTCGCCGTGCTCGGCCTGCAGGAACTTCATCTTGGAGCTGCCCACGCCGTGTTCGCCGGTGCAGGTGCCGCCCATGGCAAGGGCGCGCATCACCATGCGCTCGTTCACGCCCTCTGCCTTTTTCATGTCGTCGGGATCGTTGGGGTCGAGTACGAAGGTCAGGTGGAAATTGCCGTCGCCGACATGCCCGACGATGGGCGCCAGCACGCCGCTTTCGTCGATGTCCTTGCGGGTCTCCAGAATGCACTCGGCCAGCCGCGAGATCGGCACGCAGACGTCGGTCGCCCAGCCCATGGCGCCCGGCTTCAAGGCCAGATTGGCGTACCAGGCATTGTGACGCGCCTGCCAGAGACGGTTGCGGTCTTCCTGCTTGGTCGCCCACTCGAAGTTGCTGCCGCCATAACCCTCGGCGATTTCGCCGACCATCTCCGCCTGCTCGCGCGCCCAGGACTCGGTGCCGTGAAACTCGAAGAACAGGGTCGGTTTCACCGGCAGATCCAGCTTGGCATAACGGTTCACGGCGTCGATCTGGTGTTCGTCCAACAGCTCGATGCGTGCCACGGGAATACCCGACTGGATGGTCAGGATCACCGTGTCGACGGCGCCGGACAGAGTCTCGAAGGAACAGACCGCCGCCGTCATCGCCTCGGGAATGCCGAAGAGGCGGAGCTGCACCTCCGTGATCACGCCGAGCGTCCCCTCAGAGCCGACGAAGAGCCGGGTCAGGTCGTAGCCTGCGGAGGACTTGCGCGCCCGCCCGCCGGTGCGGATCACCCGCCCGTCGGCCAGAACCACCGTCAGCCCCATCACGTTGTCGCGCATGGTGCCGTAGCGCACCGCGTTGGTGCCGGAGGCCGAGGTCGCCGCCATGCCGCCCAGGGAGGCGTCGGCGCCGGGATCGATGGGGAAGAACAGCCCGGTGTCGCGCAGGTGGGTGTTCAGCGCCTTGCGGGTGACACCGGCCTGAACCCGGCAGTCGAGATCGGACTCGTTGACCTCCAGGATCTGCTGCATGGCGCTGACGTCGATACAGATGCCGCCCTTGGTCGCCTGGACCTGACCTTCCAGCGAGGTTCCGGTGCCAAAGGGGATAACCGGCCGGCCATGTTCGGCGCAGAGCTTCACGATGGCGGAGACCTCCTCGGTGGACTCCGCAAAGGCAACCGCGTCCGGCGCCTCCATGGCATGGAATGAGGAATCCTTGCCGTGGTGCTCGCGGACGGCGCGAGCGGTCGACAGGCGCTCGCCAAGCAGAGCGCGCAGCGCCTCGATCAGGGGGTCGCCGGGCAAATTGCTATCGGGCAGGTTGCTGTCCGGCGAAGCGGCCGGTCTGGGGGCGGCATTGGCCATGTTTCGGGTCTTCCTCTTGCAATCGCTGCACTATAGCAGATCTGGGGTCCCGCGCAGCAAATCCCAGGTCTTCCACGGTAAGACCTCCGTGATCCCCCTCAACGTTCCCAACCTCGGTGGCCCGGACATCGTTCTCGGCCTTAGGGACTGCCGCGCATCTGGGCCGGCAGCCAGGTGGCGATCTCCGGAAAGGCGACGACCAGGGCCACCGCCAGCACCATGATGCCGAACATCGGCAGGGCGGCCCGTGCGATGTAGGGCATCTCGTGCTTGGTCATGCCCTGCAAGACAAAGAGATTGAAGCCGACCGGCGGGGTGATCTGGGCCATCTCGACCACGATCACCAGGAAGATGCCGAACCACAGCATGTCGAAGCCGGCCTGGCGGACCATCGGCTCCACCACCGCCATGGTGAGCACGACCGCCGAGATGCCGTCCAGGAAGCAGCCGAGGATGATGTAGAAGACCGTGAGCGCCAGGATGAGGGCGAGCGGCGAAAGCTCCAGGGAGCCGATCCAGGCGGCCAGGTTGCGCGGCAGGCCGGTGAAGCCCATGGCCAGCGACAGAAAGGCCGCCCCGCCCAGGATGAGGGCGATCATGCAGGAGGTGCGGGTCGCGCCCATCAGGCTTTCGACGAAGCTGTTCCAGGTCAGCGAGCCCTGCAGGAAGGACAGCACCAGGGCCCCGACGACACCCAGCACGGCGGCCTCGGTCGCGGTGGCGATGCCGGCATAGATGGACCCCAGAACGCCGATGATCAGCGCGATCACCGGCAGCAGAGAGACCGAGGCACGGACTTTCTGCACGAAGGTCAGGGCCGCCTCGCGCGGCGGCATGGAGGCGGGATCGAGCAGCGCCTTGATGGCGATGTAGCCCATGAACAGCAGCGCCAGCATGATGCCGGGAAAGACCCCGGCCATGAACAGTCCGGCGATCGACTCGTTCACGGTCACGCCGTAGACGATGAGGATGATCGAGGGCGGGATCAGCAGCCCGAGGGTCCCGGCCCCGGCCAGGGTGCCGATGATCATGCGTTCGGGATACTCGCGGCGCCTGAGTTCCGGGATCGACATCTTGCCGACGGTGGCCACCGTGGCGGCGGAGGAGCCGGAAATCGCGGCGAAGAGGGCGCAGCCGGCGACGTTTACATGCAAAAGCCGGCCGGGCAGACGTCCGAGCCAGGGCGACAGCCCCTTGAAGAGGTCTTCGCTGAGCCGCGTTCGAAAAAGGATCTCCCCCATCCAGATGAACAGCGGCAAGGCCGTCAGCGTCCAGGAAGAGGAGGCACTCCAGATCGTCGTTGCCATGGCGTCGCCCGCCGGACGGGTGGTGAAGAGCAGCATGCCGGTGAGCGCCACGCCCAGCAGGGAGAGCCCGACCCAGACCCCACTGCCCAGCAGGAAGAAGAGAACGACGAGGAAGACCAGGGTGAGGATCAGCTGTTCCATTGCCCGCCACCTATTCGCTGGTCTGCCCGGCGGCCAGTGGCGCGCCGCGCAGGACGGCAACCAGCCTGTCGACCAGGGCGACGGCCAGCAGCACCGAACCCGCGGCCATGCCGATCTGCGGAATCCACAGCGGCATGGCGTCGGAGCCTTCGCTGATGTCGCCCAGCATGTGGGAGACGCGCACCATCTTCACACTGAACCAGGCGAGGTAGCAGGCAAAGAAGCTGCCGGCGGCCAGGCACCAGATCTCGGCCGCCCGCCGCCGGGTCCCGGTCATCTTGCCGAGGAAGAGGTTGACGCGGATGTGGCCGCCGGTGCCGAAGGTATAGGCCAGCGCGAAGAACGACGACGAGGCCATGGCATAGCCGGCATACTCCGACAGGCCCGGCACGAAGATGCCGAGCAGCCGCGAGACAATGCTGAGCAGCACCAGCACCGCGATGGACAGAAGGAAGAGCCCGGCCAGCACACCGCCGGCCAGATAAACCCGGTCGAGCACGCCGCCGAGGCCGCGCCGCATGGTCCCCTGCATCGAAAGCCCCCCAAGAAGGATCAGTCGGGATCAGTCCGGATCAGCCCGGCTCAGACTCTACCGCGGCTCCGGAATGGCCACCGGGGCCGGCCGCAGCACGCGGCCGGCCGCCGAGAGGCGGACCTACATGGCGTTGTAGGCGTCGATCACCGCCTGACCCTCGGCACCGGCCTTGTCCAGCCACTCCTTGGTCATGGTGGTGCCGATGGCCTCGAAGTCGGCCTTCAGCGCATCGCTGGGCGGGCCCACCTCCATGCCGTTGGCGGCCAGCTGCTCCTTGTACCAGTCGGCCAGTTCGCGGGCCTTGTCCCAGCCGGCCTGCTCGGCCTTCGCGGCCTCGTCGAGGACGATCTTCTGCAGGTTGGCGTCCAGCCCGTCCCAGGACGCCTGGTTGACGATCACCATGTTCTTCGGCAGCCAGGCCTGGACGTCGTACCAGTACTTCACGTGCTCCCAGATCTTGCGGTCGTAGCCGGTGGAGCCGGAGGAGATCATGCTCTCGGCAACGCCGGTGGCGAAGGCCTGGGTCAGTTCCGCCGCCTCGATCTTGGTTGGCACCGCGCCCATCAGCTCGGCCAACCGCGAGGTGGCGGCGTTGTAGGCGCGGAACTTCACACCCTGCATGTCTGACGCGGAGGTGACCGCGGTCTTGTTGTAGAGTCCCTGGGGCGGCCAAGGCACAGCGTAGAGCAGCTTCAGGCCGGCCTTGCCGAGGGTCTCCTCGAGCTGCGGCTTGGAGGCCTGATAGAGCTTCCAGGAATCCTCGAAGCTGGTCGCCAGGAACGGCAGGGCATCCACCTCGAACAGCGGGTCCTCGTTGCCCAGCGCCGAGATCAGGCGCTCGCCGATCGGCGCCTGGCCGGTGCGGATGGCGCGGTAGATCTCGCCGCCTTTGAACAGCGAGCCGCCGGGATGGGCGACGATCTCAAGTTCGCCGCCGGAGGCCGCCGTGACGGCTTCGGCGAACTTCGCAGCGTTCTCCGAATGATAGTTGCTGGCCGAGTAGGCCAGCGGCATGTCCCACTTCTCCGCCGCCTGTGCAGCGGTAGACAACATGGGGCCGGCGGCCAGCACCAGCGCGGCGGCCGCGGCGATCCCAAAAGACGCTCTCCCGCCCCGAGAGGCAACCCCGCCTTTAGAGGTAACAACGTTCTTCATTCTTGTTCTCCCTGTTTGGCCTGTTTGCGGGGGCGCTCGACCGTCCGCAATTCCTACCCGCGGAAATCCGTACCCGGAGAGCCACGGGGCCAGTCGCCGACTCTAGCCATGCGCGGCAAGGTCAGGCAACCGAGGCCATACAATGACATTTTATCGACAAAATATAAACGTTTTATTTTCGATTTATCGTAATCTGTTGATTTCTATGAAACTTCATTACCGGACGCCGGCTTACCCTGCTGGAGAGGACCGTCGCAGAGCAGGGTGACAAGGTCGTGGACCGGCAGGCCGAGCGCGGCTTCCAGGGCCCGGCGGTAGGGCGGCAGGTTGGTGCACTCCAGCACGATGGCACCCAGCTCCGGATGGCGCGCCGCGAGCGCCCGCCCGGCTGCCAGCACGTCCGCTTCGGCCGCCGCCCGGTCGAGGTGCGAAAGATCGCCGGCAATGACACGGTGCAGTTCGGCTCCCTCTTCCAACCCCACCACCGGCGTGTCCGGCGGCGCCCCGGCGGCGGCCAGATGGGCCGCGGAGAGGCGGCGGGAATCATAAGTGATGACGCCGACGCGCCGGCCTTCCGGCAGCGCCGCCGCCACCTGCGGTATCTGCAACAGGCTCGACGTCACCAGCGGCACCGGCAAGCGTTTCTTAAGATCCGCCTGTGCCGTCACCAGGAAGCCGCAGGAGGTGGTGAGCAAGTCCGCGCCCGCGTCCACCAGGGCCGCGCCGGCCTCGGCAAAAGCATCGATCAGGTCGGGCGGCAGGGCGCGCCCGGTTACGACGGCGGCAACCGGCGCCGTCTCTACCACTTTGTAGAGGCTCGGACAGGGCCAGGTCGCCGGGTTGCCGACATCGCCGGGCAGCCGGGGAAAGCCGGTTTTCAGCATGAGAACGCCCAGGATGAGCGCCTCCGGGACGGGCGCCTCCGGGACGGGCGGCTGCACAACGGTCATGGCCCATGCTAGCCGGCAGCCCGCACGCCGCAAGCCACTGCGCGCGAAAGGGCCACTGCGCGTGAAAGGGCCACTGCGCGTGAAAGGGCCACTGCGCGTGAAAGGGCCACTGCGCGCGAAAGGGAAGGACGCTTTGCCGCAAGGGGTAGCCCGGGATAGCGCGCGCTACTCCCGATCCACCCCTGCCCCGGCACCGCCGCTCCGGGGCATGGTGGGGCGTTATGGAGACCTCCGCCGCCAGGGCCGTCCCGCCGGGCCCTTCCCCCGATTTGCCGCCTGATCCCGCTCCCGACCTGCAAGCCGACACGTCAGCCGAAGGTGGCGAGGAAAGCACGCAGTGGACCAGCGTGTTCCTGCTGACCCTGGCGATGGGCGTCTGCGGCCTCGGTCTGGGTTTCAGCTATCCGCTCTACTCCCTGGTGCTGGAGCGCCAGGGCGCCGACGACTTCGTCATCGGGCTGAGCGGAGCCATGACCGGCTTCGGGCTGCTGCTCTCCAACCTCGTGGTCCCCGCCCTGCTGCAGCGCTTCGGACCGCTGCCGGTGCTGGCCGGCGGCTTTGCAGGGGCCGCTGCCTGTCTCGCGCTTTCGCCCTACAGCGATGCGGAGAGCCACTGGTACCTGCTGCGCCTGATGCTGGGGTGCTGCATGAACATCGCCTTCGTCGTCACCGAGGTCTGGCTCAACACCGTCTCCGCCGAGGCCCAGCGCGGGCGGATCATCGGCTTTTTCACCGCCGTGATGGCGGCCGGCTTCGCCATCGGGCCGCTGCTGATCCTGCTGGTCGGCGACGAAGGGGCGCTGCCCTTCCTGCTTTGCGCCGGGCTGGTGCTGCTGGGTGCGCTCACGGTGCTGCCGCTTGGACGCGGTGCGGATGGTGATACAGGTGGGGGCGCACGCAGCACGTCGGCCGGCGCCTTCGACGGGCTCACGCTCTGGGCGGTGATCGGCTTTTTCCGTCTGGCCCCGCTGCTGGCCGCGCTGGTTCTGGTCTACTCGCTTTTCGACGGCACCGCGCTGGTGATCCTGCCGATCTATTTCCTGGAAAGCGGCTTCACCGCGGAACAGTCCAGCGCCGGTCTGGCCTGCCTGCTGATCGGCATGGTGCTGCTGCAGATGCCCATCGGCTGGCTGCTCGACCGCTTTCCGCGCCGCCGGGTGATCTGCGGCTGCACCCTGGTCTCCGCCCTCTGCTGCCTGGCGCTGCCGGCGGCGTTGGGCACCGTCTGGCTGCTGGGCGCCCTGCTGCTGCTCCTGGGCGGGCTCGCCGTTGGGCTCTACACCGGCGCTATCACGCTGCTGGGCGAGGGCTATGCCGGCGCATCGCTGGTCGCCGGCACCACCTGCCTGGCGGTGGTCTACGGCCTCGGCAGCGCCCTCGGCCCCCTGGCCAGCGGCGCAGCCCTCGACCGCTTCGGTCCCGATGCCGTGCCCGGCCTGCTGGCCGGCCTCTTCTTCCTCACCGCGCTCGCCAGCCTGCGCCGCGCCAGGCCCGCCGCCCAGCCCCTTTAGGCTCCCCAAGCCGCCCAGCGGACGCTAAACTCCCGCGTGCAAGGCAGGGAGAGCAGAGCGACCACCGGTATGAGTGAAAGTGACGGCACAGTCAGCGATGAGGGTGGGCCGAACCACAAGCCCGACAACCCGGCCGCGGGCGCCCTGCGTGGCGCTCATGCCCTGCCGAGCCACGATGGCGGCGGCGTGGTGTTTCCTGCCGGCTTCTATGGCCCGGGCTTTCGCTTGGGCGATTGGGAGTTCATCCGGTTCTTCAACCGGGCAGCCCATGTCGAGGAAACAGCGCGGCCTTCGTCAGGGCGATGGCGCCCTCCGCCCTGGTTCTGGCAAAACCGCTGGATCTTCCTGGGCTTGGGATTGGGCTTCGGCATCTCTCATCTCAACCGGTCAGGCCTTGTCGGCATAAGCACGGGACAGATTATCTCCGCACTGGTCATCTGGTTCGGGTTCTTCTTCTATTGGAGAATGTGGACGGCCTTCGTTACCTTGCCGAGGCGCATGCGCGAACTCTATCCCTCCGCAACGGAACTGCCCTTCTTTGCCTATTGGCACCAGCACATCATCGCGGTCTTGGTCACTTGCCCGGCGAAGAGCTACTTTCGGCCTCTCGCGCTGGTCTTTTTGGAAGCCGTCTTCGCGGCAGCGGTCCTCATTGTCTTTGCAAGGGATCAACTGAGCACAGCGCTGATCATCGTCATCGCGCCTGCCTTTGCCGTTCGAACTGGCTATACCCTTGCGATTCTGACCGCGCTTGCAGTCTGCCGCCTGCGCCTCGGCCGCGCACCTATGCCAGCCGACCTGGAACCGGTGTGAGCAAGGCAACCTCCAGGGCAAGACCGCTTGATCCGTTTCAGCGGGCATGCAACGCCGCTCTGCTTGGAACGACCGTCCGCCTCACGCGGGAAGGCGGCGATGTGTTTCCTTATGGTTTTCCCGGGGTCGGCTATCGGCTGAACGACTGGCAGTTTGACCGCTACAGAGCCGGCCTTGAGGAGGCGATGCTCGGTGCGGATGGCAGGCAGCGTGCGCAGCGGCTTTTCTGGGTTGGCGCAGTCTGTCTCCTGAGTGCCCTTGGTTTCTCAACGACCATCAATTTCCTGGATGGGGCCGGGCTTCTGGTTTCCGAGTATGAAATGTGGCTGCGCGCTGCAGCCGTCCTCGGTCCTGCTGCCTGTGCGCTGGCCTGCCTGGCTCTGCTGAATCGTCAGGCGCTGGCGTTTGCCCGCCCTTTCGTGACAGCGCCGAACGTCAGCCGCTTCGCGCACCTGCGCACGCGGTTCACGGGAACGCTGGTCGGACAGGGCAAGGGGCTTCTGGCTCTGCACCTTCTCGCCTTCGTGCCGCTGTCTCTTGCCGTATACTTGGCTTCGGTGGCCTTGGTGCCCGCAAATGATCCGTTGATCATCGCGCTCTTTGGCATTCCGCTCGCCGTCTACGCCCTCTGGCGTTGTATGCTGGTGTTTCTCTACTGGTCCTTCCGCCGCCGCCACGGCCGCGCGCCGAGGCCGGAAGATCTTCAGCCAGTCGAGGCCCCGTCGCTGCGGGCGGGCTGACGGCGCTTCGGTTCGCAGGTCGGCGTGCGTGGCGCCGCGCCGGCGCAGCAGCAGCGCCTTCGCGGCGAGGCGCGCGCCCCGGATCACGCCAGGGCCTTTTCCAGGAACACGATCTGGCTGTCCCAGTAAGTCTGGCGGCGGGTTTCGCGGAAGCCGAGCCCGAGGCAGAGCGCCAGGCTTTCGGTCATGACCTCCGGGCTGCTGAGCTTCAGAAGACCGCGGCCCTGACGGCGCGCCTCTCGCTCGGCGAGCTGCAACAGCGCGGTACCGAGACCCCGGCCCTGATGGTCCGGCCGCACGGCCAGCGCCTGGACCACCAGGTGATCCTCGGCGGCGATCAGTTCCAGCACTGCGACCGCCGCCTCCGGCATCTCCACCAGCCAGACCTCGTGGGCCCGCACCGCAAAGGCATAGTCGGCCAGCATGGGGCGGGGCTTGCGCCCCAGCGCCGGAACGTGGCGGGCGAAGGCGGCGCAGACCAGATCGTGGACGGCCTTGGCGTCGTCCGGCGCCGCCCGGCGCAGGGTGAGATCGGGGTTGTCGGCGAACATCGGCTCTCGATCGTGGCGGGGCGGCGACCTCTTGGAAGGAGTTACGCAGACCGTCCCGCAGGGGTTTCACCTCCCACCTCGGCTAAGCGGCCAGCAACCGCTGCCACGGTGAGCGCCCGCGGGACCAGCCTCGATACCCGCCGCCTTCTTGCAACCGCAGATGGACTGAAACAACAATCGGCCGTAGAGTGCGCCGGTGAGATGTTCAATGGTCGATCAAGATGGTAAGCCGCATGAAGCTGGTGACTCGGTTCGGGCACCGCATAGCAGGCTTGGCTCTGATGCTTGCCTTTTGCCTTGTCGTCGGCAGCGATGCGAATGGAACCGAAAAGGCGCAGCTCAGGCAGGCTGTGAAGCATTTTGCAGACCGGGAAGATGATGCAGCGGAGTCGATGCTTCTCCGGCTCAGCGAAGCAGGGAACAGCGATGCTGAAGTCTTCCTCGGCTTCTTGTACTCGGACCCGCTCAGCCCTCTGTGGGAACCGGACAAGGCCCTCCTGCGTTTCCGGCAGGCCGCGGAAGCCGGCAATTCCGAGGGAATGTTCCAACTGGCCGAGTCCCACTTCTGGCACACCTACAGAATATTCACTCGCGATGGCATTCAACCGCCCTCCGGTGTAACGGAAGAAGAAAGCTCCGCTCTGCTGCGTCAGGCAGTCGCCGAGCACCACATGGGAGCTCGGCTGCGGCTCGCAATTCAGTGCGTCATTGTCGGCTGGGCGTGCACGGATTCAGAGCGTGAACGGTCATACTCGCTTCCTGCCGGCACTCGCGGCACACCCCGCATGGCGGCAAGTGTGTTCGCGGCACTCCGTGCTCTGCGTGAAGATGATCAGGAGCGCTTTAGCGGGAACTTGGGTATCGGGATCAACTCCTCCGACCCGCTGACTCTGGCGTTGATTGCAAACTCGCTTCTCAGAGATGTCGAGCGCCCGGGAGACTGCCCGGAAAGGAGCAGCCCCTACGCGACGTTTCAGGCGATCTCTGAAGCCAACGGAGTGGAGAAGATCGCCCCGAAGTGGTCCGAACGCCGGCTCAGTGACTGCTACGATCCAGAATCCGTTGTCAGGATCAAAGCGGAAGCCGCTACCTGGCTCACATCCAAGGTTGCCGGGGGAGCCCATGCAGCCTGGTGCTTTGAGAATGAACCGGAGAACCCTGCAGAATGCATCGTCACATCATTGTGGGACGATGTCTTTTCATGCACCCGGGTCACGATGCCAATGCTCTTCTACCTGCGGGCGGGCAAGTATCTTGATAGGACCAGCAGGTACAAGCACTGCCGAGAAGCGTTGATCCGCTGACGCTGGAGGCCGATGCTTACTGCAACCGGCTGCAGACCAAGCCAGCAACTTGCAACACGACACCTCAGAGGCTCGTCGCGGCTCGTGCCGCCTGATCGTACAGCCCGGAGAGGGCGCGCAGCAGGTCGGCGGCCTGGCCGATCTGTTCGTTGAGGTCCTCGCCCTGGCTGCCGGCAAAGGCGCTGAAGGAGTTGACCAGGCAGGCCTCGCGCACCTCGCGGTACTTCAGACAGAGCGCCTCGCCCTCCTTCGTCGTCGCGTAGAAAATCTCCTTGCCGCGCTTTTCGCCTGCGACGAGGCCGAGGCGGCTGAGCTTCTTCAGCGCGTAATTGACAGTGTGGCTGTCCTCGATGTTGAGGACGAAGCAGATATCCGCCAGGCGCTTGTCGCGGGCGCGGTGGTTCACGCTGTGCACCACCATGACATCGAGGGCGCCCAGCTCCGGCTGCCCGGCAGCGGCCATGCATCTGACAATCCAGCGCTCGAAGGCGTTGGAGGCGACGTAGAGGCCATATTCGAAGGAACTCAGCTCCGCCGCCCGCTCCGAGACCAGATGGGCGGAGGAAACGATGGCCTGCCGGCTTCCCTCTTTCGCAGTGGCCGCCTTCTTTTTCTCCGTCGTGCCGCCCTTGCTCATTCCGCCGCCTCCGCACGCTCCGCCGCGAGGCCGTAGCCGCCGCCGCCCGGCGTTTCGATAACGAAGGCGTCGCCGGCCTGCATCTCCGTTTCGTCGCTGCCCTTCAATTCGTCGACGGAACCATCGGCCCGCAGCACGGAATTGCGGCCCCGCTGCCCCGGCGCCCCGCCGTCGAGGCCGTAGGGATCGGTCGCCCGGTGCAGCGAAAGGATGGTGGCGGTCATGGGCTCCAGAAAGCGCATGCGCCGGACGACCCCATCGCCGCCGCGGTGCCGCCCGGCGCCGCCGGAACCATGGCGGATGCGGAAGGTCTCCAGGCGCACCGGGAAGCGCCACTCCAGCACCTCCGGATCGGTCATGCGGGTGTTGGTCATGTGGGAGTGTACGGCTGACGTGCCGTCGTGGTCCGGCCCGGCGCCGGTGCCGCCGCAGATGGTCTCGTAGTTCTGATACTGCTCGTTGCCGTAGACGAAGTTGTTCATGGTGCCCTGGGCCGAGGCCAGCACGCCCAGCGCGCCGTAGAGCGCATCGGTGATGCACTGGGAGACCTCGGTGTTGCCGGAGATGACGGCGGCCGGATAGACCGGGCTGATCATGGAGCGTTCCGGGATCTTCAGCTTCAGCGGCTTCAGGCAGCCCTCGTTCAGCGGGATCTCGTCCTCCACCAGGGTGCGGAAGACGTAGAGCACCGCCGCCTTGCAGACGGCGGTGGGCGCGTTGTAGTTGCCGCGGTCCTGGGGCGAGGTGCCGGTGAAATCGATGGTCGCTTCGCGCGCCTGCTTGTCCACCGTGATCTTCACCTGGATCCGGCTGCCGTTATCCAGCGGATAGGTGAATTCGCCGTCCTTCAGCACATCGAGCACCCGGCGCACCGACTCCTCGGCGTTGTCCTGCACATGGCGCATGTAGGCCTGCACCACGTCGAAGCCGAAGTGGGCGAGCATCTTGCGCACCTCCTGCACGCCGGTCTCGTTGGCGGCGATCTGGGCGCCGAGGTCGGCCATG
>NZ_JANQKD010000002.1 GCF_028281305.1 Pelagibius sp. | reverse complement strand
CGGCGGCGAGATCATCGTCTTTATTGACGAACTGCACACCCTGATCGGTGCCGGCAAGGCCGAGGGCGCCATGGACGCCTCCAACATGCTGAAGCCGGCGCTGGCGCGCGGCGACCTGCACTGCGTCGGCGCCACCACCTTGGACGAATACCGCAAGCACATCGAAAAGGATGCCGCCCTGGCGCGGCGCTTCCAGCCGGTCTTCGTGCCGGAGCCGAGCGTCGAGGAAACCATTTCCATCCTGCGCGGCCTGAAGGAGAAGTACGAGCTGCACCACGGCGTGCGCATCACCGATGCGGCCATCGTCGCGGCGGCGACGCTGTCGAACCGCTACATCGCGGACCGCTTTCTGCCGGACAAGGCCATCGACCTGGTGGACGAGTCCGCCAGCCGCCTGCGCATGGTGGTGGACTCCAAGCCTGAGGAGATTGACGAGCTGGACCGCCGCCTGGTGCAGATGAAGATCGAGGAGAACGCGCTCCAGAAGGAGAGCGACAAGGCCTCCAAGGAGCGTCTGGAAAAGCTCACCGCGGAGATTGCCGAACTGGAGAAACAGTCGGCGGAGCTGACCGCCCAGTGGCAGGGCGAGAAGGACAAGCTGGCCGGTGCCCAGAAGCTGAAGGAACAGCTCGATCAGTCCCGCGGCGAACTGGAAATCGCCCAGCGCGACGGCGACCTCAATCGTGCCAGCGAACTCAAGTACGGCGTGATCCCCGGCCTCGAAAAACAGCTCGAGGAGGCCGAGGCGGCGCAGGAACACCGCATGCTGAACGAAGAGGTGGCGGAGAACGACATCGCCTCCGTGGTGTCGCGCTGGACCGGCATTCCCGTCGACAAGATGCTGGAGGGCGAGCGCGAGAAGCTGCTCTCCATGGAAGATGCCCTGCGCCGCAGCGTGATCGGTCAGGAAGAGGCGATTGTCGCCATCTCCAACTCGGTGCGCCGCGCGCGCGCCGGTCTGCAGGACCCCAACCGGCCCATCGGTTCGTTCCTGTTTCTCGGGCCCACGGGCGTCGGCAAGACCGAGTTGACCAAGGCGCTGGCCCGCTTTCTCTTCGACGACGAGACGGCCATGGTGCGGCTCGATATGTCGGAGTACATGGAAAAGCACGCCGTCGCCCGAATCATCGGTGCGCCGCCGGGCTACGTCGGCTACGAGGAGGGCGGTGCTTTGACCGAGGCGGTCCGCCGCCGTCCCTATCAGGTCGTGCTCTTCGACGAGGTGGAGAAGGCGCACCCCGACGTCTTCAACATTCTGCTTCAGGTGTTGGACGACGGGCGGCTGACCGACGGCCAGGGGCGCACCATCGACTTCCGCAACACCATGATCATCCTCACCTCCAATCTCGGCGCCGACATCCTGGCCGCCCAGCCGGAGGGCCAGGACAGCGATGCGGTGCGCGGCGAGGTCATGGAGGTGGTGCGCGCCGCCTTCCGGCCGGAGTTCCTCAACCGCCTGGACGAGGTGCTGCTGTTCCATCGCCTGACGCGCCCGCAGATGACCGGCATCGTCGACATTCAACTCGCCCGCCTGCATGCCATGCTGGGCGAGCGCAAGATCACCCTGGAATTGGACGAGCCGGCCAAGACCTGGCTGGCCGACCGCGGCTACGACCCGGTCTATGGCGCCCGGCCGCTGAAGCGGGTGATCCAGCGGGAGCTGCAGAACCCGCTGGCCAGCATGATCCTGGAGGGCAAGATCGGCGACGGCGACACGGTGAATGTCACCGCCGGGGCCGAGGGACTGGCGATCAACGGCGAGATGGTGGCGGCGGCTTAGTTCGTTTCTCGACTTTCGTCGAGGCGGTTCCAGCCCGCTCCCCCTCCCGGCCACCCATAGGATAATCGCATTGGGTGGCCGGGAGGGGGAGCGGGCCGGTGCCGAAAACCAACGAAAAGCGCCGCGGTGCAGCCTCGGCCTTGAGGGTAACCAGATGTTCTACGACACCCGCAGCGGCGACCATGGGTTGCCGCACAACCCCTTCAAGGCCTGCATCGTGCCGCGGCCCATCGGCTGGGTGACCACGGTGAACGAGGCCGGGGCGGTGAACCTGGCACCTTACAGCTTCTTCAACGGTGTCGCCGGCGAGCCGCCGGTGGTGATGTTCGCCCCCGGCGGACGCAAGGCCGACGGCCCGCCCGACGGCTCCAAGGACTCCCTTGCCAATGCCGAGCGCACCGGCGAGTTCGTCTGCAACGTCGTCACCTGGGATCTGCGCGACGCGATGAACAAGACCTCGGCGCCGGCCCCCGCCGGCGTGGACGAGGCGGCGGCAGCGGGCCTGGAAATGGTCCCGTCAAAGCTTGTGAAGCCGCCGCGGGTGAAGGCCTCGCCCATTCATCTGGAGTGCCGCTACCTGCAGACCGTCGACCTGCCCTCCGATGTAGCGGACGCGCGCAACGCCGTCGTCTTCGGCCAGGTTATCGGCATCCACATCGACGAGGCGGTTCTGACCGACGGCCGGGTGGACATGGCCAAGCTGAAGCCCATCGCGCGGCTCGGCTACATGGACTACACGCGGGTCGATGAGGTCTTTGCCATGCCCCGTCCCGCCTGGCCGCTGGAAGACGCGGCCGAGTAGAGGCCGTCCCCAACGGCAGCCGTCCTTGGTGACGATCCTGTGAAACCGGAACGACGCGGCTGGCGCAGGTGTTGCCGCCCTTGCTAGGCTTCTGCCTTCAATCGGTCGGGCATCGAAGGCCGGGCCGCGAGCGAACAAGGAGGCAGGGCGATGACAGACCAGAAGATCGATGACCGCGTCTACGCACTCTACGACGACTACTGCCACGGCAAGATCGACCGGCGCGAGTTTCTGAACCGCGCCAGAGCGATCACCGTGGGCGGCGTCTCGGCCCTGGCCATGGCCCAGGCCATGCTGCCCGACTATGCGGCGGCGGAGACGGTTTCCTTCAACGACGAGCGCATCACGCCGCGCTATGTGACCTACCCTTCCCCGGGCGGGACCTCGGGCGAGATGCGCGGCTATCTTGTGCAGCCGAGCGGTGACGGGCCTTTTCCGGCGGTGCTGGTGATCCACGAGAACCGCGGCCTCAATCCCTACATCGCCGATGTCGCGCGGCGCGCCGCGGTCGAGGGGTTCCTGGCGCTGGCGCCGGACGGTCTGTCACCCATTGGCGGCTATCCCGGCAACGATGACGAGGGCCGCGCCATGCAGCGCACGCTGGAGCAGCCGAAGCTGCGCCAGGACATGCTGAACGGCGCGCGCTTCCTGAAGGATCACGAGCTTTCGACCGGCAAGCTGGGGGCCACCGGCTTCTGCTGGGGCGGGGCCACCACCAACTTCCTGGCCGTGACCATGGGCACCGACCTCAGTGCCGGCGTGCCGTTCTATGGCCGCGCGCCGGACAGCGCCCAGGTCGGCCGCATTCAGGCGGCCATGCTGATCCACTTCGCCGAAGACGACGAGCGGGTGAACGCCACTTGGCCGGACTACGAAACGGCCCTGAAGGCCAACGAGGTGGATCACGAAGCCCACTTCTATCCCGGTACCCGTCACGGCTTCCACAACGACTCCACGCCGCGCTACGATGAGGCGGCGGCAGCGCTGGCCTGGAGCCGCACCATGGACCATTTCAGGGAGCATCTGGCCTGACGGCGCAGCGTCCGGGGCCGTTCCTGGCCCCGGACACCGCTGCCAGACTCCTCAGCTTCTCAGCTGGCCGATGATCAGGCCGGCGGCGATCGCCGCCATGACGCAGCCGACGAAGACGTCCAGCAGACGCCAGGACAGCGGGCGGGCGAAAAAGGGCGCCAGGCGCTTGGCCCCGAAGCCCAGGCCGTAGAACCAGAGGCCCGAGGCCGTCACCGCGCCGACGGCAAAGGCCAGGCGCTCCAGACCCGCATACTGGGCGGCGATGCCGCCCAGCAGGATCACCGTGTCGAGATAGACGTGCGGGTTCAGCAGGCTGAGTGCCAGGGTGGTCATCACCGCCGTGCGCAACCCGGTGCTTGCCGGTGCGGCCCCGTCCTCGGCGGTGAGGCGCCCGGGCTTGAGGGCGGCGTGAAAGGACTTGAGGCTGTAAGCGATCAGGAAGGCCGCGCCGCCCCAGGCGGCGATGTCGGGCAGGCTGGGAACGGCGCGCAGCAGCCCGGCAAAGCCGCCGGCGCCAAGGGTGATCAGCCCGCCGTCGATGACGAAACAGAGCGACGCGACCACGAAGACGTGTTCGCGCCGCAACCCCTGGCGCAGGACATAGGCGTTCTGGGCGCCGATGGCGATGATAAGGCTGGCGCCGAGGCCGAGGCCTTCGAGCGCTGCCAGTGTGTAGGAAACCATGGATCGGGAAACTCCGCAGACGCCCGTCCGGCAGAAGGGCGCCGGGTAAGGCGCGACCGGACAGGGCGTGACAACCGATGGGCTTCAGGCGGGCGCGGTCCGGCCCCGGGTGTGCCTGGGTCGGCCGCCGCCGGCCTCAGCCTCGGCGTCGCGTGCGTTTCTCCAGATAGCCGGCGATCAGCAGGCAGCAGTCCATGATTCGAAGGTCCTCAGAAACTCAGCACTCGCGGTCGGTGGCAGAGCCTTGTTCGACGACCCCTGCTTCCTCGCAGGCCTTCTGTACCATGAGGATACCGCCCATGGCGATGGAGACCTGACGGTCGACTTCGGCACGGTGAGCCGCGAAGGCGGCCAGTTCATCTTTTTTCAGCTTATCGCCCCGCGGCAGGGTCACCTTCAGGGGGTTGACCTGCTTTCCGTTGAGGATGACCTCGTAGTGCAGATGCGGGCCGGTGGAACGCCCCGTCGAGCCGACGTAGCCGATCACCTGGCCCTGCTTCACCCGCGCGCCGGACTTGATGCCCTTGGCATAGCCGTGGAGGTGGGCGTAGGCGGTCTTGTAGCTGGAGCCGTGGCGGATGCGGATATACTTGCCGTAGCCGCCGCGGCGTGCCGCCACCTCGACCACGCCGTTGCCGGCCGCATAGATCGGCGTGCCGCGCGGCGCGGCGAAGTCCGTGCCCTTGTGCATCTTCGAGTAGCCGAGGATCGGATGCTTGCGCATGCCGAAGCCCGAGGACAGACGCGCGCCGTCGATGGGCGTGCGCATCAGCGAGCGGCGGACCGAGGTGCCTTCCGGCGTGAAGTAATCCGCATCGCCGCTGTCGCGTTCGTAGTGATAGATCTCCGTGCGGCTGCCCGACAGCGTCATGGCGGCATAGAGCAGTTCGCCGGTGCGCACCGGCAGGCCGTCTTCGTCGACGAAGATCTCGTAGAGGAACTCGAAGTCGTCGCCTTTCTGGATCTCGCGCTGGAAGTCGACGTCGAAGCTGAAGGCGCGGATCGCTTCCACCAACACGAGGTTGGGGACGTTCACCTCCCGCGCGGCCACCGAGAGGTTCGACAGGATCGTGCCCTGGGCATAGGCCAGCTGGCGGGCCACGGGCCGGTCGACGGCGTTGGCCGCAAAGTCTTCGTCAGGATGCGTTCGGCTGACTTCGATGTCGCGTTCGCGCGAGGGGCGGAAGTTGATCGCCAGCAGCGGCCCCAGGTCGTCAGAGGCGGTGTCGCTGGCCGCACCCGTTGCTGCAAAGGCGAGGTCGATTTCCTGTCCCGGCATCAGCCGGCGGGCGGAGTAGACCGGCTCCATGGCGGTCACGGCCTGGTGGGCGTGGGTCGGGTCGACCCCGGCGCCGATCAGCAGTTTCATCAGGGTATCGCCGCGGGCGACGGTGATCTGCCGGGTGACCGGCGGCGGCGGAGCCTCGGCTTCCTCCAGCGCTTCGATCTCGCCCTGGGCCGGCAGCCGCAGCAGCGTGGCGCGCGGCAGGGCCGCGACCTGCTCTGGCTGCGGCGCGGCGGCGGGACCGCTTGCCGGCACGACCGAGAAGGCCCCTGCGGCGGCCCCTGCGGCCGGGTCCAGGCCGCGCCCCAGCGTCCCCGGGGCCTCAGCGGAGGCGTCATCGAAGGACCGGGTTATGTGGGCGCTGGACCAGCTGGCGGCGACGGCGCCGCCGACCAGGGGAATTGCGAGGATTGCAGGATAGCTGACCTTTTTGGCGAATCGCATAAGCGATTCCATCCCGATTTTACGGTTCGTCACGACGTACAGGTGCTCCGCAACTTGACGGTTGTGTGTGATGCCCCCCGTGGCAGGCCACGTCGGCGGTAAATGTCATACCACCAAATCGTTAACCAATTTTTGAAAATTGCTGATCATACAAGGGCTTGTCAACCTTAAAGGCGGTTAACGCTGTAGCCTTTAAGGGCGAGCGCCGATAAACTTCGGCCAAGCGTAAAAATCTTTTCATAAAGGGTTTGACAGGCCGCCGGGCGCGGCCCTATAACCCGGCCTCCACGGCAGCCAAGGCTCTCCGCCGAACGCTGCCGTGCTGCTGTTTGACATTGTTGTTTGATGGAAGGGATACGCGGGCGGCGGGTCTGTGTTTTTGGGTCTGCTGTTTGGGTTTTGGTGTTTAGGCACTGGGGCCTT
>NZ_JANQKD010000083.1 GCF_028281305.1 Pelagibius sp. | reverse complement strand
GCGCCACATCGAGATCCAGGTGCTGGCCGACGCCCACGGCAACACCCTGCACCTGGGCGAGCGCGAATGCTCGATCCAGCGCCGCCACCAGAAGGTGGTGGAGGAGGCGCCCTCGCCCTTCCTCGATGCCGAGACGCGGGCGGCCATGGGTGCCCAGGCGGTGGCCCTGGCCGAGGCGGTGGACTATCGCTCCGCCGGCACGGTCGAGTTCATTGTCGATAGGAATAAGAACTTCTATTTTCTTGAAATGAATACGAGAATTCAGGTCGAGCATCCGGTGACAGAGCTGATCACCGGCCTCGACCTGGTGGAGTGGATGATCCGCATCGCGGCGGGCGAACCGCTGGACTTCGGGCAGAGCGATGTGCAGATGAACGGCTGGGCGGTGGAGACCCGCGTCTATGCCGAAGACCCTCTGCGCGACTTCCTGCCGTCCATCGGCCGGCTGGTGCGTTACCGCGAGCCGCCGGCGCCTGAGGACGAGGCGCTGACCGTACGGGTCGACACCGGCGTCGAGGAGGGCTCGGAGATCTCCATGTTCTACGACCCCATGATCGCCAAGTTGGTGACCCACGGTCCAGACCGTGACAGCGCCATCGATGCCATGCAGTCGGCGCTGGACGCCTACTGCATTCGCGGCATCAACCACAACGTCGCCTTCCTCGCTTCGGTGATGACCAACCCGCGCTTCCGCGAAGGGCGCCTCACCACCAATTTCATTGCCGAGGAGTACCCCGAGGGCTTCAAGGGCGTCGAAGCCGATCCGGCGACGACGGAGGTGCTGATTGCCGTCGCCGCCATCCTGCAGCACCGCCGCAAGGAGCAGGAGACGGCGATCTCCGGTCAGATGGATGGTCATGCGGAGTTCGATCCGGCCATGCCCGCCGATTGGGTGGTGATGCTGGGCCAGGAGGCCCACGCACGCACCGTGACCCCGGTCGATGGCGCGTACCGCGTCACAGGCGGCACCTCCAACCTGCTGATCGAGACCGGCGGGCGTCTGGGGGACCTCCTGCTGCCCTGTTTCATCGACGGCCGCCCGGTGACCGTGCAGGTCGAGCGCCGCGGCCCGGCCCAGCGCCTCAGCCAGGCGGGCATCACTGTCGAGGCGCTGGTGCTCTCGCCGCAGGCCGCGACCCTGGCGGCCATGATGCCGGTGAAAGAGCCGCCGGACCTGTCGCGCTTTCTGCTGTCGCCCATGCCGGGCCTCTTGATCTCCCTGGCGGTGGAGCAGGGGCAGAGCGTGAAAGCCGGCGAGGAACTGGCGGTGGTCGAGGCGATGAAGATGGAGAACATCCTGCGCGCCGAGCGGGACGGCCGGGTCGCCAAGCTGCACGCCGGCCCGGGCGAGAGCCTGGCGGTCGACCAGGCGATCCTGGAGTTCGACTGACCGCGGCAGGTCGGTCTTCGCCCCGCTTGCCACCCCGCCATGGATCAGCTCGAACGCCCGCCGGAGATCATCTGGGATGACCGGCGTGCCTGGTTTGAGGACCAGGAGGCGCAGCATGCAGCAGCGGGCGCAGCGGCGCCGAGCGAACAGGCCTGTGCCCTGATGATCGACCTCCAGGCCGTGTTTTGCGCGGGCGCCTGGGCCGCCGCCGTCATCCTGGCCTATGCCATCGCCGAGGCGCAGAGCAGCAAGCGTGCGGCCCGTCCGCAGGGTGTGGGCGAGGGTGACTGGAAATGGCTGCGCGCCCTGCGCAACAGGCTGGTCCACGAGAACCCCGGCAAGGCCGCGTTCACCGTGGAGGATCAGTGGATGCGCCGGGCGCTTTGGGAGGAGCGCGCCCGCCGCGCCGTGGCCATCGCTTTCGCCGCGCTTTATCCTGCCCCGCAGGGCGGCGAAGCCGGGCAAAAGGCGGATCAATGACCAAGACGGTTCGGGTGGAAATCTCGGGGCGGGTCCAGGGCGTCTGGTTCCGGGCCTGGACGGAAGCCACTGCAAAGGCCAAGGGGCTGGACGGCTGGGTCCGCAACCGCCGCGACGGCTCGGTCGAGGCGGTCTTCTCAGGGGATGCGTCTGCTGTGGATGCCATGCTGGAAGCCTGCTGGCAGGGCCCGCAGCATGCCGCGGTCGCGGCGGTGGACCGCTATGACCACGATGTTCCGATCAACCCCGGCTTCACGGTGAAGCCGACGGCCTGACGCCCCGGCGGTATGTGTGGGGAAGGGGCCGCAGATTTCATTTCCATAATTCTAGAAATATCGTTGACTCAGCGCGAAGCTTCGACTAACGTTCAGGTCATGGAAGTCAACCAAGCTGCACGCTGCCTCGAAAAACTCGGCAATCCGCTCCGCCTGGAGGTCTTTCGCCTTCTTGTCCGGGCCGGGCAGGACGGGCTCCCGGTGGGCGAGATCCAGGCGCACCTCGGGGTGCCGGCCTCGACGCTCTCCCATCACATCGCGCATCTGGTCAACGCTGGCCTCGTGGCGCAGGAGCGCGAAGGGCGCCAACTGATCTGCCGCCCGGACTTCCAACTCATGGACGGGCTGATCGCGTTTTTGACATCCGAGTGCTGCAGCCTGGAGCGCAGCGCGGCGCCGGCGACGGACGCGCGCAAAGCCGGGTAGAACTTTTTTTGGCCTGACTGTTCGATGATCCTGGAAGGGTCGAAAGTAAATCGAAAGGACGTACCGATGACCAGCCTCACCGCCACCATGACCGGCGTTGCTTCAGGAGTTTTCTCCCGGGTCCGCGGTCTCGACCGGGTCTGGCTTGCGCTTCTGATGCTCTTCGCCGGTCTTGCGCTGGTTGTGCCGCAGCAGGCGGTGACGAGCTTCGGCTTCATGGTCGACGCCTTTGTCTGGCTGCTGCCTTTTCTGCTCTTGTCGGTGCTGCTTGCCGCCTGGCTGAAAGCGGCGGGGGCGGACGGGCTGATCGCCGGAGTGACCAGCCGCTCCGCGCCGGCGGCCATCGTCATCGCGGCCCTGGCCGGTGCGCTTTCGCCCTTCTGTTCCTGCGGCGTGGTGCCGCTGATGGCGGCGCTGTTGCTGGCCGGGGTGCCCCTGGCGCCGGTGCTGGCCTTCTGCGTTGCCTCGCCGCTGATGGACCCGGAACAGTTCGTGCTGATGGTGGCGACGCTGGGCCTGCCGTTCACCCTCACCAAGACAATCGCCGCCATGGGGCTCGGCCTCGCCGCCGGCTTTGCCACCCTGGCCCTTCAGCGCGCCGGCTTCTTCGCCGAGCCGCTGAAGGCGGCGCGCGGTTGCGGCGGCTGCGGCACGCCGAGCCTGCCCGAGACGGGGCTGCGCTGGGCCTTCTGGTCCGAAGCGCCGCGCCGCCAAGCCTTCGCCAAGGAGGCGCGCAGCACGACCCTCTTCCTCAGCAAGTGGCTGCTGCTGGCCTTTGCCCTGGAAAGCCTGATGGTGGCCTGGGTGCCGGCCAGCCTGGTGGCGGAGACCTTGGGCGGCCAGGGCTGGCAGGCCATCCCTCTGGCGGTGGTCGTCGGCGTGCCGGCCTATCTGAACGGCTTCGCCGCAATCCCCCTGATCGGCGAGCTCATGGCGATGGGCATGGCTCCGGGCGCGGCGCTGACCTTCCTGATCGCCGGCGGTGTCACCTCGCTGCCGGCCGCAATGGCGGTCTTCGCCCTGGTGCGGCGCACCGTGTTCTTCTGGTATCTGGCGGTGGCGCTGACCGGTTCGCTGTTGGTGGGAACGGTGGTGCAGAGCCTGGTGGTCTTCGCCGGCGTGGCCATCCGCTGACCGGAGGGTTCGAACCTCAGCCGGGCTTGAAGACCTCGTCGAAGGTACCGCGCAGGGCCGCATCCAGGTCGGCCATGCCGACCGGCAGGCCGAGATCCACCAGGGAGGTCACGCCGTGTTCGGAAACGCCGCAGGGAACGATGCCGCTGAAGTGGTCCAGCTCGGGCTCTACGTTGATGGCGAGGCCGTGGTAGGTGACCCAGCGGCGGATGCGCACGCCGATGGCGGCGATCTTGTCCTCGCGCGGCCCGAGCGCCCCTTCGTTGCGGGCGACCCAGATGCCGACGCGTCCCTCGCGCCGCTCTCCCGCGACTGAGAATTGCGCCAGGCTGCGGATGATCCACTCCTCGAGGTCGTGGACATAGCGCCGGAGGTCCGGGTTGCGGCGCTTCAGATCCAGCATCACGTAGACGACCCGCTGCCCGGGTCCGTGATAGGTGAACTCGCCGCCGCGCCCGGTCTCGAAGACCGGAAAGCGGTCGGGCTGCAGCAGGTCCTCGCGCCGGGCTGAGGTTCCCGCTGTGTAGAGCGGGGGATGCTCGACCAGCCAGATCAACTCCGGCGCGCTGCCGGCGCGGATCTCCGCCACCCGGCGTTCCATGAACGCAACGGCATCAGGATAGGCGGTCAGCCCGGGCTCGACGCGCCACTCCGGCGCCGCGGCGGGGTCTGTTACCGCTCCGGCGGCGGTGGCATCCATGGCAGGCAGAGTCATGACCCAGGAAGATAGCCGCTGGCCGCCGAAATGCCACCGCTTTCCCGCCCGGCCTGCCTCGCGGGCTTCCTCATCCTGGAGGGCGGTTACAGAGGCTTGCACTCCAGCGCAGCCGCGGTCATCTTCTGACCGGCCCTCGCTTCGCGCCGGGCTTGCGGTGTGCAAAGAACAAGAAATCAGACGGTTACCAGACTGGGGGAGATGGCATGGCGAAGGATCTACGCGAGGCGGCCCTTGCCTATCACCGCGAACCGAAACCCGGCAAGCTGGAGATCTCGGCGACCAAGCCACTCGGCAACCAGCGCGACCTCGCGCTGGCCTACTCACCGGGCGTCGCCTCGGCCTGCGAGGCCATTGCCGAAGACCCCGCCCAGGCCTCGGCGCTGACGGCGCGGGGCAATCTCGTGGGCGTCGTGACCAACGGGACGGCGGTGCTCGGGCTCGGCGCCATCGGGCCGCTGGCCTCCAAGCCGGTGATGGAGGGCAAGGCGGTCCTCTTCAAGAAGTTCGCCGGCATCGATGTCTTCGATATCGAGCTGGACGCGCTGGACCCGGAGCGCTTCGTCGAGGTGGTGGCGGCCCTGGAGCCGACCTTCGGCGGCATCAATCTGGAAGACATCAAGGCGCCGGAGTGCTTCGAGATCGAAGCGGCCCTGCGCGAGCGCATGAACATCCCGGTGTTCCACGACGACCAGCACGGCACCGCGATCATTGTCGGTGCGGCGATCTACAACGGCCTGCGGCTGGTCGGCAAGGATATCGCCTCGGTCAAGCTGGTCACTTCCGGCGCCGGTGCCGCGGCCCTGGCCTGTCTCGACCTGCTGGTGTCGCTGGGGGTCAAGCGCGAGAACATCTGGGTCACCGACATCCTGGGCGTCGTCTACGAGGGCCGCGAAGAACAGATGGACCGCTGGAAGGCGCGCTACGCCCAGCCCACCGATGCCCGCAGCCTGGCCGAGGTCATCGCCGATGCCGACGTCTTCATGGGCCTCTCGGCGCCGGGGGTCCTGAAGCCGGAGATGGTCAAGACGATGGCCGACAAGCCGATCATCATGGCATTGGCCAATCCGGTGCCGGAGATCATGCCGGAGGAGGCCAAGGAGGCGCGCCCCGACGCCATCATCGCCACCGGCCGCTCGGACTATCCGAACCAGGTGAACAACGTCCTCTGTTTTCCCTACATCTTTCGCGGGGCGCTGGATGTCGGGGCGACCGCCGTCAACGAAGAGATGAAGCTGGCCTGCGTGCGCGCCATCGCCGATCTTGCGATGAAGGAACAGAGCGAGGTGGTGGCCCAGGCAATGGGCGGCGAGGACCGCAGCTTCGGGCCGGACTACGTGATCCCCAGCCCCTTCGATCCCCGCCTGATCCTGGAGATCGCGCCGGCGGTGGCCCGCGCCGCCATGGACAGCGGCGTGGCGACCCGGCCGATCACGGACTTCGACGCCTACTGTCAGAACCTGCAGCGCTTCGTCTTCCGCTCCGGCCTGATCATGAAGCCGATCTTCCAGCGGGCGAAGGAGAACCCCAAGCGGGTGATCTACGCCGAGGGCGAGGACGAGCGGGTTCTGCGCGCGGTGCAGGTGGTGGTCGACGAAGGACTGGCCGAGCCCATCCTGGTGGGCCGGCCCGATGTGGTGGCCACCCGCGTCAAGCGCCTGGGCCTGAGGATCCGGCCCGGCGAGGACGTGCCCCTGATCAATCCGCAGGACGATCCGCGCTTTCGCACCTACTGGCAGACCTACCACGGCCTGATGGAGCGCAAGGGCGTCTCGCCGGAGGCGGCGCGCGAGATCGTCCGGACCCGCAGCACCGTCATCGCCGCCCTGGCCGTCAAGCTGGGCGATGCCGACGCCATGATCTGCGGCACGACGGGGCGCTACAAGCGGCACCTCGACCACGTGACCGGGGTCATCGGCAAGGCTTCGGAAACGCGCGACTGCTCGGCCATCAGCCTCGTCATCCTGCCCAGCGGCTCCTACTTCATCGTCGACACCTACGTCACCGCCGACCCGACGGCGGAAGAGCTGGCGGAGATGACGGTGCTGGCGTCCCACCATGTCAGCCGGTTCGGCCTGCAGCCGAAGGTCGCGCTGCTGTCCCATTCCAACTTCGGCTCCGGCGACACGGCGTCTGCGCGCAAGATGCGCCGCGCCCTGGAGATCCTCCACCGCGAGCATCCCGATCTGGAAGTGGAGGGGGAAATGCACGCCGATGCGGCGCTCTCGGAGTCCATCCGCGAGCACATCTTCCCGAACTCCAAGCTGAAGGGCGCGGCGAATCTGCTGGTGATGCCGACCCTGGATGCCGCCAACATTGCGTTCAATATGGTCAAGGCCTCCGGCGGCGGGCTCTCGGTCGGACCGATCCTGATCGGCACGGCCGCGCCGGCGCACGTTCTGACCCCTTCTGTGAGCGCGCGCGGCATTGTAAACATGAGCGCAATCGCAGTCGCTGACGCACAGGACCGAACCGTCGAAGAGTAGGGCCGCCCATGGCGAAGACACCGCCCGAGCGCGAGGAGAGCGATCCCTGGCTGCCGGAAGTCCAGCCTGACAGCTACGGGATATCGGCCGACCTCGTCCGCACGGTATCGGAGGCCTTGGAGCGCGGTGACGAGGCCGAGGCGCGGCGGGTGGCTACGGACCTCCACGAGGCCGATCTCGCCGACCTGCTGGAGAACCTCGACCGCGACGACCGGCCGCGCCTGATCCGGATCCTGGGCGATGCCTTCGATCTGGAGGTTCTCACCTACCTGGACAGCTCGCTGCGCGAAGACATCATCGAAGCGCTCGAGCCGCGCCAGTTGGCGGACTCGCTGTCCGACCTGGACAGTGACGACGCAGTCGACATCTTCGAAGACCTCGATGAAGAAGCGCAGCGCGAAGTCCTGGAAGCCTTGCCGCGCGCAGACCGCATTGCGCTGGAGGAAAGCCTCAGCTTTCCCGAAGACTCCGCCGGCCGCATCATGCAGCGCGAGGTCCTCGCGGTGCCGTCGTCCTGGACGGTGGGCCAGACCATCGACTACATGCGCGCCGCCAAGGATCTGCCGGACGACTTCTACGACCTTTACATCGTCGACCCGAAGCACCAGCCCATTGGGTTCGTGCCGCTCAGCCGGGCCATGCGCACGAAGCGCCCGGTTGCGCTGACGGACATCATGACTGATGACATGAAGGTCGTTCCCATCGAGATGGACCAGGAGGAAGTCGCCTACCTGTTCCGCCAGTATGGGCTGGTGTCGGCGCCGGTCGTCGACGGGGCCGGGCGGCTGATCGGTGTGGTCACGGTGGACGATGTGGTCCACATCATCGACGAAGAGGCCGAGGAGGATCTGCTGAAGCTGGCCGGTGTCCAGGAGACCGACCTTTACAGCGCCGTGCTCGACACCACGCGCTCGCGGTTCTCCTGGCTGCTGGTCAATCTCTTCACCGCGGTTGCCGCCTCGCTGGTGATCGCCATTTTCGAAGAGACCATCGAGCGCGTGGTGGCGCTGGCGGTGCTGATGCCCATCGTCGCCTCCATGGGCGGCAATGCCGGCACCCAGACCCTGACGGTGGCGGTGCGGGCGATTGCCATGCGCGATCTCAGTGCCGGCAATGCCTGGCGCTTCGTCGGCAAGGAGGTTCTGGTCGGACTGGCCAACGGGCTGATCTTCGCGGTGCTGGCGGGGTTGCTGGCCTGGGTCTGGTTCGATGCGCCGATGATCGGGGCCATTATCGCCGCGGCCATGGTGATCAACCTGGTGGTGGCCACGCTCTCCGGAGCCCTCGTGCCCCTGGGTCTGGAGAAACTGGGTGTGGACCCGGCCGTCGCCTCCAGCGTGGTGCTGACGACGGTCACCGACGTGATCGGCTTTTTCGCCTTCCTGGGGTTGGCCGCCCTGCTGTTGTTCTGAGGGCGCGGGCCGAGACTGCCGCGCGGCCGGCGGCGGGGCTCAGTTCTTCTCCCGGCCCTTGTTGGGCTGGAACTTTTTCGGGTCGTAGCGATCGGGATTGACGGTGTCGAGGCTGCCTTTGAGTTCCTCCAGATCCAGCGACTCGACATAGGCTTCGCGCTCCAGCCGCTGCTGGCGCTCGGCCGCCGTCTCGCAGCCGGCGGTGAGGCCCATACCCGCCAGGGCGAGAAGCAGGCAAAGGGTGCGGGCGGGAACTGGCATTTCAAGCAATCCGATCAGGCCGTCAAAGGCTCCGGCGTCGGCGAAGCCGCCGGCCGCGGTGACTATCGCGTTTTCGCGGGGGCTTCGCAAGCCGCCAAAGCTGGCTATGGTGGCGGGCCGCACCGCAGGCATTTGCTTGTTTTTATCAGGGAGGTGTCCTGACCCATGCCCGCCTATCAGCCCCAGGACCCGGACTTCGCAGACCGGGTCCGGGAGAGTTTCGCCCGGCAAAGCATCATGGACCTGCTGGGGGCCCGCATGACGCGGGTCGAGCCGGGAGAGGTCGAGATCGAACTGCCGTTCCGGCCGGATCTCTGCCAGCAGCACGGCTTCTTTCACGCCGGCGTCACCAGCACGATCGCGGACTCCGCCGGCGGCTATGCGGGCTTCAGCCTGTTTCCTGCCGAAGCCTCCGTGCTGACGGTGGAATTCAAGGTCAACCTCCTGGCACCGGCCGACGGCGAGATGCTGCGTGCCATCGGCCGCGTGATCAAGACGGGGCGGACCCTGACGGTCACGGAAGCGGAGGTAACGGTGGTCAAGAACGGCAGCGCGCGCGCCTGCGCCCACATGGTGCAGACCCTGATGTGCCTGGAGGGACGCCCCGACATGCCAACGGCAGGCTGACCCCGCGGCGGCGCTCTCGGCATTCTGCCGCTTGCCTCTGGCGGGGCGGCGGCCAAGCGCTTAGAGTGCGCGAAAACCGGAACTTGAGCGAACGGCAGGGCCCATGATTCCCAACCAGATCCCCAGTCTGAACTTTGACCTCGGTGAGACCGCCGACATGCTGCGCGACACCGTGATGAGTTTCGCCTCGGAAGAGATCGCCCCCCTGGCCGAAGAGGTCGACCGCACCGACAGCTTTCCGCGCCAGCTCTGGCCCAAGATGGGGGCTCTGGGGCTGCACGGCCTGACGGTGGAGGAGGACTATGGCGGCGCCGGCATGGGTTACCTGGAGCACTGCGTGGCGATGGAGGAGGTCAGCCGCGCCTCGGCCTCCGTCGGCCTCAGCTACGGCGCCCACTCCAATCTCTGCATCAACCAGATCCGCCGCAACGGCAATGAGGACCAGAGGCGCCGCTATCTGCCCAAGCTGATCTCCGGCGAGCATGTCGGCGCACTGGCGATGAGCGAGCCCGGCGCCGGCTCAGACGTGGTCGGCATGCGCACCCGCGCCGACAAGAAGGGCGACCGCTACGTCCTCAACGGCAGCAAGATGTGGATCACCAACTGCGACGAGGCCGACACCCTGGTGATCTATGCCAAGACCGACCCGGACGCGGGACCGCGGGGGATCACGGCCTTCCTGGTGGAGAAGGGCTTCGAGGGCTTCTCCATCGCCCAGAAGCTGGACAAGCTGGGTATGCGCGGCTCGCCCACCGGCGAACTGCTGTTCGAGGACTGCGAGGTGCCGGAGGAAAACGTTCTCGGCGCGGTCGGCAAGGGCGTCAACGTGCTGATGAGCGGACTCGACTACGAGCGCGTGGTGCTGGCCGCCGGCCCCACGGGCATCATGCAGGCCTGCATGGACCTGGTCGTGCCCTACATTCACGAGCGCAAGCAGTTCGGCCAGGCGATCGGCGAATTCCAGCTGATGCAGGGCAAGATCGCAGACATGTACACCACCATGAACGCGGCCAGGTCGTACGTCTATGCGGTTGCAAAGGCCTGCGACCGCGGCGAGACGACCCGCAAGGATGCCGCCGGCGCAATTCTCTATGCCGCTGAGAAAGCCACTTGGATGGCCCTGGAAACGATCCAGACCCTGGGCGGCAACGGCTACATCAACGACTACCCGGCCGGGCGGCTGCTGCGCGACGCCAAGCTCTACGAAATCGGCGCCGGCACCAGCGAGATCCGCCGCATGCTCATTGGCCGCGAGCTGTTCGAGGAAACCCGCTAGGCCGGCGGCCGGCTTCTGCCGGCCCGGCGGCGGTCGAAAGTGCCGTTGCAGCCGTTGCACAGTGGACAGGGCGGTCTTCAGCCCAGCCCGTATCCCTGCGTCAATCCGCCTGAAACGCCGGCTTTCCGCGTGTTCTGCGAGTCGCTTCCTGGGGTGTTGTCTCCCGCGGCCAAGTGATGTTCTCTAGGCCAGGGAAACAGGGTGTCCAAGGAGCAGGCAATGGCCCTGGCGATGAAACCGGCCTGCGAGCGCTGTGGAAACGGGCTTGCGATGGACGG
This sequence comes from Pelagibius sp., assembly GCF_028281305.1. Classification (GTDB taxonomy): domain Bacteria; phylum Pseudomonadota; class Alphaproteobacteria; order Kiloniellales; family Kiloniellaceae; genus Pelagibius. Next base: position 15,478 of record NZ_JANQKD010000083.1, on the reverse strand, counting down.
GGAGGGCTCCGTCTGCAGCTTTGAGTGCACCTTCTGCCGGGGCTGCGCCGGCGACCTGATGCAATGCTGCCCGAATTGCGGCGGCGAACTTGCGACCCGGCCGCGGCGCGCGACGGGGCCGAAGCGGGCCTAGCGCGTCGGTGCTTGACGAGGGGCGGCTTCACGGCCTTTGCCGCGCCGGGCGGTCCTGTGAGATTTCGGTACGTTTTTTGGAGAGAGCGATTTGCCCACAGTCTTGATTACCGGTGCCAACCGTGGCCTCGGCCTGGAGTTCGTTCGCTCGTTTGCGGCAGATGGCTGGCGCGTCCACGCCTGCGCACGCAACGTGGAAAAAGCCAAGGTCGTACGTTCCATGGAAGGCGATGTCGTCTGCCACAAGCTGGACGTGACCGACGGCCTGAAGGTGGCGAGCCTGGCGCGCGAACTGGCGGAGGAGCCGCTGGACATCCTCATCAACAATGCCGGCGTCTACGGGCCCCGGACAGGTTTTGGCGAGACCGACTTTCAGGAATGGGGGCCGGTGCTGCAGATCAACACCGTGGCGCCGCTGCGCATGGTGGAGCGCTTCATGGGCATGCTGGAAAAGGGCGAGCGCAAGACCATCGTTAACATCTCCAGCCGTATGGGGTCGATCGCCTGCAACGAAAACGGCGGGTCATACATCTACCGCAGTTCCAAGGCCGCTTTGAACATGGTCACCAAGGGTCTTTCCGTCGATCTGGAAGCCAAAGGCTTCACGGTGATCTCCTTTCATCCCGGCTGGGTGCAGACCGACATGGGCGGGGAAAGCGCAGACATTCCCGCCGACGCTTCGATCGCGGGGATGCGCAAGGTGATCGCGGGTCTCTCGACCGAGGACAACGGCAAGTTCTTCAACTACGACGGCAGCGAGATCCCCTGGTAGGGCGCCGCACCAATGCGATGAGGGAGAGGGGGATGCAGGGTTTTCATCTGGCGCAGATCAACGTCGGGCGGATCGTCGCGCCGATCGACGATCCCAGGCTGGCGGACTTCGTTGCCCAGTTGGATGCGATCAACGCGCTGGCAGACCGCGATCCGGGCTTCGTCTGGCGCCTGCAGAGCGACAGCGGCAATGCAACCGACATCCAGGTCTCGGCCGACCCCGGCTTAATCGTCAACATGTCCCTCTGGCGCGACCTGGAGTCGCTCTTCACGTACGTCTACAAGACCGACCACACAAAGGTGATGGCGCAGAGGCGCAAGTGGTTCGAAAAGGCGCGCGGCGCCTTCATGGCGCTCTGGTGGTTGCCGGTCGGCGAGATCCCCACCATCGAAGACGGCCTGGAGCGCGTTGCGCTGATCGACCGCCAGGGGCCGACGCCTGAGGCCTTCAGCTTCAAGGTGCCCTTTGATGCTGCTGGCCGGCCGGTCGAGCGCTCTGCGCTGCTGCGCACGCCAGAGCCATGTCTCTAAGGCCATGTCTCTAAGGCCATGTCTCTAAGGCCATGTCTCTAGGGCCGTGTCTCTGACGGCGGAACACAAGATGCTGTTGAACGAAGAGCAAAGTCTGATCCGCGACACCGCGCGCGATTTCGCACGCGAGCAGTTGGCCCCGCATGCGGCGGCCTGGGACCGCGAGTCGCGCTTCCCGAAAGACGCCGTCGCCGCGATGGGCGAACTCGGCTTCATGGGCATGCTTGTGCCGCCGGAGTGGGAGGGTGCTGGCGCCGACCACGTGTCTTACGCGCTGGCGTTGATGGAGGTGGCTGCCGGCGACGGCTCCTGTTCCACCATCATGTCGGTCCACAACTCCGTCGGCTGCATGCCGATCCTCAGGTTCGGTTCGGCGGACCAGAAGGAGCGCTTTCTGAAACCCATGGCACAGGGCGCCATGCTCGGCGCCTTTTGCCTGACCGAGCCGCAGGCCGGCTCCGACGCCGCAGCGATCAGGACGCGGGCCGAGCGCGACGGCAACCACTATGTGCTGAACGGCGTGAAGCAGTTCATCACCTCCGGCAAGAACGGCGACCTGGCCGTCGTCTTCGCTGTGACCGATCCGGATCAGGGCAAGCGCGGCATCAGCGCCTTTCTGGTGCCAACGGACACGCCCGGCTACAAGGTGGCCTCGGTGGAGAAGAAGCTGGGGCAAAAGGCTTCCGACACCTGCCAGATCGTTTTCGAGGACTGCCGCCTGACGCCTGACCTGCTGCTGGGCGCGGAGGGGGAGGGCTACAAGATTGCCCTGGCCAACCTGGAAGGCGGCCGGATCGGCATCGCCGCGCAGTCGGTCGGCATGGCGCGTGCGGCCTATGAGGCGGCGTTGGACTATGCCCGCGAACGCCGATCATTCGGGAAGCCGATCATCGAGCATCAGGCGGTCGCCTTTCGCCTGGCCGACATGGCAACCCAGATCCACGCGGCTGAATTGATGGTCCTGGAGGCCGCCGCCCTGCGCGATGCCGGGCGTCCCTGCCTGAAGGAAGCCGCCATGGCCAAACTGCAGGCCTCCGAGATGGCCGAAAAGGTCTGCTCCGATGCGCTGCAGATCCACGGCGGCTACGGCTATCTTTCCGACTTCCCGGTGGAGCGCATCTATCGCGACGTGCGCGTCTGCCAGATCTACGAAGGCACCTCCGACATCCAGCGCCTGATCATCGCCCGCCAGATCGCGGCGGACTGAGTGGAACTCCCCCTTCGCGCTGGGATTTCAACCGCCCCAACACTTCTTCATCTATAAATTGACAAAAGCAAAGTAATTTGCTAGTAATATGATTGATTGAGATGAATAGAATTCGGCGCATCGATATTCAGTTGCCAAAGATATGAATGTTATGGGCGATAAGCTTTCGAAACTGAAGGAGAAGTGGTCAGCATAGAGGTTTTTGTGTCCGCATACGGCCGATTAATATTTGGGAGATCGACCTATGTTTGTTTTCTTAGACAAAAACACCTCTGAGATCATTCAGGAAAGGGATGCGATCACGGCATCCACTGCGGAAGCAGGGTCCTTTGCCACTCAAGCGTTCCTTGAGCGCTTTCAGAACAAGTTCCCCGAACGAGCACGACGTCGACAATTCCGAGGCCAAAGTTCTTTGGCGCGAACCGGCGTGCGATCTCACCATACGCGATCTCACCATAACCGCCGGTATCCCCGCACGCAGCTTTAGCAACGGTTGCCGGGCCGAGGAGACCCGCCCCATACAACGTCTTTCCGTCTTCAATCCCCGACAGTTCGGAGGTGCCTGCAATGCTCGACTTCCTGAAACCGAGACCGGCTGCCTTGCTGCGAGCGCGGGAGGCGATTCTGGCAGCCGCCAAAGCGGCGGAAGGCTTCGCAGTCCCTGAGATCCTGAGCAGCTACCGACAGGAAAGCGGGTGCAGTCAAGCAACGGCCGAGCGGCGTCGGCGCGAGCTCTTTCGCTTTCTCATCATCCTCGGGCATCTGCCGCGGCGCGGCTATGGCATGTACGGTCCGGTCGACGATCTCTGGCACAGCTTCGTCCTGCACACCGAACGCTATCAGGCCTTCTGCGAGACCTACGCCACCGGCTTCGTGCATCATCATCCCGGCAGTTCCGCCAAGGGCGCGGACTGGCGCTCGCGCTACCTGCAGTTCCTGATCGACTATCGCCTCATCTTCCGGGCGCCACCGCCTGACGATGTCTGGCCGATGCCGAACGTGCCAAAGGCAAAGCTGCCGCTGAAGACTGCACAGTTATTGCCGCGCCATGTCAAAGCTATGCAACGGATCGAGCGCGGGGCCGGCGGGCCGAACCGGCAGTCCCGGAGCGGTGCTGCAGTCGGGGACTCGGGCTATGGGCCCGGCTGCCTTGGCGGCGGCGAAGCTGGCGGTGACGGCGGCGGTGACGGCGGTGGATGCGGCGGTGGCGGTTGCGGCGGCGGCGGGGGATAATGCGGCCTGGAGCAGGGTTCCCCGGTCGGCGGGTCGCTTTGGCATCGCGCCGCCGGTCGGTTGCTCTCTCCACTGCGGCTGCTGCTTCCGCAGTTGCTGATCGTCCAAACCTGCCGGAGGCTGACGCGTTACAATGCCCGACCCCATCGAATTCTACTTCGACTTTTCCAGCCCCTACGGATACCTGGCGGCGGAAACCATCGACTCCCTGGGCGAGCGCACGGGCCGCCGTGTCGACTGGCGGCCCTTTCTGCTGGGGGCTGTCTTTCAGGAGACCCGCGGCGAGCCACTGCTGAACATCCCGATGAAGGGCGACTACGCGCGCCACGATCTCGAGCGCTCCGCCCGGCTGATCGGTGTTCCCTTTGTCATCCCGGGCAGCTTTCCCTTCATGTCGGTTGCGGCTGCGCGCGCCTACTATTGGATGCTGGATCGCGACCGGGCCAAGGCGGTGGATCTGGCGAAGACCCTGTTCCGCGAAGCGTTCGGCCGGGGCAGGGACATCAATTCGGCGGCTGCCGTGACGGCGGTCTGCGCCCACGCCGGCGTCGACGCGGAGGAACTGGCCGCGGCGCTCACCGATCCGGCGCTCAAGCAACGGGTGCGCGAGGAAGTGGAAGGGGCTATAGCCAAAGGTGTCTTCGGCTCACCCCTTATTATTGTTGACGGAGAAACCTTCTGGGGCCATGACCGTCTCGACCAAGTGGCGCTTTGGCTTGAGCGGGGCGGCTGGTAGATTGAAAGTCTTCGAGCAAGGCGCGGATCCGTTGTGCAACTGCGAAAGTGGGTCCACAGCGCCTGCCGGTTTTGCTAGACAGTCGCCTCTCGCTGGGCCTTTAACTGGACAGTCGCCTGCCGCCGCACCTTACAGAAGGGTTTGCAGTGTTTCATGAATGACGGGTCTTCGGACGGGTCTGACAAGGACGGCCAGACTCTCGCCGTTCTTTTCGCCGACATCGACGGCAGCACCAAGCTGTACGAGGTTTACGGCGACGAAACCGCACATCGCCTGACTGCGGAATGCCTGACCGTACTCGATGCCCAGGCCGGCATTGCGGGTGGGCGTGTGGTAAAGACCTCCGGCGATGGTGTCATGTGCGTCTTCGCGACCCCCGACGAAGCCTTTCGCGCCGCCACGTTGATGCGCGACGCTCACAAGCACGGGCAGGTGTCGATCCATGCCGGCTTTCACTTCGGCCCGGTGATCGAGGATTCCGGCGACTTCTACGGCGACACGGTCAACGTGGCCGCGCGCGTGACGGATCTCGCCAAGGCCGGGGAGATCCTGGTGACCGAAGACACCGTGGTCCGTCTCTCGCCGCCGTTCCGCAGTTCCACCCGTTGGATCGACAAGGCGGCCATGAAGGGCAAGAGGGAGCCTGTTGCGATCTACGAGGTGGTGACCGAAGACGAGAACGCCACGGTGATTCGCGGACCGCTGCTGGCCGCGGAGGGCGGCAAACTGCGGCTCGATCTGGCCTACCGCGGCGAGACCTTCAGCCTGGAGGAACCCATGGCGGAGTTCGTCGTCGGGCGTCAGGATACCTGCGACCTGACGGTCGACAGCTCCTACGCCTCGCGCCGCCATGCCACGATCCAGGCCGTACGGGGCAAGGTGTTCCTGAAGGACCACAGCACCAACGGCACCTATGTGCGCAGCGAGACTGGCGACGTCGCCTACGTGAAGCGCGAGATGGTCCAGCTCGTCGGGCGCGGCGGCATCTTCCTGGGGCGGGAGCCGGACCTCGCCGGCGACGATGAGATCCGCTTCAACCTGCCTTGACCGCCTCGCATCCAGCCTGCCCTGATTCCGGCGTGAAGCCTTTGCCGCAAACGACGGCGGCCCGCTGCCGCGCGGCGGCTTTACCGCGGCAAGTGGCTGTTCCATAATCGCTTTGGGAGAGACAGGGGGTGGAACTTGTCACTGCGGGCGCTGCCGTTGAGCGAGACCGGCCAGGCTGCGGCTTTGATGCTGCCGGGCCGCCGGGCCCGGCTCTGCATGCCGGGAATCGCGACGGACCGCTTTGACGGGCCATGGGACAATGTCTCAAGACAGTAGAGCTGGCGACATGATGGAGTCTGAGGTCAGCGGGACGGTGGCGGCGACTCTGGGGCACCAGAGCGATGTAGGCCGCGTCCGCCGCCACAACGAGGACAGCTACGCCCTGCGGGAAGACCTGGGCCTCTGGGTGGTTGCCGACGGCATGGGCGGTGCCGCCGCCGGCGACAAGGCCAGTTCGATTGTCGTCGATGTTGTGGCGCGCTCCGTCGAGCACGGCTCCGCCTTGGAAGACGCCATGGCCGAAGCCAATCGATCGATCCTGGAGTCGGTCGAGGCGGGCGAGGGCAAGCGGGGCATGGGCTCGACAGTGGTGGCTGCGCGGATTTCCGGCAGCGATTACAGCGTTGTATGGGTGGGCGACGCCAGGGCCTATCTTTGGGGCGAAGGTCTGCAGCGGCTGTCGCACGATCATTCGCGGGTCCAGGAACTGGTCGACGCCGGGCTCATCACGGAGCAGGAAGCACGCAGTCATCCGCACCGCAGCGTGATAACAAGGGTGCTCGGCGGACCGGACGGCACCGCCGCGGCGCCGGATCAGGTGACCGGCTCGCTGCGCCCGGGCGAATGCATATTGCTGTGCAGTGACGGACTGACGTCGGAAGTGGATGACCACGATATTGCGCGGGTGCTGTCTCGAGAGCTGGCGGACGGCAAGTCCCCGCAAGCCGCCGGGCAGCGCGCAGTGGACCGCTTGGTGGCCATGGCTTTGGACCATGGCGGGAACGACAACGTCACGGTGGTGCTGATCGGTGCGCCCGTCGGGGGCGCGGCATGAAGTGTCATGGGTTGAGAGCCTTGGGGTGGAGAGATATGTCTGGCGGTAGATCAGCCTGGTCAAGAGGACGGTGCCGATGAGCGGCGATCCGCGGGGTGGCGGATCGCGCGGCGGTGGATCCCTGGGTGGCGGATCCGCGGGCGGCGGTTCCTCCGGCCGCGGCGATTCCGGCATGTCCGGGATCTTCGACGTCGGCACCCTGATCAGCTACACCTATCGGGTTGAGGCTCTGCTGGCGCGCGGCGGCATGGGCGAGGTGTATCGCACTACGCACACGGAGATCGGCACCCAGCACGCCATTAAGATCGTGCGGCCGGATCTGGCCAACAACGAGAAGATCATGGAGCTCTTCCGGCGCGAGGCGTCGGTCCTGCGCACCGTGCGCGACGACGCCATCGTCGGTTACGACGGCGTGCTGCGCGACGAAGAAGGCCGGGTCTACCTGGTGATGGAATTCGTCGACGGCCCCTCGCTCACCGAATACCTGAATGACCGGATCCTGTCGCCGGAGGAAGTGCGCGCGCTGCGCGACAGGTTGGCCCACGGCCTGGCGGCGGCTCATGACAAGGGCGTCATTCATCGCGACATGTCGCCGGACAACATCATCCTCGGCCAAGGCAAGCTCTCCCAAGCCAAGATCATCGACTTCGGCATTGCCAAGCTGGCGGATTCTTCGGCAACCACGATCATCGGCGACGACTTTGCCGGCCGCTACGCCTATGCCTCGCCGGAGCAGATCGGCCTCTACGGCGGCCAGGTCGACGCCCGCTCCGACATCTACAGTCTGGGCCTTGTGCTGGCGACCGCGGGCACCGGGCGGGCGCTGAACATGGGCGAGATCAACGAGTCCCTGGTCTCCGTGATCGAGGCGCGCAAGCAGATACCGGACTTCACGTCGGTTCCGGAAATCCTGCGCAACGAGCTGGGTGCGATGCTGCAGCCGGATCCGGCCGACCGGCCGCAGAGTATGCGGGAGGTCATCGGCCTGGAGAAGCACCTGGCGGCCCAGGAGGCTGCCGAAGATGCCGCGGAGGTTGCTCCGGCTGCTCCGCCGAAACCATCGGCCGCACCGCTGGCTGCGGAGCCGCCCGTGCAGTCCGCCCCCGCGGCGTCAACGGGCCGCCCCTGGCTTTGGCCGGCGCTCGCCACGGGCGTGATCCTGGCTGCTGGCGGCGGTTACTTTGCCTGGCAGTCGACGCAACAGCAGGACCAGCGACCGATTACGGCGGAGATCGACAGCGTTGCGCCGGCGGCGGGTGAAGAGGGGGCCGGGCCTCCGGCCGAAACTGTGGCCGAAGCTCCGCCCGGCCCACAGGCTTCAGAGACCGCGCAGGCCCCGGAGACTGCGCCCGCGCCGGATGCTACGCCAGCGCCGGAGGCTGCTGCTGAAAGGACGCCCGAGGCCGTGCAGGAGGCGCCGCCCGCGCAGACCGAAGAACCGGGCGCTCCGGCCGTGGCTGCGAGCGAACCCGACCCTGCGCCGGCCCCGGCTGCGGACGGTAGGGAGTCCACACCGCCGGTGGAGGCGGAGTCGGCTGTTCCGGAAGGCGATCCTTCGGAAATCGCAGCGGCCCCGGCTGACGAGAGCCCGGCTGACGAGACTCCGGTGGAGGAGACTCCCGAGCCTGTCGCGCAAACGACGCTGCCGGCGGGCGCCGCAGATCCGGCAGAAGCAGACCCGGCAGAAGCAGACTCGGCAGAAGCGGTCGCGGAAGCGGGGGCGGGCATGTCCGAAGTCGAAGCGGCCGAAGCCGCCGGTGAGGCGCCGGCTGCGGTGGCGCCCGAGGTGGCGCCTCCCGAAGTGGCGGTCCCCGCGCCGACCCCGGAGCCTGCCGCTGACGCGCAGACGGCGCGCAATGCCGCAGATGCCCCGGAGGAAACGGCCCAGGCGGCAGCGCCCGTGCCGTCATCGGAAGCGTCCGTGCCGGAAGCACCCCCGGCTGTGGAGGCCGCGTCCGGGGACGACGGCGCCTCGGTCGAAGAGACAGCCGCTGCAGAGGCCGCGCCGGAGGGCAACGACAATCGTGAGCCTGCTTCTGAAGCCACCGCCTCAGCCGCTGGGGGGGACGGAACTCCAACCGCCGGAGACGCGGCGGCGGACCCGGCGGCGGACCAGGTGGCGGACCAGGTGGCGGTGCTGCCCGCCCCCGATGCGCCCGCCCCCGATGCACTGGAGGCGGCGCCGGAGCCCGCGGAGCCGGAGCCCTCGGCCGTGGAATTGCGCCAACTCGCCCTGCAGGCGGCCGAAGCGGAGCTGAGTCGGGACGAGAAGCGCGAGATCCAGCGCGATCTGCAGGCCCTGGGCCATTACCGGGGCGGCATCGACGGCAGTTTCGGGCCGGGCACCCGTGCCGGGATCGAACGTTATCAGCAGGTCGCGGGCCTTGACGTCACGGGCTACCTGAACGACGCGGAACGCCGGGACTTGGCCGAAGAGGCCGCAGGTCCGCGTGCCGAAGCGGAGCGGCTGGCCGCCGAACGGGCGGCCGCAGAGGCAGAGGCACGGGCGGCCGAGGCACGGGCGGCTGAGGAGCAGCGCCTCGCGGCCCAGCGCCAGGCAGCCCAGGAAGCAGCGGCGCGGGCCCGTGCGGTCGCGGAGGAGAGAACGCCTGCCGCGCCGACAGCCGAACAGCAGGCATCGCTTCCCGGGGAGAGCGAACTCGACCGATTGCGGCGCATTGCCGAGGGCGGCGATCCGCTGGCTCAGGCAAGTCTTGGCCTGCGCTACTATCGGGGCCAGGGCGTGCGCCGCGACCTCGAGGAGGCGGTGCGTTGGACCGAGAGGGCGGCGCAACAGGGCGAGGCCCGGGCCCAGTCGAACCTCGGCTTCTACTACATGAACGGGGAAGGTGTGCAGCGCGACCCGGCCCAGGCCGCCCGGTGGTGGCGGGAGGCGGCGGCGCAGGGGCTGCAGCAGGCCCAGTTCAATCTCGGCCTGCTCTACGAGACCGGGCGGGGCGTTGCGGCGGATCCGCAGGAGGCGGCAAAGTGGTATCGCCTGGCCATTGCGCAGGGGGATCGTCAGGCCAAGAACAGGCTCGACAACCTCGTGCGCCGCGGTCTGGTGAGTCCGGAGAACTGAAATTATCGCTTAAGTTGTTATTTAAGCAAAAACCAAGCGCGAGGCGAGAGGTTGCCTGACCTGTTACCCCGGTTTTGCAAATGCATGGTAATTCAATCTCTTGCGAGAGCTTTGCTTGCACCTTTCTGAGAATCTGGCTATACCGCTAGCCGATGTGTTAATCATGTATTCTGTCAGGCATTCTGCATTTCTCGCCGGGTGCCTCATGCAGGGGATTTATCAAAGGGGAAAGCCGATATGAAGGCGAAGGGACTTTTCGTTGGCGCCAGCTTGGCGGTGGCAGTGTCGATGGCTGCGCCGGCCTATGCGATTACGCCGTTCAATGTTCCCGGCACCGATTTTTGGGATCATCCGTTCGGCAGTGTGTTCGACACACGCAGCGGGCTCGATCTGGAATCCAATGGGATTGCCTTTAACCAGGGCCTGCAGGCCGGCTATGCGGAGCTCTCCGAGGAACGCTCGGATGCTTGGCTTGGCGCGGACTGGGACTTCGTTGACGGTGAACTCTTCAATCACAAAGCCCGCACGGCGGCCAAGAATTCCCTTGTTCTGCCGGACGCGCCGATGGATCGGGAGTTGACCGAGGAGCAGGCGGCGACCTTCCAGGCGGCGCTTGAGCGCCTGCGCAGCGGCTTTGACCGTGGTGCGCGCTACCTCGCGCCGGCCGATGCGTCCTTCGCGCAAGTGAAGTACGACTGCTGGATCGAGGCGACCGAAGACGGCCGCACCGGTGATGCCGAAGGCTGCCGCGCCGAGTTCGAATCGGCCATGGCCGCAGTGGAGGCGCAGGCGAATTTCGCGCTCTCCGACATCAATTACGAGACCCCGGCTGCAGCCGTGGTGGCCGCAACCCCGACGGCCGATCAGTTCATCGTCCTTTTCGATTTCGACAGCACCGTCTACGCACCGGGCAACGCCACCATCGTTTCGGAGGCTCTGCGTGCGGCTCTCGCGAACCCGAATGCTTCCGTTGACATCACCGGTCATGCCGACAGCTCGGGCGCGGTTGCCTACAACCAGACCCTCTCCGAGCGGCGCGCCAACCGGGTGATCGATGAACTGGTGTCCGGGGGCGTCGATGCAATCCGGGTCTCGGGCCGTGGCGTGGGCGAAACCCAGCTGCTGATCCCGACCGGCGACGGCGTCCGCGAGGAAGGCAACCGAGCGGTCGTCATCCAGTTGAACTGACGCCGATCTCCAGCCGGAGCGCGCATACCCGCACCGGTCGGTTTCGATCAAGGAAAAGCCCCTGCGAGACGCGTCTCGCGGGGGCTTTTTCGTACTGGGCATGTGGTGCCTGCAAGCCAGGATGAGGGAGCAGGGACCGGCTCGGCGGTAGCGGCAGAGCCTTCGGGGACGGTTTGCCGGGCTTGAAGGCCCGGACCCTGATGCCCTTTCGAGCCGCTCTCGGGGCCTCCCGGAGAACTCTGCGCATCGCCCCGCATCTGCTGGAACGCCTTCAACTGGGCGGCATCACGTCGGGGAGAATGCCGGTCTTCGCTACTTTGGCGGGATCTTGGTTAGCGCGTGCAGGCCAGTCCCCCGGCCAATCCCAGGTTTTGTTGGGGGCACGGACGAGAGCCTCCTGCCTGTTGCCTTCTGTGACAGTCGAGGGAATCCAGCGCCACCGAGATTCTCTGTAGATGAAATCGACGAGTCTGATAATCGATTGAATTAAAGACAAATATCGTGGATCTCACGCCTCACGAGCATTAATGCAGCGTTAACCAAAGGTAACGAGAAACACATACAATAAGATATAGTATTAGCACCAAGTTTTCTTGTAAATGCCACATTAATCCCACACACTCCTCACGCTCAGAGACAGGGGTGCTCGCGCTGTGCGCGAAGGAGCAACTGCCCGTGCCGGACATAGAGTTCGGTGCGCCCCTCGCTCTGACGCCTTTATTGTGGGAGATGGGTGATGAGCAACGAGGATCTGCAGCGTCTTGGCGGAATCGATCAGGGCGCGGAGGATGCCGGCACCGATGAGGCTCTTGTCGAGAGCGGTGCCGCAGAGGCAGTTGGCCAGGCGCAAGCGCCGCAAGTCCTGACCAGGCCCGCACCGGGCGATATCCTCGTCATCACCGATCCTGCGGGCCAGGCTTTTGTTCTGGAGTTCGATCCCGCTGCCGCTCAGGTCTTCCTGGACGGCGACGACCTGGTCCTGGGCTTCGACGACAACGGCGACGGTGTCCCCGACAGCCGCATCGTTTTCGAGAACCTGGCCTCCGATGCGGCGGCTGAAGGCACCAGCTTCCAGGTTGCCGGCATCGACATTGCCGCGGGGATCCTCGTCAATCAGGCCCTGGCCCTGGCCGATACGGCCGACAGCACGCTGGAGACCGCCGCCGGGGCGCCGGCCATCGGCGGTGGCGCGACCCAGTATGTCGACAACCTGGGCAGCGTCATCGACCTGCTCGTCGCGCAGGGCGTGATCCCGCCGACGGCCCTGGAGTTCGGCCTGATCGCGCTGGACGACGATCCGACCATTCTGGACGAGGCCGAGGGTACGCTCTCGCTCACCTTCCGGACCGAGACCGACGGCGGCGAAGGCTCCGTCAACACCTTCGAGGGCGGTTTCGAGGACTGGCAGCCCAACCAGGACGACTGCGAGGGCGAGACCTTCCCGATGGAGGTCGTCATCGGCTTCACCCCCGCCGACAACGAAGAGCTGGTTTCGTTGACCCTCTCCGGCATTCCGGAAGGCGCCGTGCTCTACGTCGGCGGCACCGCGGATACCAATATCGTCGATACCAGCGGCGGCTCCTCGCCGCTGCTGAGCGCCGCCGATCTGGCCTCCGGCCTCTTCCTTCTGCCTCCGCCGGACAGCGGTGACGACATTCCGCTGACGGTGACCGCGACCATCGTCGACCCCGACAGCGGCCTGACTGCCGAGATCAGCGGCTCGGCCACCGCGATCATCGACTCGGTGGCGGACAACCCGGAGTTCCTGCTCGACGGAGACGAGGGCTACGAGCCGGAGTACTTCCTTGATCAGCGGGACTACAGCGGCGGCGAAGGCGGCGGCTACGAGGGCGACGACTGCAAAGTTCCGTCCGCTACCTTGACCTACGAAGAGGACAACGGCGTTCCTGTCGGCGGAGACGTGATTGTTTCCGGTGACTCCCAGGGCGGCGGCGAGCAGGGCGAACCCGACTGCTACGACGATCAGGCACCGATTTTCGGCGCCGGCTTCGTCGCGGCCGTGACCGATGTTGACGGCTCGGAGAGCCTCACGAAGCTCACGGTCGCCACCCGCGAGGAATTCTGGTCGGGTGATCAGGGCGGTCTGGAAGTCGGTCTCTCTGGGACGGACAATCCTGAGGCCACCAACTTCATGATCGGTGAGCAGGTGCTGGTCCACGGCGAGACTGTGGAGGTCTCCGCCATCTTTGCCGACGGCAGCGAGGGCCCGGCCACCGCGACCATCGAGATCGTCGACGGCGTCCTCACGCTGTCCTTCGATCCGGCCTTGCGGGTGCAGTCCGTTGACCTTTCCGACGACTCCGGGACTCCGTTCCAGGTCCGCCTGCCGCAGCACAGCGACGACGACTTCCAGCTGAACCTGGAGGTGACGGCCGTCGAGTTCGACATCGACGGCGAGCTGACGCTTGAGAACAACGTCGCCACCCATCAGGCGGTGCTGAACGTCGAGGTTAAGGCGATCGCTGATGGCGCCGAGCTGACGGTTTCCGTCGGCGGCACGCCCTTTGCCGAGGACGACGAGGTCGATCCGGCCAAGCACGGCGACGATGCCGGCGAGACGCCTCTGACCATTCTGCTTTCCGACCTCGGCGCGGCTTTGATTGACAGGGACGGCTCCGAGGGCATCACAGAGATCAAGCTGTCGTTGGACGGCGCCGACGACGACGCGATGTTCGTCGATGCGGCGGGTAATCCTCTGGGTGGGACCTTGGAGGTCCCGGCCGGTGACGGCACTGTCATCGCCGACGTGTCTATCGTCGACCAGATGCTGACCCTGACCTTCGATGGCGGCGAGACGGCCGGCCTCGATCTCGATCTTTCCGGCCTGATCCAGGTCAAGCTGCCGGTCGACGACAGCAGCGATTTCACGGTGAACGTCGCGGCGACCACGACCGAGGTCAATCCCGAAGGCGATGTGACTCTGGAGTCGAAAACCACCGAATCGAGCTTCGACGTGCAGGTGCAGGGCGTGGCCGGCCCTGCGGCGGTGACCTTCGGCGATTACAGCAAGGTCCCCGGCTGCCCGCTGGCCTGCAGCGATGGAGAAACGCCGCAGGACGCCGGCAACAGCCTGACGCTGAAACTCTTTGAGGATGGCGCCGGCGCGGTGGACGATCAAGAGGGCGCCGGACCTCTGAGCGTGCCGGTCCTTTTCTCCGCTGCGGCCCAGGATAGCGACGGTTCCGAGGGGATCACCAAGATCACCTTCAGCCTGGACGGCGCCGCGGAGGGGACGATGTTCGTCGACGGGCTCGGCGATCCGCTGGCCAATGGCGACACGGTCTCCGGCGGCACGGTTTCTATTGACGGCGACCAGCTGGTCCTGACCTTTGCGGACCCCGGCCCCCAGTCTGTCGACGTTACCGGCCTCTTCGTGCAGGTGCCGCAGGACAGTGATGACGATTTCGCGATCGGCATTCAGACCACCACCACCGAGTACGACGACGACGGCTTCGGGGCGCTGGTGGAGACCTTCGTGACCGATGCGGTCATCAATGTCGTGCTTGATGCGGTCGCTGATCCGGTGACGGTGAGCGTTGATGCTGTCAGCGACAGTGGCGACGAGGCCTTTGCGCCGGGCGAGACCGGCACCGTGACGGTGAACGCGACCTTCGGGGACTTCACCGACGGCTCGGAAGTCCACACGGTGACGGTGACCGTTCCCTTTGGTTTTGTTGTGACCGATCTGGCCGGTGGTATCCAAGACGGTGACACCATCAGCTGGATCGTGAGCGGCGGCACCTTCGAGGCGGTTCTGGGTGTCACCGCCAACGAAGGCCTGATCGTCGACGAGGAGGTGGTCTGGGAAGCCGAGGCGAAAGCCGTCGAGCAGAACGAAAACACCGATCACGACGCCGGCGATGCGGAGTGCACCACCGACAACAATGAAGCGGTGGCAACAGCCGAGGACGAGGTGACCCTGGACCCGGCGCTGCCGCCGGAGGTCTCGGTGAGCCTGCAGGGCGAGCCGCTGTGCATCAAGGAGGACGGCTCTGGCCAGTTCACGGTGACGGTGACGGCCCAGGGCGACGACTTCGTGAGCGAGATCCTGGTGGGGAACCTGCCGGGCGTCGATGAGGGCTGGACGAGCTCTGTGGTGGGCAACGACGGCGGGTCGTTCAACCCGGCGACGGGTCTCTACACGACGGCCGGCAGCCCGGCCTCGGTGGTCCTGACGGTGAGCCTGACGCCGCCGGCGGACAGCGACCTGGATGTGCTGACGACCATGGGCTCTGACATCAGCTTCACGGCGACGGCGGAGGACCCGGAGAGCGGGGACACGGCCACGGCGGCGCCGGTCGAGGCGGACGTCGATGTGGACGCGGTTGCCGACGATGTGACGGTGGGCATCGACGCGGTGAGCACGAGCGGCGACGAGGCCTTTGCGCCGGGCGAGACGGGCACGGTGACGGTGGATGCGACCTTCGGGGACTTCACCGACGGCTCGGAGACGCACACGGTGACGGTTGAGGTTCC
>NZ_JANQKD010000078.1 GCF_028281305.1 Pelagibius sp. | reverse complement strand
ACATCACCGCGTCCCAGCTACGGGGGTGTAGCTCAGTTGGTTAGAGCGCCGGCCTGTCACGCCGGAGGCCGCGGGTTCAAGTCCCGTCACTCCCGCCATCTCCCCTACCATTTCAGCGTAACGCCGGACCCCGGGGTCTCCACCGAGGAAAGACCCAGGAAAGGCCCGGTAGAGGGCGGTCCGAGGCCCTTGCCGTGTCCGCGCGACAGAAGGACGCGCGGCCCCGAAATCAGGGGGATTGACGCTTTCCCGGGAATCCCTTCCGCCCTATATTTCCAGTATATGACGGCGATGGGAGTTGCGCCGGACGAATGACCTTGCATTGCAGCATTGCTTGCGGCAGTAAACCTTCGCTGGTTTGCTGCACTTAAATCATCACAAAGCCGGCCGGAAAGACACGCCTTCAATGGCGGGCAGGAGAGTGAAGCATGAATGCTTTGTTGGCTGAGTACCTGCCGATCCTGATGTTTCTCGGGATCGCGGTGGCTCTTGCGGTGCTGATCGTGGCTGCCTCCTACATCCTGGCCCGGCAGCGCCCGGACTCCGAAAAGGTCTCTGCCTACGAGTGCGGCTTCGAGGCTTTCGACGACGCCCGCAGCCGGTTTGACGTCCGCTTCTATCTCGTCGCCATCCTCTTCATCATTTTCGATCTTGAAGTCGCCTTTCTCTTTCCCTGGGCCGTGGCCCTGGGCGACATCGGGCTCTTCGGGTTCTGGTCCATGGTGATCTTCCTGGGGATCCTGACGATCGGCTTCATCTACGAGTGGAAGAAGGGAGCCTTGGAATGGGAGTAGAGCGATTGGACCCCTCCGCGGCCGCCGCTGCCCGCAGCGACTCGCCCCTGGCCCCTGGGGCCGCCCAGGACGCTGTGATCAGCCGGGTTGCCGAGGAGATTTCCGACAAGGGTTTCGTGGTCGCCCAGATGGACAAGCTGGCCGCCTGGGCCCAGTCCGGGTCTCTTTGGCCGATGACCTTCGGGCTGGCCTGCTGCGCTGTGGAGATGATGCACACCGCCTGCAGCCGCTACGACCTGGACCGTTTCGGCATGTTCTTCCGCCCGAGCCCGCGGCAGTCCGACGTGATGATCGTCGCCGGGACGCTCACCAACAAGATGGCCCCTGCGCTGCGCAAGGTCTACGACCAGATGCCGGAACCGCGCTGGGTGCTTTCCATGGGCTCCTGTGCCAACGGCGGCGGCTACTATCACTATTCCTATTCGGTGGTGCGGGGCTGCGATCGGATCGTACCCGTCGACATATACGTTCCGGGCTGCCCGCCGACGGCCGAAGCGCTGCTCTACGGCATCATTCAGCTGCAGAAGAAGATCAAACGCTCTGCAGCCATCGTTCGCTGAGCGGCAGTCGACACTGTCTTTAACAGAAAGAGCCGAAATCCGATGATCGAAGCGCTGCGGGATCTTGGCGAGTATCTTTCGACGGCCCTGGCCGATGACCTGCAGGGGCAGGAGATCGGTTACGGCCAGTTGAACCTGCTGACCACCCGGGCATCGCTGATAAAGGTGCTGACGCTTCTGCGTGACGACCAGAACTGCCAGTTCAAGCAGCTTATGGACATCACGGCCGTTGACCGGCCGGAACAGCCGGACCGATTGGAGCTGGTCTACAACCTCCTGTCCCTCAAGCTGAACCAGCGCATCCGCGTCAAGCTGACCACGGACGAGCGCAGCCCGGTCGACTCGGTCGCGGGCGTGTTCTCTTCGGCGATCTGGATGGAGCGCGAGGCCTGGGACATGTTCGGCATCTTCTTCGCCGGTCATCCCGACCTGCGCCGCATTCTGACCGACTACGGCTTCGAGGGACATCCGCTGCGCAAGGACTTCCCGCTTACCGGCTTCAAGGAAGTGCGCTACGACGAACAGCAGAAGCGGGTTGTCTACGAGCCCGTGAAACTGCAGCAGGAGTTCCGGCACTTCGATTTCCTCAGCCCCTGGGAGGGCATGCTGCGCCTGCCGGGCGATGAAAAGGCCGAGGCCGAGAAGACCCAGGAGGAGGGCGCCTGATGGGCGAAGTCCAGATCAAGCCGCTGACGCTCAACTTCGGCCCACAGCATCCCGCCGCCCACGGCGTGCTGCGCCTGGTCCTGGAGATGGACGGCGAGATAATCGAGCGCGCCGACCCGCACATCGGGCTGCTGCACCGAGGCACCGAGAAGCTGATCGAGTACAAGACCTATCTGCAGGCCGTGCCCTATTTTGACCGGCTCGACTACGTGGCGCCGATGAACCAGGAGCACGCTTTTGCTCTCGGCGTGGAGCGCCTGCTGGGGATCGAGGTGCCGCTGCGCGGCCAGTACATCCGCGTGCTCTACTGCGAGATCGGGCGCCTCCTCAACCACCTGCTGAACATCACCACCTTCGCCATCGACGTCGGCGCCATGACCCCCATCCTCTGGGGCTTCGAGGAGCGCGAGAAGCTGATGGAGTTCTATGAGCGGGCCTGCGGCGCGCGCCTCCACGCGGCCTACTTCCGGCCGGGCGGCGTGCACCAGGACCTGCCGGCGGGTCTGCTGGAGGACATCGCGACCTTCTGCGAGACCTTCCCCAGCGTCATTGACGACATCGAAGGGCTGCTGACTGAGAATCGCATCTTCCGCCAGCGCACCGTCGACATCGGCGTCATCTCCCGCGAAGAGGCGGAGGACTGGGGGTTCTCCGGTGCCATGCTGCGGGGCTCCGGGGTGCCGTGGGACCTGCGCAAGTCTCAGCCTTACGACTGCTACGCGGATCTCGACTTCGACATTCCCGTGGGCAAGAACGGCGACTGCTTCGACCGCTATCTGGTCCGTATCGAGGAGATGCGCCAGAGCCTGAGGATCATGCGCCAGTGCATCGAGAAGATGCCGGTGGGGCCGGTGCAGGTTGCCGATCACAAAATCACGCCGCCCAAGCGCGGCGAAATGAAGCGCTCCATGGAAGCGCTGATCCATCACTTCAAACTCTATACCGAAGGCTATCACGTGCCGCCGGGCGACACCTATGCCGCCGTCGAGGCGCCGAAGGGCGAGTTCGCCGTCTATCTGGTGTCCGACGGCACCAACCGGCCCTACCGCTGCAAGATCCGGGCACCGGGCTTCGCGCATCTGGCGGCCATGGACTACATGTGCAAGGGCCACATGCTGGCCGACAGCGTAGCCATCCTCGGGTCCATGGACATCGTCTTCGGTGAGGTGGACCGATGAGGACGACAAGCTTTCCCACAGGCGACAGCGCCGACTTCGCCTTTACGCCAGAGAACGACGAACGCGCCAAGACCATCATGGCCCGCTACCCAGAGGGCCGTCAGTCCAGTGCGATGATTGCGCTGCTCGATCTGGCGCAGCGCCAGAACGGCGGGTGGCTGTCGGTCCCTGCCATCGAGTATGTCGCCAACTATCTGGACGTGGCGCCGATCCGTGCGCACGAAGTGGCCAGCTTTTACTCGATGTTCAACGAGAAGCCGGTCGGCAAGTACTTCATCCAGGTCTGCCGGACCACACCATGCTGGCTGCGCGGCTCCGACGGGATCACCGAGACCTGCAAGAAGAAGCTGGGCGTCGGGCTGCGCGAGGTCTCCGAGGACGGCCTGTTCAGTGTGATCGAGGTCGAGTGTCTCGGCGCCTGCGCCAACGCGCCGATGGTTCAGATCAACGATCATTACTATGAGGATCTGACGCCGGAGCGCATGGCCGAGATCATCGACCAACTGCGCGCCGGAGAAGAGGTGCCTGTCGGATCGCAGACCGGGCGGCTGAGTTCGGCGCCGGAGGGCGGGCCGCAGACCCTGTTGGATGCCGGCAGTCCGGGGGCCCGTCCGGGGGCCAGTCCGGGGGCCAGTCCGGGGGGCAGCCCGGGTCCCAATCCGGGGGAGGCGGACTGATGCTGAGCGATAAGGACCGCATCTTCACCAACCTCTACGGCCAGGACGACTGGAGCCTTGCCGGTGCCCGCAAGCGCGGCGTCTGGGACAACACCAAGAAGCTGGTGGAACTGGGCCGCGAGAATATCATCGAGATGGTCAAGGAGTCGGGGCTGCGCGGGCGCGGGGGCGCCGGCTTCCCGACCGGCCTCAAGTGGTCCTTCATGCCGAAGGAGAGCAGCGATCGGCCCGCCTATCTGGTGGTGAACGCCGACGAGTCCGAGCCGGGCTCCTGCAAGGACCGGGAGATTCTGCGCAACGACCCGCACCGCCTGCTCGAAGGCTGTCTGGTCGCAGGCTTCGCCATGGGGGCCAAGGCCTGCTACATCTACATCCGCGGCGAGTACTTCCACGAAGGCTCCCAGGTCCAGAAGGCCATCGACGAAGCTTACGAGGCCGGCCTGATCGGCAAGAACGCCGCCGGCAGCGGCTACGACTACGACATCTATCTCCACCGTGGCGCCGGCGCCTACATCTGCGGCGAGGAGACGGCGCTGCTGGAGAGCCTGGAAGGCAAGAAGGGCCAGCCGCGCCTGAAGCCGCCGTTCCCCGCCGCCGTCGGCCTTTACGGCTGCCCCACCACCATCAACAACGTCGAAACCATCGCCGTGGTGCCAGAGATCCTGCGCCGTGGGGTGGAGTGGTGGACCGGGCTCGGCCGCCCGAACAATACCGGTACCAAGATCTTCAGCATCTCCGGCCACGTGAACAAGCCGTTGAACGTGGAGGAGGAGATGGGCATCCCGATGAAGGAGCTCATCGAGAAACACGCCGGCGGCGTAACCGGCGGCTGGGACAACCTGCTGGCGGTGATTCCCGGCGGCTCCTCGGTTCCGTGTCTGCCGGCCAGCACCTGCAGCACCATCCTGATGGACTTCGACTCGCTGCGCGAGGCGCAGTCCGGCCTCGGCACCGCTGCCGTCATCGTCATGGACAAGTCGACCGACATCGTGGCCGCCATTGCCCGCCTGTCGCACTTCTACATGCACGAGAGCTGCGGCCAGTGTACGCCTTGCCGCGAGGGCACGGGCTGGATGTACCGGGTGATGACCCGCATGATCCGCGGCGATGCGGAAGTCGAAGAGATCGACACGCTCCTGGACGTGACCTATCAGGTCGAGGGGCATACGATCTGCGCGTTGGGTGATGCGGCGGCCTGGCCGATCCAGGGTCTGCTGCGCCACTTCCGTCCGGAAGTCGAGCGGCGCATTCTGGATTTCAAGAAAACCCAGCAGGCGGCGGAGTAGGGGGAAAGCAATGCCGAAGCTGACGATCGACGGCAAAGAAATCGAGGTTTCGGACGGCCTGACCGTGCTGCAGGCCTGCGAGCTTGCCGGCGTCGAGATTCCGCGGTTCTGTTATCACGACCGCCTTTCGGTCGCGGGCAACTGCCGCATGTGCCTGGTGGAGATGGAACGCGCGCCCAAGCCGATTGCGTCCTGTGCCATGCCCGTGGGCGAGGGCATGGTTATCAAGACCAACACGGACACCGTCCGCAAGGCGCGCAACGGCGTGATGGAGTTCCTGCTGATCAACCATCCGCTCGACTGCCCGATCTGCGATCAGGGCGGGGAGTGCGACCTGCAGGACCAGGCCATGGCCTACGGCTTCGACCGCAGTCGCTACCAGGAGAACAAGCGCGCGGTCACTGAGAAGTACATGGGCCCGCTCATCAAGACCATCATGACGCGCTGTATTCAGTGCACGCGCTGCGTGCGCTTCGCCACCGAGGTGGCGGGCGTCGAGGAGATCGGTCTGGTGAACCGCGGCGAGCACGCGGAGATCACGACGCTCGAGAAGGCCGTCAACTCGGAGCTTTCGGGCAACATGGTCGATGTCTGCCCGGTCGGCGCCCTGACCTCCCGGCCCTATGCCTTTTCGGCGCGGCCCTGGGAGCTGCGCAAGACCGACTCCATCGATGTCATGGATGCCGTGGGATCGAACGTGCGCATCGACACCCGCGGGCGCGAAGTGATGCGCGTCCTGCCGCGGCTGCACGAGCAGATCAACGAGGAGTGGATCTCCGACAAGACCCGCCATGCCTGCGACGGGCTGGCCCGGCAGCGCCTCGACCGGCCCTACCTGCGTAACGGGGAGGGGCGCCTGGAAGCGGTTTCCTGGGCCGAGGCCTTCAGGGCGATTTCCGAGCGTCTGAAAGGCCTGGACGGCGGCAAGATCGCCGCGGTCGCCGGCGACCTTTGCGATGCGGAATCCATGTTCGCGCTGAAGCAGCTGATGAACGGTCTCGGCTCGCAGAATCTGGACTGCCGCCAGGACGGTGCGAAGCTCGATGCATCGTGCCGTGCCGGCTACCTCTTCAACACCACCATTGCCGGGATCGAACAGGCCGACGCGGTGCTGCTGATCGGCACCAACCCGCGCTGGGAAGCAGCCATGGTCAACGCGCGGCTGCGCAAGCGCTTCCTGATGGGCGGCATCAAGGCAGGGCTCATCGGCCAGCGGGTCGACCTGACCTTCCCCTACGACTATCTCGGCGCCGGCCCCGACAGCCTGGCTGAGCTTGCCGAGGGCCGCGGCGCCTTCGCCGAGGTCCTTGAAAAGGCCGAGCGGCCGATGCTGATCCTCGGAATGGGTGCCCTGGCGCGCGATGACGGCGCAGCGGTCCTTGCGACCGCCCGCAAGCTGGCCGAGCGTTTCGGCATGATCGGGGAGGGCTGGAACGGCTTCAATGTGCTGCATACGGCGGCGGGGCGTGTGGCCGGCCTTGACCTCGGCTTCCTGCCGGGATCCGGCGGCCGCGACCTGGAGGGCATCCTTCAAGGTGCTTCCGACGGCACCATCGCCGCCGTCTACCTGCTGGGCGCCGACGAGATCGACATGAGCCGCCTCGGCCGGCCGGGCGAGGGGCCCTTCGTGATCTACCAGGGCCACCACGGCGACGCCGGCGCCCACCGCGCCGACGTGATCCTGCCGGGCGCGGCCTATCCCGAAAAGAACGCCACCTACGTGAACACCGAAGGGCGGGTTCAGCTCGCGCGCCTGGCCAGCTTCCCGCCCGGCGAGGCGCGGGAGGACTGGACGATCCTGCGCGCGCTGTCCGAAACGGTCGGCCAGCGCCTGCCCTATGACAATCTGGGTGAACTGCGCCAGGCACTGATCGAGGCCAACCCGCTCTTTGCCGCCATCGACCAGATCGAGCCGGCCGCCTGGGGCGACTTTGGACAGGCCGGTGCGATGGGCAGCGAGCCCTTCGTCTCGCCAATCGGCAATTTCTACATGACCGACCCGATCAGCCGGGCATCGGAGACCATGGCCGAGTGCACCGAGGCCTTCGGTCTGGGCGCCAAGGGGGAGGCGACCGGAACCCATGGCTGAGTTGATGGAATTCCTCACCACCGACCCGCTCGGCCAGGGCATTTTCATGCTCGGCAAGATCCTGGCGATCCTGGTGCCGCTGCTGCTGGGCGTTGCCTACCTGACCTACGCGGAGCGCAAGGTCATCGCCGCCATGCAGCTGCGCAAGGGCCCCAATGTCGTTGGTCCCTTCGGCCTGCTGCAGCCCATCGCCGATGCGGTGAAGCTGCTGTTCAAGGAAACGATCCTGCCGTCCGGCGCCAACCGGATCGTCTTCCTGATGGCGCCCATGCTGACCTTCATTCTGGCGCTGATCGGCTGGGCGGTGATCCCCTTCGACTACGGCCTTGTGTTGGCCGATATCAACGTCGGGATCCTCTACCTCTTCGCGATTTCGTCGCTCGGCGTCTACGGCGTCATCATGGCGGGCTGGGCTTCCAACTCGAAGTACCCCTTCCTCGGCGCCCTGCGCTCGGCGGCACAGATGGTGTCCTACGAAGTCTCCATGGGCTTCGTCATCATCACCGTGCTGCTGCTGGTGGGCTCGCTGAACCTGACGGAGATCGTGCGCGCGCAGGACGGGGCCTACGGGATCTTCAGCTGGTTCTGGCTGCCGATGTTCCCGATGTTCGTCATCTTCTTCATCTCGGTCCTGGCCGAGACCAACCGCTCCCCCTTCGACCTGCCGGAAGGCGAGTCGGAGCTGGTGGCGGGCTTCATGGTGGAGTATTCCTCCATGAGCTTCGCGCTCTTCTTCCTCGGCGAGTACGCCAACATGATCCTGATGAGCGCGATGACGGCGATCCTTTTCCTCGGCGGCTGGCTGCCACCCTTCGATATCGCGCCCTTCAACTGGATTCCCGGGCCGATCTGGCTGGCTCTGAAGATCGCCTTCGTATTGTTCTGTTTCCTCTGGGTGCGGGCGACGTTCCCGCGCTACCGCTACGACCAACTGATGCGCCTGGGCTGGAAGGTGTTTCTGCCTTTCTCGCTGTTCTGGGTGGTTCTGACCGCGGGTGTGCTCATCACCTTCGATCTGGTGCCCCAGTCGTGAGAGGCGGATGTGAAAAAAAACCGGCCCGCGGCGTGCCGACCGTGATCACGCCATGATGGCAGGAGCAACGACATGGGCATGATGGAGCGTGGCCTGAAGAGCCTTTTGCTCAGCGAGCTGGTCTCAGGCATGTCATTGACGCTTCGGTACTTTTTCAAGCCGAAGGTGACCTTGAACTATCCGCACGAGAAAGGGCCTCTGAGCCCGCGGTTCCGCGGCGAGCATGCGCTGCGGCGCTATGCAAACGGCGAAGAGCGCTGCATCGCCTGCAAGCTCTGCGAGGCGATTTGTCCGGCTCAGGCCATCACCATCGAGGCCGAGCCGCGCGCCGACGGGAGCCGGCGCACGACGCGCTACGACATCGATATGACCAAGTGCATCTACTGCGGCTTCTGTCAGGAAGCCTGTCCGGTGGATGCCATTGTGGAGGGGCCGAACTTCGAGTTTGCGGCGGAAACCCGCGAGGAGCTCTTCTACAACAAGGAAAAACTGCTGGATAACGGCGATCGTTGGGAAACCGAGATCGCTCAGAACCTTGAATTGGATGCGCCCTACCGCTAAGACGCGGCCTGGGGCGCATCGAATGGGCATGTGATTGGGGGAAGTACCGTGCGCGCAGTAGCGAGTGCCCTGGGCGGGAGCTCCAGGGCGATGGCGGAAGGAGGCCGGCAATGATCCTGCAGGGCCTGGCCTTCTACCTCTTTGCGGCCGTCACCGTGGCTGCCGGCGTGATGGTGATCACCTCGCGCAACCCGGTGCACTCCGTTCTCTTCCTGATTCTGGCGTTCTTCAACTCGGCCGGCCTCTTCGTGCTGATGGGGGCCGAGTTCCTCGCCATGATCCTGGTGGTCGTCTACGTGGGTGCCGTCGCCGTTCTTTTCCTCTTCGTGGTGATGATGCTGGACATCAACTTCGTGCAGATGCGCGAGGGCTTCATGCAGTATCTCCCGCTGGGGGCGATGATCGGGCTGATCCTCCTGGCGGAACTCGTCCTGGTCGGCGCGGCCTGGGTGGTGGCGCCGGAGGCCGAGACCCTTGCCGCGGTGCCCGCAGCCCCGGCGGGCGAGCTGCACAACACCCGCGCTCTCGGCAACGTCATCTACACCGAGTACGTCTATCTCTTCCAGGCCGCCGGCCTCATCCTGCTGGTGGCGATGATCGGCGCCATCGTGCTCACGCTGCGTCAGCGCGAAGGCGTGCGCCGCCAGTCCATCGCCGAGCAGACCAGCCGAACCCGCGAGGAAGCGGTCGAGGTGAAGCAGGTTCCGACGGGCAGCGGGGTCTAGGCGGATGCTGGAAATCGGGCTTGGCCACTATCTGACCGTCGCCGCCATCCTCTTCACCCTGGGGATCTTCGGCATCTTCCTCAACCGCAAGAACGTCATCATCATCCTCATGTCCATTGAGTTGATGCTGCTGGCGGTCAACATCAACCTCGTTGCCTTCTCGACCCACCTGCAGGACCTGGTGGGGCAGGTCTTCGCCATGTTCGTCCTGACCGTCGCTGCGGCGGAGGCCGCCATTGGCCTGGCGATCCTCGTGGTCTACTTCCGCAACCGCGGTTCCATCGAGGTCGAAGACATCAACATGATGAAGGGTTAGGGCAGGGGCCATGGATCAACTCATCGTCCTGCTGCCCCTCCTGGGCGCGATCATTGCCGGTTTCTTCGGTGCCTGGATCGGCGACCGGATCTCCATGCTGGTCACCTGCGGCCTGCTGGTGATCTCGGCGATCCTCTCCGGCATCGTCTTCTACGACGTTGCCATTGCGGGTAACGCGCGCACCACGGAACTCTTCACCTGGATCGACTCCGGCAGCTTCGAGGTGAGCTGGGCCTTGCGGGTCGACACCCTGACGGCGGTTATGCTGGTGGTCGTCACCTGGGTCTCCTCCATGGTGCACATCTACTCCGTCGGCTACATGTCGCACGATAAGGCAAAGCCGCGGTTCTTCGCCTACCTGAGCCTCTTCACCTTCTTCATGCTCATGCTGGTGACGGCCGACAACTTCGTGCAGATGTTCTTCGGCTGGGAAGGCGTCGGTCTTGCATCCTATCTGCTGATCGGCTTCTGGTATGAGCGGCCCAGTGCCTGCGCGGCGGCCATCAAGGCGTTCCTGGTCAACCGTGTCGGCGACGTCGGCTTTGCGCTCGGCATCTGCGGCGCCTTCGTGCTCTTCGGCGCCGCCGGTTTCGATGAGGTCTTCGCCGCCGTGCCGGGCATGGCCGATGCCCAGTTCGTCGCCTTCGGGATCGAGGGCCACGCGCTGACCATCATCTGCATCCTTCTCTTCATCGGCGCCATGGGCAAGTCGGCGCAGCTTGGGCTGCACACCTGGCTGCCGGACGCCATGGAGGGCCCGACCCCGGTTTCCGCCCTGATCCATGCCGCCACCATGGTCACCGCGGGCGTCTTCATGGTGGCGCGGCTGTCGCCCATGTTCGAGTATTCGCCCACGGCGCTCGAACTGGTCACCTACATCGGCGCGTTCACTGCGTTCTTTGCCGCCAGCGTCGGTCTGACCCAGAACGACATCAAGCGGGTCATCGCCTATTCGACCTGCTCGCAGCTCGGCTACATGTTCTTCGCCATCGGCGTCTCGGCCTATTCGGCGGCGATTTTCCACCTGATGACCCACGCTTTCTTCAAGGCGCTGCTGTTCCTCGGCGCCGGTTCGGTCATCCATGCCATGTCCGACGAGCAGGACATGCGCAAGATGGGCGGCATCTACAAGATGATCCCCATGACCTACATCCTGATGTGGATCGGGACCCTGTCGCTGCTCGGGATCGGCATACCGGGAACGCCGATCGGCTTTGCCGGGTTCTTCTCCAAGGACATCGTGGTGGAGGCCGCCTATGCCGATCACTCCGGCCATGGCACCTTCGCCTTCATCGTTGGGGTCTCCGCTGCGGCGATGACAGCCTTCTATTCCTGCCGCCTGATGTTCATGACCTTCCACGGCAAACCGCGCGCCTCCCAGGAGGTGATGAGCCACATCCACGAGTCGCCGCAGGTGATGCTGATCCCGCTGTACTTCCTGGCGCTGGGTGCGGTGATCGCCGGCGGCGGTATGTACTACTTCTTCGTCGGCGACGGCATGGAGGCCTTCTGGGGTGAATCCCTGCTGGTGCTGCCGGGTAACAACACGGTGGAAGAGGCGCATCACGTGCCCTTCTGGGTCAAGGCCTCGCCGCTGGTGGCCGGCCTGATCGGCATTGCCATCGCCTGGCTGATGTACATCCGCGCGCCGGAGATGCCCGGGCAACTGGCGCGTTCGCTGCGGCCGTTGTACCTCTTCTCCTTCAACAAGTGGTACTTCGACGAGCTCTACGACCGGGTCTTCGTGCGCCCGGCGCGCCTCCTCGGCTTCGGTCTCTGGAAGGGCGGCGACGGCGCCGTCATCGACGGCTTCGGTCCAGACGGGATTGCGGCGACGACCCGCAATCTCGCGCGCCGCGCCTCGCTGCTGCAGAGCGGCTACGTCTACCACTATGCCTTTGCCATGCTGATCGGGGTCGTGATCCTGGTCACCTGGTACGTCTTGAGTCAGTTGGGGTGATCACACGATGACGGGCTGGCCGCTTCTTTCGACGATCACCTTTCTGCCGCTGGCAGGGGCGCTCATCATTCTTCTGATCGGGCGTCACGAAGATGAGGCCGTGGTGGCGAAGAATGCCCGCTACATGGCGCTCTGGACGTCCTTCGTGACCTTCGTCGTCTCGCTCTTCCTGTGGACCGAGTTCGACCGCAACTCGGCCGACTTCCAGTTTGTCGAGCGGGTCGACTGGATCCCGGCCTTCAACATCAGCTACCACATGGGCGTCGACGGCATTTCGATGATGTTCGTCCTGCTTTCCACGCTGCTGACGCCGCTCTGCGTGCTGGCAAGCTGGAACGCCATCCAGACGCGGGTGAAGGAATACATGGTCGCCTTCCTCGTGCTTGAGACGCTGATGGTGGGCATGTTCTGCGCGCTCGATCTCGTCGTCTTCTACATCTTCTTCGAAGGTGTGCTGATCCCGATGTTCCTGATCATAGGCATTTGGGGCGGCGGACGGCGCGTCTACGCGGCCTTCAAGTTCTTCCTCTACACCCTGCTGGGGTCGGTGCTGATGCTGCTGGCGATCCTCGCCATGTACTTCGATGCCGGCACCACCGACATCCCGACGCTTCTGGCCCACGGCTTCCCGGCCTCCATGCAGGCCTGGCTGTGGCTGGCCTTCTTCGCCTCCTTTGCCGTGAAGATCCCGATGTGGCCGGTCCATACCTGGCTGCCGGATGCCCACGTGGAGGCGCCGACGGCGGGTTCGGTCATCCTGGCGGGCGTGCTCTTGAAGATGGGCGGCTATGGGTTCCTGCGCTTTTCGCTGCCGATGATGCCGCTGGCGTCCGATTTCTTCGCGCCTCTGGTCTTCGGCCTCTCCGTCATCGCAGTGATCTATACCTCCCTCGTGGCCCTGGCCCAGGAGGACATGAAGAAGCTGATCGCCTATTCCTCGGTCGCCCACATGGGCTTCGTGACC